>NZ_AP028929.1:600000-1200000 GCF_041154385.1 Streptococcus sp. SN-1
GATTTACAAGGTTAAGGCGTCTGTATCAGATGACCTCCCTTACCTTGAAAATGGTAAAACCTTCGAAGGTCAAGTAGGAAAAGACAACTATCTCAAGACCTTTAAAGTACAGTAATACTCTTCGAAAATCTCTTCAAACCACGTCAACGTCGCCTTGCCGTACTCAAGTACAACCTGCGGCTAGTTTCCTAGTTTGCTCTTTGATTTTCATTGAGTATAAAAAAGCTTTATTTAAGAAGTATATGTTATAATAAGGTAAATTAAGACTAATGGAGGACAAACAAATGGGTTTTTATGTGATGCTTGCTTCAATGCTACTCGGACTGCTCGCTTTGAAGATAGGTTTTTCTCAGTTCAAGGAGAAAAAAGATAAATTTCTATCTATCTTAACAAGTTTAGCTGGCATAGCCCTTGTTCTCGTGGCTGTCTGGTTAGGATGGCCAAAATAACCAGAGAAACCTCGGTCAAACCGAGGTTTTTCAGATGAATTTCTTGGTAGTGGCAAAAAAATATGCTACACTATTAATATGAAAATTTTAATCCCAACAGCAAAAGAAATGAACACAGATTTGCCAAGTATTGAAGCCGCTCCTTTAAAACCAGAAAGTCAGGCCGTGCTGGATGCCTTGGCTCTCTATTCTGCTAGTCAATTGGAGAGTTTTTACAAAGTTTCAGCCGAGAAAGCTGCGGCAGAATTTCAAAATATCCAAGCTTTGAAAAGGCAAGCTGCTCAACACTACCCAGCCTTGAAACTTTTTGATGGGCTCATGTATCGCCATATCAAGCGAGATAAGTTGAACGAGGCAGAACAAGTCTATATTGAAAATCATGTCTTTATTACTTCGGCTTTGTACGGAGTCGTTCCAGCCTTGTCACCTATGGCCCCTCACCGTTTGGATTTTTTGATGAAGTTAAAAGTCGCTGGTAAGACTTTGAAGAGCCATTGGAAGGTAGCCTATGATGAGGCTATGAATGGTGAAGACCTAATTTTCTCCCTCTTGTCGTCAGAGTTTGAAACTGTGTTTTCTAAGGAAATCAGAGAAAAAATGGTGACCTTCAAATTCATGGAGGACAAGGGTGGTCAGCTGAAGATTCACTCAACTATTTCCAAGAAAGCGCGTGGAGCCTTCCTGACAGCCCTGATAGAAAATCAAGTACAGACGGTTGAGGAAGCTCGTCGCTTAAGCTTTGCAGGATTTAACTACCGAGAAGATTTGTCACAGCCACAGAAATTGGTTTTTGTTAAGGAAGTATAGAAATCAGATAAGAGAAAAAGTCAGCAGGATTATGCTGACTTTTTTCTAGCTTATAAAGTATTGGACAAATGAATCTCATTTGATAAGGTGTTGAGGTGATTAACTAAATCCATAATTGACAGATGATTTTGACAAATAAACTTCTTGGTAATTCCTGGAATATAGAAATTAGACACAATGATATCATAACCTGTCTGATTTAAAATCTCAGGACTTGTTTTCAATTCATCCCAAGTATCGAAGGTGAAGCGGTTATTACAGTAATAGGAAAGCATATCAACAAAGGTAAGGGATATAGCATGGTCAAAATTACTGATAATCAAAACCTTGATAGGTGGTCGATTTTCTAACAACTGAGTAGAGAGGTTTTCAGCATGGGTTAAGATGGTGTACATCAAGTGTTCCAACTGTTCAGGATGGTCATGCTGTCCAATTGCCTGACGATATTGGGCCAGTTCTTGACGTGCACTTTCCATAAAGTCTGGGAAGTAAACTTCAAATTTTTTAATCGTCAATGCTTTTTGTTCAAATAAGATTGGGGTAGAAAAGATTTCCTGTCTTTCAAAGAAAGCAGTGTTGTGTAAATGCCAAATAAGCTCATCGTGGTTAGTAAAAGTAATCTTATATTGTTTTGCTAGGCGTTCTAATATTTGACTAAGTAATTGGTAAGAGTATCTTGCTTCACTGTTATCTTCTAAAGAGTTGAAGAATTCTTGAGGATCTAAGAAAAGATTGTTTTGAATAAAGGATATAAAAATTTGGGCAATGATATCTGGGGTGATTTCCAGTCCCAGTTTTTCAGAAAAATGGACAAGTATCTCCTCAAAGTTTGGAATACTCATCAAAAGAGGGTAGTATTCATCGTAGAAATGATTTGGTAAGTCGATGAAATGACCGTTTTTAATGCGGTAAATACTGATGGCTATCATCAATTTGTACATTCTATAGATTGAAAATCGCATTGGATAATTCGTGATCTTATAGAAGAAGTCAGTGAACTCTGTTAAATCCTCTTCAGGAAGGTCAGGAAAAGGCCAGTCTAGGAAATAATAGCGCTCAGAAAAATATTGGGCAAAAAAATAGCGAATATCGATTTCATTGCCACGTATTTCGGATGGAGTAAATGATAGTTCAATTTGGAATTGAGTTGACAGAGTTTTTGTAATATTTCTGCCCAATCGATAGAGGTTGGCATTACTAGAGTGAAGATTTTCTATTGTTCGATAAATAGGTAGGCCCTCATTAAAAAACAGATACTCTAGTAATTGAAAAGATTGAGAATGAGCAAGAAAATATTGATAAATATCTTCAACGCTAGTATTAACTTCTAAATCTATCATAATTCCGTTAACAGAAGATTGGATGTCAATAGTTGGAAAAGCAGCACGTAATTCATTTAAATCACTTTTTAGAATTCGTTCTGTACATCCTAACTTTTCGGCAAGTTCATGCAATTTCATCCAATTACGATTTTGAATCAAGGTTTCCATTAAACGTAATTGTCGCTGATCTTTCGTAGATAAAAGGTTACGCATATAGGTATTTCCTCCTTAATTTATTATATCATGTTTTTGTCTAAAAAGTACAAAAAACTTAGAGTAAGAAAATTGTCGTTAGTAATCAGAAAATTTAGAATAAGATAAGTGGCTCTTAGGTGCAAAAACAGAATATATTAATTCTTCAGAAAATATTGATTTATATATTGAATAGTTGTAGAGTTAAAACTATAAAATACTTTCTAGGAGTTCACAATGAAACATTCACATAAGAAATCATTTGACTGGTATAGCATGCAACAACGATACTCTATTCGTAAGTATCACTTTGGTGCGGCTAGTGTCTTACTCGGGACAGCCTTAGTCTTGGGAACTGCTGCCAATGCGCAAGCAGTACAAGCGGAGGAACAACATCCTGAGGCAACTAATAGTGTCTCTGTTGATAAGGTAGATGAAGCTACTAAAACAGCAGAAGTTTCTACACCTAAAAAAGAAACAACTTATGCAGCTCCAACTGTTGCTAATCCAGTAGAAGTAACTCCAGCTAAATCTGAAGATGCTAAAGCACCAGCAGAAAAAGTTGAAGAAGCTAAAAGCCAGAAAGAAGAAGTACCTTCTAATAATGCTGTTGATAAGACAAAATTATCAACGGCCCTTTTGCGCGCAGAAAAATTGGAGCTTAAGTTATACACTGAAGACAGTGTAAAACGCCTTCAAACTAGTATCCAATCTGCTAAAGGATTATTAAATAAAGCAGATGTGGCAGAGTCAGAATTATCTCAAGCTGAGTCTGATCTCCAAGCTGCTGTCATTGCTTTGGAACTTAGAGGTTCAACTACTAGTAAAGCTGCTGATAAAGTTGAAGTAGTTAGCAAAATTGAATCAGCTGAAAAGAGAAATGCTGAATCAAAGGTGGCTGAAAAAACTTCTGAAGTAGATAAAGAGTCAGTAGAAAAAGATAAAACTGCCTTAAAACCTGTAAAGGGACTTCGAGTTGAAGATGCAAAGGCAAATATAAAAGGCGGATGGAATATTCCGTTAGATCAAGAAGCGAGCTTGAGATTAAAGAGTGCTATTGAGGCTCATGCAGCACAAGGTAGTTCGCGTCGTCGGAAACGTGCTATCGGAGATTTGGATTATACTTTCAAGAAAGTTATGACACCGGTCAATCCAGGTTTCTACGCAGATGCCAAGAGTGTTGATGAGTTAACAGTTAACCCAGACTATATAAATGAAACAGTTGTCAACGTTTGGTATAAAGACTTAGGTTATATCAATTTAGTTGACAAAGATGGACATTACATCAATTCAAATGGTGAGGTAGTCGAGAATAAAGAAGATGCTATTCGTCGACAATATAAAAACGATTTTAATGACACAACAAGAGCAGATGTTACTGAAATTCCTCAAGCACCAGTTGGTTGGAAAATTAGTGACAACCAATCTATTCGCGGATATGATGCAGAAACTAAAACTATTGATCCAAACGATGATAGTGATTTAGATGCTGTAGGTAAAGATTCTAATGTAGTCATTGAAAAAGAAAATCAAAAAGCTGTTATCCGTTATGTAAGCACTAACGGTAACCGTGTTCTCACAACAGATGAAGTGACAGGTAAGTCAGGTGAAGCCATTGCCTACAGCACTGCAAGTCAAATCACAGAATTCAAGAAACAAGGCTATAACCTTGTCAGCGATGAATTCACAGCAGGTGGTGCGAAGGTTTATGACTACGATACAGCACGTGACCAAGTCTACACTGTAACCCTTTCAGAACGTGTTGAACCAGTTAACCCAGATAACCCAACTCCACAACCCAACACACCAGTCGATCCAGGACAACCAGATAGCCCACGTTGGCCAGGAACAGTTGAAAACTTGGATAACAAGGAAAGTGTTAGCCGTACCATCCATTATGTTTACGAAGATGGAAGCAAGGCTAAGGATGATGTGGTTGAAACACTGAACTTCAAACGTTGGAGCAATGTCAACTTGGTAACAGGTCATATTGACTTCCAAGACTGGACAACCAATGATGATACGTTTGATAAAGTGGTATCACCAACTATCGCAGGTTACACAGCGGATAAATCAGAAATCCCAGCTGTAAGTGGAGTGAAGGCTAAAGATCAAGACCGTGTTGAAACAGTTACTTATCGTAAGGATGCCCAAAAAGCTGTTATCCGTTATGTAAGTACTAACGGTAACCGCGTTCTCACAACAGATGAAGTGACAGGTAAGTCAGGTGAAGCCATTGCCTACAGCACAACAAGTCAAATCACAGAATTCAAGAAACAAGGTTATAAGCTTGTCAGCGATGAATTCACAGCAGGTGGTGCGAAGGTTTATGACTACGATACAGCACGTGACCAAGTCTACACTGTAACCCTTTCAGAACGTGTTGAACCAGTTAACCCAGATAACCCAACTCCACAACCAAACACCCCAGTCAATCCAGGACAACCAGATAGCCCACGTTGGCCAGGAACAGTTGAAAACTTGGATAACAAGGAAAGTGTTAGCCGTACCATCCATTATGTTTACGAAGATGGAAGCAAGGCTAAGGATGATGTGGTTGAAACACTGAATTTCAAACGTTGGAGCAATGTCAACTTGGTAACAGGTCATATCGACTTCCAAGACTGGACAACTAATGATGATACGTTTGATAAAGTGGTATCACCAACTATCGCAGGTTACACAGCGGATAAATCAGAAATCCCAGCTGTAAGTGGAGTGAAGGCTAAAGATCAAGACCGTGTTGAAACAGTTACTTATCGTAAGGATGCCCAAAAAGCTGTTATCCGTTATGTAAGTACTAACGGTAACCGCGTTCTCACAACAGATGAAGTGACAGGTAAGTCAGGTGAAGCCATTGCCTACAGCACAACAAGTCAAATCACAGAATTCAAGAAACAAGGTTATAAGCTTGTCAGCGATGAATTCACAGCAGGTGGTGCGAAGGTTTATGACTACGATACAGCACGTGACCAAGTCTACACTGTAACCCTTTCAGAACGTGTTGAACCAGTTAACCCAGATAACCCAACTCCACAACCAAACACCCCAGTCAATCCAGGACAACCAGATAGCCCACGTTGGCCAGGAACAGTTGAAAACTTGGATAACAAGGAAAGTGTTAGCCGTACCATCCATTATGTTTACGAAGATGGAAGCAAGGCTAAGGATGATGTGGTTGAAACACTGAATTTCAAACGTTGGAGCAATGTCAACTTGGTAACAGGTCATATCGACTTCCAAGACTGGACAACTAATGATGATACGTTTGATAAAGTGGTATCTCCAACTATCGCAGGTTATACAGCGGATAAATCAGAAATCCCAGCTGTAAGTGGAGTGAAGGCTAAAGATCAAGACCGTGTTGAAACAGTTACTTATCGTAAGGATGCCCAAAAAGCTGTTATCCGTTATGTAAGTACTAACGGTAACCGCGTTCTCACAACAGATGAAGTGACAGGTAAGTCAGGTGAAGCCATTGCCTACAGCACAACAAGTCAAATCACAGAATTCAAGAAACAAGGTTATAAGCTTGTCAGCGATGAATTCACAGCAGGTGGTGCGAAGGTTTATGACTACGATACAGCACGTGACCAAGTCTACACTGTAACCCTTTCAGAACGTGTTGAACCAGTTAACCCAGATAACCCAACTCCACAACCAAACACCCCAGTCAATCCAGGACAACCAGATAGCCCACGTTGGCCAGGAACAGTTGAAAACTTGGATAACAAGGAAAGTGTTAGCCGTACCATCCATTATGTTTACGAAGATGGAAGCAAGGCTAAGGATGATGTGGTTGAAACACTGAATTTCAAACGTTGGAGCAATGTCAACTTGGTAACAGGTCATATCGACTTCCAAGACTGGACAACTAATGATGATACGTTTGATAAAGTGGTATCTCCAACTATCGCAGGTTATACAGCGGATAAATCAGAAATCCCAGCTGTAAGTGGAGTGAAGGCTAAAGATCAAGACCGTGTTGAAACAGTTACTTATCGTAAGGATGCCCAAAAAGCTGTTATCCGTTATGTAAGTACTAACGGTAACCGCGTTCTCACAACAGATGAAGTGACAGGTAAGTCAGGTGAAGCCATTGCCTACAGCACAACAAGTCAAATCACAGAATTCAAGAAACAAGGTTATAAGCTTGTCAGCGATGAATTCACAGCAGGTGGTGCGAAGGTTTATGACTACGATACAGCACGTGACCAAGTCTACACTGTAACCCTTTCAGAACGTGTTGAACCAGTTAACCCAGATAACCCAACTCCACAACCAAACACCCCAGTCAATCCAGGACAACCAGATAGCCCACGTTGGCCAGGAACAGTTGAAAACTTGGATAACAAGGAAAGTGTTAGCCGTACCATCCATTACGTTTACGAAGATGGAAGCAAGGCTAAGGATGATGTGGTTGAAACACTGAATTTCAAACGTTGGAGTCGTATTAACCTAGTGACTGGTCAAATTTTCTTCCAAGACTGGACAACTAATGATGATACGTTTGATAAAGTGGTATCACCAACTATCGCAGGTTACACAGCGGATAAATCAGAAATCCCAGCTGTAAGTGGAGTGAAGGCTAAAGACCAAGACCGTGTTGAAACAGTCACTTATCGTAAGGATGCCCAAAAAGCTGTTATCCGTTATGTAAGCACTAACGGTAACCGTGTTCTCACAACAGATGAAGTGACAGGTAAGTCAGGTGAAGCCATTGCCTACAGCACAACAAGTCAAATCACAGAATTCAAGAAACAAGGCTATAACCTTGTCAGCGATGAATTCACATCAGGTGGTGCGAAGGTTTATGACTACGATACAGCACGTGACCAAGTCTACACTGTAACCCTTTCAGAACGTGTTGAACCAGTTAACCCAGATAACCCAACTCCACAACCAAACACCCCAGTCAATCCAGGACAACCAGATAGCCCACGTTGGCCAGGAACAGTTGAAAACTTGGATAACAAGGAAAGTGTTAGCCGTACCATCCATTATGTTTACGAAGATGGAAGCAAGGCTAAGGATGATGTGGTTGAAACACTGAACTTCAAACGTTGGAGCAATGTCAACTTGGTAACAGGTCATATTGACTTCCAATACTGGACAACCAATGATGATACGTTTGATAAAGTGGTATCACCAACCATCGCAGGTTACACAGCGGATAAATCAGAAATCCCAGCTGTAAGTGGAGTTCAAGCTAAAGACCAAGACCGTGTTGAAACAGTCACTTATCGTAAGGATGCCCAAAAAGCTGTTATCCGTTATGTAAGCACTAACGGTAACCGTGTTCTCACAACAGATGAAGTGACAGGTAAGTCAGGTGAAGCCATTGCCTACAGCACAACAAGTCAAATCACAGAATTCAAGAAACAAGGCTATAATCTTGTCAGCGATGAATTCACATCAGGTGGTGCGAAGGTTTATGACTACGATACAGCACGTGACCAAGTCTACACTGTAACCCTTTCAGAACGTGTTGAACCAGTTAACCCAGATAACCCAACTCCACAACCAAACACCCCAGTCAATCCAGGACAACCAGATAGCCCACGTTGGCCAGCTAGTGTCCATGATTTGGATAACAAGGAAAGTGTTAGCCGTACCATCCATTATGTTTACGAAGATGGAAGCAAGGCTAAGGATGATGTGGTTGAAACACTGAACTTCAAACGTTGGAGCAATGTCAACTTGGTAACAGGTCATATTGACTTCCAAGACTGGACAACCAATGATGATACGTTTGATAAAGTGGTATCACCAACTATCGCAGGTTACACAGCGGATAAATCAGAAATCCCAGCTGTAAGTGGAGTGAAGGCTAAAGATCAAGACCGTGTTGAAACAGTTACTTATCGTAAGGATGCCCAAAAAGCTGTTATCCGTTATGTAAGTACTAACGGTAACCGCGTTCTCACAACAGATGAAGTGACAGGTAAGTCAGGTGAAGCCATTGCCTACAGCACAACAAGTCAAATCACAGAATTCAAGAAACAAGGTTATAAGCTTGTCAGCGATGAATTCACAGCAGGTGGTGCGAAGGTTTATGACTACGATACAGCACGTGACCAAGTCTACACTGTAACCCTTTCAGAACGTATCGAACGTGTAACACCGAAAGATCCTAAACCACAACCCAACACCCCAGTCAATCCGGGACAACCAAATACACCAAATTGGCCAGGCACTGTTGAGAGAATGGAGAAATTGACTCAAACAATAAGTCGCCGTATTAACTTCCGTTACCTTAAAAATGGAAAAGCTGCATATGGAACAATTGATCAACATATCAGCTATGAAAGAAATGCTCTTGTGAATTTGGTATCTGGTGATATCCATTATGAACAATGGAAGATTACTGGAATTAAGAACCAAGATGTTGTAGCTCCAGTAGCATCTCAACCATCAGTTACGAATAATGGTGAATCAAGAGTTGCTAGATCATCTAGAAGCAGACGAGCTTTGTCAGAAGTAGCTCCAGTTTCAGAGAATCTTTTAGCTACACAAGTTAATAATTCTCAAGTGTCTCCAGTAGGCTTAACTGTGACTGAAAATGGTGAGCGTTCTGTACGCCGTTCATCTAGAGGTAAGCGCGCTGCTGCAGCAAAACCAGATAGTTCAACTAATTCAGAAGCAAATTCATCCGTGAATGCAGTGTTCAAAGCTGTACGAACTCCTGTTACACCAAAATTTTATGCTACTGTAAATAAAGTAGGAACAATGGAGGTTAATCCAAATTCTCCTCAAGATACAGAAGTTAATGTTGACTTGAAAGAAATGGGACGTATTGTAGCAGTCAATAATAAAGGACAATATATCAATAAACAAGGAGAGGTTGTACAAAACATTGAAGACGCTCTCTATAAGTACTATGATAATGATCCAAACGATGCAACAAAAGCAGCAGAAACAAAAATTCCTGAAGCTCCAAAATTCCATGTATTAAATAATGAGCAACCAACTGTTTGGGGATATAATATTGTTGACAAGACAATCGAACCAAATGACGAATCTGATCCTGATCGCATCGGAAAAGATACCTTTGTAACATATAACGAAATTATTGATTCATTAACTAAGGAAACTGAACAAACTGTAAACTTTACTGGGGCAGGTTCTGCAACTCCTAAAGATAATGTGCAAAATGATTTTGTCTTCAAGGGATCATATAATGAAGCGACTAAAGAAACAACTTGGGAAAATAAGGACCATACCTATGGAACAGTTAAAGTACCAGTTGTGACAGGGTATTTCGCTGATAAAGCAGAAGCTGGTGCTAAGACAGTTACGCCAGATTTACCAAAAGCAACAGATACAGTTACCTATAAAGCTTTGGGTAAAATCATTCCAGTAGATGCTTCTGGAAATGTAATTGCAAATGCTCCTCAACCCCAATACCTGAATGATGCAAATGATCCTCGTAAAGCTGGAGAAACAGCAGTACCTGAAATTGTAGGCTACAAACCAGAGCGTACAAGTGTTACACCTGAAAACCCAGGTGAAGATACAAAGGTAACTTACGTCAAGACAGAACAAGTTGCAGTTGTTCGTTACATAGATGTTGATAACAAGGATGAAGTCGTTCATACAGACAATATTACTGGTAAATCAGGAGAAAAGATCGCCTATACGACAGAAACTGTTTTGAAATCGTTGCTTGAAAAAGGGTACTTATTACAGGAAGATGGTTTCCCTGCAGATGCAACTTTTGATACAGATGAAACAAAAGTTCAAGAATATACAGTCCTATTGAAACATAAGATCACTGTTAAAAAAGATACTCCAAAACTTGTGGAAAGAACGATTCATTATGTATTTGAAGATGGTACAAAAGCAAGTGAAGATCATCATGATCAAGTAAGCTTTTCACGTATGTTAAGTATCGATAATGTAACAGGTAAGGCTACAAGTACATCTTGGGTTTCTGAAGATGGAGTGACAAGTTTTGACGAAGTGGTATCTCCAAGCATTGCAGGATACAATCCTGATCTTGCTAAAGTGGCTGCGGTTCAAGGAATTACAGCAGAAACTGGAAATCAGGTTGTAACTGTAACTTATAGAAATGTTCAACCAATTCCACAAGTTACCCCAACTCCAATTCCGACTCCAACCCCAACTCCACAAGTTACGCCGGATCCAGTACCGACCCCAACTCCGGTTCCAACTCCAACCCCGGTACCGACCCCAACTCCAATTCCGACTCCAACCCCAACTCCACAAGTTACGCCAACTCCAGTTCCAACCTCTACCCCAGCTCCAAAAGTGCCATCAGCAGTTCCAACTCCAAACTCAGCTCCAAAAGAGGAGGAAAAAGAACTTCCAAAAACTGCGGGTCACTCTTCTGGTATGGCTCAAGTTCTAGGAGTACTTGGCCTATTTACTGGATTCAGTTTAGTTGGAAAAGCAAAAAGAGATGAATAAAATCAAAATAAAACTCTAGACAACAAAATATTGGAAGTGTAGTGTTTTAGGGAGTGAGAATGTATGTCAATACAGCATCAATTCCACTCCCTTTTTTATCATAAAAAGTTAGAGAGAAAATATATGTATTCAAGAGTAAAACGGAATCAAATGAATAAGGTAAACAAGTATTCCATTAGAAAATCAAGTTTTGGTGCAGTATCTGTTGCTGTAGCTGCCTTGATGGTTTTTGGTACTTATTCAAATGTGAGTGCAGATGAACAGAAAGTAGATTCACATCGCACTGAAAAAGAAGAACAAAAAGTCTCTGAAAAACCAGAAGAGACCAAGCAAGAGAAATCTGAGGAAAAAATAGCAGAATTACCTTCAACTCTTCAAGCTCCAGTTTTGGAAAAAGAAGAATTAGATATCAATGCCCTTCTAAAGAAGGAAGCAGAGTCTAAAGTGGCAGCTGAGACAAAAATTTCTGACTCAAAAGAATTCACTTTTAAAGAAGTTAAGTCTAGTGAAGAAAAAACTACCTCACCTACTTCAAGTGAGAAGGTAAAAGAAGAAAAATCAGTCGAAAAAACTACCTTGGAACAGGTTGTATCAGAAGCAGAAGTTTTAAATCAAGTTGCTGTTCGTTATGCTCAAGAAGCAGATCGTAAAGTTGAAGAAAAAGCCTTGGTTCAAGAAGCTGTTAAGGCAGCAACAATTCAGATTTCACAATCAAAATCCTTGCTGAAAGATTCATCTGTTAGTGTAGAAAATCTTAAGACTCAATTAAATCAACTGTATTCAGCTATTGAAACAGTTTATACTGAGTTGCAACGTGCAGGACACGGCAAGAAAATTAGCGCTAGTCTATCGCCAACTCAAATACAGGATGTAGCTATCGATAATGGAAATATTATTGCCAGTGGTACAATCGACATGGCCGACCGTGTGACTTCAACAGGTATTGCTGATTATCGTTTCCAATTAAAATTTAAAAATGGTGCCTATCATAAGGGGGATATCTTCACAATTGGCTTGAAGGAATTACCACAAGACAATAATCTTCCTCAAAAATTGGTTGCTGAAGGTAAAGTATTTGCAGAACGAGTGAGTCTGATTCAGAAAAATGATAATGCCAAAGCTGGAAGCCTTTCATACTGGGCTTCACGTGGAGATCGTGACGTTGCTTTGGACACTAAAGAATCATGGGATTTAGTTGACAAAGGAAGTCATATTGAAGCAACATACCGTTTCACTGACGAAATTGAACGCTTAGACGATGTTACTTTTGAACTTCAATACAGAGGTGGAATTCGTTATCCTAGAGTGAATGTGGATAAGTCTGTAACTGGTGTTATCTCAGTTAATGGTCAAAATGTAGTCACTAAGAATTACACTGTGATTAAAACAGATATCGGAGCACCTAAAGTTTATGATACACCTACTACAGCTAACTTCACAGGTGATGTGATGTTGGATGATGATGGAAGTATCAAGACATACAACAGTACCCTTCGTATCGGAACATGGAAATCAAACTTTAGTGCAGGGACTCGTTTCACTGTTCGTATTAAAGATACAGAATTCAATAAGTTTGCTACTGTTGGTGAATTTATTGAGCGTGGTGCCCACAATGTCGAAATGATAAATACTAGCCCTGATACATCAAGAACAAGGGTAAATCGCCATAATGTTATCTTGGAAGCACCTCGTGAAGAGCCTGGTCAACATGCCAAATTCAAGATTCTTAAGGCAGCAGATAATGAATTAACCTTTGAATTGGTATCTGGAAAGATGTTGGCTGGAAGAACTTATGTATTACGTACAAAAGATTTTGGAGTTGATCGTGTTCCGACAAGTCACACAGTTAATTATCTGAATGAAGCTAGAAATGGTTTTAAATCGAATGTTCCAGGGACATTGACAGTGGTTGATGCCAAAGGTAAAAATCTTACAGACCAATACGAACAAGCTGCTGATTCTGACTGGAAAATTGCTAACCCAGATATGGTTAGAACAGATGGACGCCTTGTATATGGAGATGTAGCTGTTCGCTTCGTTGATACTCAAGGGAAAATGCTTCTTCCTGCCATTGCAGCGGTGGAAAATGGAGGTATCCTTCAAGACAAATTCACTACTGTAAGACCATCTACCAAAATTGATACTAGCTATGTAGCTACTTTGGAGAGAAATACAACTGAGACAGAAGTTCAAGAAAACAAAGGAATTCAAACAACATCTATCACAGCACCTTATCTATTACATTCACCAAATGGTAAATATTATGTCTTCAAAGAGTACGCACAGAATGATCGTTTTTATAGTAATACGAAGACATCTGGTACGATTACACGAGCTCAAGCCAACGTGGTAGCTGTGTACGAAGAAGCTAAATTTGGTAAAGTTGATATTCAATATCGTGATAAAACAAGTCAAGCTATTTTAGAAACATTCAATACACCACATGATAAGAGTTCAAATCTCATTAACTTGTTGGGAAATAACTATGATGTGACTGCTAAAGTTCCTGAGCGTTTCGAAAAAGATGGTGTGGTATATGTCTTGTCGCAAATACCTGCTAATAGTAAGGGACATTTGACACAGGCTGATATCCATGTTGTTTATGATTATGTTGCTCAACAAAAGGCGCATGTTAAATACCTTAATCAAACAGAAACAAGTCCTAAAGTTTTAGGAAATGTGGACAGTGTTGTTGGTCTTCCAGGTGAAACAATTGCTTATAATTCAAAAAATCGTATTAATCAATACCTAAAACAAGGATATGAATTAGTACATGATGGTTTTGCAAATGCTAATGATAAACGCTTTGACAGTGAAAAACAAACTGATCAAGTATTCTCAGTTCAATTAATCGAAAAAGTTGTGACTGTCACAGCAGATGATCCTAAACCAATTGCTGGAAATCCATTAGTAGTAGGAGACGCATTGACACCTGTTTGGCCTAAATCTGTTGAAAACTTAGATACACTGAGAAAAATGACTAAGCAGACGATTCACTACAAATACCAAAAAGATGGTAAACAAGCTTTCAAAGATGTAGTTCGTTCTGTAGTTTTTGAAAGAGTAGCGAGAGTTAACCTCGTTACTGGTGCAGTTATTTATGATAATTGGAAAATCACAAGAATTGATGATAAACCAGTAGCTGCAGTGGATACGACTGTTCATAAACCAAATGTCACTCCACAAGGAGTAACAACTATTGCAGCAACTCCTTCTAGTCTAGGTAATGGAATTTCTATCAAACCAGTTTTGACCGTTCCGAATCCAGTTGTGGCATCATCACCAATTGTTGCAAAACCTGTCGCGCCAGTTAAACCAGTTGTGTCAACTCCGGCTAAGCCAGCACCTGTAGTTCAACCACAACCGGTAGCACCATCAACACCAGTCAAACCAGTAGTTTCGACACCAGTAACTCCAGCGCCTGTTGCCACACCACAACCAGTAGCTCCAGTAAAACCAGTAGCACCAGCACCGGTAACACCGGTTAAACCGGCAGTATCTACTCCAGCTACACCAACACCTGTAGTTCAACCAAAACCGGTAGCGACTACTGATTCAAAACCTAACTTAACTCCAGCTGAAGCCTTGGCTGCAATTAAACCAACAGATTTTTCTTCACAAACATCTGTTAATAAGAAAACAGAAACAAAACCTGTTCCTGGTGGAACGGCTACGACTACAACTACAACGACAACCACTGTTACCTCAAATGCAGCAACAGCGGGTCCAACAACACCAATTGTCACTATCACAACAAATGAAACCGAAACTCATTCAGAGGTGACAAGTGTCATTCATACTGGCACTACTAGCCACACGCATGTGGTCGGAGTGGTTACAAAACCAAACGTAATTGTTACTAATCCAAAACCAAGTGTTCAGCCTAAACCGCATTTAACGAGACCTCATCATGGACCAGTACACCATGTTCCTTCGCGTCCAGGTAAACAAGTTAAACCAATTAGAACTGGACCAGGAACTCGTGGTCATGCTAGAAGACATCGCTAAATAAAAAAGTGTCAATACAGATTTAACAAGTAGGATAGTACTAAATAGCACAAAAAATGAGCAACTTTTAATTTAAAGTTGCTCATTTTTATATTAAGGACTTCTTAAAATTCTCTATTTTTTACTGAACTGCTGCAACCAAGTCTTCCGCTTGTTTTTCAAGTGAGTTTAGGACTGTTTCTTCAAGAACCAATTTTCCGTCTGCCCAGGCAGAGTCGTTAACACGTGCAGCAGTAAAGTCACCAACGACTTGTGTACGTATGAATGGCAAGAGGTCTTTGTAAATAGCGAAAAGTTGATCGTGACCTGCATTGGCTACAGATGATACGGTGACAAACTTGTCTTGAAGGGCAGAAGCGCCACGTGTATCAGACAAGTCAAGAGCGCGAGATAGCCAGTCAAGCAAGTTTTTCACCGTACCAGGGATAGAGAAGTTATAGACTGGAGAGAAAATCTAGATGGCATCCGCAGCGAGAACTGCTTCACGAGCAGCAGCTACAGCTGGATGTGTTGGAACTTCCAAATCTTGGCTGAAGAGAGGAAGGGTTGAATAATCAAGGTAGCTAACCTCTGCTTTACCAGCAAGTGCTTTCTCAGCTTCGAGAGCCATTTGGTGGTTGAAAGAACCTTGACGTAGTGATCCGACGATAAATAATACTTTTTTAGACATGATGTGTCTCCTTTTTCTTAAATTTCCGAGAAGTCTCTCGTTGTTATAAAATATATTACAACAAAACAAAAGGACTTGCAAGAAATTTGCTCAGAGTTTATTTGAAAATTATAAAATTGCTGAAACTCTAGTCAGTTGCCACTGGAAAAGTAAGAACTGTTTTTTGGATTTTAGTTTTCTTTGATTTTATAGGAGTATTCCAATATTCTCTTGTAATATAATGACATAAGTGCTAAAATAAACAAGAAAACTAGCAATAGAAACCGCAGAACAGCTATTTTCCGGTATCATTTCATAAATCATTAAAGGAACAATAATGGCATTGAAGAATGCTTCTAAAAGGGGTGGAGATCATGTAAGGCAAAGATTAACAAGTGACGGACAAAAGAAATAATAATACACTTGTTAAGGAGAAAAGATGTTAATAAGAAATTATCGGAAAAATATTGGCCTGATGGCCGGAGTTGAGTTTTTTGCTTTTTTAGGGATTACCAGCTTTTGGATTCTCTTTCTCAGTCAAAACGGAATGTCTCTTTGGCAGATTGGACTTCTGGAAAGTATCTTTCATGCGACCAGTCTTCTCTGTGAAATTCCATCTGGAATGTTGGCTGATCGTTATTCCTATAAGACCAACCTTTATTTAAGTCGTATAGCAGGGATTGTGTCTTCTATTCTCATGTTGGCTGGTCAGGGAAATTTTTGGATTTATGCACTAGCAATGGTGGTGAGTGCCTTGTCTTATAATTTTGATTCAGGAACAAGCGCAGCAATGGTCTATGACTCGGCTGTAGAGGCTGGACTCAAGAAGCGTTACTTATCTATTTCAAGTTTCATGTCAGGAGTAGCAGAAGGAACTCGTTCTTTGGGGACAGTGTTGGCGGGATTTTTTGTCCATGGTCAATTGCACCTGACCTACTATATCATGATTGCCACTTCTATCATAGTTCTTGTCTTGATTTGGATGCTGAAAGAGCCCAGTGTCAAGCTAGAAAAAACTGATAGTGTGACCATGAAACAGATTATTTGGACTGTTAAGGAAGAGTTGGAGCGAAATCCCATGCTCTTCAACTGGATGATTTTGTCTCAGATTGTTGGTACACTCATGTGCATGTTTTATTTTTACTATCAAAATCAGTTACCAGATTTAAGTAGTTGGCAAATTTCAGCAGTTATGCTACTTGGTAGTCTCTTAAATATCGTTGCAGTCTATCTAGCGAGTAAGATTGGAAAGAAATATGCCGCCTTGAAGATTTTCCCTATTCTCGTCCTGTTGACTGGAGTTACCTACCTGCTGTCCTACTTTGGAACACCTCTAATCTATATTCTGATTTATTTGATTAGTAATGCTCTGCATGCTCTTTTTAAGCCGATTTTTGACAATGATTTGCAAGGGCGCCTTCCAAGTGAAGTAAGGGCAACCATGCTGAGTGTCTATTCTATGATGTTTAGCCTGAGTATGATTGTCTTCTTTCCATTGACAGGCTGGTTGATTGACAATTTAGGCTTTGTAGTAGCATTTCTTTATCTAGGCTTCTTTTTAGTCATGATTAGTCTTCTACTGCCTATATTTTTAGGAAAAATGGCTAAAAGAATGGATGATAAAGTGATTCCATAAATCAAAAAAATTACGAAAACTTGAGTGCCAAGCTCAGGTTTTTTAATAGGTTGATTTTGGAGCTGTCTTTACTTTTCTTGCTCGGCTTTAATCAAGAAAAATCGGTTTGCTTTGAAGGAAGAAATAGAATTGGTTTCTTATACTCAATGAAAATCAAAGAGCAAACTAGGAAGCAAGCCGCAGATTGCTCAAAGCACAGCTTTGAGGTTGCAGATAAAGCTGACGTGGTTTGAATTTGATTTTCGAAGAGTATTCTTGCATTCACTTGTAATAAAGCTTAATAGATGGTAAAATAGACGAGTGAAAAAAAGACAAAACAAAGCAAAAAATAATCTACTGTGGCAGTATGGTCTAGGGATGACGATTTTGTTTGTGGTTATCAGTGCTTCCTTTCTGTATCTAGTGTTTCTGAGTATGAAACCATATCAAACAGCTAAAAGTGAAGGAGAAAAATTAGCTCAGCAGTATGCAGGATTAGAGCAGGCTGATCAGGTTGATTTATACAATGGCTTGGAATCTTATTACAGCGTTCTTGGTCGTAATAAACAGCAAGAAGCACTTGCTGTCCTGATCGGAAAAGATGACCATAAGATCTACGTTTATCAGCTAAATCAGGGTGTGTCACAAGAAAAAGCAGAAGCTCTTTCTAAGGAAAAAGGAGCTGGCGAGATTGACAAGATTACCTTTGGCCGTTATCAAGATAAGCCAATCTGGGAAGTCAAGTCAGGCTCTAATTTTTATCTAGTAGATTTTGAAACAGGAGCATTGGTCAATAAGGAGGGCCTATGAAACTATCCAATCGTGTTTTAGAAATGGAAGAAAGTGTGACTCTGGCTAGTGATGCAAGAGCAAAGAAGTTAAAGGCTGAAGGAAAAGATGTACTTTTCTTAACTTTAGGTCAGCCCGATTTCCATACTCCCAAAAATATTCAAGATGCAGCTGTTGCAGCCATTCGAGATGGACGTGCTTCTTTCTATACGGTAGCTTCAGGTTTGCCTGAGTTAAAAGTAGCAGTTAATACCTATTTTGAGCGTTATTATGGTTATTCCGTAGCAGCCAACGAAGTCACATTTGCTACCGGTGCTAAGTTCTCACTCTATACTTTCTTTATGGCTGTAATCAACCCTTTAGATGAGGTTATTATTCCAACTCCATACTGGGTTAGTTATGGAGACCAGGTCAAGATGGCAGAAGGGATTCCAGTCTTTGTTCAAGCTAAGGAAGACAATCACTTTAAGGTGACCGTAGAGCAGTTAGAAGCAGCTCGTACAGATAAAACTAAGGTTTTGGTGTTGAATTCGCCATCCAATCCGACAGGAATGATTTACACCCGTGAGGAACTCTTGGCTATCGGAAATTGGGCTGTTGAACATGACATTCTCATCCTAGCAGATGATATTTATGGTCGTTTGGTCTATAACGGGAATGAGTTCGTACCAATCTCTAGTCTATCAGAAGCCATTCGCAAGCAAACCATTGTTATTAACGGTGTATCAAAAGCTTATGCCATGACAGGTTGGCGAGTAGGTTATGCAGTGGGTGATCCAGAAATCATCGCTGCTATGAGCAAATTGACAGGTCAAACAACTTCTAACCTAACTGCTGTTTCACAATATGCAACTATCGAAGCCCTAACTGGACCGCAAGATTCTGTGGAAGTTATGCGTCAAGCATTTGAAGAACGTCTCAATACCATCTATCCACTCTTGTGTGAAGTCCCTGGTTTTGAAGTTGTAAAACCACAAGGAGCTTTCTATCTCTTTCCGAATGTCAAAAAAGCTATGGAGATGAAAGGTTATAGCGATGTAACAGCATTTACAACGGCTATTCTTGAAGAAGTTGGTCTGGCCTTGATTACAGGAGCAGGATTTGGAGCGCCAGAAAATGTGCGCCTCAGCTATGCGACAGACCTAGACACGCTTAAAGAAGCAGTTAAACGCTTGAAAGCATTTATGGAAAAATAAAAGAAAAAGAAAAGGAAAAATAATGACAAAACGTGTAACGATTATCGATGTAAAAGACTATGTTGGTCAAGAAGTGACGATTGGTGCTTGGGTTGCCAACAAATCAGGAAAAGGAAAAATCGCTTTCTTGCAATTGCGTGATGGAACAGCTTTCTTCCAAGGTGTGGCCTTTAAACCAAACTTTGTAGAAAAATTTGGTGAAGAAGTAGGACTTGAGAAGTTTGATGTTATCAAACGCTTGAGCCAAGAAACGTCTGTTTATGTGACAGGAATTGTCAAAGAAGACGAACGTTCTAAGTTTGGTTATGAGTTGGATATTACAGACATCGAAGTGATCGGTGAATCTCAAGATTACCCAATTACACCAAAAGAACACGGAACAGACTTCTTGATGGACAACCGTCACTTGTGGCTCCGTTCTCGCAAGCAAGTAGCAGTGATGCAAATCCGTAACGCGATCATCTACGCAACTTATGAATTCTTTGACAAGAACGGCTTCATGAAGTTTGATAGCCCAATTCTTTCAGGAAATGCGGCAGAAGATTCAACAGAACTCTTTGAAACAGACTACTTCGGTACGCCAGCCTACTTGAGCCAATCAGGTCAGCTTTACCTAGAAGCAGGTGCTATGGCACTTGGTCGTGTCTTTGACTTTGGTCCCGTATTCCGTGCTGAAAAATCAAAAACGCGCCGTCACTTGACTGAGTTCTGGATGATGGATGCAGAGTACTCATACTTGACACACGATGAGTCGCTTGACTTGCAAGAAGCTTATGTAAAAGCTCTTCTTCAAGGTGTTCTTGACCGTGCGCCTCAAGCTTTGGAAACCTTGGAACGTGATACAGAGCTCTTGAAACGCTACATTGCAGAGCCATTCAAACGTATCACTTATGATCAAGCTATTGACCTCTTGCAAGAGCATGAAAATGATGAAGACGCTGACTACGAACACCTTGAGCATGGTGATGACTTTGGTTCACCACACGAAACATGGATTTCAAACTACTTTGGTGTACCAACATTTGTCATGAATTACCCAGCAGCCATCAAGGCCTTCTACATGAAACCAGTTCCTGGAAATCCAGAGCGCGTGCTTTGTGCAGACTTGCTTGCTCCAGAAGGCTATGGAGAAATCATCGGTGGATCTATGCGTGAGGAGGACTACGATGCCCTTGTCGCTAAGATGGATGAACTTGGCATGGATCGTACAGAATATGAATTCTACCTTGATCTTCGTAAATACGGTACAGTTCCACATGGAGGATTTGGTATCGGTATCGAACGTATGGTAACCTTTGCAGCAGGAACAAAACACATCCGTGAAGCTATCCCATTCCCACGTATGTTGCACCGTATTAAACCGTAAATAAATATATAAAAGTAAAAGGTCAAATTGGCCTTTTATTTTTTATGATGAAATTACACAAAACAGCGATTGATATATATATATAGAAAAATCCTCATATTTTGTACATAAACGTAGACAGTTTAGTTGAAATAATGTTATAATGTAAATTAGGGATTAAGTACCTAAGTGTAGCTGCTTTAATGTATAAATTAAGCTGGAAATGGAGGCGTTGTTTAAATACTTGGGTGTAATTCCGTAATTAACACATATTTTAAAAAAGGAGAAAACATGTATTCAAGAATGGGAAAATACCATGGTAGAAGAGCTCAACGCTTTTCTATTCGTAAGTATAGCTTTGGTGCCGCTAGTGTTCTATTGGGAACTGCTCTCCTATTAGGAACAAATGCTGTCAAAGCTGATGAGACGAACACTGGTTCTGCAAAGGCTACAGAAATTACAAATCCTGATAAACAGAAACCTGATTCAGCCATAACAACACCAGTTGTTGAAGAACTTCCAGAATTAAAGCTTGATGCTGTAAAAGCAGATGAAAAATCTGAAGTAAAAGAAGAAGCTAAACCTGTAGCAGAAAAAGAAGTTACTGATAAAGCTGCAACAGAAAAATCTGATAAAGAGCAAGCTGACAAAAAAGAAGTAGCTAAAGAAAAAACTGACAAAGAAACATCTGAAAAAGCTGAAACAGTAAAACCTAAAGATGAAGTGAAGACAGTTCTTACTCAATTGACTTCAGAAGCAGAAGTAATGGCAACAGTTGCTTCAAACTTTTCAGATAAGGAAGCTAAAGATGTTGAAGCTAAACAAAAATTGTCAGCTGCAATTGCTGCTGTTAAGTTAGAAGCAGTAGCATCTAAAGGTTTACTTTCATCTGATGCTTCTAAAGATCAGATGGTAGCCCAAGTGAACCGTCTTTCAGCCGCAATTGAAGCAGTTTATGCTGAAATGAAACGTGCAGGCCATGCAGGTAAAGTTGAAGCTGTATTAGCTGAAACTCATACTGGTAAAGCTCTTATAAAAGAAGGAAAAGCCGTAGTAAACGTTCAAAACGCTTATATTACTATGAATGCTGATAATTCAGCACCAACGGCATGGGGAATAGAAATTTCTTTTGACACGTCTAGAACTCAAAAGGGTGATACTACTAAAATTGAATTAAAAAATTTAGCAGGATTTGGTGATGCATTCAAGGTAGGAACACCAATAAAAGCCGCGGATGGTACAACGATAGGTGTGGTGAAATCTGCTGCCCAAAGTAATTCTACAGGTAACAAAGGTACAACAAGTCCATATTGGGCTCAACGTATGAAAGATGGAATGACTTATGAAGAACGTCTTGCAGAGCAACCAGCTATTCCCAATGAAGTAGGAACTATTACTTATACAATAGAATGGAACGAAAAAGCTAGTAATTATCCGGTTACAACATATTCTGTTGAAAATTTAACAGGTAGTGGATATTATGCTCCTCAAATTTCTAAGGATACAGAATACACTGCGGAGATTAAGGTAGATGGCCAAAAAGTTCTGGAACATACTTACATACATAAAGCAACTAAGCCGAGTGTTCAGAAGCAGTCGACTAGTGTCTCTTTGTTGACTGACAATGGTGTTAACTATAATGGCTCTTCACTTGTGAAAAAGAATGATTCTGTAGTTATTAATACAGATACTGATGTTCGCTATAGCAAAGGATCTAAATTTACAATTGATTTACCAAATGATGAGTTCACTTATTTCCGTGAATTGGGAAATGGAAAGAATTCTATTAAGAGTTCAGAAGTGACATATAGGCCATCTAACCGTTGGTCAAATGTTCAAGCTAATCAAAATAATGTTTGGATTCTCCAAGATGGCCGAGATACAAGCTTTACATTAAAAGCTACATTGAAATCACCAACTCGATTGGAACTAGAAGTCATTGATGGTGTTATTCAAGAGGGTTCAACTGTCTCTATGGCTTTAGATAAGCTAGGGATTGAAAAAGTATTGACACCTCGTACCTTCTCAGATGATTTTTCAAAAATAAAATATGATGAATTAGGGCGAGTTGCTAAGGGAAGTACAGTTGGTAATGACAAAACTAGCGCAACTTTATCAGTTACAGGCGGGACTCCATTAAATGGTCAAACAGAAGAAATTGCTACTAAAGTTAACAATGGTTGGGAAGTTAGTGTTATACCGAATGGTTCAACCACTGTTGAGACTGGGGCAGTTACTTTAACTTTAAAAGATTTAGAAACTGGTAAAATTATTGGATATATACCGACAGAATATAATGGATATGCACCTCTTAAGGAAGATGGTACGTATGAAACAAAAAATATTCTAGGTAAAAAATATGATGTTACGAATCAAATTCCAGATTTGGTTAAACCTATTGCTGGGGTTGATTATATATTAGCTGAAATTCCTCCAAAAGGTCCTGCAGGAACTATTAATGTTAGTGATAAACGGATTCGTGATATATATACTGCAGATGAAATTACCGCGGCTGGTTTGAATCCTGATGCTTATGTTAACAATGTTATTTATTCATATGTTAAGAAAACTAAGGTTGAAGAAGTAAACCGTACAATTAAGTATGTGTATGCAGACGATGTTAAAAATCTTGCAGGGCAACAGGTGTTTGAACCAACTAAACAAACAGTAAGTTATACAGGTACTGTCAAATTAAATTCTGATGGTAAAGCTGCAGTTGACTCCAATGATAAGCCTATTTACGTTAATTGGGTAGGTAACGGAGATACAAATCTTCCAGAAGTAACAGTACCTCAAAAAGAAGGTTACATTGCAAGTGTAGAAAAAGTTCCGGTACAGCCAACAACTGCAACAGATGAAGATTACGAATATGTAGTAACTTACTCACCAATCCAAAAAGCTAAAACAACATTTGTCTACCAAGACAAAGATGGTAATGTTAAGCAGGTGGAAGGTAACACGCCAATCTCTGAAACAGGTAAAGGTGGAGACAAACTTACAAAAGCAGATGAAATCGCTGCGAGAATCAAAGAAGCTCAAAACAAAGGATATGAAGTAGTTTCTAATACATATCCAACAGATGGCGTCTTTGATAAAGATGTTGACACTGATCAAGAGTTCACAGTAACACTTAAAGAACGTGTTGTACCAGTTACACCAGATCAACCAAAAACACCAGGAACTCCAGTAGATCCAAATAACCCAGACGGACCTAAATACCCAGCTGGCTTGGAAGAAAAAGATCTAAACAAAACAGTAACACGTACAATTACATACGTATACGAAGATGGCACTCCAGTATTAAACGAAGACGGCACTCCAAAAACAGTAACACAAGAAGCTAAATTCACACGTGAAGCGAAAGTTAATTTAGTTACAGGAGAAGTTACATATGGAGATTGGACTCCAGCACAAGATTTAGCTGAAGTTAAATCACCAGTAGTTAAAGGATTCTTAGCTGACAAAGCAAGTGTACCAGTAGTAAACGTAACAGGTGATTCTGAAGATATCAAGGAAGTAGTAACCTACAAACCACTTGGTTCATGGGTACCAAACATCCCAGGTCAACCAACAAACCCAATTAAGTATCCAAATGATCCAACAGATCCAACCAAACCAGGACAACCAACAGAAGTAGTACCATATGTACCAGGATACACTCCAAAAGATGGCAATGGTCAACCACTTAAACCAGTAGATCCAAACAATCCAACTAAAGGTTATGAAGTACCAAGTGTCCCAACTAACCCAGGTGAGGATACACCAATCAACTATGTGAAGGATACGCAAAAAGCTAAGACTACTTTCGTAGATGAAAAAGGAAATCCAATTCCAGGTGTTGACGCTATTACTGAAGAAGGTGACTCAGATACACCATTAACAAAAGAAGCTGATGTAAAAGCGAAAATTAAAGAACTTGAAAACAAAGGATATGAATTAGTATCTAATACATACCCAGAAGGTGGTAAGTTCGATAAAGATAAAGACACTGATCAAGAGTTCAAAGTAACACTTAAAGAACGTGTTGTACCAGTTACACCAGATCAACCAAAAACACCAGGGGCACCTGTTGATCCAAACAACCCAGACGGACCTAAATACCCAGCTGGTTTGGAAGAAAAAGATCTAAACAAAACAGTAACACGTACAATTACTTATGTTTACGAAGATGGAACTCCAGTATTAAACGAAGATGGAACTCCAAAAACAGTAACACAAGAAGCTAAATTCACACGTGAAGCGAAAGTTAACTTGGTTACAGGTGAGGTTACATACGGAGATTGGACACCAGCTCAAGACTTGGCTGAAGTGAAATCACCAGTAGTTAAAGGATACTTAGCTGATAAAGTAACAGTACCAACTACAAAAGTAACTGCAGACTCAGAAAACACTACAGAAGTGGTAACATACAAACCACTTGGTTCATGGATTCCAAACATCCCAGGTCAACCAACAACTCCAATCAAATATCCAAACGATCCAACAGATCCAACAAAACCAGGCAACGACAAACCAGTTCTTCCATACGTACCAGGTATGACTCCTAAGGACAAAGATGGTAACCCGTTGAAACCAGTAGATCCAAACGATCCAACTAAAGGTTATGAAGTACCAAATGTACCAACTAACCCAGGTGAGGATACACCAATCAACTATGTGAAGGATACACAAAAAGCTAAAACGACTTTCGTAGATGAAAAAGGAAACCCAATTCCAGGTGTTGATGCTATTACTGAAGAAGGTGACTCAGATACACCACTTACAAAAGAAGCTGAAGTAAAAGCTAAGATCAAAGAACTTGAAAACAAAGGATATGAATTAGTTTCTAATACATACCCAGAAGGTGGTAAGTTCGATAAAGATAAAAACACTGATCAAGAGTTCAAAGTAACGCTTAAGGAACGTGTTGTACCAGTTACACCAGATCAACCTAAAACACCAGGAACTCCAGTAGATCCAAACAACCCAGACGGACCTAAATACCCAGCTGGCTTGGAAGAAAAAGATCTAAACAAAACAGTAACACGTACAATTACATACGTATACGAAGATGGCACTCCAGTATTAAACGAAGACGGCACTCCAAAAACAGTAACACAAGAAGCTAAATTCACACGTGAAGCGAAAGTTAATTTAGTTACAGGAGAAGTTACATATGGAGATTGGACTCCAGCACAAGATTTAGCTGAAGTTAAATCACCAGTAGTTAAAGGATTCTTAGCTGACAAAGCAAGTGTACCAGTAGTAAACGTAACAGGTGATTCTGAAGATATCAAGGAAGTAGTAACCTACAAACCACTTGGTTCATGGGTACCAAACATCCCAGGTCAACCAACAAACCCAATTAAGTATCCAAATGATCCAACAGATCCAACCAAACCAGGACAACCAACAGAAGTAGTACCATATGTACCAGGATACACTCCAAAAGATGGCAATGGTCAACCACTTAAACCAGTAGATCCAAACAATCCAACTAAAGGTTATGAAGTACCAAGTGTCCCAACTAACCCAGGTGAGGATACACCAATCAACTATGTGAAGGATACGCAAAAAGCTAAGACTACTTTCGTAGATGAAAAAGGAAATCCAATTCCAGGTGTTGACGCTATTACTGAAGAAGGTGACTCAGATACACCATTAACAAAAGAAGCTGATGTAAAAGCGAAAATTAAAGAACTTGAGTTGTACCAGTTACACCAGATCAACCAAAAACACCAGGAACTCCAGTAGATCCAAATAACCCAGACGGACCTAAATACCCAGCTGGCTTGGAAGAAAAAGATCTAAACAAAACAGTAACACGTACAATTACATACGTATACGAAGATGGCACTCCAGTATTAAACGAAGACGGCACTCCAAAAACAGTAACACAAGAAGCTAAATTCACACGTGAAGCGAAAGTTAATTTAGTTACAGGAGAAGTTACATATGGAGATTGGACTCCAGCACAAGATTTAGCTGAAGTTAAATCACCAGTAGTTAAAGGATTCTTAGCTGACAAAGCAAGTGTACCAGTAGTAAACGTAACAGGTGATTCTGAAGATATCAAGGAAGTAGTAACCTACAAACCACTTGGTTCATGGGTACCAAACATCCCAGGTCAACCAACAAACCCAATTAAGTATCCAAATGATCCAACAGATCCAACCAAACCAGGACAACCAACAGAAGTAGTACCATATGTACCAGGATACACTCCAAAAGATGGCAATGGTCAACCACTTAAACCAGTAGATCCAAACAATCCAACTAAAGGTTATGAAGTACCAAGTGTCCCAACTAACCCAGGTGAGGATACACCAATCAACTATGTGAAGGATACGCAAAAAGCTAAGACTACTTTCGTAGATGAAAAAGGAAATCCAATTCCAGGTGTTGACGCTATTACTGAAGAAGGTGACTCAGATACACCATTAACAAAAGAAGCTGATGTAAAAGCGAAAATTAAAGAACTTGAAAACAAAGGATATGAATTAGTATCTAATACATACCCAGAAGGTGGTAAGTTCGATAAAGATAAAGACACTGATCAAGAGTTCAAAGTAACACTTAAAGAACGTGTTGTACCAGTTACACCAGATCAACCAAAAACACCAGGGGCACCTGTTGATCCAAACAACCCAGACGGACCTAAATACCCAGCTGGTTTGGAAGAAAAAGATCTAAACAAAACAGTAACACGTACAATTACTTATGTTTACGAAGATGGAACTCCAGTATTAAACGAAGATGGAACTCCAAAAACAGTAACACAAGAAGCTAAATTCACACGTGAAGCGAAAGTTAACTTGGTTACAGGTGAGGTTACATACGGAGATTGGACACCAGCTCAAGACTTGGCTGAAGTGAAATCACCAGTAGTTAAAGGATACTTAGCTGATAAAGTAACAGTACCAACTACAAAAGTAACTGCAGACTCAGAAAACACTACAGAAGTGGTAACATACAAACCACTTGGTTCATGGATTCCAAACATCCCAGGTCAACCAACAACTCCAATCAAATATCCAAACGATCCAACAGATCCAACAAAACCAGGCAACGACAAACCAGTTCTTCCATACGTACCAGGTATGACTCCTAAGGACAAAGATGGTAACCCGTTGAAACCAGTAGATCCAAACGATCCAACTAAAGGTTATGAAGTACCAAATGTACCAACTAACCCAGGTGAGGATACACCAATCAACTATGTGAAGGATACACAAAAAGCTAAAACGACTTTCGTAGATGAAAAAGGAAACCCAATTCCAGGTGTTGATGCTATTACTGAAGAAGGTGACTCAGATACACCACTTACAAAAGAAGCTGAAGTAAAAGCTAAGATCAAAGAACTTGAAAACAAAGGATATGAATTAGTTTCTAATACATACCCAGAAGGTGGTAAGTTCGATAAAGATAAAAACACTGATCAAGAGTTCAAAGTAACGCTTAAGGAACGTGTTGTACCAGTTACACCAGATCAACCTAAAACACCAGGAACTCCAGTAGATCCAAACAACCCAGACGGACCTAAATACCCAGCTGGCTTGGAAGAAAAAGATCTAAACAAAACAGTAACACGTACAATTACATACGTATACGAAGATGGCACTCCAGTATTAAACGAAGACGGCACTCCAAAAACAGTAACACAAGAAGCTAAATTCACACGTGAAGCGAAAGTTAATTTAGTTACAGGAGAAGTTACATATGGAGATTGGACTCCAGCACAAGATTTAGCTGAAGTTAAATCACCAGTAGTTAAAGGATTCTTAGCTGACAAAGCAAGTGTACCAGTAGTAAACGTAACAGGTGATTCTGAAGATATCAAGGAAGTAGTAACCTACAAACCACTTGGTTCATGGGTACCAAACATCCCAGGTCAACCAACAAACCCAATTAAGTATCCAAATGATCCAACAGATCCAACCAAACCAGGACAACCAACAGAAGTAGTACCATATGTACCAGGATACACTCCAAAAGATGGCAATGGTCAACCACTTAAACCAGTAGATCCAAACAATCCAACTAAAGGTTATGAAGTACCAAGTGTCCCAACTAACCCAGGTGAGGATACACCAATCAACTATGTGAAGGATACGCAAAAAGCTAAGACTACTTTCGTAGATGAAAAAGGAAATCCAATTCCAGGTGTTGACGCTATTACTGAAGAAGGTGACTCAGATACACCATTAACAAAAGAAGCTGATGTAAAAGCGAAAATTAAAGAACTTGAAAACAAAGGATATGAATTAGTATCTAATACATACCCAGAAGGTGGTAAGTTCGATAAAGATAAAGACACTGATCAAGAGTTCAAAGTAACACTTAAAGAACGTGTTGTACCAGTTACACCAGATCAACCAAAAACACCAGGGGCACCTGTTGATCCAAACAACCCAGACGGACCTAAATACCCAGCTGGTTTGGAAGAAAAAGATCTAAACAAAACAGTAACACGTACAATTACTTATGTTTACGAAGATGGAACTCCAGTATTAAACGAAGATGGAACTCCAAAAACAGTAACACAAGAAGCTAAATTCACACGTGAAGCGAAAGTTAACTTGGTTACAGGTGAGGTTACATACGGAGATTGGACACCAGCTCAAGACTTGGCTGAAGTGAAATCACCAGTAGTTAAAGGATACTTAGCTGATAAAGTAACAGTACCAACTACAAAAGTAACTGCAGACTCAGAAAACACTACAGAAGTGGTAACATACAAACCACTTGGTTCATGGATTCCAAACATCCCAGGTCAACCAACAACTCCAATCAAATATCCAAACGATCCAACAGATCCAACAAAACCAGGCAACGACAAACCAGTTCTTCCATACGTACCAGGTATGACTCCTAAGGACAAAGATGGTAACCCGTTGAAACCAGTAGATCCAAACGATCCAACTAAAGGTTATGAAGTACCAAATGTACCAACTAACCCAGGTGAGGATACACCAATCAACTATGTGAAGGATACACAAAAAGCTAAAACGACTTTCGTAGATGAAAAAGGAAACCCAATTCCAGGTGTTGATGCTATTACTGAAGAAGGTGACTCAGATACACCACTTACAAAAGAAGCTGAAGTAAAAGCTAAGATCAAAGAACTTGAAAACAAAGGATATGAATTAGTTTCTAATACATACCCAGAAGGTGGTAAGTTCGATAAAGATAAAAACACTGATCAAGAGTTCAAAGTAACGCTTAAGGAACGTGTTGTACCAGTTACACCAGATCAACCTAAAACACCAGGAACTCCAGTAGATCCAAACAACCCAGACGGACCTAAATACCCAGCTGGCTTGGAAGAAAAAGATCTAAACAAAACAGTCACACGTACGATCACTTATGTGTACGAAGATGGAACTCCAGTATTAAACGAAGACGGCACTCCAAAAGTTGTTATCCAAGAGGCTAAATTCACACGTGAAGCTAAGGTCAACTTGGTAACAGGTGAAGTGACTTACGGAGATTGGACTCCAGCTCAAGACTTAGCTGAAGTTAAATCACCAGTAGTTAAAGGGTACTTAGCTGATAAAGCAACTGTACCAACTACAAAAGTAACTGCAGACTCAGAAAATACTACAGAAGTTGTAACATATAAACCACTAGGTTCATGGGTACCAAATATCCCAGGTCAACCAACAGGCCCAATCAAGTATCCAAATGATCCAAACGATCCAACAAAACCAGGCAACGACAAACCAGTTCTTCCATACGTACCAGGTATGACTCCTAAGGACAAAGATGGTAACCCGTTGAAACCAGTAGATCCAAACGATCCAACTAAAGGTTATGAAGTACCAAATGTACCAACTAACCCAGGTGAGGATACACCAATCAACTATGTGAAGGATACACAAAAAGCTAAAACGACTTTCGTAGATGAAAAAGGAAACCCAATTCCAGGTGTTGATGCTATTACTGAAGAAGGTGACTCAGATACACCACTTACAAAAGAAGCTGAAGTAAAAGCTAAGATCAAAGAACTTGAAAACAAAGGATATGAATTAGTTTCTAATACATACCCAGAAGGTGGTAAGTTCGATAAAGATAAAGACACTGATCAAGAGTTCAAAGTAACGCTTAAAGAACGTGTTGTACCAGTTACACCAGATCAACCAAAAACTCCAGGGACACCTGTTGATCCAAACAACCCAGACGGACCTAAATACCCAGCTGGCTTGGAAGAAAAAGATCTAAACAAAACAGTCACACGTACGATCACTTATGTGTACGAAGATGGAACTCCAGTATTAAACGAAGACGGCACTCCAAAAGTTGTTATCCAAGAGGCTAAATTCACACGTGAAGCTAAGGTCAACTTGGTAACAGGTGAAGTGACTTACGGAGATTGGACTCCAGCTCAAGACTTAGCTGAAGTTAAATCACCAGTAGTTAAAGGGTACTTAGCTGATAAAGCAACTGTACCAACTACAAAAGTAACTGCAGACTCAGAAAATACTACAGAAGTTGTAACATATAAACCACTAGGTTCATGGGTACCAAATATCCCAGGTCAACCAACAGGCCCAATCAAGTATCCAAATGATCCAAACGATCCAACAAAACCAGGCAACGACAAACCAGTTCTTCCATACGTACCAGGTATGACTCCTAAGGACAAAGATGGTAACCCGTTGAAACCAGTAGATCCAAACGATCCAACTAAAGGTTATGAAGTACCAAATGTACCAACTAACCCAGGTGAGGATACACCAATCAACTATGTGAAGGATACACAAAAAGCTAAAACGACTTTCGTAGATGAAAAAGGAAACCCAATTCCAGGTGTTGATGCTATTACTGAAGAAGGTGACTCAGATACACCACTTACAAAAGAAGCTGAAGTAAAAGCTAAGATCAAAGAACTTGAAAACAAAGGATATGAATTAGTTTCTAATACATACCCAGAAGGTGGTAAGTTCGATAAAGATAAAGACACTGATCAAGAGTTCAAAGTAACGCTTAAAGAACGTGTTGTACCAGTTACACCAGATCAACCAAAAACTCCAGGGACACCTGTTGATCCAAACAACCCAGACGGACCTAAATACCCAGCTGGCTTGGAAGAAAAAGATCTAAACAAAACAGTCACACGTACGATCACTTATGTGTACGAAGATGGAACTCCAGTATTAAACGAAGACGGCACTCCAAAAGTTGTTATCCAAGAGGCTAAATTCACACGTGAAGCTAAGGTCAACTTGGTAACAGGTGAAGTGACTTACGGAGATTGGACTCCAGCTCAAGACTTAGCTGAAGTTAAATCACCAGTAGTTAAAGGGTACTTAGCTGATAAAGCAACTGTACCAACTACAAAAGTAACTGCAGACTCAGAAAATACTACAGAAGTTGTAACATATAAACCACTAGGTTCATGGGTACCAAATATCCCAGGTCAACCAACAGACCCAATCAAGTATCCAAATGATCCAACAGATCCAACCAAACCAGGACAACCAACAGAAGTAGTACCATATGTCCCAGGCTACACACCTAAGGATAAAGATGGTAATCCGTTGAAACCAGTGGATCCAAACGATCCAACTAAAGGTTATGAAGTACCAAGTATCCCAACTAACCCAGGTGAGGATACACCAATTAACTATGTTCCAAATCCTAAGGAAGTAGAAAAACCTTCTAAACCAGGTCAACCTTCTAAACCAGGTCAACCTTCTAAACCAGAAACACCTAAATATGTTGAAGGTCAAAAAGAATTACCTAACACAGGTACAGAAGCTAATGCTAGCCTAGCAGCACTTGGACTTCTTGGAGCCCTAGGTGGATTTGGACTTCTTGCTCGCAAGAAAAAAGAAGACTAAAAACTCATAGTTTTTGAGAAGATGATTCATCATCTTCTTTTTTAATTTCGCTGTTTTTACTTGCGTAAAAAAATATTTTCTAGTATAATAGTTTATTGTGAGCGAACCTCACTTACCCCTTGCAAAGTCTTGGGGTCATTAGACCAAAAGGAGGAACATATCAATGGCTAAATACGAAATTCTTTATATCATTCGTCCAAACATTGAAGAAGAAGCTAAAAACGCTTTGGTAGCACGTTTTGACTCTATTTTGACTGACAACGGTGCAACTGTTGTTGAATCAAAATCTTGGGAAAAACGTCGTCTTGCATACGAAATCAAAGATTTCCGTGAAGGACTTTACCACATCGTTAACGTTGAAGCAAGCGACGACGCAGCTCTTAAAGAGTTTGACCGTCTTTCAAAAATCAACGCTGACATTCTTCGTCACATGATCGTCAAAACTGACGCGTAAGAAGGTAAACTATGATTAACAATGTTGTACTTGTAGGGCGTATGACACGTGACGCTGAGTTGCGTTATACCCCATCAAATGTAGCAGTTGCGACTTTTACTCTTGCAGTAAACCGTACATTTAAGAGTCAAAATGGCGAACGTGAGGCTGATTTTATCAATGTCGTTATGTGGCGCCAACAGGCTGAAAACCTTGCTAACTGGGCTAAAAAGGGCTCACTTATCGGGGTGACAGGTCGTATCCAGACTCGTAGTTACGATAACCAGCAAGGACAACGTGTCTACGTGACAGAGGTCGTGGCTGAGAATTTCCAAATGTTGGAAAGCCGTAGTGTGCGTGAGGGTCACACAGGTGGAGCTTATTCTGCACCAACTGCAAGCTATTCAGCGCCTACAAATTCAGTACCAGACTTTTCACGTGATGAAAATCCATTTGGAGCAACAAATCCATTGGATATTTCAGATGATGATTTACCATTCTAATGGACAACTAAAATTATAAAGGAGAAAAAACATGGCTCAACAACGTCGTGGCGGATTCAAACGCCGTAAAAAAGTTGATTACATCGCAGCAAACAAAATTGAATATGTTGATTACAAAGATACTGAGCTTCTTAGCCGTTTCGTTTCAGAACGTGGGAAAATCCTTCCTCGTCGTGTAACAGGAACTTCAGCTAAAAACCAACGTAAAGTAACAACAGCTATCAAACGCGCTCGCGTAATGGCTTTGATGCCTTTCGTAAACGAAGATTAAAGAAAAGACCCAGTTGGGTCTTTTTTTCACGAGCTTTGAAATGAGAGAGCGAGTTTGGGTCCAGTGGACCTCTTTTTCATAAGCTCGGAAATAAGAAAGCGAATTAAGGCCCGGATGGGTCTTTTTTAACGAGATAGTTTTTTTCTGACCTTGGCGTGCTATAATGGTAATAGAAAGAGTAAAGGTGGGTAAGTCAAAGATGAATTGTACGATTAGAAATATGATTAAGTCTGATATTGAATCCTTATCTCATGGATTTATGAATCAAGGTTGGCCTGGTAGAGAGGAAATTTTGGCTAGATATTTTCTGGAACAGGAAAGTGGGGAGAGAGAAGTCTTAGTTGCAGAGATTGATGGTGTTGTAGCGGGCTACGTTACCATTTTGCCCTCTGCTAAACATGGTCCTTTTGCAGAAGTCTATCCAGAATTATCAGATTTTAATGTGTTTGAGCCTTTTCGAAATCAAGGGATTGGGAATCCACTGCTAGAAGAAGCAGAAAAACGAGTCAAGGTTGTTTCTAGTAAGGTCACTCTTGGTGTAGGTTTGCACTTAGGCTATGGCCCTGCCCAGAGATTGTATATCAGACGGGGCTACATTCCAGATGGGACAGGTGTCTGGTATCGAAATCAACCCTTGGAAATGAATGCAACTAGCCAAAATAATGATGATTTGGTTTTGTATCTAGTAAAGGAATTCGGATAAGAGATAAGGATTTTATTGGGGATGTGGGATTTAGCTACTTTATGGTATAATGGAAAGAGTTAGATTGAAAGAGGTAGTGATATGGATGCGAAATTAAGATACAAGGCAAAAAAGATTAAGATTGTCTTTTTTGATATTGATGATACATTGAGAAATTCCAAGACAGGTTTTATTCCAGCTTCAATCCCAACTGTTTTTAAGCAATTACGTGAGAAAGGAATTTTGACGGGTATTGCTTCTGGACGAGGGATTTTTGGTGTCGTTCCTGAGATTCGTGAACTCAAGCCTGACTTTTTTGTGACTTTAAATGGGGCCTACATCGAAGATAAAAAAGGTCAAATCATTTATCAACATCAGATTGAGAAGTCAGATGTTGAGGAGTATATCTCTTGGGCCAAGCAAGAGGGAATTGAGTATGGTTTGGTTGGGAGTCATGATGCCAAGTTGTCGACTCGCACCGATATGATTAGTGAGGCTATCAATCCAATTTATCCCGACTTAGATGTAGACCCAGATTTCCATGAAAAAGAAGATATCTATCAAATGTGGACTTTTGAAGATAAAGGAGATGACTTGCACTTGCCTGACAGTCTCTCAGGCAAACTTCGCATGGTTCGTTGGCATGAGCATTCGTCTGATATTGTGCCGATTTCAGGCTCCAAAGCGACAGGTGTGGAAAAAGTTGTGGAACACCTTGGCTTGAAACCAGAGAACGTCATGGTCTTTGGAGATGGCCTCAACGACTTGGAACTCTTTGATTATGCTGGAATCAGCATCGCCATGGGAATTTCTCATGATAAAATCAAAGAAAAAGCAGATTATATTACAAAAACATTAGAAGAAGATGGCATTTTTGATGCCTTAGAAGGATTTGGTATGGTAGAAAAAGAATTGCATTTCCCACAAGTAGACATTGAAACAGTAGAAGGTCCGTTGGCGACTATTAAGACCAATCACGGAGACTTGCGTATCAAGCTTTTCCCTGAACATGCTCCTAAAACAGTGGCTAACTTTGTAGCTCTTTCAAAAGATGGCTACTATGATGGTGTCATTTTCCATCGTATTATCAAGGATTTTATGATTCAAGGTGGAGACCCAACTGGAACTGGTATGGGTGGCGAGTCAATCTATGGTGAATCATTTGAGGATGAGTTCTCAGAAGAACTTTACAATATCCGTGGTGCTCTTTCTATGGCCAATGCTGGTCCAAATACCAACGGTAGCCAGTTCTTTATCGTGCAAAATCAACATCTGCCTTATTCTAAGAAAGAAATTGCTCGTGGAGGTTGGCCAGAACCGATCGCAGAAATCTATGCCAACCAAGGTGGGACCCCTCACCTAGACCGCCATCATACTGTTTTTGGTCAGCTAGCTGATAAAGCTTCTTACGCTGTCTTGGATGATATTGCTGCTGTTGAGACAGGGGCTATGGACAAGCCAGTTGAAGATGTCGTGATTGAAACAATTGAAATCGAGGACTAAGATGAAAATCGGTGATAAACTAAAGGGCCGTATTACAGGGATTCAGCCCTACGGTGCCTTTGTTGAGCTAGAGACGGGTGATACAGGGCTGATTCACATTTCAGAAATTCGGACAGGCTTTATTGAAAATATTCATGAAGCCTTGAAAGTCGATGAAGAGGTTCAAGTTCAAGTAGTGGATTTAGATGAATTTACAGGGAAAGCCAGTCTTTCTATCCGCACTTTAGAGGAAGAAAAGCACCAGTTTCCGAGACGGAGACGCTTTTCAAGCGATCGTTTTAACTATGGCTTTGCTCCTCTCAAACGAATGATGCCAATTTGGACTAAGGAAGCCCTTCAACATTTGAAGAATCAGAAGCACTAGTTAGAAATCTCTATCTTTTGTAATGTTAATATAAATTTGATATAATAAGAACATGGAAGAAGAACAATTATTAAAATCAGGGGAGCGCATTAACCAGCTCTTTTCGACAGATATTAAAATCATTCAAAATAGAGAGGTTTTTAGCTATTCGGTGGATAGTGTTCTCTTGTCACGCTTTCCACGTTTTCCTAAAAAGGGCTTGATAGTGGATTTCTGCGCTGGAAATGGAGCAGTGGGGCTATTTGCTAGCACTCGGACTCAGGCACAGATTTTGGCTGTTGAGATTCAGGAACGTTTGGCGGATATGGCTGAACGCTCTGTCCGTTTGAATGGTTTGGAAGAACAGATGGAGGTCATCTGTGATGATTTGAAAAATATGCCTGCTTACATCCAGGGAAGTAAGGTGGATATGATTTTGTGTAATCCGCCCTATTTCAAGGTGGATCCTCATTCTAATCTGAACGAGAGTGAACATTATCTCTTGGCTCGACACGAAATCACGACTAATTTGGAAGAAATCTGTAGTAGTGCCCAGAGTATTCTCAAGTCTAATGGACGGTTGGCTATGGTTCATCGTCCTGATCGACTTCTGGATATTTTGGATACGTTACAACGGCATAATCTAGCTCCTAAGCGCCTGCAATTTGTCTATCCCAAAAAGGAAAAGGAAGCCAATATGCTTTTGATTGAGGCTATCAAGGATGGTTCAACAAGCGGCTTTAAGGTATTGCCACCTCTCATTGTTCACAATGATGATGGCTCTTATACGACTGAACTTGAAGAGATTTATTATGGATCATAAGGCTTATATGTATGTGCTGGAGTGCTGTGATGGATCCTACTATACAGGCTATACGACTGATGTGAAGAGACGCCTCGCTGTTCATAATAGTGGGAAGGGAGCCAAATATACACGAGCACGCTTGCCAGTCAAACTTATCTATGCTCAAGGTTTTGCCAGTAAGGAAGAAGCCATGTCAGCAGAAGCCCTTCTCAAGCGTAAGAAGCGACCACAGAAGGAGCAATTTTTATCTGAAAATCAAGATAGAAATTTACTTATACTCAATGAAAATTAAAGAGCAAACTAGGAAGCTAGCCGTAGGTTGCTCAAAGCACTGCTTTGAGGTTGTAGATAAGACTGACGAAGTCAGCTCAAAACACTGTTTTGAGGTTGTGGATAGAACTGACGAAGTCAGTACCCATACCTACGGCAAGGCGAAGCTGACGTGGTTTGAAGAGATTTTCGAAGAGTATCAGTTATTTTGAAGAGTAGCGGGGAGTCCTTTGACTCCTCTTACTTTTGTCAAAAAGCGAAAAAAATGCTACAATAAAGAGAATAAACAAAATGAGGTATTATCATGTCTAAGATTCTAGTATTTGGTCACCAAAATCCAGACTCAGATGCCATCGGGTCATCTGTAGCCTTTGCCTACCTTGCAAAAGAAGCTTACGGTTTGGATACGGAAGCTGTTGCCCTTGGAACTCCAAATGAAGAAACAGCCTTTGTCTTGAACTATTTTGGTGTGGAAGCACCGCGTGTTATCACTTCTGCTAAAGCAGAAGGCGCAGAGCAAGTTATCCTGACTGACCACAATGAATTCCAACAATCTGTATCAGATATCGCTGAAGTAGAAGTTTATGGTGTTGTAGACCACCACCGTGTGGCTAACTTTGAAACTGCAAGTCCACTTTACATGCGTTTGGAGCCAGTTGGTTCAGCGTCTTCAATCGTTTATCGTATGTTCAAAGAACATGGTGTGGCTGTGCCTAAAGAGATTGCTGGTTTGATGCTTTCAGGTCTGATTTCAGATACCCTTCTTTTGAAATCACCAACAACACATCCAACAGATAAAGTTATTGCTCCTGAATTGGCTGAATTGGCTGGTGTAAACTTGGAAGAGTATGGTTTGGCTATGTTGAAAGCTGGTACAAACTTGGCTAGCAAATCTGCTGAAGAATTGATTGACATCGATGCTAAAACTTTTGAATTGAACGGAAATAATGTCCGTGTTGCTCAAGTAAACACAGTTGACATCGCTGAAGTTTTGGAACGTCAAGCAGAAATTGAAGCTGCAATGCAAGCTGCCAACGCAGCAAACGGTTACTCTGACTTTGTCTTGATGATTACAGATATCGTCAACTCAAACTCAGAAATCTTGGCTCTTGGTGCCAATATGGACAAGGTCGAAGCGGCTTTCAACTTCAAACTTGAAAACAACCATGCTTTCCTTGCTGGTGCCGTTTCACGTAAGAAACAAGTGGTACCTCAATTGACTGAAAGCTTCAATTCTTAAGATTTTGAGTGTTAATTCAAATTAGAATAGGCTAGTTTGCCTTATATCGAAAGGAGTTTCGGCTCCTTTTTTCTAGGAGTGAAGCATGTTAGAAAATGGCGATTTGATACTCAATGAAAATCAAAGAGCAAACTAGGAAGCTAGCCGTAAGCTGTACTTGAGTACGGTAAGGCGACGCTGACGTGGTTTGAAGAGATTTTCGAAGAGTATGATTTTTGTGAGAGATGAATCAGATATGTGATAGGCCATCCAGACTTCCACAGGCAACTATAACCATGTTGCGATTTATTTGGATGGGATGGATTTACCACGCTAGTGGATAGGCTGGTGTTGTCTGTCAAGAACCGGCAGACTTCTTTGAGCCCAATCATTTGTACGACCTCTATGTCTACCCAGAAATGGATATCCAGTCTGTGAAGGAAAAAGCTTGCAAACATCTTGGAGCTCCCTATAATGCTTCTTTCTATCCAGATGGAATTGGTTTTTATTGTTCTCAGTATATGGTAGAAATCCTCCCGATTTTTGAGACCATACCCATGAAATTTGGAGATGGGGAGCAGGATATTAGTGATTTTTGGAGAGAATATTACAGAGGACTAGGCCTGCCTGTTTCTATGAATCAAGCTGGTACCAATACTAGTCAGTTGGCAGCATCGCCTCTGTTAGAATGTAAAGAAAGGAATCTTCATGATTCAGATTTTTAATCCATCTCGTTTGACGAGACAGCCTTTTTTTGGAGAATTGATCCGCTATCTGGACCAGCATGAGGATGTGATTTTGCGGGAAATCAAGGCTCAATTTCCAGATCTAGCAGTTGATAAACTCATGGAAGAGTATATAAAGGCTGGCTTGATTCTACGAGAAAATAAGCGCTATTATCTTAATCTTCCTATGCTGGAGTCCCTTGATAGTCTCGAACTGGACCAAGAGATTTTTGTCAGCGAAGATAGTCCGACCTATCAAGCCTTGTTAGAGCAGGGGTTTGAGACGGAGTTGCGCAATCAAACCAATGCAGCTATTTTAGTTGAAAAGACGGACTTTGCGCGAACTAAAATGACTCTTTCCAATTATTTCTACAAGATCAAACATCAGTATCCTTTGACAGAAAAACAGCAAGAACTCTATGCCATTTTGGGAGATGTTAATCCTGAGTATGCTCTTAAATATATGACGACTTTTTTGTTGAAATTTCTCAAAAAAGACCAGCTTATGCAGAAACGCCGTGATATCTTTGTGGACAGTTTAGTTGTCCTAGGTTATATTGTCCAAAATGAAGATGGAAAGTATAAGTTGGCTATCGATTTTGATAAGGAAAGATTAACTTTCTACTTGGCGTGATTTCTTATTTCTGAGCACATTGTTTGACTTTCCTTAGTATTCGGTATAAACTATATGTAACCGGTAACACATATCGGAATAAACTAAAGGAGACAATCAAATGTCACTTGAAAACAAATTGGAACAAGCAACAGGCGCTATCAAAGAAGGATTTGGTAAGGTTGCTGGGGATAGCAAGACTGAAGCAGAAGGCGCTGTAGAAAAGACAGTTGCTAAGGCAAAAGAAGTTGTTGAAGATGCTAAAGGTGCTGTAGAAGGTGCCGTTGAAGGCTTGAAAAACGCTTTTAAATAAAGATAGAAAAAATCAAGGGGTTTCATTTCCCTTGATTTTTCTATCTTATAAATAATTTTCTGCGACGGCTGCATCTCCTGGATAGGCTTCTTTCTTGCCTTGAACGATTTGGTAGCAATCAGCTCCCTTACCAGCAATAATGACAGCATCTAATTCGTGATTTGTGATAGCCATAGCTGCCCTGATGGCTTCTTGGCGATCCGCAATTTTTTCAACAGGATGATTGATGTAGCTACTGATTTCATCTGCAATGGCCATTGGGTCCTCATAGTTGGGGTCATCAGCAGTCAAAAAGACTTGAATCTCAGGATGTTGATTGAGGAGAAGGCCAAAGTCCTTACGACGACTTTCTCCCTTATTTCCTGTTGAACCCAGAACCAGAGCAATTTTTCCAGTTTGATGAGTCTCTACAACCTTGATGAGTTTTTTGAGACTGTCACCATTGTGGGCGTAGTCGATGAAGACCTTGGCTCCGTTTTCCTGAGTGAGGACTTCCATACGACCAGGAACACGGGTTGCAGCGATTCCTTTTTTGATGTCCTCAAGACTAGCTCCGAGACGGAGACAAGCAAGTCCTGCAGCAACGGCATTTTCTTGGTTGAAGTGACCAATCAGTTGGATATCATAGTCTCCAGCGAGTTTACCCATAGCTGAAAAACTAAAGGCTTTGGAATTCTCAATTTGGTTGCTTGACTGACTACCATAGAAATCATGGTCTTGATCTGCCACTTGTTCTTTCAAGACAGAAAAGTGATCCATGTCACTATTAATGATGACTGCTCGGCTATTTTCCATCAAGAGACGCTTGTGGTAGAAGTAGTCTTCAAAGCTAGGGTGTTCAATCGGGCCGATATGGTCGGGACTGATATTGAGGAAAACTCCCACATCAAAGGTTAGACCATAGACACGTTTGACCAGATAGGCTTGACTGGAGACTTCCATGATGAGGTGGGTGCGGTCATTTTGCACAGCTTGATGCATCATATCAAAGAGGTCAATACTCTCAGGGGTTGTCAATGCAGACTTAAAGAAAGTCTTGCCATCTAGAGTTGTGTTCATGGTCGAGAGCATAGCAGGTCGATGCCCTTGAGATAAGATGTTATAGGCGAAATAGGCTGCTGTTGTCTTACCCTTAGTACCAGTAAAGGCAAGGAGTTTAAGTTTTTTCTGTGGATTGCCATAAAACTCCATGGCAATCAAACTCATGGCTTTCTTGATATCACTAACGATGATAGCAGGAATACCAACCTCATAGTCTTTTTCAGCCACATACCAATCGAGCCCTTGAGAGATGGCAGAAATCAGGAATTCCTTCTTAAAGGCAGCACCCTTGACGAAAAAGAGGCTCTTTTCTTTAGCCTTGCGGCTGTCATAGCAGATGGTGTCAAATACGACATGGCTGTAGTTGTAGTGATAATGTCCTTGGTCGATAATCTCACGGAAGAGACCATCTTTCTTTAAAATATCTAATACGGTTTCAATCTTAATCATACTTTCTATTGTAAACCGAAAGTCGTAAATTTACAAGTAACAAGGAAAAGTTTATAATGGAAGATAAGGAGTTTTTCCTAGTTATCAAAATTGAATGAGGAATCTATGTCGCACGAAAACAATCACCAGCAGGCCCAGATGTTACGGGGGACTGCTTGGCTAACGGCTAGTAATTTTATCAGTCGCCTACTCGGGGCTATTTATATTATCCCATGGTACATCTGGATGGGGTCTTATGCAGCTACGGCCAATGGTCTTTTTACCATGGGCTACAATATCTATGCCTGGTTTTTGCTGGTTTCAACAGCAGGGATTCCAGTTGCGGTGGCCAAGCAAGTTGCCAAGTACAATACCATGCGAGAAGAAGAGCATAGCTTTGCCCTGATTCGGAGCTTTTTAGGTTTTATGACAGGACTAGGTTTGGTTTTTGCTTTAATCTTGTATGTCTTTGCTCCTTGGCTAGCAGACTTATCTGGCGTGGGCAAAGACTTAATCCCAATCATGCAGAGCTTGGCTTGGGCGGTCTTGATTTTCCCATCTATGAGTGTTATCCGAGGTTTCTTCCAAGGGATGAATAACCTGAAACCTTATGCCATGAGCCAAATCGCCGAGCAGGTCATTCGTGTTATCTGGATGCTTTTAGCTACCTTTATCATTATGAAGATTGGTTCAGGAGATTATCTAGCAGCGGTTACCCAATCCACCTTTGCTGCCTTTGTCGGCATGGTAGCCAGTTTTGGAGTTTTGATTTATTTCCTTGCCAAAGAAGGATTACTCAAAAGAGTCCTTGAAACAGGAGATAAGATCAACAGCAAGCGTCTTTTGGCCGATACCATTAAGGAAGCCATTCCTTTCATCCTGACAGGGTCTGCCATCCAGCTTTTCCAAATCTTGGATCAGATGACCTTTATCAATAGTATGAGCTGGTTTACCAACTATAGTAATGAAGACTTGGTTGTCATGTTTTCTTATTTCTCAGCCAATCCGAATAAAATTACTATGATTTTGATTTCTGTTGGGGTTTCGATTGGGAGTGTTGGTTTGCCGCTTTTGACTGAAAACTATGTCAAGGGAGACTTGAAGGCGGCTTCTCGTCTGGTTCAGGACAGCATCACCATGCTTTTCTTATTCCTGCTACCAGCAACGGTTGGAGTGGTCATGGTAGGGGAACCTCTTTATACAGTCTTTTATGGCAAGCCAGATAGTTTGGCTATGGGCTTGTTTGTCTTTGCAGTTTTGCAGTCTACTATTTTAGGCTTGTACATGGTCTTGTCTCCAATGCTTCAGGCCATGTTCCACAATCGCAAGGCAGTTCTCTATTTTATCTATGGTTCTATTGCCAAGCTAGTTTTGCAACTTCCAACCATCGCTCTCTTCCATAGTTACGGACCCTTGATTTCCACTACAATCGGTCTCATTATTCCTAATGTCTTGATGTATCGGGACATTTGTCAAGTAACTGGTGTTAAGCGTAAGGTGATTTTGAAGAGAACCATTTTAATCAGTTTGTTAACTCTTTTCATGTTTCTAGTAGTTGGGACATTGCAGTGGATTTTAGGATTTGTCTTCCAACCAAGTGGACGTTTGTGGAGTTTCCTATACGTAGCCCTTGTTGGTGCCATGGGTGGCGGTGTTTATGGATTCTTGAGTCTCCGTACCCGTTTATTGGATAAGGTGATTGGAAAAGCCCAAGCAGATCGCTTACGAATCAAATTAAAGTTAACTTAAAAAACATTTATAAATAAAAGGGATAATTTGAACATTTCTATCGTGAAATGCTTAAATTATTCTCTTTTTTATTAATTTGTAGAATAATAGATAAAGTTTGTAGATGGTAATTTTATTTTTCTTAAATTTTACTTAAAAAACTATTGACTAAATAAAACTCAAGTTGTATAATAAGACAAATATTTAAATCAGGAGGTTCTGGAGATGAAAAAGTCTAAGGCCAAGTATGCAACACTTGCAGGTGTCGTGTTAAGTGCAGGTATTTTGTTAAGTGCCTGTGGAAATTCTAGCACAGGGTCAAAAACATATAATTATGTCTATGCTAGTGATCCATCTAGTTTTAATTATTTAGCAGAAAATCGTGCGACAACTAATGATATTATCACTAATCTAGTTGATGGTCTCATGGAAAATGATCAATATGGGAATTATGTTCCATCCTTGGCAGAGGATTGGAGTGTTTCTAAGGACGGTTTGACTTATACCTACAAACTTCGTAAGGAAGCGAAATGGTATACCTCTGAAGGTGAAGAATATGCCCCAGTAACTGCCAAAGACTTCGTAACTGGTCTTCAGTATGCTGCTGATAAAAAATCAGAAGCCTTGTACCTAGTACAAGAATCCGTTGTAGGTTTGGATGACTACATTAACGGTAAAACGAAAGACTTTTCAACTGTAGGTGTAAAGGCTATTGACGACCAAACGGTTCAATATACTTTGACTCGCCCAGAACCTTACTGGAATTCAAAAACAACTTCAACAATTCTCTTTCCTCTTAATGCGGATTTCTTGAAATCTAAAGGGGATGATTTTGGCAAGGTGGATCCATCTAGCATTTTGTACAATGGTCCTTTCTTAATGAAATCCTTTGTTTCAAAATCTGTTATTGAATTCAAGAAAAATCCGAATTACTGGGATGCCAAGAATGTCTTTGTAGATGATGTGAAATTGGCTTACTTTGATGGTAGTGATCAAGATGCACTAGCACGTAACTTTGTGGAGGGTGCCTATAGTTATGCTCGTCTCTATCCAAATAGCTCAAGTTTTGAAGGGATTAAAGAGAAGAACAAGGACAATATCGTATATAGTCTTCAAGATGCGACATCTTATTTCTTAAACTTTAACTTAGATAGAAAATCTTATAAATTCACTGCTAAGACGAGTGATGCTGAAAAGAAATCGACTCAAGAAGCCGTTCTTAATAAGAACTTCCGTCAAGCTATTAACTTTGCCTATGACCGTACAGCCTATGGTGCTCAATCTCAAGGTGAAGATGGTGCTACTAAGATTTTACGTAATTTGGTTGTTCCACCAAACTTCGTAAGTATCAACGGAAAAGACTTTGGTGAAGTAGTAGCCTCTAAGATGGTCAATTATGGTAAAGAATGGCAAGGAATCAACTTTGCTGATGCTCAAGATCCATACTACAATCCAGAAAAAGCCAAGGCTAAATTTGCCGAAGCTAAGAAAGAACTCCAAGCTAAAGGAGTCCAATTCCCTATCCACTTAGATAAATCTGTAGATTTGACCAATAAGGCAGAAATTCAAGGAATTAATTCCATGAAACAATCGATTGAATCTGTCTTGGGGGCTGATAATGTTGTGATTGATGTTCACCAACTCTCTACTGAAGACTTTGATAATACAAGCTATTTGGCTCAGACTGCAGCTCAGAAAGATTACGATTTATACAATGGTGGTTGGAGTGCAGACTACCAAGACCCATCAAGTTATCTTGAAATCTTTAATGTGAAAAGTGGTGGAGTTCTACAAAACTTAGGTCTAGAGCCTGGAGAAGTAAATGACAAGGCTAAGGCAGTTGGACTAGATACTTACACTCAGATGTTAGAAGATGCTAATAAAGAGCAAGATCCAGCAAAACGTTATGAAAAATACGCTGAGGCTCAAGCTTGGTTGGTAGATAGCTCACTAGCAATTCCAAACGTATCACTTGGTGGTACACCAACTTTGAGAAAAACAGTTCCTTTCTCTAGCCCATTCTCATTGGCGGGTAATAAAGGGGTCGAATCATACAAGTATCTCAAATTACAAGATAAGACAGTCACAAAAGACGAGTATGAAAAAGCCAAAGAAAAATGGATGAAGGAAAAAGAAGAGTCCAATAAAAAAGCCCAAGAAGAATTGGCAAAACATGTCAAATAAGGATTTTTCAAGAAAAAACGATGGTTTCGAAAGAAGCTGTCGTTTTTTATATAGTTTGAAACTATAACTAGCTCTTGAAAAGAAGAAAATGAGTTGATGAAAATAAGTGGTACAATAGTTACTATAGATTTGGAGGAATTGTATGAGCAAGGAATTACACATTAACACAATTTTAGCCCAGGCGGGTATTAAGTCAGACGAAGCGACAGGAGCCTTGGTGACACCGCTTCATTTTTCAACGACCTATCAGCATCCAGAGTTTGGTCAATCTACTGGATTTGACTATACGCGCACCAAAAACCCAACTCGTAGTAAGGCGGAAGAAGTCTTGGCGGCTATTGAGTCAGCAGACTATGCTCTAGCGACTAGCTCAGGGATGTCAGCTATTGTACTGGCCTTTAGCGTCTTTCCAGTAGGAAGTAAGGTCTTGGCAGTGCGTGATCTTTACGGTGGTTCTTTCCGCTGGTTCAATCAAGTGGAGCAGGAAGGTCGTTTCCATTTCACCTATGCCAATACAGAAGAAGAATTGATTGCGGAGTTAGAAAAAGATGTGGATGTTCTCTATATCGAAACCCCAACCAATCCCTTGATGTTGGAATTTGACATCGAAAAGCTAGCAAAATTGGCTCATGATAAGGGTGCCAAAGTGGTGGTGGACAATACCTTTTACAGTCCTATCTACCAACGTCCGATTGAAGATGGAGCGGATATCGTTCTTCATTCAGCAACCAAGTATCTGGCAGGCCACAATGATGTCTTGGCTGGAGTGGTTGTGACCAATAGTGTAGAACTATACGAAAAGCTTTTCTACAATCTCAATACGACAGGGGCAGTCTTGTCTCCATTTGACAGTTATCAATTGATTCGTGGTCTCAAGACCTTGTCTCTTCGTATGGAGCGCTCAACAGCCAATGCCCAAGAAGTGGTTGCCTTTTTGAAGGATTCTCCAGCAGTTAAGGAAGTTCTCTACACTGGTAGTGGAGGCATGATTTCCTTTAAAGTAGCCGATGAAACACGCATTCCTCATATTTTGAACAGTCTCAAGGTCTTCTCTTTTGCGGAAAGTTTGGGTGGGGTAGAAAGTCTCATTACTTATCCAACGACGCAAACTCACGCTGATATTCCAGCAGAAGTGCGTCATTCTTATGGTTTGACAGATGACCTCTTGCGCTTGTCAATTGGGATTGAGGATGCTAGAGATTTGATTGCAGATTTGCGTCAAGCCTTAGAAGGATAAGAAAAAGATGGGGAAATATGATTTTACAACTCTGCCCAATCGTTTAGGGCACCATACCTATAAATGGAAAGAGGCAGAAACGGATAGTGAAGTCCTACCGGCTTGGATAGCGGATATGGACTTTGTAGTCTTGCCTGAAATCCGCCAAGCTGTGCAGACTTACGCTGATCAATTGGTCTATGGCTATACCTATGCCAGTGAAGAGTTAATTAAGGAAGTTCAAAAGTGGGAAGCTACACAACACGGCTACCACTTTGACAAAGAGGCTCTTGTCTTTATCGAGGGTGTGGTACCAGCCATCTCAACAGCTATTCAAGCCTTTACAAAAGAAGGCGAAGCGGTTCTGATTAACACACCTGTCTATCCCCCCTTTGCTCGCAGTGTCAAGTTGAACAACCGTAGATTGATTACCAATTCTTTGGTGGAAAAGGATGGTCTGTTTGAGATTGACTTTGATCAACTTGAAAAGGATTTGGTGGAAGAGGAGGTCAAACTCTATATTCTTTGCAACCCTCACAATCCTGGTGGACGTGTTTGGGAAAAAGAAGTGTTGGAGAAGATTGGCCAACTATGCCAAAAACACGGTGTTTTGCTAGTTTCAGATGAAATTCACCAAGATTTGGCCCTCTTTGGTCATAAGCACCATTCCTTCAATACCATCAATCCTGCCTTCAAAGAATTGGCTATCGTCTTGAGCAGTGCCACTAAAACTTTTAATATTGCTGGGACAAAAAATTCCTATGCAGTCATTGAAAATCCTAAGTTGAGACTGGCTTACCAGAAACGCCAGTTGGCCAATAACCAGCATGAAATTTCAGGCTTGGGTTATTTGGCGACAGAAGCTGCCTATCGATACGGTAAAGATTGGTTAGAGGAACTCAAGCAAGTCTTTGAAGACCATATCAATTATGTGGTAGATTTATTTGGAAAAGAGACTAAAATCAAGGTCATGAAACCGCAAGGAACCTACTTGATTTGGCTTGATTTTTCAGCCTATGATCTGACTGATGAAAGATTGCAAGAGCTGTTGAGAAATGAAGCTAAGGTTATCCTCAACCGTGGTTTGGATTTTGGGGAGGAAGGAAGTCTCCATGCCCGCCTCAATGTAGCTATGCCTAAATCTCTGCTGCAAGAAGTTTGTCAGCGGATTGTGACAACTTTTGCTAAACTTTAAAAATCCAGCCTTCTAGGAGAAAAGTCTTCCTAGGAGGCTATTTTCGTAGGGAATATGGTATAATGAAAAGATAAGGTACAGGTAAAAATATGGCTAAATTGATTCCGGGGAAAATCCGTATCGAAGGCGTTGCCCTTTATGAAACTGGTAAAGTTGACATCATCAAGGAAAAGAATAATCGGCTCTACGCTCGCGTTGCAGAAGAAGAACTGCGCTATAGTTTAGAGGATGATTTGGTTTTTTGTGCTTGCGATTTTTTCCAAAAGAGGGGCTACTGTGTGCATTTGGCAGCGTTGGAGCATTTTCTTAAAAATGATGAGCGTGGTCAGGAAATCTTGCAGAGTCTGGAAGAAGGTCATGAGGAAAAAGAAGCCGTTGAAACCAAGGTGACCTTGGGTGGCAAATTTTTAGATCGAATCTTGTCTCCAAACCCAGACCGAACCTATGAATTATCGGCTGTGGGGCAGGTGGAAGCAGGAACCAATCATATCTTGTGGACCCTGAGAATCGGGCAAGTCAATAGTCAAAAATACTATGTCATTCGGGATATCCCACTCTTTTTAAAAGTTGTCGAGAAGAGAAAACCTTATATGATTGGGAAAACCTATGAGGAATCCTTGTCTTGGGAATCCTTTGATGAGGCCAGCCAAGAACTTTTGACTTTCTTGCGGGGACTAACGGAGGAAGGACTAGCTCCAGACCTCTTTTTCCAAAATCAAGGCCGTCATCTCTTTTTCCCTCTGACCTTTTTTGAGCAGGGTGTGAATTTACTGATGACCTTGCCGCATTTTCAATTTGACCATCAAGTGGATAGCTACCAAACCCTGCTTTTTCAGGATATGAATGCGGATGCCAATCTCTTTACCTTTACAGTAACAGAATACTCGGATTATTTTGAAATGGAAATCAGCGAGAGCCCCAGGGTCAATGTCTTTTATCAGGGAGCTGTACTTTTCCATAAAGGACAGGTTTATTTCCTAAGAGACCAGCAGATGCGTCTTCTAAAGGAAATCAAAGCGTTGCCTGTGGATCAACATGGGAAAAAACACCTGCAATTTGATAGCAGTGACCGCGATAAGTTGGCTTCTTGTCTGACTCTTTTTGGCCAGATGGGGACTGTTTCAGCTCCAGAACGCTTACAAATCAAAACGTTTTCGCCATCGTTTTACTTTGACAGGGAAGAGGATAATCGGATTCGTCTGGAAATCCAGTTTGACTATGGGGATAGACAGGTATCTAGCCGACAGGAGCTAGAAGAATTGCCATTTTCGAGTGATGCGGATTTAGAAGAAAGAGTTTTCCAAGTCTGTTTGGCTGCTGGTTTTGAAGCAGACTTTCAATCTTGGCGTCAGGCCTTAAAAGCAGAATCTGTCTATCATTTCTTCCATGATATCATTCCAGTTTTTGAAAAACTCGGGAATGTTGATCTATCAGACAAGTTAGAAGAACTTTATAGTCTGGCGAGTCCTCAAGTGCAGATTACTTCCAAGGGAGGTCTCTTGGAAATCCAATTTGATTTTCAAGATATTGCCCAAGAGGAAATTGACCAAGCCATGCAGGCCTTGCTTGCCAACAAGAATTTTTACATTGATTCATCTAATCAAGTCTACTTTTTTGATGAAGAAACCAAGAAAATTCGCCAAAATCTACAGGAACTAGGACAGTTTGAATTAAAAGATGGGACCTTGCAGGCTCGGAAATCTTTGGCTTATAGCTTAGCTCATCTTTTTGAAGGGCGTGACCGTGTTTCTTTCTCACAAGAATTCAAAAATCTGGCCCACGACTTGACGCATCCAGAGGACTTCCCTCGACAAGCAACTCAGGTTCAGGCTGATTTGCGAGATTATCAGGAAAAGGGAATCGGCTGGCTGCAAATGCTCCATCATTATGGTTTTGGTGGGATTTTGGCTGATGATATGGGATTGGGGAAAACCCTCCAGACCATTGCATTTTTGACCAGCCAAGTGACAAAAGCAAGTCGAGTCTTGATTTTAGCTCCGTCAGGTTTGATTTACAACTGGGCAGATGAATTTCAGAAGTTTGCCCCACAGTTGGATGTGGCTGTTGTGCATGGTTTGAAAGCTAGTCGTGAAGAGATTCTTGCTGAAAGCCATCAAATCTATGTGACGAGCTATGCTACCTTCCGTCAGGACAGTGAACTTTATCAGGGGATGTCCTTTGACTTCCTTTTCTTAGATGAAGCTCAGGTCATGAAAAATGCCCAGACTAAGATTGCCCAGACCTTGAGACAATTTGTGGTGCCGTCGATCTTTGCCTTGTCAGGAACTCCGATTGAAAACCATCTGGGTGAGTTGTGGTCTATTTTCCAAATCGTCATGCCGGGACTCTTGCCAGGCAAGAAAGAATTTATGAAATTACCAGCTGAGCGCGTAGCTCAGTTTATCAAGCCCTTCGTGATGCGGCGCAAGAAAGAAGAAGTTCTGACCGAACTGCCAGACTTAATCGAAGTGGTTTATAAGAATGAACTGGAGGACCAGCAAAAGGCTATCTACCTAGCCCAGTTGCAACAGATGCGAGACCGTTTAGCTCAGGTGTCAGATCAGGAATTTCAGCGTAGTCGAGTGGAAATCTTGTCTGGTCTGATGCGCTTGCGCCAAATCTGTGACACTCCTGCCCTCTTTATGGAGGATTATCAGGGAGCCAGTGGCAAACTAGATAGTCTCCGAGACTTGCTGGTACAGGTGGCAGACGGTGGACACCGTGTCTTGATTTTCTCGCAGTTCAAGGGAATGTTGGAGAAAATTGAACAAGAACTGCCAGACTTGGGCATGACTTCCTTTAAAATTACAGGTTCAACCCCAGCCAAGGAAAGACAAGACATGACCAAAGCCTTTAACCAAGGGGAAAGAGATGCCTTTCTGATTTCCCTCAAGGCTGGTGGTGTCGGACTGAACCTGACAGGTGCTGATACGGTTATCTTGGTTGACCTTTGGTGGAATCCTGCGGTGGAAGCGCAAGCCATTGGCCGTGCCCATAGGATGGGTCAGGAAGAAACGGTTGAGGTCTATCGCTTGGTAACCAAGGGAACCATTGAAGAAAAAATTCAGGAACTCCAAGAACAAAAGAAACATCTGGTGTCACAAGTATTGGATGGAACAGAGTCACGTGGCAGTCTGACCCTAGCAGAAATTAGAGAAATTTTGGGAATTTCTGAAGCCAGCACTTGAAAAATCAAGACAATACGCTATAATGAAGTGTTGAAAGGAAATAGAAAATGAAACAAGAACGATTTCCATTGGTGTCAGATGACGAGGTCATGCTGACTGAAATGCCAGTCATGAACTTGTACGATGAGTCTGATCTGATCAGTAATATCAAGGGTGAGTATCGAGATAAAAATTATTTAGAATGGGCTCCTATTACTGAAGAGGTGCCAGTAAAACCGATTGAAAAGCAAGTCGAGAAACCTAAAAAAGCTCCTTTAGGGGTTAAAAAAGAAGGAAAGAGCTATGCGGAGGTGGCGCGTGAAGAAGCGCGTGCAGACTTGAAAAAGAAACGCTCTGCTAACTATCTAACTCAGGATTTCAGCCGTGCGAGACGTCATTCTAAATCAGGCCTTCTTAGACAGGGTAACCAACCGACAGCTCCTTTCCAAAAGGAAAATCCTGGTGAATTTGTCAAATATAGCCAAAAATTGACCCAGTCTCATTATATCTTGGCGGAAGAAGTTCATTCTATCCCTACCAAGAATGAAGAAGTGTCAGCACCTGCTCCAAAGAAAAACAACTATGATTTTCTAAAGAAGAGCCAAATCTACAATAAAAAAAGTAAACAAACAGAACAAGAACGTCGGGTTGCCCAAGAGTTGAATCTGACCAGAATTACAGAATAGGGGAGAAAACATGCCAAAGACATATCATTTTATCGGAATTAAGGGATCAGGGATGAGTGCCTTGGCCTTGATGTTGCACCAAATGGGGCATAAGGTACAGGGATCAGATGTTGAAAAGTACTACTTTACTCAACGTGGTCTTGAGCAGGCAGGAATCACCATTCTTCCTTTTGATGAAAAGAATCTAGACGGTGATATGGAAATTATCGCTGGAAATGCCTTTCGTCCAGATAACAACGTTGAAATTGCCTATGCAGACCAAAATGGTATCAGCTACAAACGTTACCATGAGTTCCTAGGTAGCTTTATGCGTGACTTTGTTAGCATGGGAGTAGCAGGAGCGCATGGAAAAACTTCAACGACAGGTATGTTGTCTCATGTCTTGTCTCACATCACAGACACTAGCTTCTTGATTGGGGATGGGACAGGTCGTGGTTCGGCCAATGCCAAATATTTTGTCTTTGAATCTGACGAATATGAGCGTCACTTTATGCCTTACCATCCAGAATACTCTATTATCACCAACATTGACTTTGACCATCCAGACTATTTCACAAGTCTCGAGGATGTTTTCAATGCCTTTAACGACTATGCCAAACAAATTACCAAGGGTCTTTTTGTCTATGGTGAAGATGCAGAATTGCGTAAAATTACGTCTGATTCACCAATTTATTATTATGGTTTTGAAGCTGAAGGCAATGATTTTGTAGCTAGTGAGCTTCTTCGTTCAACAACTGGTTCAACCTTCACAGTTCATTTCCGTGGACAAGAATTGGGTCAATTCCACATCCCAACCTTTGGTCGTCACAATATCATGAATGCGATAGCTGTTATTGGTCTTCTTTACACAGCAGGATTTGATTTGAACTTGGTGCGTGAGCACTTGAAAACATTTGCCGGTGTTAAGCGTCGTTTCACTGAGAAAATTGTCAATGATACAGTGATTATCGATGACTTTGCCCACCATCCAACAGAAATTATTGCAACCTTGGATGCGGCTCGTCAGAAATACCCAAGCAAGGAAATTGTAGCAGTCTTCCAACCGCATACCTTTACAAGAACCATTGCCTTGTTGGACGAATTTGCTCACGCTTTGAACCAAGCGGATGCTGTTTACCTAGCGCAAATTTATGGGTCAGCTCGTGAAGTAGATCATGGTGATGTTAAGGTAGAAGACCTAGCCAATAAAATCAACAAAAAACATCAAGTGATTACTGTTGAAAATGTTTCTCCACTCCTAGACCATGATAATGCTGTCTATGTCTTTATGGGAGCAGGAGACATCCAAACCTATGAATACTCATTTGAGCGTCTCTTGTCTAACTTGACAAGCAATGTTCAATAGGCTATTACCATGGAAATTTCAATTAAGATCATTCAGGCGAGTAAGTCTGATTTGGCTGAGATAGAGGCGCTCCAGGCTTCATCTTTTCCAGCTGAAAAGCATCAACCTTCCCATATTTTAGAAGAAAGTATCCGTAAGTGTGCGGATACCTTTCTTCTAGCTAGGGATGAAAATCAGCTTCTGGGCTATGTTCTAGGTGGTCCTTACCCACACAATCCGAAATGTCTAGAAATACATTCTTTAGTCATTGATACTGACCATCAGAGACAGGGCTTGGGCACGCTTCTTCTTGCGGCTTTGAAAGATGTGGCAGTTGAGCTGGATTACAAAGGGATTCGTTTGGAGAGTCCTTCTGAGTTGCTTTCCTATTTTGAAATGAACGGTTTTATTGATGAAGAAACTTCGCTTTATGCAACTAGCCAGTGTTTTAGTATGATTTGGTTTAATCTCTTTTTTTAGGAGGCAAAATGGAAATTAGGAAAGCAAGATTAGAAGATTTGGATCGTATCGTTGAGATTGAACTAGAAAATTTCTCGATTGAAGAAGCCATTCCTCGCTCTGTTTTTGAGGCGCATTTGCGAGAAATTCAGACCTCGTTTCTGGTTGCAGAAAAAGCAGGCAGAATCATGGGTTACATAGAAGGGCCAGTTGGACCGCACCGCCATCTGCAAGACCAGTCTTTTACAGAGGAGATAGAAGATTATAGTCATGAGACTGGTGGCTATATCTCTGTGACCTGCCTGTCTATTGCTAAGGAAGCACAGGGACTTGGGCTTGGTCAGAAATTGCTAACAGCCTTGAAAGAACTGGCTCTTACCCACGAAAGAGAAGGCATTAACCTAACCTGTCATGACTATCTTATCGCCTACTACGAAAAGCATGGATTTGTCAATGAAGGTCTGTCTCAGTCAACCTTTGCAGGGGAAACCTGGTATGATATGGTCTGGGAAGGTAAAAAATAAGCTAGAAAAGCATGCTAGGTTGCTTTTCTTTCGTTTTTAAGATATAATATTATGGATTGTCAACGAGGAGGAAAAACTTTTGAGTGAAAAATCAAGAGAAGACGAAAAATTAAGCTTTAAAGAGCAGATTTTACGTGATTTAGAACGAGTTAAAAAACATGAAGAAGATCAGGAAGAAGTTAATTTAGCTTCAATAAAACCCCAACTTTCTTCTAAAAATGATCAGTCAATAGAAGATTTGATGGAAGATTCTCTATCAGCTGTAGAGGATATTATGAGAAACGCTCCTACCGTGCCGACTCACCCCAGCCAAGATTTACCAGCCTCTCCATCAGATGAGATAAAAAGAGAAACTCTTACTGTTCCAAGCCATCCAAGTCAAGATGTTCCTTCTTCTCCAGCAGAAGAGACTGCAAGACAAGCTTCACTTACTCCTAGTCACCCGAGTCAAGAAGGACCTTCTACTCCATCAGCGGAAGGAGTATCAAGACCAACTCCAGGACCTGTTAGTCCTAGAAACGTAGAGAAGGAATTTAATGAAATCCCAACAAGGGTAGCTGTTTCTTATAAGACGGAAGGTCAGAGAGAGGTAAAAAGAGAAGTTCCTACTTCAAAACCAGTAGTGGAAAAGAAAGCTGTAGAAGAAATGCCTGCAACTCCACGTCGTAGCCGTCGTGAGACAATTCAGCCTACTAAGAAGAAAAAATCAGGATTCAAGGCCTTCTTCATTTCTCTGCTGATTTTCCTAGGTTTGATTTCAGCAGGTGGTTACTTCGGTTATCAGTATGTTCAGTCATCTTTACAGCCTGTGGATGCTTCATCTAAACAATATGTGACAGTGCAAATCCCAGAAGGGGCTAATGTTCAAACAATTGGTTCAACTCTTGAAAAGTCTGGCTTGATTAAACACGGAGTGATTTTTGCTTTTTATGCGAAATATAAAAATTATTCAGATTTGAAATCTGGCTATTACAATTTGCAAAAGAGCATGAGTACAGAAGACATCATCCACGAACTACAAAAAGGTGGAACAGCTGAAGCTCAAGAACCTGCGCTTGCGAATTTAACAATTCCAGAAGGTTATACGATTGATCAAATTGCACAAGCAGTAGGTCAATTGCAAGGTGAATTCAAAGAGCCTTTGACAGCGGATGCCTTTCTGGCAAAAGTTCAAGATGAGAACTTTATCAGCCAAGAAGTTGCCAAATATCCTAGTCTACTTGAAAGCTTGCCAACGAAAGAAAGTGGAGTTCGTTATCGTTTAGAAGGTTTCCTCTTCCCAGCGACTTACTCTATCAAGGAAAGCACAACTATTGAAAGCTTGATTGATGAGATGCTGGCAGCTATGGACAAGACTTTGGCGCCTCATTATAGTGCAATCAAGTCTAAAAACTTGACAGTCAATGAATTGCTAACAATTGCGTCACTTGTTGAAAAAGAAGGTGCTAAGACTGAAGATCGTAAGTTGATTGCAGGTGTCTTCTACAATCGCTTGAATCTTGGTATGCCACTTCAAAGCAATATTGCCATCTTGTATGCCCAAGGCAAACTTGGTCAGAAGATTAGTCTTGCTGATGATGCTGGAATTGATACGACAATTAATTCACCGTATAATGTTTATACGAAAGCTGGTTTGATGCCAGGCCCAGTAGATAGTCCAAGTTTGGATGCCATCGAGGCAAGTATTAATCAGACTAAGAGTGATAACTTATACTTTGTAGCTAATGTTACAGATGGCAAGGTCTATTATGCTGCTACTCAGGAGGAGCATGATCGTAATGTCGCTGAACATGTCAACAGCAAATTAAACCAAACAAACTAAAATCATGTGATGCTTCACATAATTTTCTTTAGAGAATATCATTAGAAGAAAGTTGAGAAAAATGGCAGAAAAAACATATCCTATGACCCTTGCGGAAAAGGAAAAACTTGAAAAAGAATTAGAAGAATTGAAATTGGTTCGCCGTCCAGAAGTGGTAGAACGCATTAAGATTGCCCGTTCATACGGTGACCTTTCTGAAAACAGTGAATACGAAGCGGCTAAGGATGAACAAGCCTTTGTCGAAGGACAAATCTCTAGCTTGGAAACAAAAATCCGTTATGCTGAAATCGTCAATAGTGACTCAGTTGCCCAAGACGAAGTAGCGATTGGTAAAACAGTCACTATCCAAGAAATTGGTGAGGATGAAGAAGAAGTTTATATTATCGTAGGTTCAGCTGGTGCGGATGCCTTTGCAGGTAAAGTTTCAAATGAAAGTCCAATTGGACAAGCCTTGATTGGTAAGAAAACAGGTGATACAGCAACTATTGAAACACCTGTTGGTAGCTATGATGTAAAAATCTTAAAGGTTGAAAAAACAGCCTAAAAACAGAAGAAAGGAGTGGGGAGGCAGTGCGCTTCACTCACTCCTTTTTCCATTTTAAATTGAATTGGAGACGATATGAGTTCAAAGAAGAAAAAAAATAAGATGGAGCGTGGTCTGACCAATCGTCACGTGCAGGTTATGGCCATTGCGGGAACAATTGGAACAGGACTCTTTTTGGGAGCAGGTCGCTCTATCAGCCTAACAGGTCCTTCCATTGTACTGATTTATATGATTACTGGAGCCTTTATGTTCCTCATGATGCGTGCGGTTGGGGAAATGCTTTATCAAGATCCTGAGCAACATACCTTTATCAACTTTATCACGCGTCATTTGGGTAAGGGCTGGGGTTATTTCTCAGTTTGGTCTTACTGGCTATCCGTTGTCTTTATCGGTATGGCGGAAATCACAGCTATCTCTCACTACGTTCAGTTTTGGTTCCCTAGCTGGCCAAGTTGGATGATTGAGATTGGATTTTTGACCATTCTAGCCTTGGTCAATCTGATTGCAGTTAAGCTCTTTGGGGAAGTTGAGTTTTGGTTTGCTATGGTCAAGATTGTGGCTATTTTAGCTATGATTGCCACAGGAGTCTTTATGGTCTTGACAGGCTTTAAGACACCTCATGGAGTAGCAAGTTTAGCAAATATTACTGACAATTTCTCCCTCTTCCCAAATGGTGGAGTTAACTTTGTCATGGCCTTCCAGATGGTTTTCTTTGCCTACCTTATGATTGAGTTTATCGGGGTCACAACTTCAGAAACAAAAAATCCACGTCAGGTCTTGCCAAAAGCCGTTAAGGAAATTCCTTTGCGTATCGCCTTTTTCTACGGTGGTGCCCTCTTAGCCATTATGGCTATCATTCCTTGGCGTGAGCTTGCTTCTGCTGATTCACCTTTTGTAACAGTATTTGAATTGGCCGGTATCAAGTGGGCGGCAGCCTTGATTAACTTCGTCGTTTTGACATCAGCAGCATCTGCCCTTAACTCGACCCTCTACTCAACAGGTCGTCATTTGTACCAGATTGCCCATGATTCGCCAAATCCATTCCTAAAAGCAATCAAGGCGGATACCCTTTCTCGCCATAATGTGCCACAAAATGCCATCATTGCCTCAGCGGTTTTGATTGCCCTAGCAGCCTTTATCAACGTATTGCCAGGTGTTTCCGATGCCTTTGCCTTGATTACGGCATCGTCATCAGGTGTCTATATCGCCATTTATATCTTGATCATGGTTGCTCACCTTAAATATCGCAAGTCACCAGACTTTATGGCGGATGGCTACCTCATGCCCCATTATCGTTTCCTAAATCCTTTAACCATGCTCTTCTTTGTCTTTGTCTTTGTAACCCTCTTTTTACAAGAGTCTACATTTGTAGGAGCAATCGGCTCAGCTATCTGGATTATTGGTTTCGGGATTTACAGCCAGTGGAAATTTAGAAAATAGATTTGAAACTCATCAGCTTAGGTTGGTGGGTTTTTCTTTGTTTAAAAATATAGCGGCTTGGATCTAGGATAGTACGCTGTATTATATCAGTATTATTTTTGAGCTGTCAGGTTTAATCTCTTAGGAAAACAGGTGCTACGTAAAGAAAATGTAATAAAAACTTAACATAAAAATCATTGACAATTTCGGGGGGGGGGGGTAATAGAATTAATATGAGACTTTGTGTAACTAAAGTAAAGAGCATGGTCAATTGAAACAAGAAGAGAATAAAATAGTCTCGTAAAATGTATTGCAACTTGGTAATATTTTTTGAGGCGCTTTTTGATTGAGCCCATGTTTTCTCAATGGGATTGTACTCAGGTGAGTAGGGAGGAAGAGGTAAAAATGTATAGTTGTTAAAATAGCATACGGAAAATAAGTTAGAAACCATGTAATGTTATAAATTTTATATGTTTTTTCTACATAGATATTTTAGTTAAATGAAAGTTGAGGAAAGGAACAATGATGAAAAATCACTTGGACTTCAAGTTGATAATAATGATGGTTTGGTGAAGTAGAATAAAGAAATACAAATGTGGTAAATCCGACTATGTATCAGGCGTTGCAAAAGAGGAAATAAATATGGTGAATATAAGAAGAAGTCTTTTTGGATATAACAAAAAGGAAGTTGATGATGTGATTAGCAGTTTAGAGGGGGATAAAGAACGCCTCAAACAAGAACTTGAAGGGAAAGCACAAATGATTGAAGAGTTGAATGTTCAACTACATGGATTTCGCTCTCAAGAGGAGCTTATTTCTGAGGTTATTATTGATGCGAAACAATTGTCAAAACGTTTAGTGGAAGAGGCTAAGCAAGAAGCAACGGAGTTGCTATATAATGCTAATAAAACAATATCAGATGAATTTGCACGTTTTCATCAATCGATGGAAATTTTAAACGGAATCAAAAATAGAGTTGTTGCGCAGAAAGAGGAGTTATCTAAAGAATTGCAAGACACTTTGAGACGATATAAAGATGCTTTTGAAAACTCGGAGACCGAGGACTTTGCTCGAATAAAAGAACAAATAGAAATAGATATTACTCGAACAGAAGATGTTTGTGAGAATTCAAAACAGGTTATCTTTCTCCCGCGCCTTAATAAATCAAATTGTATTAAAGTAGAAAAAATAGAAAAGGAGAACTAGTAGTGAAAAAAGAACATAAGGAAATCTTTTCAATCCGTAAGTATAAGGCATATGGAGCTAATTCGGCTTTGATTGGATTAGTGGGTCCGGCTGTTTTAATGGGGGTACTGATGTCTCCTGTACAAGCAGAAGAAAGTGCTTCTATTCCTGATTTGAAGCCATTGGATAGGGCGGAGAGTAGTGAATCAAGTACCCGAGATATTGAAACAAATCATCTTATTGTTACATCGTCTCATCCAGAAGAAAATGCGACTGAAACAGCTGCTTCAGGGGTAGAAACAGGAATAAGAGCAAGTGAAGAACTTACAACTCCTAAAAGAGCAGTAAGTATTGTCTATAAAGTACGCTATGTAGATCGCAAATCTCATCAAGTAGTTCATGAGGTAACGAAGACGAAGACGGTAGAAACTACTGAAGCAAAAGCAAAAGTTATCGTTACAGAAATTGGTGGAGAGCTAGCAAATGATAGTCAATTAGAAAGTTACTATGTTCCAGATGGTAATCCAACAACCTTTACAAAAGAAATTGTTGAAGGGGAGGACAATGTTTTTGTCTACGAAGTAGAGGGATTTGGGAAATCAGAAGCTACAGACCGTACTGTCACGCTTAAGTATACAGTTGAATACGTTGATGAAAAGACGGGGCTTGTCCTAGATAGTGAGGACAAGGAAGAAACGGTTTCTACCTTTGAAGCAGTTGTGAAAAAGGAAGTGACTGTTCAAGCTTCCATTGATGGAAATGAATCCCTCAAGGGATGGAGTATCTCTGATAATGCAACAAGCCATCAAACTATCACCTTATCAGAAGGGGTTCCTGTAAAGGTTATTTTTAAACTCCATAACTCTGATAAGGGAAAGGTGAGGCAAAAGAGGAAAGTAGAGTATCCTTCCCCTGCCGTTACTGGGCAACCATACTTAACACTAGAAAAGATAACTCCGGGCAAATTAGGTGAAGAAAGTATTACTCTTGCTGGAAATGCTCAGCATACTTATGAAATAAAGTATAAAGTTGGTTTTTCAAACATTGACGCTTCTGACTTGGAAATGACCCAAGGGGCAAAGGATTTAGGCTTTAATTTAGACTTGGAAGGTGGCTGGTTAACTGCTACCCTTACGCCAACAAGAGAAATAGGAGGAAAATATGAAGTTGGATTCCAATCCCGTTCACATCCTGAAGTGAAAGTAGCTGGATTTATAAATATTACGACAACAACTCACTTTGGATTTATGGTGTTAGCAACTTCAGGGAGAGACAATCCTTTGTCTTATTTTCCCAATAATAGAGATGATAGGACTGAGTTTACATATGATGGTAGCATAACAGATCCTTCTCGAACTTCTCCGGTTATTTATAAAGGAGTAAGTAATTTGAATGATCTATATAAAGATTCTTCTGGACCAAAAATAGACATCACGATTGATGGAATCAGAATGCCAACGACTCCCTTTGGTTATTTTATGGATTCTAGTAATCAAACTGTTGAAAATGCTACCGCAGATACGAAACGTTATTATGCCATGATTCCAATCTTTGCTCTAATGGATCGTTCTACAGATTATGCTAATAATAATAAACAAGGATTATCTATTACAGATTTTCGGTTGTTATCCGCTTCAGATGGAGTAGAAGTTAAGTTGGTGGACTTAAGGAAAGACAAGGCTCCAGATAAGGGAGTTTACAGTAATACTGTAGATTTCCAAACAATGCCAGGGTATGATTTGTCAAGTGGATTGTTGAAAGATAACATGTATGGTATCTTGGATAAAACTCCATATTATCTTCAATTTACGAAATTGCCTAAAACAGCAGGTAACTATTCAGTGAAATTTCAAATGACTGATAGCTTGAACTTAGTCAAAACGATTACATTGAATTTTACAACTTATGAAAATTCTATTTCTAGTGAACGCTCAGACTCCAACGCTTCAGATAATCGTACTTATGCGTTAACCAATGCAGATGCTCTTTTTGAACCTAATGAAGAGTATGTAGATAAATCTACTGATAAGGTTACGCTTCCGATTTCTGATGAAGAACAAATCTTAGGAAAAGTAACTCTCAATAAAGATAATGCCTATATAAAAGCAGATAGTTTTCCAGCAGGGGTTGAGTTGAGGGCAGTTCCTGGAAAGGTTACGGAAGGACATCCGACAGAAGCCTATGTTGTCAAAAAATCAGGTATTAAAGTTGCGAAGGGAAAATATTCTTTTTCAGTGAATGCCTATGATGGTCACTATCAGACTGGTGCTCCGCGGACATTTGAGTTTGAGATAGTAGACGCTATTAATCCGATTCCAAACCAGCATTGGCATGAGGGAACAGTTCCAACCCCTATTCCAGTTTCTATGGAAAACAACTCCAAAATAACAGGAATTCGTGTGGAATCAAGTGGCGGTTATGCCTTTTTTGAAGGGAACCCTAATGACTCTACTATTTCTATTTACGGTTTGAAGCACACGTCGTCACAACAAAAGGCGCGTGTTTATGTGACATTTACAGATGACGAAGGGAAAAAACATGAAACCTTTACCGATTTTTATTATGTGATAGAATCTAATATAGTAGACGATTTAGCGGTTAATGTTACTAATACAGATCAAACAATTTCCGAGGGTGAAGATTGGAAAGAAATGGTCATCACAACGACTCCAAGTGAAGGTGTGACCATTAAAGTTGATAAGACAAAACTTCCAAAAGGGACACGATTTGTTGATAATAAAATTATAGGGAAAGGTCTTTATGAAGGGCAGTATGAAGTTCCAGTACTTGCTGTTAAGGGAGATGTTGTTAAGTCGACTGTTGTGCGTCTAACTGTGAAGCCGAAGGAATTTGTCGTTCCTCCAGAAAACACAGAAGTTTCGGTCTTATCCAAGGTATCTGCTCTTGGATTGCAAGAGGTACCTGACGATGCAGTGGTAACTTATCGTGCGAATGATTCCTATAATTTTTCTAATTCTGGTCTAAAAATTAGTAATGATGGGACTAAAATTACAGGGATACCGACTGCAGTTGGTCGCTATGAGCTCACTGCAACAATTAGTAGAAGAGGTTCAAATGGGCTTGTTCGTACTACAACTACTACCTATACCATTAACGTAACAGGGCTAAGTCCGAGCTTGACAATCGGATCAGGAACTCAAGCAACAGATGCTTATACTTCTAATGAAACACGTCTCCCAGCATCGATTGGAACAGAGATTCTACCTATTACAATCAAGCATGATTCGCATTCAAAACTGACAGTCGATTCAAATTCTTTACCAGCTGGTTTGAGTTATTCGTATGATGAGTCGACACATACAGGAACTATTACAGGAATTCCAAGTGCAATGTCCTACGAGGGATATGTTTATCAAATTTTAGTTCAGACCGAAATGCCGTATAACTATGCAGATAGCAACGTTCGCAGAACTATTTGGAAGACAATTTATATTGAAGTTACTCCTATAACATCAGCTCTTAGTATTAACAATGAAAACCAGACATTTGCTGCAGATAAAGAGATGATTCCAATTACGGTATCGGATTTTGATGAACGTGCAACAATTGATTTAGAGAATGCTCCGTCTGGAGTGAGATATGATGCATCCAATCATCAAATTATAGGAAGTCCAACAGAAGGGGTAGGTACCTATGAATTTAATATTCGGGCGGTTATGCCACAGGCACTTGGAGGTCAAGTGACAAGAAGGCAGGTAACTCTTCGTGTAGAACCGTTAACACCGATTTTAGAGGCAGATAGGTCATCTGTTGAAGTAACAGCCGAGGATTCTATTCCGACTATTACAGTCACCAAGGAACCACATTCTACCTTACAACTAAATGTACTGGTGAAGGAACGTGACTATAGTTATTTTGGTTCTCTATCTGATATTGGCTTAAGCTATGATGCGTCAACAGGTAAGATTACGGGAATACCTACAGTCGTTGGGAATCACAGAATCTATTTGTCAACATTCTTAGACAAAAATTTCACAGGAGTTGCTGGTGGTGTTAGAAATGAATTAACGATTCCATTGACGGTGACTGCTAAGGAATTTAACTTTATGGATAATCAGGAACGACATACGACTGTTATGTCAGCGATTGCTCCAGTGGCGGTGAGTGTACCAGATGGGATAGAGGTTAGTGTAGAAAGCGGGACTCTTCCTCAGGGGATTATTTACAATAGCGATAAGAAGGTGATTGAAGGAACGCCTACTCAAGCTGGAACCTTTACAATTACAATGGTTGCTAACCCAAGTGGTATACGTGGTAATGAAAGAAAAGCTACAGTGACTATTCAGGTAGATCCACTTCCAGCTACTATTAGGATTCCCCACAATCATCAAACCATCCAAGTAGGGACTCCTATGGAACCCTCAACGATAGAACTAAATGATCATGCAAAGATTTACGGTAGTGATGCATTACTTGATTCTTTTGGCAGTAGTGGATATATTAATCATGCTAGTGAAAGAGGTATGGAGGAATCGTACATTGATGCATTCTTAAAGATGTTTTATGGATTGACCTATGACGCCAGCACACACACCATTAGTGGGACTCCTACGCGAACGGGTACTATAACTTTTACTTTTATTGCGCGAAATGATGATCTATTAGGTAGTGGTGAAGCTAGAGAAACCTTTGTCTTGAATGTAGTAGAAGTTATTTCTAAGATTCCTATTATTACAGATGCGAAAGAAGGTTCTAATGTAATTAAAGGAAGCGGTGTTGCAGGAGCTACGGTTACCGTTACGCTTCCAGATGGAGTTGAGAAAACAGCTTTAGTGGTAGAGGATGGAACATGGATGGTAGATACGCCAGCACCTCTTGTAAAAGGACAAAGTATTTCTGCTCGACAAAAAGAAGTAAACAAAACGATTAGTAATGACATCAGTGCCACTGTTGTTCCTCAATCGGGATTAGTTGTATCCAAGGAAGCGATGGTAGATGCCATTATCGAAGGTGTTACAACGATTACAGGAACAGGGATAACAGATTCTACTATTAGTGTTACCCTTCCAGATAGTACCGTTAAAACAGCTACAGTTTCGGAGGGAACATGGTCAGTTACTTTAGACAAAGCCGTGGTGAAAGGTGATAATATTTTTGTAACACAAACTGAACCAAATAAAGCTACTAGTCCATTAGTTACAGCAACTGTGGTTCCTAAAATTACAAAAGGTGATAAAGGTGAAACAGGAGCAAACGGAGCAGATGGTAAATCACCAGTTGTAACGATGACAGATAATGGAGATGGCACATACTCTATTACAGTACGCAATGGAGATGGCTCTGAATCAACTACTAAAGTCAAAGATGGCAAAGACGGTAAAACTGCTACTATTACAACAACAGATAATCCAGATGGAAGTCATACAATCACTGTAACAAATCCAGAAGGAACAACAAAAGAAACAGTTGTTAAAAACGGTAAAGACGGTAAGACTCCAAAAGTTGAAGTAACAGATAATAACGATGGAACTCACACTGTTAAAGTGATAGATGGAGAAGGTAATATTACAAATGCTATTATCAAAGATGGTAAAGATGGTAAAGCTGCTTCAGCTACAACAAGAGAAAATCCAGACGGAAGCCACACAGTAACTATTACAAACCCAGATGGAACTAAGAATGAATTTGTTGTGAAAAATGGACGTGACGGTGTTGACGGACGTACTCCAACCGCATCAGTTCGTGATAATGGAGACGGAAGTCATACAATCGTTATTACAAATCCAGAAGGTGTGACAACTGAAACTACAGTTCGTGATGGTAAATCACCAAAAGTTACTATAACTGATGAACAAAATGGAACACATAAGATTTCAGTTTTAAATGGAGATGGAACAACTACTGAAACCATTGTTAAAGATGGTAAATCACCAGTAGCCACTGTTACTGATAACCATGATGGTACTTACACAATTCGTGTAGAAAACGGTAATGGTACTGTTTCTGAAACTACAGTTCGTGACGGTAAATCACCAACTGCTAAGGTTGTGGCTAACGGATATGGAACTCACACTATCACAGTTGTGAACTCAGACGGTACAACTACAACAACTACAGTTCGTGATGGTAAAGCACCAAAACTTGAAGTGATTGATAACAACAATGGTTCACACACTATTAAGGTGACAGGAACTGATGGTAAAGAAACGACAACTACAATCTTTGATGGTAAATCACCAAAAGCGAACATCGTTGATAACGGAGACGGAACTCACACCTTAACAATCGTTGATTCTGATGGTCGTGAATACAAATCTATTATCAAAGATGGCAAAGATGGCGTTTCACCAACTGTAACTGTTAAAAATAATAACGATGGAACTCACGTTGTTACAATTATTAATCCTGATGGAAGTAAGACAGAAATGGTGATTAAAGACGGTAAAGATGGTAAATCACCAAAAGTTTCTGTTGAAGATAATGGAGATGGTAGTCATACAATCACAATCATCAATTCTGACGGAACTGTGACAAAAATAGTTGTTAAAGACGGTAAAGATGGTCGTGATGGACGTGATGGCAAAGACGGTAAGGATGGCAAAGATGATAAATGTGGATGCCAAGACAAACCAGTAACACCATCAAATGACAAACCAGTTCCTCCAACACCAAATGTGCCAGAAGGACCAACATTTGCAATGCCAGAACCACCAGTTCATGAATTGCCAGAATTCAACGGTGGTGTGCCAGGAATGCCAGAAGTTCATGAATTGCCAGAATTCAATGGTGGAGTACCAGGAATGCCTGAAAATCACGAATTACCAGAATTCAATGGTGGAGTACCAGGAATGCCTGAAAATCACGAATTACCAGAATTCAATGGTGGAGTACCAGGAATGCCAGAAGTACAAGAGGTACCAAAATTAGATATTCCAACAGTACCAGCGCAACCAACACCAAATGTGCCAGTACAACCAACTCCAGTTGTTCCAACTCCAGTTGTTCCAACTCCAGTTGTTCCAACACCAGAAGTACCGGTTAAACCAGAACCACCAGTAGTACCAACACCGGGTCAACCAGCAACTCCAGTAAATGCTAACCCAGTAGTAGCAACTCCAGTTAAAGAAAACCATGGGGAAAAATTACCAGAAACTGGAAGTCAATCTGATTATATATCTGTTCTTTTAGGTAGCGGTATTCTATTGAGCCTATATGTAGGTCGAAGAAAAGAAGATTAAATATAATGTGTAAGATTAGCAGAGGAATATTGTAGCTGAAAATATAGTTAAAAATTATGTTATTTAAACTTTTGTAAGCGTCTCATGATATTTGATATACAAGCGATTTGAAGTTTTGGAACATATCCTACTGATTATTTCTTACTTGATTGGATAGATAGGTTTCCTGCATAACGATTAATATTTTATATTTGTTATGCAGGTATTTTACGGTGTACATCTAATAATGGAACATTAAGGTTATTTATACAGATTATAATTCGTTTAATACAGTTCCTCTTAGTCTCTTTACAAAATGACGAGCAATTAAATTGGAGATTTTATAGTCAATTGAAAAAATAACAAGACAAAAGAGCCTCAAAAAAAGTATTGCAACTTGGTAATACCTTTTTGAGGTGCTTTTTGATATGAGCCCATGTTTTTTAAATAGGATTGTACTCAGGTGAGTAGGGAGGAAGAGGTATAGTATATTGAATCTAGAATAGTGCACCGCAACTTCTAAATCCTTGTAATAAATTTATAATCAAGCTGTATCAGTTTTCAAGGAGGTTTAGATGTACTTTAAATTGGAAAATGAGGATTCCCAGAAGGCGCAAGAAATTGGGAATCTGATTCGTGCTTATAATCGTTCCAAAAGAGAAGAGGCTGAAAGTGAGCCACTTAATCTTTATGTCGAAGATGAAAAGGGCAATCTCCTGGCAGGTTTGATAGCAGAGACTTTTGGAAATTGGCTAGAAATCGAGTATTTATTTGTAAAAGAGGAACTGAGAAGGCAAGGAATCGGTTCAAAGCTATTGCAGCAAGCAGAAACTGAAGCTAAGAATCGAAACTGTCGTTTTGCTTTTGTCAATACCTACCAGTTTCAAGCTCCTGATTTTTATAAAAGGCATGGCTACAAGGAAGTCTTTAGGTTACAAGACTATCCCTACATTGGGCAAAGATATTATTACCAAAAGGATTTGTAAGGAGAATATGAAAGCATAAATCAAAGAGGGGGGCTTGACATAAGTATGAAGTAGATTCTCGATAAATACCAGTTAAATCCTACACATTGTGTCTTTCTAGGTGATATTGAGGACAATACAATTGCAGCTGAGAAATTGGGAATCAAGTCTTATCAGGTTAAGAAAAGAAGTGATGTCGTCGATATTTTGAAACCCTATATTTAAACTTAACACTCTCTATTTTTTATGGTAGAGAGTTTTTTGTTAATAAAATTTTACAAAATGACATTTATATATTGCATTGAGTTAGATATATGATATAATGTTGTTAAAAAGAGGCGCAACTTTTTAAAATTAATGAGAATCAAAGAGAAAACCAAGAATATTAATGGAGGAATAAAAAATGGAAGTTATAAATGTAAGTAAGCATTATGGTCATTCAACCATTCTCAAAGATATAAATTTCGCACTTAACAAGGGTGAAATTGTTGGTCTAGTAGGGAGAAACGGAGTTGGTAAGAGTACGTTGATGAAAATTCTTGTTCAGAATAATCAACCGACTTCAGGGAATATTATAAGTAGTGATAATGTTGGGTATTTAATCGAAGAACCAAAATTATTTTTATCTAAAACAGGTTTAGAGAATTTAAAATATTTGTCAAACTTATATGGTGTTGACTACAATCAAGAAAGATTTGGAAGTTTGATCCAAGAGTTAGATTCGACTCAGTCTATTAATAAAAAAGTAAAGACCTATTCTTTGGGTACAAAACAAAAATTAGCTTTGCTTCTAACTCTTGTTACGGAACCTGATATATTGATTTTAGATGAACCGACTAATGGTTTAGATATTGAATCATCACAAATAGTTTTAGCGGTTCTAAAAAATTTAGCTTTACATGAAAATGTTGGAATTTTAATATCGAGTCATAAATTAGAAGATATTGAAGAAATTTGTGAGAGGGTTCTTTTCTTGGAGAACGGGCTTTTGACATTTCAAAAAGTAGGAAAAGATAGTCATAATTGCTTGTTTGAGATAGCTTTTTCATCAGCTACAGATAGAGACATTTTCATTACCAAACAAGAATTTGGGGATATTGTTCAGGAAGAGGGACTGAGAATTACTATGTCTGGGAATATTCAAAGTAGTGAGCTTTTTAAATTTTTTAACGAAAACTCTATTAAAGTAGTTGATTTTGAAACTAAAAAAGAAACGCTTAAAGATATTTATCTAAATCGTTCAAAATAAAGGAAGGTTATAATCATGAAATTAAATAAATTGAATTTTCTTAAGGAAAATATAAGAGATTTATATTCATCAGGCGTAATATATCTCGGTTTGCTTATCTCGTTTATACCGCCGATATTGGTTACATTCTTTATTCTAAATACTCAAGGGACATCGCTTGGTATTAAGCATATTTCAAACTTTTATGCTATGCTCGGTATGTTAATGGCTGTTATACATGCTAACCGAGTCATTAGTAGAGATTTTTCCCACAATACGGTAAGTTTGTTTTATAATCAACAGAAAAATCGGATGATTTATGTCTTGTCTAATTTTCTATATGCCATCTCAGTTTCCATTATTTATGCTTTGAATGGCATTGTGCTACTAGTCATCGTAAGTAAATTGGGTGTTCCAGGTGATTTAGGATTAGATTTTATAGCAGTCATTGTAGTCAATACAATTTTGTTAGTCCTATTTTATTTTCTATTATCTTACATTTTCTATTTATACAAATTGAAAAGTGGCTTGGTATTTGGTATTTTAGTAGCTTTACTACTCTTTGTCCCTAATATATTAAATACGATTATGATGAATACTAGTAATGATTTGTTTATCAAAGCAATTGAACTTCTTCCTTTTTATTCCTTACCTGTATTTGTTGCTTCAAATACGATGTCTATTAGTCAGTATCTTGTGGTAATCACTACAATCATTTTATTGTACTTTTTCACTCTCAAGAAAAGCAAGAAGTATTCATTTTAGTTTCATTTAGTATTATTTTACAGACTTAAAATCCAGCAAAAAATCAGTCATCTTGGTATGCTCCTGCTCTTGTTGTGTACACGTTTTTGTCTTATGCTAGACTCATTTCCAAAAGCATTATATAATAGTGATATGAAATCAACTAAATAAGAAATATAAGCAATCAAAACTCGTTTAAAAGACCCTACTAAAGCTAATACTAAACAAAAAATCAAATAGCAAACTAGGAAGTTTATTTCAAACAATCCAACATACTGATTTTAGGCTGAAGATAATATTGGAGTGCTAATTAATGAGGTTATAATAAATAGCTGACAGCTTGTGTTGGTTTTGGATTTTTTAAGAGTAGATGAGTATTAAAACTATAAGGAGGACGCAGGTGGCTAAAAATTTAAAATTGAAATTAGCTCGTGTAGAGCTTGATTTAACTCAAGGTCAACTGGCAGAGGCTGTGGGGGTGACGCGCCAGACTATTGGTTTGATAGAGGCGGGAAAATACAATCCCAGTCTCTCGCTTTGCCAGTCTATTTGCAGATGTTTAGGAAAAACCCTAGACCAACTATTTTGGGAGGAAGAAGATGGTAAATAAATTCATTCATTATCAATTACTTGACGAAAGAGAAGAACAACTAATCAATAAAGCTGGGGCAGAGTCTTTTTCACTCTTTATTGGGCTTGTACTTCTAAGCTATTTAGTAGCAGTGTTATCTCCATCTCTTTTTAATCCGAATTTTCTAGTGTATACTCTGATAGTAGGAATTTTCTTCTTTTTCAATCGTGCCCGTTATCTGGGAGTAACCTACTATAGTCGTTTTCATTTTACGATTTTGGGTTGTTTTTTCTTAACCTTGGCTATTACGGCTCTTTTGATGTTACAGAATTATCAATTCAACATAGAAGTTTATCAGCACAATCCTTTGAACGTTAAATACCTATCTGCTTGGGCAATTACTTATGTTATTTATCTTCCCTGGGTCTTTATTGGCAATCTTGGTCTTAAGAGCTATGGCGAATGGGCTCAGAAAAAATTTGAGCAAGACATGGATGAACTGGAGAGTGGAGAATAGCTTGTTACTCTTTTCTCAATCCAGATAAAATGTGATATAATAGTACTAATTTATTGGAATACATGAAAGTTCTTGAAAATTTTCATGGGTTTCTAGCTAAGGAAGTAGGAAAAGTATGTATCCAGATGATAGTTTGACATTGCACACGGACTTGTACCAGATTAACATGATGCAGGTTTACTTTGACCAAGGAATTCACAATAAAAAGGCGGTCTTTGAGGTTTATTTCCGCCAACAGCCTTTTAAGAATGGCTATGCGGTTTTTGCAGGTTTGGAAAGAATTGTGAATTATCTTGAAGACTTGCGTTTTTCAGATAGTGATATTGCCTATTTGGAGTCTCTAGGCTATCATGGAGCATTCTTGGATTACCTTCGCAATTTCCAGTTGGAGTTGACCGTTCGTTCTGCCCAAGAAGGGGATTTGGTTTTTGCCAATGAACCGATTGTGCAGGTGGAAGGTCCTCTAGCCCAATGTCAGTTGGTCGAAACGGCTCTTTTGAACATCGTCAACTACCAGACCTTGGTGGCGACTAAGGCAGCTCGTATTCGTTCGGTCATCGAAGATGAACCCTTGATGGAGTTTGGGACACGTCGGGCTCAAGAAATGGATGCGGCTATCTGGGGAACACGCGCAGCGGTGATTGGTGGAGCCAATGGAACCAGCAACGTGCGCGCTGGTAAACTCTTTGACATTCCTGTTTTGGGAACCCATGCCCATGCTTTGGTTCAGGTTTATGGAAATGACTATGAAGCTTTCAAGGCTTATGCTGCGACCCACAAAAATTGCGTCTTTCTTGTGGATACCTATGATACCCTTCGCATTGGAGTTCCAGCTGCCATTCAGGTGGCGCGTGAACTGGGTGACCAGATTAACTTTATGGGTGTGCGGATTGACTCTGGGGATATTGCTTACATTTCCAAGAAAGTCCGTCAGCAACTGGACGAGGCTGGATTTACAGAGGCTAAGATTTATGCTTCAAATGATTTGGACGAAAATACCATCCTCAACCTCAAGATGCAAAAGGCCAAGATTGATGTCTGGGGCGTGGGTACCAAGCTGATTACAGCTTATGACCAGCCAGCTCTTGGGGCAGTTTACAAGATTGTTGCAATCGAAGATGAAAATGGCCAGATGCGCAATACTATTAAGCTGTCAAATAATGCTGAAAAAGTGTCTACGCCAGGTAAGAAGCAGGTGTGGCGTATTACCAGTCGTGAAAAAGGCAAGTCAGAAGGCGATTATATCACTTATGATGGCGTAGATGTAAGCGACATGACAGAAATCAAGATGTTCCATCCGACTTATACCTACATCAAGAAGACCGTTCGTAATTTTGATGCCGTGCCTCTCTTGGTGGATATCTTCAAAGACGGAAAATTGATTTACAACCTGCCTAGCTTAACTGAGATTCAGGCTTATGCCCGTAAGGAATTTGACAAGCTTTGGGATGAGTACAAGCGCGTGCTCAATCCTCAGCATTATCCAGTGGATTTGGCGCGTGATGTATGGCAAGACAAGATGGACTTGATTGACAAAATGCGCAAGGAAGCTCTTGGTGAAGGAGAAGAAGAATGAGTTTGCAAGAAACGATTATCCAAGAACTGGGTGTCAAACCCGTGATTGATGCCCAGGAAGAAATTCGTCGTTCGATTGATTTCTTAAAAAGATATCTGAAAAAACATCCCTTCCTTAAAACTTTTGTACTAGGGATTTCTGGAGGACAAGACTCAACCTTAGCAGGACGATTGGCTCAACTGGCCATGGAAGAACTGCGAGCAGAGACAGGGGATGATAGCTACAAATTTATCGCTGTCCGTCTGCCATACGGAGTACAAGCCGATGAAGCAGATGCTCAAAAAGCTCTTGCTTTCATCCAACCAGATATCAGCTTGGTTGTGAATATCAAGGAATCAGCTGACGCCATGACAGCTGCAGTTGAAGCGACAGGAAGCCCTGTTTCAGACTTCAACAAGGGAAATATCAAGGCTCGTTGCCGTATGATTGCTCAGTATGCCCTTGCTGGTTCCCATAGCGGATCGGTCATTGGAACAGACCACGCCGCGGAAAATATCACAGGTTTCTTTACCAAGTTTGGTGACGGTGGTGCGGATATTCTCCCTCTTTACCGCCTCAATAAACGCCAAGGAAAACAACTCTTGCAGGAACTTGGTGCAGACCCAGCCCTTTATGAAAAAATCCCAACAGCAGACCTAGAAGAAGATAAACCAGGTCTAGCTGACGAAGTCGCACTTGGAGTCACTTATGAAGAGATTGACGACTACCTAGAAGGCAAAACAATCAGCCCAGAAGCCCAAGCAAGAATCGAAAACTGGTGGCACAAAGGCCAACATAAACGCCACCTACCAATCACCGTATTCGATAACTTTTGGGAGTAAAAAGGTCCGGGGGACCTTTTTACCCTGAGTTTAGAAATAAGAAAGCGAGGAAGGTCCGGTGGACCTTTTTTGCTTATTACCTTGAAATTCAAAAGCAAAGTAAATTTAAATTGAGGTTAGGCAGAGAATCATCTATCAGAAAGCGAGGTAGTGTCATGAAATCAATCGGTACGCAAACGTTACAGACAGATCGTTTAATCTTGCGAAGATTTGTGGAAAGTGATGCAGAAGCCATGTTTCAGAATTGGGCTTCATCTGCTGAGAATCTAACCTACGTCACCTGGGATCCTCATCCTGATGTCGAGGTGACTCGAAACTCCATTCGTAATTGGGTTACCTCCTATACAAATCCCAACTATTACAAATGGGCCATTTGTCTCAAAGAAAAGCCAGAGCAGGTGATAGGAGATATCAGTATCGTTGCAATAGATGAGAACGATTCTTCTTGTGAAATTGGCTATGTGCTAGGCAAGGCTTACTGGGGACATGGGATTATGACAGAGGCCTTGAAAGCTGTTTTGGACTTTTGTTTTACTCAAGCAGGTTTTCAAGAAGTCAAGGCACGTTATGTCAGTCTCAATCCAGCTTCAGGTCGTGTCATGGAGAAGGCTGGAATGTCCTATCTAAAAACTGTTGCAAATGGGGTGGAGAGAAAGGGCTATCTTGCGGACCTCATTTATTACCAGATAAGTAAGAAGGATAGATAAGCTTAACATTTATTGCTTATCCGCTGTTCTTATTTTTTTATTTACTATTTCATTTATCCTTTCTTTTCCGAATAAATAGATAGAGTCAGTGAATCTAGTAATCCTAGATTAAAAAATGTGTTATAATGAAAGGAGAGAAAGAATGATTCTCAGACATCCGGGCATCAGCCCGACCAACGATTTGGTTGCTAAGAAGATTTTTAGCAATCCAGAAATCACTTGTCAATTTATTCGCGATATGTTGGATTTACCTGCAAAAACTGTAACGATTTTGGAGGGAAGCAATATTCATGTCTTGCCTACCCTGTCGTACTCGGCGCAGGATTTCTATACCAGTATAGACGTCTTAGCGGAGTTGGACAATGGGACACAAGTAATTATTGAGATTCAGGTGCATCATCAGAATTTTTTCATCAATCGCCTGTGGGCTTACCTGTGTAGTCAGGTCAATCAAAATCTTGAAAAAATTCGCCAGCAAGAAGGCAATACTCACCAGAGTTATAAACACATCGCACCAGTATACGCTATCGCAATTGTAGATAGTAACTACTTTCAAGATGATCAAGCTTTTCATAGCTTTAGTATGCGAGAGGACACGACAGGTGAGGTCTTAACCATAACAAATAACGGTCAAGAAAACCATCTGGTCAAGATGGCATTCTTGGAATTAAAAAAATACAGAGAAACCAGCAAAGACAAGGTTCGCAAGCCGTGGTTGGAGTTTTTTGGTAACAAGCCCTTTACCCAACAACCTGAGCGAGCCATCAGCCAAGCAGACCAACTGCTGGACTACAAGAGCTGGTCCGAGGAGGACAGGAAAATGTTTAGTCAACTACGTATGCGAGAAGAACAAGCATTATTGGCTCATGACTATGCCTTGGAGCAAGCTGAAGAAAAAGGCTTAGAACGTGGCCGTGCAGAGGGAATCAAAGAGGGGTTAAAAGTAGGTTTAGTAAATCTAGTTCGCCAAGGTCTTCTAACACCTGAGGTTGCCAGCCAGCAATTGGGAATGACCGTTGCTGAGTTTGAGGCCTTGTTGTAAGACTATTACCAATAATGGTTAAAATGGGGTTCTTAGAACTAAAAAATACAGAGGAACCAGCAAAGATAAGGTTCGTAAACCGTGGTTGGAGTTTTTGTAAATCAGTAAATCAATGACAGATTTTTCCGTGATAGATGGAAGAATCTGTTTTTTAATTTACTAAATGTTGGCTCAAAAAACTAAGATAGCTTACCCTTTTACTCATGTTTTTTTGATTTATTTGAAGTATAACCTGATTAAATTCCTATTTTTCCCTATCATTGTCCCTGTTTTTTCTGGAGTTTTGGGGCTATAATAGTCCTATCGAACCAAAGAATGGAGGAAGACAATGGATACGATTATCTTTTTTATCAGTGTTTTTCTTGCTGGAATTCTTTCCTTCTTTTCTCCTTGTATTTTACCCTTGTTACCGGTTTATGCAGGGGTCTTGTTGGATGACAAAGATGGTGCTCAGGCTTCTAGTGGCAAATTTTCAATCTCACTTGTCAGTTTATTGCGAACTCTAGCTTTTATAATAGGGATTTCCTTTGTTTTTATCTTACTAGGCTATGGAGCTGGTTTTTTAGGCAATTTGCTGTATGCTTCTTGGTTTCAATATGTGACAGGTGCCGTTATCATTCTCTTGGGCTTACACCAGATGGAAGTCTTACATTTTCAGGGACTCTACAAGGAAAGAAGGCTACAATTAAAGAGACAGGTGCAAAAGGGTAAGGGCTATAGTCAGGCATTTTTACTGGGCTTGACCTTTAGTTTTGCTTGGACTCCATGTGTAGGACCAGTTCTTGGCTCTGTTTTAGCCTTGGCGGCTTCAGGTGGTTCAGGTGCTTGGCAGGGAGCTGGTCTCATGTTGGTTTACACGCTGGGTTTGGCACTACCATTCTTGGTTCTAGCTCTTGCCTCCAGCTATGTTTTGAAACATTTCCGAAAACTTCATCCCTACCTTGGAACCCTCAAAAAAGTAGGTGGTTTCCTCATTATCGTGATGGGAATCTTGGTGCTTTTGGGAAATGCTTCCATTTTGACTACATTATTTGAATAGAGAGGAAAAAGAAATGAAAAAATGGCAAACATGTCTCCTTGGAGTAGGCTCAATCTGTTGCTTGGCAGCCTGTTCGGCTAAAAATATGTCAGACGAAGCTACTATGAAGGAGCAAACCAAAACAGAACAAGTCAGTGCGCAAACTGCGACTAAAGGTCAGGCAGTTGCTGATTTCGAACTGACGGGAGTAGATGGCAAGACTTACCGCTTGTCTGATTACAAGGGCAAGAAAGTCTATCTCAAATTCTGGGCTTCTTGGTGTTCCATCTGTCTAGCTAGTCTTCCAGATACGGATGAAATTGCCAAAGATGCTGGAGACGACTATGTGGTCTTGACAGTGGTGTCTCCTGGACATAAGGGGGAACAAGCAGAATCAGACTTTAAGAACTGGTACAAGGGCTTGGATTATAAAAATTTCCCAGTTTTAATTGACCCGTCAGGTAAACTTTTGGAAACTTATGGCGTTCGCTCTTACCCAACTCAAGCCTTTATAGACAAGGAAGGTAAGCTAGTCAAAACGCAACCTGGTTTTATGGATAAGGATATGATTTTAAAAACATTGAAAGAAATGGGGTAGAGAAAGGTCATGAATGATAAAGTAAAATTGTTTGTCTTGGCAGGAATCTTTTTCCTAGCTATAAGCGGTTTCTATTTTCTATTGATGCGAAATGCAGGGCAGACAGATAGCTCGCAAATTGAGAAAGCATCAGTTAGCCAAGGAGTAAAAACAGTGAAAAAAACAGAAGTGAGTAAAGATGCAGACTTGCACGAAATTTATCTGGCTGGAGGTTGTTTCTGGGGAGTTGAGGAATACTTCTCACGCGTTCCCGGTGTGACAGATGCCGTATCAGGCTATGCAAATGGTAGAGGGGAAACAACCAAGTACGAATTGATTAACCAAACAGGTCATGCGGAGACTGTTCATGTTACTTATGATGCCAATCAAATTTCCCTCAAGGAAATCCTGCTTCATTATTTCCGCATTATCAATCCAACCAGCAAAAATAAACAAGGAAATGATGTGGGAACCCAGTACCGTACCGGTGTTTATTACACAGATGACAAGGATTTAGAGGTGATTAACCAAGTCTTTGATGAGGTAGCTAAGAAATACGATCAACCTCTAGCAGTTGAAAAGGAAACCTTGAAGAATTTTGTAGTGGCGGAGGATTATCACCAAGATTATCTCAAGAAAAATCCAAATGGCTACTGCCATATCAATGTCAATCAGGCAGCCTATCCCGTCATCGATGCCAGCAAATACCCAAAACCAAGTGATGAGGAATTGAAAAAGACCCTGTCACCTGAGGAGTATGCAGTCACCCAGAAAAATCAAACAGAACGGGCTTTCTCAAACCGCTACTGGGATAAATTTGAATCTGGTATCTATGTGGATGTAGCAACTGGAGAACCTCTCTTTTCATCAAAGGATAAGTTTGAGTCTGGTTGTGGCTGGCCTAGTTTCACCCAACCAATCAGTCCAGATGTCGCCACCTACAAGGAAGATAAGTCCTACAATATGACACGTATGGAAGTGAGAAGCCGAGTTGGAGATTCTCACCTTGGCCATGTCTTTACGGACGGCCCACAGGACAAGGGTGGCTTGCGCTACTGTATTAATAGTCTCTCTATCCGCTTTATTCCCAAAGACCAAATGGAAGAAAAAGGTTATGCTTATTTACTAGATTATGTTGATTAAGAAGTCTTTCCTAAGCAGTTAGAGGAGAATTTTGCTATACTGATACTAGTAAGTGACAAAGGAGAGAAGCATGACCTATACAATCTTAATCGTAGAAGATGAATATCTGGTAAGACAAGGCTTGACCAAGCTGGTCAATGTCGCAGCCTACGATATGGAAATCATCGGTCAGGCTGAAAACGGAAGACAGGCTTGGGAATTGATACAAAAGCAGGTTCCAGATATCATTTTAACCGATATCAACATGCCTCAGTTAAATGGCATCCAGTTGGCCAGTCTGGTCCGAGAAACCTATCCTCAGGTGCATCTAGTTTTTTTGACAGGTTACGATGATTTTGATTATGCCTTGTCTGCTGTCAAACTCGGTGTGGATGACTACCTGCTCAAGCCCTTTTCTCGTCAGGATATTGAGGAAATGTTGGGGAAAATCAAGCAAAAGTTGGATAAGGAAGAAAAGGAAGAGCAGTTACAAGATTTATTGACCGATAAGTTTGAGGGAAATATGGCTCAGAAAATCCAGTCCCATTTGGCTGATAGCCAGTTTAGTTTAAAATCTTTGGCCAGTGACTTGGGCTTTAGTCCGACTTATCTGAGTTCTTTGATTAAGAAAGAGTTGGGACTGCCTTTTCAGGATTACCTGGTGAGAGAACGTGTCAAACAAGCCAAGCTCTTGCTTTTAACTACAGATCTGAAGATTTATGAGATCGCAGAGAAGGTTGGTTTTGAAGATATGAACTATTTTACCCAACGTTTTAAGCAGATTGCAGGTGTGACACCTCGTCAGTTTAAGAAGGGGGACGGTCGATGAAACGTTCTTCTCTCCTAGTCAGAATGGTTATTTCCATCTTTCTGGTCTTTCTCATTCTCCTAGCTCTGGTTGGGACTTTCTACTATCAATCTAGTTCCTCGGCCATTGAGGCTAGCATTGAAGGCAATAGCCAAACGACTATCAGCCAGACTAGCCACTTTATCCAGTCTTATATCAAAAAATTAGAAACCACCTCGACTAGTTTGACCCAGCAGGCAGATGTCCTGACCTATGCTGAGAATCCCAGTCAAGACAAGGTTAAGGGAATTCGAGATCTATTTTTGACTATCTTGAAGGCAGACCAGGACTTGAAAACTGTTGTACTGGTCACCAAATCAGGTCAGGTCATTTCTACAGATGATAGTGTGCAAATGAGAACTTCCTCTGATATGATGGCTGAGGATTGGTACCAAAAGGCCATTCATCAGGGGGCTAAGCCAGTTTTGACACCAGCTCGTAAATCAGATAGTCAGTGGGTCATTTCTGTCACTCAAGAACTTGTTGATGCAAAGGGAGCTAATCTAGGTGTGCTTCGTTTGGATATTTCTTATGAAACTCTGGAAGCCTATCTTAATCAACTTCAGTTGGGTCAGCAGGGCTTTGCCTTTATCATCAATGAAAACCATGAATTTGTTTATCATCCTCAACACACAGTTTATAGTTCGTCTAGCGAAATGGAAGCTATGAAACCCTATATTGAGACAGGGCAGGGCTATACTCCAGATCACAAATCCTACGTCAGTCAAGAAAAGATTGCTGGAACTGATTGGACGGTGCTTGGCGTGTCTTCACTAGAGAAGTTAGACCAGGTTCGGAATCAACTCTTGTGGACCTTGCTTGGGGCTAGTGTCACATCTCTTCTTGCTTGTCTCTGTTTGGTGTGGTTCAGTCTTAAGCGCTGGATTGCTCCTTTGAAGGATTTGAGAGATACCATGCTGGAGATTGCATCTGGTAATCAGAATCTTCGTGCCAAGGAAACTGGTGCCCATGAACTGAGAGAAGTAACTCGCCAATTTAATACCATGTTGGATCAGATTGATCAGCTGATGGCAGCTATTCGCAGGCAGGAAGAAACGACCCGTCAGTACCAACTTCAAGCCCTATCGAGCCAGATTAATCCGCATTTCCTCTATAACACCTTGGATACTATCATCTGGATGGCTGAATTTCAGGACAGTCAGCGAGTGGTTCAGGTGACCAAGTCTTTGGCGACCTATTTCCGCTTAGCTCTCAATCAGGGGAAGGATTTGATTTGCCTGTCTGACGAAATCAATCATGTCCGCCAGTATCTCTTTATCCAGAAACAACGCTATGGAGATAAGCTGGAATATGAGATTGATGAAAATCCTGCCTTTGATAATTTAGTCTTGCCCAAGTTGGTGTTACAACCCTTGGTAGAAAATGCTCTTTACAATGGCATTAAGGAAAAGGAAGGTCAAGGACATATTAGAGTTTCTGTCCAGAAACAGGATTCGGGCTTGGTCATCCGTATTGAAGATGATGGAGTTGGCTTCCAAGATGCTGGCGATAGTAGTCAAAGTCAACTTAAACGTGGGGGAGTTGGTCTGCAAAATGTTGACCAACGGCTCAAACTTCATTTTGGAGAAGATTACCAAATGAAGATCGATTCTATTCCCTCAAAAGGGACGACAGTTGAAATATACATAAATAGAATAGAAACTAGCTAACTCCCAGTCAATTCTGGGAGTTTTATGCAGGTTGGAGTAAGATTTTCAGGTTGTCTATCTTGCTAAAACGTAGAAAAAACGATATGATAGATAGTGACAAAAGAGGTATCAAGTATGAAGGAAAAAGACATTCAAAGAGAAACAAGCCAGATTGTAGAAGATGTATTGGAAAAGGCCAATTTGAAGCAAGGATCCATCTTTGTTTTGGGCCTTTCTTCTAGTGAAGTGATAGGTGGTCAGATTGGCAAGGAATCCAGCCAAGAAATTGGAGAAATCATTGTGAAGACCATCCTAGATATCTTAGAGGAAAAAGGAATTCATCTAGCTGTTCAAGGTTGTGAACATGTCAATCGGGCCCTCGTCGTTGAACGTCAGGTGGCAGAGCAGTTTGGTCTAGAAATCGTCAGTGTCCTTCCTACCCTTCATGCAGGAGGTTCAGGTCAGTTGGCAGCCTTCAAGTTTATGAAGGATCCAGTTGAGGTTGAATTTATCAAGGCCCATGCTGGATTGGATATCGGAGACACTGCAATTGGCATGCATGTTAAGCATGTTCAGGTTCCGATTCGCCCTCTTTTGAGAGAAATTGGTCATGCCCACGTAACGGCGCTGGCTAGTCGTCCAAAATTAATTGGAGGTGCGCGTGCGCACTATCCACAAGATTCTATTAGAAAGTCGTGAGAATGAGAAAAACAAAACAACAACTAGAAAAAATCACAAAATATTCAATTCGTAAGCTAACTGTTGGGGTAGGTCCTGTAGCCATCGGAGCCTTCCTTTTTGGAGCCAGTGCCCTTTCAGTAGATAAGGTTCAAGCCAATGAAGTTGGCAGTGCTCATAGTGTTCATTACCGTTATTTGGCGGAGCAGGAATTGACCGAGTCTGAAAAAGCCCTGATTCATCATGAGGTTCCTACAGAATTTCAAGATGATGATATTCTATATGTAGTTTATCGTAAGAAGGCAACTAACAGTCAACAACTTCCATACACAGGAAGTAAGGAACTAGCCTTGGCAGGTCTTGGTTTGGCAACGGCCTCATTAGCAGTCTTTTTGGTGTCCAAAAAAGGTCGCAAAGAGGTTCTAGGTGTTCTTCTGATTGGTTCTTTAGGAGCTAGCACCTTTGTGCCTTACGGGACATTTGCATTTGAAAATAAAGAATTGCTTTCTTATAACCAAACTATTTCGGCCACTACACATGAAGGTTTAGCTGAAGGGATTATTCATATTGATGGCTATGAGTACATCGGATACTTCAAGGAAGCAGAACTCCATCCATCAAGACCAGCTTCAGCTGAGAAGTCTCAGTTACCAGTAGAAAAGCAAAATGCAAATGAAATCGAGAAAACAGAAGTCGTTCAAGAAAGACCTGCTGTCACTCCTGAAACTGTTGTCGAGAAACCTCTAGTACAAAATCCAGTTGCTCCTGCTGTTGAAGAAAAACCAGTTTCTGAGAAGCCTCAGACAAGACAAGAAGAGAACTTGGTGGAGATTCCTTTTGAAACGGTCACAAACCCAGATACGAATCTAGCAGAAGGAAAGACTCGTATCGTCACAGCCGGAGTAAAGGGTCAGCGTCGTCTTGTAACTAAAGTATCGATGGTCAATGGTCAAGAAGTTAGAGAAGTCATTGAAGACCAAGTGGTTCAAAATCCTGTGTCGCAAGTCATTGCAGTCGGAACGAAGAAAGAGGTGCAACCTGCCCCAACTCCAGTACCACAAACTGAACCAAGCCACCAAGTAGCTAAAGGAACCCAAGAGGCAGGCAAAGAAGGTCAAGCCCTAACACAGCCAGAATTGCCAGAAGCTATGGTAGAGTCTAAAGGAACTCAAGAGGCAGGTAAGGAAGGTCAAGCCCTAACGCAACCGGAATTACCAGAAGCTCCAGTAGAGTCTAAAGGAACTCAAGAGGCAGGTAAGGAAGGTCAAGCTTTAACGCAACCGGAACTACCAGAAGCTCCAGTAGAGTCTAAAGGAACCCAAGAGGCAGGCAAAGAAGGTCAAGCACTAACACAGCCAGAATTGCCAGAAGCTACCGTAGAGTCTAAAGGAACTCAAGAGGCAGGTAAGGAAGGTCAAGCACTAACACAACCGGAACTACCAGAAGCTAAAGTAGAGTCTAAAGGAACCCAAGAGGCAGGCAAGGAAGGTCAAGCACTTGTTCAAGATCAATTACCTGAGTACAAAGTAACTGAGGGAACCCTTGTTGAAACATTTACTACAGATTTAGACTACAAAACTGAAACGACTGAGGATCCAACTAAGTATACAGACGAAGAAACTGTCCTACGAAATGGTGAAAAAGGAAGTCAAGTTACAAAAACAACCTATAAAACGGTAGAAGGTGTCAAAACTGACCAAGTTCTTTCAACTAGCACAGAAGTTACCAAGGAGCCTGTAAACCAACAGGTAAGCCGTGGTACAAAACCAATTGAAGGAACTCTTGTAGAGGAAAGCCTTGAAAAGATTCCATTCGAAGAAAAGATTGAAGAAGATGCTCAACTGAAAAACGGTTTAGAAGTTGTAGCTCAAGAAGGTAAAGAAGGTCAGAAAAAAATCACTAAGACCTTTAATACTATCAAAGGAGTTAAGACTGAGGATGCACCAAAAGTAACGGAAGAAGTCATTGAGGCCCCTCAAGACCGAATTTTGAAACGTGGTACTAAGACCTTTGAAAAACCAGTATTGACCCTCACTGCAGTTGAACCTAAGGATTTGAAACGTACTTCAGATGTTAAATACAGTCTAGAAAATCCAAGTAAGGCAGCCATTAAATCTATCACCTTAACTCTGAAAAAAGGTAATGAGATTGTCAAAACCTTGAATGTTTCACCTGACAACTTAACAGCTAGCCTGACAGATTTGCAATACTACAAAGATTATAAGATTGAAACTAAGATGGTTTATGACCGTGGTGAAGGCGATGAGGAAGTAGTTCTGAATGAAGAACCTCTAAGACTTGACCTCAAAAAAGTTGAAATCAAAAACATTAAAGAAACAAGCTTGATGAGTGTGGACGCTGACGGTAATGAAACAGATACTAGTTTGCTTACAGAAAAACCAGCTGATGTTGCCCCACTTTACCTACGAGTGACCACTCACGACAACAAGGTTACACGACTTGCTGTTGACAAGATTGAAGAAGTAGAAAAAGACGGAAAAACTTTATATAAAGTTACTGCCAAAGCACCAGACTTAGTTCAACGTAATGCTGATAACACACTTAGCGAAGAGTATGTTCATTACTTTGAAAAACAAAAAACACACGAAGGTGATGTATATTATAGCTTTGACGACCTTGTAAAAGCTATGCAAAAAGACCCGACTGGCACATTTAAGCTTGGTAGCAATATCAATGCTGCTAACGTTAAACCAGCAGGAAAATCTTATGTTACTAATGCTTTCAAAGGAACATTAACAAGCACTGACGGTAATAAATTTACCATTAGCAATATGAACAGACCTTTATTCGGTGATATTGTCGGTGGTACGGTAAAAGATTTACTACTTGAAAATGTAAATATCGACATGTCAGGGACTGATAGGATTGCACCACTAGCGAATGTTATCAAAAATAATGCCACTGTAGAGAATATTAAAGTAACAGGTAACGTTGTTGGTAATAATGATGTATCTGGTGTTATCAATAAAATTGATGGTAGTGGAAAATTAAGTAATGTTGCATTTATCGGTAAAGTACACGCTGCTGGAAATCGAGGTGGTTATTTAACAGGTATCGTCGGTGAAAACTGGAAGGGTATTGTAGAAAAAGCTTATGTTGATGCTGAAATCACAGGTAACAAAGCTAAAGCTGCCGGAATTGTATATTCATCTCAAAACGGTGGTAACAACAATACTTTAGGTAAAGAAGGTACTCTTCGAAACTCTGTAGCAAAAGGCTCTATTGAACTCAAAGAAGCAGTTATGTCTGGTGGATTGCTAGGAACTAACTGGGCACTAGGTGCTATAGAAGACAACATCACTATGATGAAAGTTAAGACTGGTGAAATGGTCTTTGGTCACTCTGATATTGATGCTGATGATTACTTTACATACTCTAGAACGAAGCGCAACTTCAGTGTTGAGGGTGTAAGTGAAGGTAAAACAACTTATAATAATTCTAAAAAAATTCCTAGCATAACTAAAGAAAAAGCTGATGAATTAATCGCTAAAATGGGAATCACTGCTGATAAATTCGAAAGCACACTTCCTGTTGAAGACAAACTGAACAATATTGTAAGTAAAGCTAATCAATACAAAAATATCGATGATTACGATGCATCTCGTGAGCTTGCTTACCGTAACATCGAAAAACTTCAACCGTTCTACAATAAAGAATGGATTGTAAATCAAGGTAATAAATTAGCTGCTGATAGTCCATTAATGACTAAAGAAGTCTTGTCTGTTACGGCGATGAAAGGCAATAACTTTGTCACAGACCTTACAGATGCTGACCATATTTTGGTTCACTACGCAGATAAGACAAAAGATATCTTTACAATTTCACCGAAAGAATCTAAAGTTCAACAAGTGAAAGAATATAGTGTCGCTGAGCTTGGTGAAGTTGTTTACACACCAAACATGGTTGTTAAAGATCGTGCAGATTTAATCAGCGCTATTGAAAGTAAGTTAAGTCCGGTTGAATTGCAATCTGATCCGATTTACCAACACTTGGGCAGAACTGGTGGCAACAAAGTCAATGCAATTAAGGACTTGTACTTAGAAGAAAGCTTCAAGTACGTTAAAGATAATCTTACTCAATTTGTTACGAAGTTAGTAGAAAATGAAGATCACCAGCTTAACACTGATGAAGCTGCAAAACGTGCCTTGATTAAGAAAATTGATGACAATAAGGCTGCCGTTCTTCTTGGATTATCTTACCTAAATCGTTACTACGGCGTTAAATTCGATGACTTTAACATTAAAGAATTAATGCTATTCAAACCTGATTTCTACGGTAAGAATGTTAATGTGTTAGACTTCTTGATTAAGGTTGGTTCTAAAGAAAGTAACATTAAAGGTGATAGAACTTTAGAAGCTTATCGCGAAACGATCGGTGGAGTTATTGGTATAGGCGAGTTAAATAGTTTCTTAGACTATAATATGCGTCTCTTCACAAGTGATACAGACTTAAACGATTGGTTTATAAAAGCAACTAAAGATAATGTATATATCGTTGAACCTAAAACAACAACTCCTGAGTTTGCTGATAAGAAACACAGAGCCTATGAAGGATTGAATAATGATGTTCACGGTAAAATGATTCTGCCACTTCTGAATTTAAAAGATGCACATATGTTCTTAATCTCAACATATAACACTATGGCTTACAGTTCATTTGAAAAATACGGTAAGAATACTGCCGAAGAACGCGAAGCATTCAAAGCTGAAATCAATAAAGTCGCTAAAGGTCAACAAAATTACCTAGACTTCTGGTCTCGTCTATCATTAGATAAAGTTCGTAACCAACTGCTTAAGAGCAATAACATGGTTCCAACTCCTGTGTTAGATAACCAAAACTATAAAGGAATCAGCACAGATAAATACGGACATACGAATAGCGGTAAGGATGTAGCGCCTATCCGTGAATTGTACGGACCAACAGGTCGTTACCATGCTACTGACTGGCGTATGGGAGCTGTAGCTCGTATCTACGGTAATCCTTATAAGGATGATTCAGTCTTCTTCATGGTTACTGATATGATTAGTGACTTTGGTATCTCAGCCTTCACTCACGAAACGACTCACGTAAATGACCGTATGGTTTACCTAGGTGGTTCAAGACACCGTGAAGGTACTGACCTAGAAGCATTTGCACAAGGTATGTTGCAATCACCTGCTGAAACAAGTCCAAACGGTGACTTTAAAGCACTTGGATTAAACATGGCTTACGAACGTCCAAATGATGGAAACCAATGGTATAATACTAATCCAAACGATCTTGCATCTCGCGCTGAAATCGATCACTACATGAAAGGATTCAATGATACGCTCATGCTTCTTGATTACCTTGAAGGTGAAGCTGTAATTGATAAAGGTAGTAAAGAACTAAACAACGCTTGGTTCAAGAAAGTAGATAAGCAACTTCGTGGAGCTAATACGAAGAACCAATACGACAACGTTAGAGATTTAAATGCAGAAGAAAAAGAATATAATTTAACATCTGTTAACGACTTAGTAGAGAAAAACTTCATGACTAAACACGGTCCTGGTAATGGTCAGTATGACCCAACTGGATTCGGTTCTGCTTATGTAACGGTGCCTATCACTGCTGGTATCTATGGTGGTAACACGAGTGAAGGTGCTCCTGGAGCAATGTCATTCAAACATAACACCTTCCGTATGTGGGGGTACTTTGGATATGAAAAAGGCTTCCTAAATTATGCTTCTAACATGCTGAAAAATGAGTCTAAACAAGCAGGTCATGCTACTCTAGGTGATGACTTTATCATTAAGAAGGTTTCTGATGGTAAATTTAATACTCTAGAAGAGTGGAAGAAAGCATACTTCAAAGAAGTTGTTGATAAGGCTAAAGCAGGATTTAATGCTGTTGAAATCGATGGAACAACTTATAATAGTTACGATGAATTAAAACAAGCATTTGCTGAAGCAGTTGATAAAGATAAGGCAACTCTTAATAATGGTTCAGTTAAATTTGACAACACTGTTGCACTGAAAGAAAAAATCTTCAAAAAACTTCTTCAACAAACAAACAGCTTTAAAACTTCAATCTTTAAATAATTGAAATCTCTCATCTGCTTTGCGGATGAGGGTTTTCTTATTTTGTGCTATACTTAAGATATGCATAGAAAAACAGTGATTGATTTTAAGGCTTTGGGGGAGAGATACACCTTTACACAGCCGATTAAAGAGTTTAAAACGAGAAATATAGCAGAAGTGGCAGATTTGCTGGCACAAGTGGAAAGATACCAAGAGCAAGGTTATTATGTGGTGGGCTATGTCAGCTACGAGGCTGCACCTGCTTTTGAGGAGAAATTAGCAGTTCACAAGGCACCTTTACTGGACGAGTATTTGCTTTACTTTACTGTTCACGATAAGGTGGAGACCTCCCCTATTCCTCTGACTTATGATGAGGTTGATTTGCCTTCAAACTGGCAGGAAGTAACGTCTGCAGAGGATTATGAAAAGGCGATTGCCCAGATTCACCATCATTTGCGGCAAGGAGACACCTATCAGGTCAACTACACCGTTCAACTCAAGCAAGACTTAAGTGCCAATCCTTTTGCCATCTACAATCGTATGGTGGTAGAGCAGGAGGCGGGCTATAATGCCTATGTGGAACACGATGAGATGGCAGTGATTTCCATGAGTCCAGAGCTCTTTTTTGAGCAAAATAAGCGCGAGTTGACAACGCGACCAATGAAGGGAACGACTCAGCGTGGCATGACTGACCAAGAAGACTTGGAGCAGGCCAGTTGGTTGGAACAGGACCCCAAAAATCGCTCTGAAAACATGATGATTGTGGATCTCTTGCGCAATGATATGAACCGTATTTCTGAGGTGGGGAGCGAGCATGTGAAGCGTCTCTGCCAAGTAGAACAATATTCAACGGTTTGGCAGATGACTTCGACCATCAAGAGTCAGTTGCGAGAGGATGTTGACCTTGTTGAAATCTTTCGCTCACTCTTTCCTTGCGGATCCATAACGGGCGCTCCGAAAATTGCGACTATGGAGATTATCAAGGACTTGGAGCCACAACCGCGCGGAGTCTACTGTGGAACGATTGGTCTTTTACTTCCAAATGGGAGACGAATTTTTAATGTTGCTATTCGGACTATTCAACTGTATCAAGGGAAAGCCATCTATGGAGTTGGCGGAGGAATTACATGGGATAGCACCTGGGAGTCTGAATACCGTGAAGTTCATCAAAAGGCGGCTGTTCTCTATCGTAAACAAGCTCGTTTCAAACTGATTACGACTGGGAAAATCAGCCAGAAGAATCTGCTGTTTGAAGAACAACATCTAGAAAGGCTGAGTACAGCTAGTCGCTATTTTGCTTATCCTTTTGATGCAGAAGACTTGAAACAAAAGATAAAGGAAGAGTGTCAGGCTTGTGACATTAATCAAGACTTCCGCTTGCGAATTAGCCTTAGCAAGTCTGGAGAGATAGAAGTCAATCGTCAAGTATTAACATCCCTCAGTACAAGCTTTTGTCAGTCCCAACTCTGTCTTCAGGAAGCGGATTTGCAACAAGCATTTACCTATTTCAAAACGACTCACCGACCGCATTTGAGATTAGGAGAACAAGAGAAAATTTACCATAATACAAGAGGAGAATTGCTTGAACTCTCTATCGGAAATTTGGTTCTGAAAATCGATGAGAAACTTTACACACCGCCTATCCGACTTGGAATCTTGCCAGGAATTTACCGTCAGCATTTGCTGGAAACAGGACAGGCAGAAGAGAAAGTCTTGACCTTGGCAGACATAGACCAAGCAGAAGCTATATACGGCTGTAATGCAGTGAGAGGCTTGTATGAGTTAATATTACAGGAAAACTAGATGAAACTGATATTTTTACACGGCTTAGGACAGTCAGCAGAGTCTTGGAAAGAAGTTCGGAATTATTTGAAAGATGAGCTCATAAAGTCTCTTGAATTGAAGAAATAAATCTGATAAAATAAACATGAAATCGATAACATTCCTATAGGAGAAAGTAATGAACAAACGTCTATTTTTTAAAATGAGTTTGACGACGTTGTCAGTTTTAGCTTTGTTTTCACAATCTGTTTTAGCAGAAGAAAACATCCATTTTTCTAGCTGTAAGGAAGCTTGGGCTAATGGCTATTCAGATCTTCATGAGGGGGATCCTGGTTATTCTGCCAAGTTAGATAGCGACCATGATGGTGTGGCTTGCGAATTGAAAAATGCCCCTAAGGGCGCCTTTAAAGCAAAACAAGAGACTACAACTCAAACTGATACAAGTTCATCAACAACAAGTGGTTGGGTTAAGCAGGACGGTGCTTGGTACTACTTTGATGGAAATGGAAATCCAGTGAAAAATGCTTGGCAGGGAAGCTATTACCTGAAAGCAGACGGTAAAATGGCCCAGAGCGAATGGGTTTATGATGCTACCTATCAAGCTTGGTATTACTTGAAATCAGATGGTTCATACGCTCGCAATGCATGGCAAGGAAATTACTATTTGAAATCAGATGGTAAGATGGCCAAAGGTGAATGGGTTTATGACTCTTCCTATCAAGCTTGGTATTATTTGAAATCAGATGGTTCTTATGCAAAAAATGTATGGCAAGGAGCTTACTACCTTAAATCAAACGGTAAAATGGCACAAGGTGAGTGGGTTTATGACTCTTCTTACCAAGCCTGGTATTACTTGAAATCAGATGGTTCATACGCTCGCAATGCATGGCAAGGAAATTACTATTTGAAATCAGATGGCAAAATGGCTGTCAATGAATGGGTTGATGGTGGACGTTATTATGTAGATACCACTGGTTTGTGGAAAGACAATTCAAAAGTAACCAATAAAGGTTCTTATTATAGCCTTCAAGGGAAGTATGATGAAATCATAGTTGCTAATAAACACTATCCTATGTCTAAAGATTACTATCCAGGTGAAAATGCTACTGCAAAAGCAGCCTTTTTAAAACTGATTGCACAGATGAAGGAAGAAGGCTACGCTATTAGCGATAATTATAGTGGATTTAGAAGTTATGCAACTCAAGCACAATTGTATCAAAGTTATGTGAACCAAGAGGGACAGGCTGCTGCGGATCGTTATTCCGCCCGTCCTGGATATAGTGAACATCAGACAGGACTTGCTTTTGATGTGATTGGCACAGATGGTCAATTGGTTGAAGATTCAAGTGCTGCTCAATGGTTATTAGAACATGCGCCAGACTATGGTTTTGTTGTTCGATATCCTCGTGGTAAGGAAAGTATAACTGGTTATATGCATGAGGAATGGCATTTGCGCTATATTGGGAAAGAAGCTAAAGACATTGCTGCAAGTGGTTTGACACTAGAGGAATACTATGGCTTTGATGGTGGAGACTATCTAGATTAAAAATCTATATTAGCTGAATGCAAACCTTTGCATAAATGACTGAATTTTGTTATACTATATCTGTAAGCATTTTCAATTAATTCATAATGAAAAAGGAGAATATGATGAGTCAAAAGATTATTGGGATTGACCTTGGTGGAACTTCTATCAAATTTGCAATCTTGACAACAGCAGGAGAAATCCAAGAAAAATGGTCTATCAAGACTAATATTTTGGATGAGGGAAGTCATATCGTTGATGATATGATTGAGTCTATTCAACACCGTTTGGACTTGCTTGGATTGATAGCAGCGGACTTCCAAGGTATTGGAATGGGATCACCAGGTGTGGTTGACCGTGAAAAAGGGACTGTTATCGGTGCCTACAACTTGAACTGGAAAACCCTTCAACCGATTAAAGAAAAAATTGAAAAAGCCTTGGGCATTCCATTCTTCATCGATAATGATGCCAACGTGGCAGCTCTTGGTGAACGTTGGATGGGTGCTGGTGATAACCAACCAGACGTTGTCTTTATGACACTTGGTACTGGTGTTGGTGGCGGTATCGTCGCAGAAGGCAAATTGCTTCATGGTGTTGCTGGTGCAGCAGGTGAGCTTGGCCACATCACTGTTGACTTTGACCAACCAATCGCATGTACTTGCGGTAAGAAAGGCTGCCTTGAGACAGTGGCTTCAGCAACAGGGATTGTCAACTTGACTCGTCGCTATGCCGATGAATACGAAGGCGATGCAGCCTTGAAACGCTTGATTGATAACGGAGAAGAAGTAACTGCTAAGACTGTCTTTGACCTTGCAAAAGAAGGAGACGACCTTGCTTTGATTGTTTACCGTAACTTCTCACGTTACTTGGGAATCGCTTGTGCTAACATCGGTTCAATCCTAAACCCATCAACAATCGTCATCGGTGGTGGTGTGTCGGCTGCAGGAGAATTCCTTCTACAAGGTGTTCAAAAAGTCTACGATGAAAATACTTTCCCACAAGTACGCACATCTACTAAACTAGCTCTTGCAACTCTAGGAAATGACGCTGGAGTTATCGGAGCAGCATCACTTGTATTGCAATAAAATAAAAAAGGAGAAAATTGCTTTCCAGAAGCGAGTGATTTTCCTCCTTTCTTTTTTTATGCTATACTAGTTAGGACAATAAATGAGGTGAGAGAGAATGACAAAAGCAGATACGATTTTTAAAGAAAATATTGAACGAATCCTCAAAGACGGTGTCTTTTCTGAGCAGGCTCGTCCCAAGTACAAGGATGGGACAGTTGCCAACTCCAAGTATGTAACGGGTGCCTTTGCAGAGTATGACTTGGCAAAAGGGGAATTCCCCATCACAACCTTGCGTCCCATTGCCATCAAATCAGCCATCAAGGAAGTCCTTTGGATTTACCAAGACCAGTCCAATAGCTTAGACGTGCTCAATGACAAGTACAATGTCCACTACTGGAATGACTGGGAAGTGGGAGATACGGGAACTATTGGTGAGCGTTACGGGGCGGTCGTTAAGAAACACGACATTATCAATAAGCTTCTTAAACAGTTGGAAGCCAACCCTTGGAACCGCCGCAATATTATTTCGCTCTGGGATTACCAAGCTTTCGAAGAAACAGAAGGGCTGCTCCCATGCGCCTTTCAGACCATGTTTGATGTCCGTCGTGTAGATGGGGAGATCTATCTGGATGCGACTTTGACTCAGCGTTCGAATGACATGCTAGTAGCCCACCACATCAATGCTATGCAGTACGTAGCTCTTCAAATGATGATTGCCAAGCATTTCGGCTGGAAGGTTGGAAAGTTCTTCTACTTTATCAACAACCTCCATATCTATGACAATCAATTTGAACAAGCTCAGGAATTGCTCCGTCGTGAGCCGTCAAACTGCCAACCTCGTTTGGTTTTGAATGTTCCTGATGGAACTAATTTCTTTGATATCAAAGCAGAAGATTTTGAGTTGGTGGATTATGACCCTGTCAAACCACAGTTGAAGTTTGATTTAGCTATTTAAAAGAATAGAAAAAAAGAAGTTGAGATAATGAATCCCAACTTCTTTTATTTCCTAACGTGATACGCGGCGACGAGCTGCTTTTTTACGGTTTTCTTCGATGAAAGCTGCTTTTTGCTCCTCTGGTTCAATCACTTTCTTTTTAAATGCGTATACTGCACCTGCAAGTGCAGCGACAGTTCCTGCGACACCTGTTACAAGACCTTTAGCGAATCCTTTAGCCATGAGTCTTCCTCCTTTATATTCTCAATCAGCCAGCCTCCTCAAGAGGTCACATTTTTCTGACTGACCTTTTTGTGTTATAATAATAGTAACGAAAAAATGGGAATTTTTCAAGGAAAAAAGATGAAAACAAAAATAATTGTAATCGTTGGACCGACTGCAGTTGGAAAGACAGCCCTTGCCATTGAGGTTGCAAAGCGTTTTAATGGTGAAGTTGTTAGTGGCGATAGTCAGCAGGTTTACCGAGGTCTAGATATTGGGACGGCTAAGGCTAGTCCAGAAGAGCAGGCAGCTGTTCCCCATCATTTAATCGATGTTAGAGAGGTAACCGAGTCTTACTCGGCTTTTGATTTTGTTTCAGAAGCTAAGATGGCTATTGAGGATATTCACAGTCGTGGCAAGCTAGCCATTATCGCTGGTGGGACTGGACTGTATATCCAGAGCTTGCTTGAAGGCTACCACCTAGGTGGGGAGACTCCCCATGAGGAAATTTTGGCCTATAGGGCTAGCTTGGAGCCTTATACAGATGAGGAATTAGCTCATCTTGTGGCGCAAGCAGGCCTTGAAATTCCTCAGTTTAATCGTCGTCGTGCTATGCGTGCCTTGGAAATTGCCCATTTTGGTCAGGATTTGGAAAATCAAGAGACCTTGTATGAACCACTGATTATCTGCTTGGATGATGAACGTAGTCAACTTTACGAGCGTATTAACCGCCGCGTGGATCTGATGTTTGAGGCTGGGCTTTTGGATGAAGCTAAGTGGCTGTTTGAACATTATCCAGATGTTCAAGCTGCTAAAGGCATTGGTTACAAGGAACTCTTTCCCTATTTTCGTGGAGAGCAATCCTTGGAGGAAGCTAGTGAGAGTCTCAAACAGGCGACTCGTCGTTTTGCCAAGCGTCAGTTGACCTGGTTCCGTAATCGCATGCAGGTCACCTTTTATCAGATTGGAGAATCTGGTGTACAAGACCGCATTTTAAGCCAGATAGAGGAGTTTTTAGATGATTGAAACGGAGAAAAAAGAGGAACGCGTCCTGCTCATCGGTGTGGAATTACAGGGTATGGACAATTTTGACCTCTCCATAGAAGAATTGGCCAGTCTAGCTAAGACTGCTGGGGCAGTCGTTGTAGATAGCTACAGACAAAAACGTGAAAAATATGATTCCAAGACCTTCGTCGGCTCTGGTAAGTTAGAAGAAATTGCGCTCATGGTGGATGCAGAAGAAATCACCACTGTCATCGTCAACAACCGTCTGACCCCAAGGCAAAATGTCAATCTAGAAGAAGTTCTGGGTGTTAAGGTCATTGACCGTATGCAGTTGATTCTGGATATCTTTGCCATGCGGGCTCGAAGCCATGAAGGGAAGCTCCAAGTCCATCTAGCACAACTAAAATATCTCTTGCCTCGCTTGGTTGGTCAGGGGATTATGCTCAGTCGTCAGGCAGGGGGAATTGGTTCCCGTGGTCCTGGTGAAAGCCAGCTGGAATTGAACCGTCGTAGTGTTCGCAATCAAATCACGGATATCGAGCGTCAGCTCAAGGTGGTTGAGAAAAATCGGGCGACAGTCAGAGAAAAACGTTTGGAGTCGAGCACCTTTAAGATTGGTTTGATCGGTTATACCAATGCTGGGAAGTCAACCATCATGAACACCTTGACCAGTAAGACCCAGTATGAGGCAGACGAGCTCTTTGCGACTCTGGATGCGACGACTAAGAATATCCATCTAGGGGGCAATCTCCAAGTGACCTTGACAGATACCGTGGGCTTTATCCAGGATTTGCCGACAGAGTTGGTATCCAGTTTCAAGTCAACCTTGGAAGAAAGCAAACATGTAGACCTTCTGGTTCATGTTATCGATGCCAGCAACCCTTACCACGAAGAGCATGAAAAAACAGTTCTGTCCATCATGAAAGATTTGAACATGGAGGACATTCCTCGCCTGACCCTGTATAATAAAGCAGATTTGGTGGAGGATTTTACGCCGACCCAAACACCTTATGCTCTGATTTCTGCTAAGTCTGAGGACAGTCGTGAGAACTTGCAGGCTCTATTTCTAGAGAAAATCAAGGATATTTTTGAATCCTTTACCCTGCGCGTGCCTTTTTCTAAGTCCTACAAGCTTCATGATTTAGAAAGTGTTGCGATTCTGGAAGAACGCGATTATCAGGAAGACAGCGAAGTGATTAGAGGTTACATTTCCGAGAAAAACAAATGGAGGTTAGAAGAATTTTATGACTGATATCAAAATATTGGCTCTAAAATATGGGGGCTATACAAGTCTAGACAAGGTCTATCTGGATCAGCTTCTAGCGGATAAAACAGAGCAGGAGCAGTTGGCTCTTATCACCCCTCCGCCTAGCGTTGTCAATGCTTACTTTGCAGAACTCTACCAGAAAAAGAGTCCTCAAGCTGCGACCGATTATTTTGCAGAACTCAGTCAGGAATTGAATCTTTACAATGCTGAACCTAGTTTCACCCTAGAAAACAAGCCTTTTATTCGGCTTAATCTGTCTGGCAAATCCTTTGGTTTTTGTTATGAGAGTGAGGGTCTGGGTCGGATTTTCTCTGAAAATGAAGAGGTTATTTCAGAAGACTTGCTCTTTGAGATTGCACAAATTTTCCCCCATCAACTGGTCTTTGAGGAGTCTGGCACGATTTACATGAAGGCTGTCGAGGACGAGGAAATTGTGAACGTGGAGAATCTCACAGCTTTGACTGATTTGGAAAGCTTGGCTGATGGTCGTAAGCGTCTCAAAGGCTACAGCCAAGAGGATTTACTGCAAGAAGCCACTGCTTTTTCTGGCAAGCGCTATTTCCGATCGGAAAACCGCACAGCCATGTTATATATTGATTAATTAGAAAGTATCGAATGGATATTCAATTTTTAGGAACGGGGGCAGGTCAGCCCTCTAAAGCCCGCAACGTTTCAAGTCTCGCCCTGAAACTCTTGGACGAGATTAACGAAGTTTGGCTCTTTGACTGTGGAGAAGGTACGCAAAATCGTATTCTGGAAACCACAATTCGACCACGGAAGGTCAGCAAAATCTTTATCACCCACCTACATGGAGACCACATCTTTGGTTTGCCAGGTTTCCTTTCTAGTCGTGCCTTTCAGGCCAATGAAGAGCAGACAGATTTGGAAATCTATGGACCTCAAGGAATCAAGTCCTTTGTCTTAACCAGTCTTCGTGTGTCAGGTTCTCGTTTGCCCTATCGCATTCATTTCCATGAGTTTGACCAAGATTCCCTTGGGAAAATCCTTGAAACCGATAAATTCACTGTCTATGCAGAGGAATTGGACCACACTATTTTCTGTGTTGGCTATCGTATCATTCAAAAGGACTTGGAAGGAACGCTGGATGCTGAAAAACTCAAGGCGGCAGGTGTCCCATTTGGTCCACTTTTTGGAAAAATTAAAAACGGTCAGGACGTTGTTCTCGAAGACGGTACTGAAATCAAGGCAGCTGACTATATCTCAGCGCCACGTCCTGGTAAGATTATCACCATTCTGGGTGATACCCGAAAAACCAATGCCAGTGTGCGTCTAGCTGTTAATGCAGATGTCCTGGTCCATGAATCGACTTATGGCAAGGGTGATGAAAAGATTGCTCGAAATCATGGTCACTCAACTAACATGCAAGCTGCACAAGTAGCGGTAGAAGCAGGTGCCAAACGCCTCTTACTCAACCACATCAGTGCTCGTTTCCTCTCAAAAGATATCAGCAAGCTCAAGAAAGATGCGGCTAGTGTTTTTGAAAATGTCCATGTCGTCAAAGACTTGGAAGAAGTAGAAATCTAAAAGACTGAGAAAGGAACAGTATGCCTACTATTCTCATTACCGGAGCTAGCGGTGGTCTAGCCCAAGAAATGGTCAAACTCCTGCCCAATGACCAACTCATCTTGCTTGGTAGAAATAAGGAAAAATTAGCTCAACTCTATGGAAACCACCCACAAGCAGAATTGATTGAAATCGATATTACCGATGACTTAGCTCTAGAAACTCTGGTAGCAGACCTCTATGTCCGCTATGGCAAGATTGATGTTTTGATTAATAATGCTGGTTACGGGATTCTGGAGGAATTTGACCAGATTTCCGACCAAGATATTCATCAGATGTTCGAGGTCAATACCTTTGCTTTGATGAATCTGTCTCGTCGCCTTGCGGCTCGAATGAAGGAAAGTCGAAAAGGCCATATCATCAATATCGTTAGCATGGCAGGTTTGATTGCTACTGGCAAGTCCAGTCTCTACTCAGCGACCAAGTTTGCGGCCATTGGTTTTTCAAATGCCTTACGCCTCGAACTTATGCCCTATGGAGTCTATGTGACAACAGTCAATCCAGGTCCAATCCGTACAGGATTTTTCGACCAGGCCGACCCAGATGGAACCTATCTCAAATCTGTTGAACGCTTCCTGTTGGAAGCAGATGCAGTGGCTAAAAAGATTGTCAAGATTATAGGAAAAAACAAACGGGAACTCAATCTCCCGATGTTGTTGAATCTAGCCCATAAATTTTATACCCTCTTTCCCAAGCTAGCTGATAAGCTGGCAGGGGAAACTTTTAATTATAAGTAAAAAGAACCAATATGAAGGTTGTTGCTAGCCTACATATTGGTTCTTATCATTTCTCAACTATCAAACTGGACTTCTTCTAGGAGATAGTCGATAAAGCGTTCGCCCATCTTAGATAGGCTGGTTTTCTCATGCTGGATATAGACCAGCTCAATGGGGTCATCAATATCCAATGGGATGGAAACGATATTGTCTCCGTTGAGGTTGCTGTTCAAAATCCCTGTCGCAATGGTATAACCATCCAAACCAATCAAGAGATTAAAGAGGGTAGCACGGTCGCTGACAACGATGGATTTCTTGTGGTGTTCTTGGGAAAGGATCTCCTCTGAGAAGTAGAAGGAGTTGTGCGTCCCTTGGTCATAGCTGAGATAAGGGAAGTTTTCTAAATCAGATAGTTTCACCTTGTCTTTTTTTGCCAGAGGATTGGTCTTGCTGACAAAGATATGGGGCTGGGCTGTGAAGAGATGGTGAGCCAGCAGGTGGTTGTCATCCAGCATTTTGGTTAAAACATCACGGTTGTAGCTGTTAAAAAATAGGACACCGACCTCACTACGGAAGTTCTTGACGTCGTCAATAATCTCCCAAGTACGAGTTTCACGAAGGAAGAGCTCGTATTTCTCCATATCACTTTTCTTGAGTAGAGAAACAAAGGCATTGACCACAAAGGCATAGTGCTGGGAGGAAACGCTAAAGAGTTCGCGGTGGGCGACAGGATTTTTATAGCGTTCTTCCAGAAGCTGGGTTTGCTCGACAACTTGACGGGCATAGGAGAGAAACTCCATGCCATCACGGGTCAAGGTGATACCCTTGGGATTGCGGATAAAGATTTCAATGCCCATTTCATTTTCCAAATCTCTCACAGCATTGGAAAGACTCGGTTGAGTGATAAAGAGTTGCTTGGCTGCCTCATTCATGGAGCCAGTTTCGACGATTTTGATAATATAGTGTAATTGTTGAATTCTCATGTTTTTATTGTACCACACTTGCGTCAGAATCGCCAAGGAAGATAGGGAAATCAGGGGAGTGTGTGGGTCTCTTCTTGAAAAAAACACAAAAATTTGCTAGAATGAGTCTTATGAAAACATTCTATGATGTGCAGCAATTCCTCAAACGATTTGGTATTATTGTTTACATGGGAAAACGCTTATATGATATTGAACTGATGAAGTTGGAACTCTCTCGAATTTACGATGCAGGGTTGATGGATAAACTAGACTATCTAGAAGCAGAAGCGGTTCTTCGCAGGGAGCACAAGGTAGAATTGGATTATATTGAGAAAAATGGAGAAAAGAACTAATGGTTACTTGGATTTTGTGGGCACTTATACTAGCAATGTTGGCGTGGATGGGCTTTAACTATCTTCGTATTCGCCGTGCGGCTAAAATTGTAGACAATGAGGAGTTTGAAGCCTTGATTCGTACGGGTCAATTGATTGATTTGCGCGATCCAGCAGAATTCCACAGAAAACATATCCTTGGTGCTCGCAATATTCCTTCAAGTCAGTTGAAGACTAGTCTTGCAGCCCTTCGTAAAGATAAACCTGTCCTTCTTTACGAAAATCAACGTGCGCAACGTGTGACAAATGCGGCCCTTTACTTGAAAAAACAAGGTTTTTCTGAGATTTATATCCTTTCTTATGGTTTGGATTCTTGGAAAGGGAAAGTTAAAGTTGAGAAATAAGAAAACGAGCTTGGATGTTTCCGATCTCATTTTTTAACCACTTTTTCTGAGAAAGTCACGAATGCTTGCCAATTCTTCTGAGTTTAGGGGACGATAGTCTCCTGCTTGAAGATTCTCATCCAAGCTCCAAGGTCCAAAATGGGTGCGTTTGAGGGATGTCACCTTGACACCAACTGATAGGAACATTTTCTTGACCTGATGAAATTTTCCTTCTGAAATGGTGATGGAGGCTTGACTGAGGGAAGGACTTGCAGATAGAATCTCTAGTCTTGCAGGTTTACAGATAGTGCCATCTAAAAAGACAATTCCTTTTTGAAAGGCTTGGATATGGTCAGGTGTCAGAAGTCCATTAACCTCAACTTGGTAGGTTTTATCGACATGATATTGGGGATGGAGGAGCTGAAAGCCCAAAGGTCCGTTGTCGGTCAAGAGGAGGAGTCCTGTCGTATCTCGGTCCAGTCGGCCGATAGCATAGAGCTTGTCAGACTGGATGTCAGGCGGAAGGAGGTCCATGACGGTTGGAAGTTTCTTGTCTTTGTTGGCTGTAACGACACCAGCAGGTTTATGAAGCATAAGATAGGTGTGCTCATAGCCTTGAATGATTTGGCCCCGAAAGAGGAGCTCCTGTAGACCTGTATCGATATTTTGAGCTAGGGAGTGGGCTGGGCGACCATCGACGAGAATGTCCCCTTTGAGTAAGGCTTGTTTCATGGCCTTTCGGCTGATTTTTTCTTGAGCTAATAAATTATCTAAACGCATACTGTGCTTATCTTATCATAAGTCGCTTGCTTTGAAAAGGCTTGACGTGAAAAGAAAAGCAGAGTGAAAACATTTACACTTGCTTGAGTTATGTTATTTACTTGAAAATATGGTATAATTGCTCAGTTAGAAAATAAATTTTGAATATTATAGAGGAAATCATGACAAAATTAAGAGAAGATATCCGTAACATTGCGATTATCGCCCACGTTGACCACGGTAAAACAACCCTCGTTGACGAATTATTGAAACAATCAGAAACGCTTGATGCACGTACTGAATTGGCAGAGCGTGCTATGGACTCAAACGATATCGAAAAAGAGCGTGGAATTACCATCCTTGCTAAAAATACAGCCGTTGCCTACAACGGAACTCGTATCAACATCATGGACACACCAGGACACGCGGACTTTGGTGGAGAAGTTGAGCGTATCATGAAAATGGTTGACGGTGTTGTTTTGGTCGTAGATGCCTACGAAGGAACAATGCCACAGACTCGTTTCGTATTGAAAAAAGCTTTGGAACAAGACCTTGTCCCAATCGTTGTTGTTAACAAAATCGATAAACCATCAGCTCGTCCAGCAGAAGTAGTGGACGAAGTCTTGGAACTTTTCATCGAGCTTGGTGCAGATGACGACCAGCTTGACTTCCCAGTGGTGTATGCTTCAGCAATCAACGGAACTTCTTCATTGTCAGATGACCCAGCTGACCAAGAAGCGACTATGGCACCAATCTTTGACACGATTATTGACCACATCCCAGCTCCAGTAGATAACTCAGATGAGCCTTTACAGTTCCAAGTATCACTTTTGGACTACAACGACTTCGTTGGACGTATCGGTATCGGTCGTGTCTTCCGTGGTACTGTTAAGGTTGGGGATCAAGTTACCCTTTCTAAACTTGACGGCACAACTAAAAACTTCCGTGTTACAAAACTCTTCGGTTTCTTTGGTTTGGAACGTCGTGAAATCCAAGAAGCAAAAGCAGGTGACTTGATTGCCGTTTCAGGTATGGAAGATATCTTTGTCGGTGAAACCATTACTCCGACAGATGCAGTAGAAGCTCTTCCAATCCTACACATCGATGAACCAACTCTTCAAATGACTTTCTTGGTCAACAACTCACCATTTGCTGGTAAAGAAGGTAAATGGGTAACTTCTCGTAAGGTGGAAGAACGCTTGCAGGCAGAATTGCAAACAGACGTTTCCCTTCGTGTTGACCCAACTGATTCACCAGATAAATGGACTGTTTCAGGACGTGGAGAATTGCACTTGTCAATCCTTATCGAAACAATGCGTCGTGAGGGATATGAACTTCAAGTATCTCGTCCAGAGGTTATCGTAAAAGAAATCGATGGTGTGAAATGCGAACCATTTGAACGTGTTCAAATCGACACTCCAGAAGAATACCAAGGGTCTGTTATCCAAAGCCTTTCTGAACGTAAGGGTGAAATGTTGGATATGATTTCAACTGGTAATGGTCAAACTCGTTTGGTCTTCCTTGTTCCAGCGCGTGGTTTGATCGGATACTCAACTGAATTCTTGTCAATGACTCGTGGTTACGGTATCATGAACCATACCTTCGACCAATACCTGCCATTGATTCCAGGGGAAATTGGTGGTCGTCACCGCGGTGCCCTTGTTTCTATCGATGCTGGTAAGGCTACAACTTACTCAATCATGTCTATCGAAGAACGTGGTACAATCTTTGTCAACCCAGGTACTGAGGTTTACGAAGGAATGATCATCGGTGAAAACTCTCGTGAAAACGATTTGACAGTTAACATCACTAAGGCGAAACAAATGACCAACGTTCGTTCAGCTACTAAGGACCAAACAGCTGTTATCAAGACACCTCGTATCTTGACACTTGAAGAGTCTCTTGAGTTCTTGAACGACGATGAGTACATGGAAGTAACTCCTGAGTCTATCCGTTTGCGTAAACAAATCCTTAACAAGGCAGAGCGTGAGAAAGCTAACAAGAAGAAAAAATCAGCTGAATAAGAGCTAGAAAGAGATAAAGATGGTTTATTTAATCATAGGACTCCTCTTATTACTACTCTATGTATTTGCGACACCAGAAAGCATTAAAGGGACAGTCAATATTGTCCTTGTCGTCTTTGCTTTTGTAGCACTCTTGATTTTACTCATGCTGTCTGTTCTGCAAATCTTTCAGCTACCGACAGAATTCTTTATCGCAATCGCTATGCTCTTCCTAGCATACTTTAGCTTACGAGATATTACCCTCATGTCGGTCAGTAAAAACAAAAGAAGATAAAAAGAGAGTTTTGGCTCTCTTTTTGCTTGTTAGAATGCTGAATCTGAGCATTTTCATTTAGAATTATTTCCATAAAAATGGTAAAATAGTAGGAGTAGAAATGGAGTTTGAGACATGAAAGTAATAGAACAATTTAAAAATAAGAAAGTCCTTGTTTTAGGTTTGGCCAAGTCTGGTGAATCTGCAGCTCGTTTGTTGGACAAACTAGGTGCCATTGTGACAGTAAATGACGGGAAACCATTCGAGGACAATCCAGCTGCCCAAAGTTTGCTGGAAGAAGGGATCAAGGTTATCACAGGTGGCCATCCTTTGGAACTCTTGGATGAAGAGTTCGCCCTTATGGTGAAAAATCCAGGTATCCCCTACAGCAATCCCATGATTGAAAAGGCTTTGGCAAAGGGTATTCCAGTCTTAACTGAGGTGGAATTGGCTTACTTGATTTCAGAAGCACCGATTGTTGGTATTACTGGTTCAAATGGTAAAACAACCACAACGACGATGATTGGGGACGTTTTGACTGCTGCTGGGCAACATGGTCTTTTATCAGGAAATATCGGCTATCCAGCTAGTCAAGTGGCCCAAACTGCGTCAGACAAGGACACGCTTGTCATGGAACTTTCTTCTTTCCAACTCATGGGCGTTCAAGAATTCCATCCTGAGATTGCGGTTATTACCAACCTCATGCCAACTCATATCGATTATCATGGATCATTTGAGGAATATGTAGCAGCCAAGTGGAATATCCAGAACAAGATGACAGCGTCTGATTTCCTTGTCTTGAACTTTAACCAAGACTTGGCAAAAGAATTGGCTAGCAAAACACAAGCTACTGTTGTACCATTTTCAACACAGGAAAAGGTTGATGGAGCTTATCTGGAAGATGGTCAACTCTACTTCCGTGGGGAAGTGGTCATGGCAGCGAATGAAATCGGAGTTCCAGGTAGCCACAATGTAGAAAATGCCCTTGCGACGATTGCTGTAGCCAAGCTTCGTGGTGTGGATAACCAAACCATCAAGGAAACTCTCTCAGCCTTTGGTGGTGTCAAACACCGTCTCCAATTTGTGGATGAAATCAAGGGTGTCAAATTCTATAATGATAGCAAGTCAACCAATATCTTGGCTACTCAAAAAGCCTTGTCAGGATTTGACAACAGCAAGGTCATTTTGATTGCAGGTGGTTTGGACCGTGGTAATGAGTTTGACGAATTGGTGCCAGACATTACTGGACTCAAGAAGATGGTCATCCTGGGTCAATCTGCAGAACGTGTCAAACGGGCAGCAGACAAGGCTGGTGTGTCTTATGTGGATGCGACTGATATTGCAGATGCGACCCGCAAGGCCTACGAGCTTACGACTCAAGGAGATGTAGTCCTTCTCAGTCCTGCCAATGCCAGCTGGGATATGTATGCTAACTTTGAAGTACGTGGCGACCTCTTTATCGACACAGTAGCGGAGTTAAAGGAATAATATGAAAAAAATTGTCTTTACAGGTGGGGGGACGGTTGGACACGTGACCCTCAACCTTTTGTTAATGCCCAAATTCATCGAAGATGGTTGGGAAGTCCACTATATCGGAGATAAACGTGGTATCGAACACCAAGAAATCCTTAAGTCAGGTCTAGATGTCACCTTCCATTCTATTGCGACTGGGAAATTGCGTCGCTATTTCTCTTGGCAAAATATGTTGGACGTCTTCAAAGTTGGTTGGGGAATTGTCCAATCGCTCTTTATCATGTTGCGACTTCGTCCACAGGCTCTTTTTTCAAAGGGTGGCTTTGTCTCAGTACCGCCTGTTATCGCTGCGCGTGTGTCGGGAGTGCCAGTCTTTATTCACGAATCTGACCTGTCTATGGGCTTGGCCAATAAAATCGCCTATAAGTTTGCGACGAAGATGTATTCAACCTTTGAGCAATCTTCAAGTTTGTCTAAGGTCGAGCATGTGGGAGCAGTGACAAAGGTTTCAGACCAAAACACTCCGGAACCAGATGAATTGGTGGATATTCAAACCCACTTTAATCCAAAATTGCCAACTGTATTGTTTGTCGGTGGTTCTGCAGGAGCTCGTGTTTTTAACCAATTGGTGACAGACCATAAGAAAGAGCTGACAGAGCGCTACAATATTATCAATCTAACTGGAGATTCTAGCCTGAACGAGTTGAGCCAAAATCTTTTTCGTGTTGACTATGTGACCAATCTCTATCAACCTTTGATGGAATTGGCTGATATTGTTGTGACACGTGGTGGTGCCAATACGATTTTTGAGCTCTTGGCCATGGCAAAATTACATGTCATTGTGCCACTTGGTCGTGAAGCTAGTCGTGGTGACCAGATTGAAAATGCGGCTTACTTTGTAAAAAAAGGCTATGCAGAAGAGCTTCAAGAAAGCGATTTGACCTTGGATAATTTGGAAGAGAAGATTTCTCATTTACTAAGCCACAAGGAAGAATACAAAACTAATATGAAGGCTTCTAAGGAATTGAAATCTCTAGCAGATTTTTATCAATTGTTGAAAAAAGATTTATCATAAGGAAAGTAAATGTCAAAAGATAAGAAAAATGAGGGCAAAGAAATCCTCGAAGAATTGAAAGAGTTATCAGAATGGCAGAAACGAAACCAAGAATATCTAAAAAAGAAGGCTGAAGAAGAGGCGGCCCTAGCTGAGGAGAAGGAAAAGGAAAGACAAGCTCGAATGGGAGAAGAATCTGAGAAGTCAGAGGATCAGGAGAGTGAAACAGACCAGGAAGATGAAGAATCAGCTAAGGAAGAGTCTGAAGAAAAAGTAGAATCCTCAGAGGGTGACAAAGAGGAAGAAGAGATAGAAGAATCAGGGTCTAAAGAGGGCGAGGAACAGGATAAAAAGGCTACAAAAGAAAAAGCAGCCAAAGCAAAGATTCCTGGCCTCCATATCTTACGGGCCTTAACGATTTTATTTCCAAGTCTGCTTTTATTGATTGTCTCTGCCTACCTACTCAGTCCTTATGCGACTATGAAGGATATTCGTGTTGAGGGAACGGTGCAAACTACGGATGATGATATTCGACAGGCTTCAGGCATTCAGGATTCGGATTATACGATTAACCTTCTGCTAGACAAGGCAAAATATGAAGAGCGGATCAAGTCTAATTATTGGGTGGAATCAGCTCAGCTTGTTTATCAATTTCCAACTAAGTTCACTATCAAGGTCAAGGAATACGATATTGTTGCCTACTATGTTTCTGGTGAAAATCATTATCCTATTCTTTCCAGCGGTCAGCTTGAGACCAGTTCTGTGAGCTTGGTCAGTCTACCAGAAACTTATTTATCAGTTCTCTTTAATGATAGTGAACAAATCAAGGTTTTTGTCTCAGAACTTGCTCAAATTAGCCCAGAACTCAAGGCGGATATCCAAAAAGTGGAACTAGCCCCAAGCAAGGTGACTTCCGATTTAATTCGATTGACTATGAATGATTCGGACGAAGTCTTGGTTCCTCTATCTGAAATGAGTAAGAAACTGCCTTATTACAGTAAGATTAAGCCTCAATTGTCAGAACCGAGTGTGATTGACATGGAAGCTGGAATTTACAGCTACACTGTAGCGGATAAATTAATTATGGAAGCAGAAGAAAAAGCTAAAAAAGAGGCCGAAGAAGCTGAGAAAAAGCAGGAAGAAGAACGTAAACGTTTAGAAGAAGAACAGAAAAAACAAGAGGAACAGAGCAATCGAAATCAAACGACCCAGCGCTCATCGCGTCGCTAGGTTTAGCTTTTCTTCTATAGCTCTTTAGTTGCCAAGTTTTTACTTGACAAGTGCTAGTAGAAATAATAGAATAATAGAAAACCTTTAAAGCAGTCCAGAGAGGCAGCTAAGGTTAGACGGTGAAAGGGTGAAGACTACCCATTTTTCGTGGAACCTTGCTGTTGGCAGGTTCCTTTTTTCGTGGCTTCTGTTGCCCAGACTCTCTCACTAGCAAAGGTAAAAGGAGAAACCTATGCGAGAACATCGTCCAGTCATTGCTCTTGATTTTCCTAGTTTTGAGGCGGTCAAGGAATTCTTAGCTCTTTTTCCAGAGGAAGAAAGCCTTTATCTAAAGGTAGGGATGGAGCTTTATTACGCAACGGGGCCTGAGATTGTGTCTTACTTGAAAGGCCTGGGGCACAGTGTCTTTTTGGATCTCAAGTTGCATGACATTCCCAATACAGTCAAATCAGCTATGAGGGTCCTGTCTCAGCTTGGTGTGGATATGACCAATGTTCATGCTGCTGGAGGTGTAGAGATGATGAAGGCTGCGCGTGAAGGTCTTGGAAACCAAGCCAAATTGATCGCTGTAACGCAACTTACATCAACGTCAGAAGCCCAGATGCAGGAGTTCCAAAATATCCAAACTAGCCTGCAAGAGTCTGTGATTCATTATGCTAAGAAGACAGCTGAAGCTGGATTAGATGGTGTTGTCTGCTCGGCTCAGGAAGTGCAGCTCATCAAGCAGGCCACCAATCCAGATTTTATCTGTCTGACACCGGGCATTCGTCCTGCAGGTGCTGCAGTAGGAGATCAAAAACGCGTTATGACACCTGCTGATGCCTATCAAATCGGCAGTGACTATATCGTAGTGGGACGTCCCATTACCCAAGCTGAGGATCCTGTTGTAGCTTATCATGCCATCAAGGATGAATGGACACAGGACTGGAATTAAAGAATAGATTATAAAAATAAAAGGAGAATACCATGACACTTGCTAAAGATATCGCTAGCCACCTCTTGAAAATTCAAGCCGTTTATCTCAAACCAGAGGAGCCTTTCACTTGGGCATCTGGTATCAAGTCGCCGATTTACACGGATAATCGTGTGACATTAGCCTATCCAGAAACTCGTACTCTCATTGAAAATGGTTTTGTGGATGCTATTAAAGAAGCCTTTCCTGAGGTTGAAGTGATTGCAGGAACTGCGACAGCTGGGATTCCACACGGAGCTATCATTGCTGATAAGATGAACTTGCCATTTGCCTACATCCGTAGCAAACCAAAAGACCACGGTGCTGGTAACCAAATCGAAGGTCGCGTAGCTCAGGGTCAAAAAATGGTAGTGGTGGAAGATCTTATTTCAACAGGTGGTTCTGTTCTCGAGGCCGTGGCAGCAGCCAAGCGAGAAGGAGCAGATGTGCTTGGAGTTGTTGCGATTTTCAGCTACCAATTGCCAAAAGCAGATAAGAACTTCTCAGATGCAGGTGTCAAACTTGTGACGCTTTCTAACTACAGTGAATTGATTCATCTAGCCCAAGAAGAAGGTTACATCACGCCAGAGGGCCTTGATCTTCTAAAACGCTTTAAAGAAGACCAAGAAAATTGGCAAAATGCCTAAAAAATAGAAAATCAGGTAGTCACTAGGATTACCTGATTTCTTTTTGTGATTTTATTGAGTATTAGTCAACTTTTCCGCCTTCAACAACTAGGTCATCTGCTTTAGCAGCGTCACCGTAGGTTGGGTGAAGTGTTTTTTCATAGGCCTTGTGGAAGAAGTTTTCCTTGCCTAATTTTTCAATATCTTTATTGATGAAGTCTAGCAATTCTTGGTTACCTTTTTGAACTGCTGCTGCGATGGTATCTGGGTCACCGAGGGAAGTAATTCCGACTTCAAATCCTTTGTTTTCAAGTGCCCAAGCTAGGACTTCCGTATTGTCAGTAGAGAAGGCATCCCCACGTCCGTCAAGAAGGGCTTGGTAAGAGTCACTGTATTGGTCATATTTTTGGAGCTTGATTTCTGGATGATTCTTTTCAAAATAAGTCTCAGCAGTTGTTCCTTTTGTAACAATCAAGGTTTTACCTTCCAATTGTTTGACATCTGTAATGAGACCCGTCTTAGGTGATACGACACCAAGAGAAACTTTCATGTAAGGAAGGGCAAAATCAACTTGTTTCTTGCGTTCGTCAGTCACCGTAAAGTTGGCAAGAGTAATATCTACCTTGTTTGAAATCAAGTATTCAGCACGGTTAGCAGCATCGACGGAAACGTATTTAACCTTCACGCCAAGATCTTGTGCCAGTTGGTTCCCAAGCTCAATATCGTAACCTTGGTAAGAACCGTCATTGTCAACGTAACCAAAAGGTTTCTTATCTCCAAACACGGCGATTCGCAGTTCACCGCTTTTTTTGATTTCATCGATTGTGCGAGCCTTGGCAGTGGTTTTACCTGACGATGAACCAGCGTTTCTACCTGAGCTACAAGCTGTGACAAAGATAAGGGCGAAGGCAAGTGCCAAAACAGTTAAGAGTGGTTTGAATAGTTTCATAAGAATCTCCTTTATAGATATGAGCCAAATTGGCTAAAGTCAAAGACGTTTAAAAATTCCTGGGCTCGTTTGGTTTGCGGATTGGTAAAGAAGGCTTGAGCTGTTCCTTCTTCAGCAATTTTCCCTTGGTCTAGGAAGATAATCCGATTGGCAATAGCTTGAGCAAACTGCATTTCGTGGGTTACTAAAATCATGGTACGGCCTTCTTGGGCCAAGTCATTGATCAGTTCCAGCACCTCACGCACCATTTCTGGATCCAGCGAAGCAGTCACTTCATCAAAGAGGATGATTTCTGGATGCATGAGGAGGGCACGGACAATTGCAACCCGTTGCTTCTGTCCACCAGATAATTGACGCGCAAAGCTATGCTGTTTATCCAGCAAACCGACACGCTCTAGTAATTGCAAAGCTTCTTCCGTTACTTCTTTCTTGTCCCTTCCTTGAGCCTTGATAGGGCCTAGGATGAGGTTTTGTAGGACATCCAGATGGGGAAAGAGTTCATAGCTTTGAAAGACCATGCCAATCTTTTGGCGAACTAGGTGAAAATCTTTTTTATTTTCAACGATAGACTGACCATCTAGCAGAATATCTCCACCTTGAATACTTTCTAGGCCATTGAGGCAACGAAGGAGGGTACTTTTCCCACAACCAGATGGCCCAAGAATAACCACAACTTCCCCCTTTTTAATATCTAAAGAAAGTCCTTGGAGGATGGGATTGTCTCCGAAGGATTTTTTTAGTTCCTTGATTTCTAAAATAGTTTCAGACATTTAGTTCCTCCAATGTTTTTCTAAGTGAGTGGATAGTTTGGAAATAGGAAAGCAGACTGCGAAATATAAGACTAGAATGGTTCCATAAATCCAAAATGAAGCAGTTGGGATAGTCAGGCGATTGCTATCGATGATTTGTTGTCCAACCTTGGTAACTTCAACAACCCCAATCAAGACAACTAAGGAAGTGGTTTTAATCATCCGAGTGACAAGGTTAATGGCCTGCGGTAGCAGTCTTCTCAAAACCTGTGGGATGATGATGTGGTAGTAAAGTTGAACATTGGTCAAACCTAGCGCCTGTCCACTTTCAAACTGATGCTTAGGGAGGGAAGTGATAGCTCCACGTACCAAGTCCCCCATTTCAGCTGTTCCCCAGAGGGTGAAAACGATAATAGCAGAAGTCTCACCTGAGATATTGATATTAAAGTTTCGAGCTAAGCCAAAGTAGACGATGAAGAGTAGCACCAACTGGGGCATGATACGGATAAATTCCAGATACAATCGTGTTAAAAATCGTACGATTCTAGAATGGGAGGTCATGATGATTCCCATGACTGTTCCGAACATCATGGATAAGAGGACAGACAGGATGGATATCCCAATCGTAACGCTCAATGTGCTGGTACATTATCGCAGCGGATGAAGGATCAGAGATTATCTACGGTCACAATGCTAAGTCAAAAGAAGAACTCCGTCAGCAAATTGAGGACAAGAACTGGGATGATTTGTTGACAAAAGTGCCAGTTAAGGCTGGAGATTTCTTCTATGTTCCAAGTGGCACTATGCATGCTATTGGTGCGGGCATCTTGATTCTTGAAACCCAGCAGTCTAGTGACACCACCTATCGTGTCTATGACTTTGACCGCAAGGATGACAAGGGCAATTTGCGTGAACTTCACCTTGAAAAATCTATTGATGTTTTAAACATTGGTGAGCCTGCAAATAGCCGTCCTGTAACTGTTAAAGCAGATGATTTGCGTTCCACTCTCCTTGTATCCAATGATTTCTTTGCAGTTTACAAGTGGGAAATTACTGGAAAAGTTGACTTCGAAAAGACAGCTGACTACAGCTTGTTGAGTGTCTTAGCTGGTCAAGGTCAGCTTACTGTTGATGGAAAAAACTATCCAATCCAAAAAGGCAGCCACTTTATCCTACCAAGTGATGTTGAAGCTTGGACTCTGGGAGGGCAAGGTTTGGAATTGATTGTTAGCCATCCATAAAAAAGAAAGGGCCTGAGTTCACTACTCAAGTCCTTTTTGATTACATAAATTGGGCGATAAAGACCACAATGATGATGATTGGAATGACGAAACGAAGAAGGAAGAGCCAGACTTGGAAAAGTCCCTGTTTCCATGCTGTTTCATCAAGGTGTAGTTCCTCCATGGCAAGAGCTTTTTTGAAGATGTAGCCTGTAAAGAGTGAAAGGCAGAGAGCTCCAAATGGCATGAGAAGATTGGAAACCAAGAAATCCATAGCGTCAAAGAAGGTCTTCCCAAAAATGTGAACATCTGCCATGACACCGTAAGAAAGGGCTGAAGGAATTCCAAAGACAAAGGTCAAGATTCCCAAAATCACACTCCATTTGGCACGTTTGCTGTTGTCCTGATTGGTGATATTACCTACATTGATTTCCAGCATCACGACAGAAGAAGTGACTGTCGCAAAGAGGAAGAGCAAGAGGAAGAGGATGTAGAAAATGGTTCCAAAGGGCATCTTGTCAAAGAGTTGAGGCAAGACGATAAAGAGCAAGCTCGGTCCCCCTTCAGACTGGATATTGAAGGCTGACATGGCTGGGAAAATGGCTAGACCTGCCATGATGGATACTGAGATGTTCATGGCTACAATGGAAATCCCTGACTGGACCAGGTTGGTTTTCTTGTCCAAGTAGGAAGCATAGGTCAGCATGGCTGTAACCCCTAGTGAGAGGGCGAAGAAAGATTGTCCCAGAGCATAGAGGAGACCAGCGCTCGTCAATTTTGAAAAGTCTGGTTTGAGGAAGTAGAGAACCCCTACCATGGCATTTGGCAAGCTGAGAGAGCGCCCGATGATGACGACAAAGATGATAAAGAGGAGAGGCATCATGACCTTTGAAGCTTTTTCAATCCCTTTTTGAACTCCACGTGATACAATAAAGATATTCAATAGGATAAAGGCTGCTTGAGCTCCTAAGGCAATTACTGGATTTGAGATGATCGAAGTAAATAACTGAGCATAATCACCTGTTCCACCAATTTGGAACAATTTCCCAAACTCAATGCCTAGATAGACTAAAATCCATCCTCCGATAACACTGTAAAACGATAAGAGGATAAAGAGGGCAAAGGCACCAATCCAACCGATAAAGTTGTACTTACTATTCTTACCAAGTTTTCCAAAGGTTTTAATCCCAGAGACACCAGCGCTTCGGCCGAGGGCAAATTCAGCTAGCAAAAGAGGGAAACCGATTAAAATAGTGGAAACGAGAAAGACCAGTAAAAAGCCACCTCCACCGTTAGCAGCAGTCATGTAGGGGAATTTCCAAACGGCACCAAGTCCGATGGCTGAACCAGCAGACGCTAGGATAAAGCCCAGTTTAGAACCCCATTGCGATTTTTCAGACATAGTTAAACTCCTAAAATTAGTGTTACAAAAGAAAAAGCTACTGCCCTTGGCAACTAGCCTCATCAGTACTCAAAATGAGCGTTTCTTTTGATTGATAGACTTGACTATCCTATCATGTTTTCTAAGGTCTGTCAAGAAAACCATTTTCAAGTTTTCACACCTTTCTCAAAAATTTTTAAAAATTTCGCAAAAACGCTTGACTCTGACCTAAGGGGAGGGGTTATACTATCAATGTAAGGAGGAAATCATGTACCATATAAAAGAAGCTGCGCAGCTTTCGGGTGTCTCTGTCAAGACCCTGCACTACTACGACAAGATAGGACTCTTAGTCCCCGTAAAGTCGGAAAACGGCTATCGAACCTACAGTCAAAAGGATTTGGAACGCCTTCAGGTCATACTTTACTATAAATATCTAGACTTTTCTCTAGAAAAAATAGCAGAGCTGTTAAAGGAAGATAGATCAGATTTGTTGCCTCATTTGACCAGACAGTTGGACTATTTGACTCGAGAAAGGCAGCATCTGGATACCTTGATTTCCACCTTGCAAAAAACCATTCAAGAACAAAAAGGAGAAAGAGAAATGAGCATTCAAGAGAAATTCGCTGGATTTAACTACCAAGACCATCAAAAATACCACCAAGAGGCGGTAGAGAAATATGGACAAGAAGTCATGGACCAAGCGCTGGAGCGCCAGAAAGGTCACGAAGACGAAGCTACGGCTGCCTTCAATCAAGTCTTTCGAGCCTTGTCACAAAATCTTCAAGCTGGTCTACCTGTAACAGCATCCGAAAATCAAGAAGAAGCAGCCAAACTCTTGCAAGCTATTCGTACTTATGGATTTGACTGCTCTATTGAGGTATTCGGTTATATCGGTAAAGGCTACGTCTACAACCCAGAATTTAAGGAAAACATTGACAAATTTGGACCTGGAACAGCCCAGTACACATCAGATGTCATTGCCTATTATGTCCAAACTCAGACAAAATAAAATCGGAGGAGCATTCTTCCGATTTTTACTAAATTCAAGCACTATTTGCTTAATAATTTTTCTACCACATTTAGTTTTCGCATGGTCAAATCTACATTAAAAAGCTTTTCAAGATAGTTGGTATGGAGTTTCTTTTGTTTAGCAGTTCTAGGGAGATAGAGGTAAAGACAATGGTTACCGATACAAATTTCTTCTTCACCGTAATCAATTTTCAATTTTTCTAAAGGGAGACTTTGAATAGATTCTTGATAAAAAATCACATGTATACGGTCATAAAGATAGTGTTCTCCAAACGGGTTTTCTTGGACAATTTTTTTAAAATCACTTTTGTTCTTGATAACCATTTTTAAGTCGGCCCCAATTTTTTCCTTTATCAGAGTATGAACACATTCTCGTATTTCTTCTAAATCTAAATCACTTTCAAGAATGATATTCCCACTTTGAATATAGGTTCGAACGTGTTGAAAACCAGCTTCTGTTAAAATATCTACCAAATAAGACATTTTCGGGATAGCATTTTTTCCATTAGGAGTAACACCTCTTAGTAAAATAATATGTTCCAAAGGACTTCCTTTCTTATTTTGTATTTTAGTCATTCAATTATTTATATATTTGATTTGAGCCTGCCACCCAACCGGTACAGAGGGCTGAAGTGATATTAAAGCCACCCGTGTGGGCATTGATATCCATGACTTCGCCAGCAAAGTGAAGGCCAGGTACCAGCTTACTTTCAAGGGTTTTAGGGTTGATTTCCTTAAGACTGACACCACCCTTGGTAACAAAGGATTTGGCGAGAGACATTTTACCAGTCACAGGGATTTTGAGGGTCTTAATAGACTGGAGAAGTTGTTCTTGTTCCTTTTCACTCAACTGTTTGACTTTGTCAGGATAGCCTTGCACAAAAAAATCTGCCAAGCGTTCTGGAAGCAAAGTTTTTAAGGCATTTTTCAAGGATTTTTCCCGATTTTCTTCTAGAAATGTAGTCAAGTCATTTTCAGAAAGATGAGGCAAGACATCCAGTGAAAGGATTTCACCACCCTTGACAAAACTAGACATACGTAGGGCAGCAGGGCCAGACAAACCAAAGTGGGTAAAGAGCAAATCGTGAGTGATGACATGCTTACCATAGCTTAGGGTCACATCGTCCAGCGAAATACCCTGCAAGACCTTGTGTGGAAAATCTGTCAACAAAGGACTCTCAGCGGCCTCAAGTTCGGTGATGGTGTGCTTAAAATGACGGGCGATCTCGTGACCAAACCCAGTTGAACCAGTCGAAGGATAGGATTTACCACCTGTTGTGACAATGAGTTTCTCACAAGTGAAGGTTTGGTCTGCGGACTTAAGGACAAACTGGTCGTCTATCTTTTTAACCGAAACAATCTCCGTTTGAGTAGCAACTCGACCACCGAGTTCAGTGATTTTCTTTTCCAAGGCCTCGATAATGGTCCGAGACTTGTCACTAGCAGGAAAGACGCGTCCGTGGTCTTCGACCTTAAGTTTAACACCATTTTCTGTAAAAAAATTAATGATATCATGGTTATCAAATTGGGAGAAGACACTGTAGAGAAAGCGCCCATTTCCAGGGATGCCAGCTAGTAGGTCATCTAGAGTTCCGTTGTTGGTTACATTGCAACGTCCCCCACCAGTACCAGCTAATTTTTTTCCAAGTTTCCGATTTTTTTCGATGAGGAGGGTTTTCTGTCCATAAAAGCTACTGGAAATCGTAGCCATCATACCAGCAGGACCTCCACCAATGACGATAGTATCAAAATGTTTCATAGCTCTATTGTACCACAAAAAAACAAGAGATGAAGTCACCTCTTGTCAAGAATGCAATTAATCAATTTCATACCCCATCAGCAAACCACCATCTTCTGCATAAAAACTGCAGAGACCAGATGTTGGGAGAATTTTAATATCCGCCTGTGGGAAGGTTTCACGTATTCGGTCTGAAAGCTGTTGGCAACATTTCTCGTTATTACGTTGGGCCATGACAATACGGCCACCAGCATATCCAGCTTTAATGATTTCATCATAGGCAGCTTGAACTGATTTCTTTGGTCCTCGTGCTTTTTGTAGCAATTCGAGAGTTCCAGTTTCACTAGCTTCTCCGACCATACGGATATTGAGAAGGCCAACGACCGTACCGATAAGCTTGCTCAAACGGCCGTTCTTCACCAAGTTATCGACTTTAGCTAGGACAAAAAGTAACTTGGTTTTTTCTTGATAGGCGGTGATAGCTTCAACCACTTCTTCAAAAGATAAGCCCTGGTCGATCAAGTCATTCACTTTTTCTACGAGCAAGTCAACTTCCCCACCAGCAGACAAACTATCAATTATATGAATTTTAGTATCAGGATGTTCTTCCAGATAAATATTTTTTGCTAGTTGAGCACTATTGTGGCTTCCAGAAAGAGTACCAGTGATGGTTACTAGGAAAATGTTTTTGGCTCCTTCAAATGCTCGCAAATAATCATCTGGGCTTGGACAAGCTGATTTTGAAGCTTCTGCAGTTGCATACATGGTTTCCATCATTTGGTCAATGTCAAGACTGGCATCATCAACAAAGACCTGATCAGCTACTTGAATGGTTAAGGGCACACTTACAAAGGTCGTGTCAATAGCTGGTCTTGCCAGCTGACGATAATCACAACCAGAGTCAGCAATAATCTTCCAAGTCATAGAAATTCTCCATCTTTGTCAGTTATACATTGACAAAGGTTCTGTCTTTTTTTACAATTATATCATGAAAGCCCTTGAAACAAAAGCCTCATCCGTCTGTTGTGACAAGTAGAAAGAAAATGTTATGTCTGAACGTAGAATCTCTGAAAAGTCTCTTGAAAATCTCAGAAAATCAAACCAAGAATCCAATTTATTAACTAGAGAAGCCATCGAAACAGCCCTCTTGCAGCTCTTGGAAAAAAAGGACCTGACCAAGATTAGTATTTCTGAATTGGTCAAACGTGCAGGCGTTTCTCGTGCAGCCTTTTACCGTAATTATGATTCCAAAGAGGAGATTTTAGAAAGCGTCTTTAAACGAACTGTCCACAATATTATGGAACAGTTGCATCATTATGATTTAAAGACAGACCTTTATCTGGTCTGGGTTCACCTTTTCCGAGAGGCCAGAAAGGAAGCCAGAGTGATTCAATTGGCCTTGGATTACCATCTGGAAAAAATCTTTGTCCAAGCCATGCAGGAATTTTTAGAAAAATACCATGGGAAATCAAAAGGTGTCAGCTCTTATCTTCATTCCTTTTGGAGCTCGGCCATCGTTTCTGTCCTTCTAAAATGGATCAAGGATGGCATGAAGGTACCAGCTGAAAAGATTGCAGATTTAGGTTTACCATTTTTTAAAAAATAGAGAAAAAGGAGAAGAGATATGACTGAAAAAAGACTAGCATGGGATGAGTATTTTGCAGCCCAAGCCTTACTAATTGCCAATCGTTCCACTTGTAAACGTGCCAAAGTGGGCGCAATTTTGGTAAAGGATAATAAAGTTATTTCCACTGGTTATAATGGTTCGGTGTCAGGGACTGAGCATTGTATTGATCACGAATGTCTGGTCATCGAAGGTCACTGTGTTCGCACTCTTCACGCAGAGGTTAATGCCATTCTCCAAGGTGCAGAACGTGGGGTTCCCAAAGGCTTTACAGCCTATGTGACCCATTTTCCATGTCTAAACTGTACAAAACAATTGCTTCAGGTTGGTTGCAAGCGTGTGGTTTATATCAACCAGTACAGAATGGACGACTACGCCCAATACCTTTATCAAGAAAAAGGGACAGAATTGACTCATTTACCACTTGAGACAGTACAGACAGCTCTTAAAGAGGCTGATCTAATGTAAAAAATATCAAAAATAAATGGTTTAGAAAGATTTTTAAACCGTTTTTTGGTATAATAAGAAGAATAAATTGAAAGAAGGAATTCCAAAAATGGGAAAAATTGAAGTTATTAATCATCCACTGATTCAACACAAATTGTCAATCTTACGTCGTACAGATACTTCTACAAAAGCTTTCCGTGAGCTAGTAGATGAGATTGCAATGTTGATGGGATATGAAGTACTTCGTGATCTTCCACTAGAAGATGTGGAAATCGAAACACCAATCACAAAAACAGTTCAAAAACAATTGGCAGGTAAGAAATTGGCTATCGTTCCAATCTTGCGTGCAGGTATCGGGATGGTTGATGGACTTTTGAGCTTGGTTCCAGCTGCTAAAGTTGGCCACATCGGTATGTACCGTGATGAAGAAACGCTTCAACCAGTTGAGTACTTGGTGAAATTGCCTGAAGATATTGACCAACGTCAAATTTTTGTGGTAGACCCAATGTTGGCAACAGGTGGTTCAGCAATCTTGGCTGTTGATTCTCTTAAAAAACGTGGCGCATCAAATATCAAATTTGTCTGCCTTGTATCAGCACCAGAAGGTGTAAAAGCTCTTCAAGAAGCTCATCCAGATGTAGAAATCTTTACAGCAGCCTTGGATGAACGTTTGAACGAACACGGTTATATCGTTCCAGGTCTTGGAGATGCTGGGGACCGCTTGTTCGGTACAAAATAGAATTAAAAAGAGATTGACTTGGAAAAGGATTTCCAGTCACGAAAGGAGGTTGAATTTTTGTTTCTGTCTAATGAAAACAGAGCAAAAATTTGACCTTTTTTGACCAAGATATTATAATAGTCTTATCTTCAGTCATTTGACCAACAAAATTAAAACTCAAAAGGAGAAATAAATGATTCCTGTAGTTATTGAACAAACAAGCCGTGGAGAACGTTCCTACGATATTTACTCACGTCTTCTCAAAGACCGCATCATTATGCTGACAGGTCCCGTTGAAGACAATATGGCTAACTCTGTTATTGCCCAATTGCTTTTCTTAGATGCCCAAGATAGTACAAAAGATATTTACCTTTATGTCAATACACCTGGTGGTTCTGTTTCAGCTGGTTTGGCAATCGTTGATACCATGAACTTTATCAAGGCAGATGTCCAAACTATCGTTATGGGGATGGCTGCATCTATGGGGACTGTCATCGCGTCAAGTGGAGCAAAAGGTAAACGTTTCATGCTTCCAAATGCAGAGTATATGATTCACCAACCGATGGGTGGTACAGGTGGTGGTACCCAACAAACTGATATGGCGATCGCTGCAGAACACTTGCTTAAAACTCGTAACATCTTGGAAAAAATATTGGCTGAAAATTCAGGTCAGTCAATCGAAAAAGTCCATGCAGATGCAGAACGAGATAACTGGATGAGCGCCCAAGAAACACTTGAATATGGCTTTATTGATGAAATCATGGCCAACAATTCATTGAATTAATGATGAAAGAAGGCAAACTCGACTGGGTTTGCTTTTTTTGGTATAATAGTGAGAGATTTCTTAGAAAGAGGATTTATCATGTTTGAAAAAGTCAAACGATCTGGCTTGATTATCTATCTTTACTATAATCGTGATGCCAAAAAATTGCAGGATTATGGAGATATTACCTATCATTCCAAGAAACATCGTTACTTACAACTCTATGTTCCAACTCAAGAAATGGAGCAATTGGTCGGGCGCTTGGGCAAGGAAAAGTTTATAAAAAAAGTCAGGGTTTGTCATATCCAAGAGCTGGAAACACCCTTTGTGGGCAATCTTCATCGAGAGGAAAACGTTATCATCGAAAAAGTTCAAGAAAAGTGTTGACAATTTTCTGATAATTCGGTATATTCTTAACATGCTATTTAAGAAATAAGGAGACAAAAAAAGATGAAGAAAAAATTTGCCCTATCGTTTGTGGCGCTTGCAAGTGTAGCACTTCTTGCAGCCTGTGGAGAAGTGAAGTCTGGAGCGTCAAACGCTGCTGGTAACTCAGTAGATGAAAAGACAATCAAAATCGGATTTAACTTTGAAGAAACTGGTGCCGTAGCAGCCTACGGTACATCTGAACAAAAAGGTGCCCAACTTGCCGTTGATGAAATCAATGCTGCAGGTGGTATCGATGGAAAACAAATCGAAGTAGTCGATAAAGATAACAAGTCTGAAACAGCTGAGGCGGCTTCAGTAACAACTAACCTTGTAACCCAATCTAAAGTATCAGCAATCGTAGGACCTGCGACATCTGGTGCAACTGCAGCTGCGGTAGCTAACGCTACAAAAGCAGGTGTTCCATTGATTTCGCCAAGTGCGACTCAAGATGGATTGACTAAAGGTCAAGATTACCTCTTTATCGGAACTTTCCAAGATAGCTTCCAAGGAAAAATTATCTCAAACTATGTTTCTGAAAAATTGCAAGCTAAGAAAGTTGTTCTTTACACTGATAATGCTAGCGACTATGCTAAAGGTATTGCCAAAGCCTTCCGTGAAGCTTACAAAGGTGAAATCGTTGCAGATGAAACTTTCGTAGCAGGTGACACAGACTTCCAAGCAGCCCTTACAAAAATGAAAGGGAAAGATTTTGATGCTATCATCGTTCCTGGTTACTACACTGAAGCTGGTAAAATTGTAAACCAAGCGCGTGGTATGGGAATTGACAAACCAATCGTTGGTGGTGATGGATTCAACGGTGAAGAGTTTGTACAACAAGCAACTCCTGAAAAAGCATCAAACATCTACTTTATCTCAGGCTTCTCAACTACTGTAGAAGTTTCAGCTAAAGCAAAAGCTTTCCTTGATGCTTACCGTGCTAAGTACAACGAAGAGCCTTCAACATTTGCAGCCTTGGCTTATGACTCAGTTCACCTTGTAGCAAACGCAGCAAAAGGTGCTAAAAACTCTGGTGAAATCAAGGATAACCTTGCTAAAACAAAAGATTTTGAAGGTGTGACTGGTCAAACAAGCTTTGATGCAGACCACAACACAGTCAAAACTGCTTACATGATGACCATGAACAATGGTAAGGTTGAAGCAGCAGAAGTTGTAAAACCATAATAGAAAAATGTTGAAATAGGGAATGAGCCTCTGACTCACTCCCTGTTTCGATGTTTAAGAACCTATCAAAAAGTGAGGGGAAACCCTCAAAATTATAAATAGAAAGAGTGAATCTTATGCTCCAACAACTAGTAAATGGTTTGATTCTAGGTAGTGTTTATGCGCTGTTAGCCCTAGGATATACCATGGTTTACGGAATTATCAAGCTCATCAACTTCGCCCACGGTGATATTTATATGATGGGAGCCTTTATCGGTTATTTCTTGATTAATTCTTTCCAAATGAATTTCTTTGTAGCTCTTATTGTAGCTATGTTAGCGACAGCCATTCTTGGTGTCGTGATTGAGTTCCTTGCTTACCGACCTTTGCGTCACTCTACTCGTATTGCTGTTTTGATTACGGCTATTGGGGTTTCTTTCCTATTGGAGTATGGGATGGTCTATCTGGTTGGTGCCAATACCCGTGCCTTCCCTCAAGCGATTCAAACAGTTCGCTATGATTTGGGACCAATCAGCTTAACAAATGTGCAGTTAATGATCTTGGCCATTTCCTTGATTTTGATGATTTTGTTACAGGTCATTGTCCAAAAGACTAAGATGGGGAAAGCCATGCGTGCTGTATCTGTAGATAGCGATGCGGCGCAATTGATGGGGATCAATGTAAACCGTACTATCAGCTTTACCTTTGCTTTGGGTTCAGCTCTTGCTGGTGCAGCTGGTGTTCTGATTGCCCTCTATTATAACTCTCTTGAGCCTTTGATGGGGGTTACTCCAGGTCTTAAGTCTTTCGTTGCCGCAGTACTTGGTGGTATCGGGATTATTCCTGGTGCGGCTCTTGGTGGTTTTGTGATTGGTTTATTGGAAACTTTTGCGACAGCCTTTGGAATGTCAGACTTCCGTGATGCCATTGTTTATGGAATCCTGTTGTTGATCTTGATTGTCCGCCCAGCAGGTATTCTTGGTAAAAATGTGAAAGAGAAGGTGTAAACGATGAAGGAAAATTTAAAAGTTAATATTCTATGGTTACTCCTTTTATTAGCTGGCTATGGCTTGATTAGTGTACTGGTTTCAGTCGGAGTACTCAACCTATTCTATGTACAGATTTTACAACAAATTGGAATTAATATTATTTTGGCTGTTGGTCTCAACTTAATCGTTGGTTTTTCAGGACAATTTTCACTTGGGCATGCTGGTTTCATGGCGATTGGTGCCTATGCCGCTGCTATTATTGGATCTAAATCACCAACCTACGGTGCCTTCTTTGGAGCTATGCTGATAGGGGCTTTGCTTTCAGGAGCAGTTGCCTTGCTTGTCGGAATTCCAACCTTGCGCTTGAAGGGGGATTACCTTGCGGTGGCGACTCTAGGTGTTTCTGAAATTATCCGTATCTTTATCATCAATGGCGGAAGCCTTACAAATGGTGCGGCAGGTATCTTGGGAATTCCTAACTTTACAACTTGGCAAATGGTTTACTTCTTTGTCGTGATTACAACTATTGCAACCTTGAACTTCTTGCGTAGTCCAATTGGTCGTTCAACCCTTTCTGTTCGTGAGGATGAAATCGCTGCTGAGTCAGTTGGGGTTAATACGACTAAAATTAAAATCATCGCCTTTGTCTTTGGTGCCATTACTGCAAGTATTGCAGGGTCACTTCAGGCAGGATTTATCGGTTCAGTTGTACCGAAAGATTACACTTTCATCAACTCAATCAATGTTTTGATTATTGTTGTATTTGGTGGACTTGGTTCCATTACAGGTGCAATCGTTTCAGCTATTGTTCTGGGAATTTTGAATATGCTTCTCCAAGATGTTGCTAGCGTGCGTATGATTATCTACGCTTTGGCCTTGGTATTGGTAATGATTTTCAGACCAGGTGGACTCCTTGGAACATGGGAATTGAGCCTATCACGTTTCTTTAAAAAATCTAAGAAGGAGGAACAAAACTAATGGCATTACTTGAAGTAAAACAGTTAACCAAACATTTTGGCGGTCTAACAGCTGTTGGAGATGTGACTCTTGAATTGAACGAAGGGGAACTGGTTGGACTAATCGGTCCAAATGGAGCTGGGAAAACCACCCTTTTCAACCTCTTGACGGGTGTTTATGAACCAAGCGAGGGAACAGTAACCCTAGATGGTCACCTTTTGAATGGAAAGTCACCTTATAAGATTGCTTCTTTGGGACTTGGACGTACATTCCAAAATATCCGTCTCTTTAAAGATTTAACAGTTTTGGACAATGTTTTGATTGCTTTTGGCAACCATCACAAACAACATGTTTTTGCTAGTTTTTTGCGCTTACCAGCTTTTTACAAGAGTGAAAAAGAATTAAAGGCTAAAGCCTTGGAATTGCTTAAAATCTTTGATTTGGATGGTGATGCAGAGACTCTTGCTAAAAATCTTGCCTACGGACAACAACGTCGTTTGGAAATTGTTCGTGCCCTCGCTACGGAACCTAAAATTCTCTTTTTAGATGAACCAGCAGCAGGTATGAACCCACAGGAAACAGCCGAATTGACTGAGTTAATTCGTCGTATCAAAGATGAATTTAAGATTACGATCATGCTGATTGAACACGATATGAATCTGGTCATGGAAGTAACAGAACGTATCTACGTACTTGAATATGGTCGCTTGATTGCACAAGGAACTCCTGACGAAATTAAGACCAATAAACGCGTTATCGAAGCTTATCTAGGAGGTGAAGCCTAATGTCTATGTTAAAAGTTGATAATCTTTCTGTGCATTACGGCATGATCCAAGCAGTCCGTGATGTAAGCTTTGAAGTGAATGAAGGAGAAGTTGTTTCCCTTATCGGTGCCAATGGTGCTGGTAAAACAACCATTCTCCGTACCTTGTCTGGTTTGGTTAGACCGAGTTCAGGAAAGATTGAATTTTTAGGTCAAGAAATCCAAAAAATGCCAGCTCAGAAAATCGTAGCAGGTGGTCTTTCACAAGTACCAGAAGGACGCCACGTCTTCCCTGGCTTGACTGTTATGGAAAATCTAGAAATGGGAGCTTTCTTAAAGAAAAATCGTGAAGAAAATCAAGCTAATTTGAAGAAAGTTTTCTCACGCTTCCCACGTCTTGAAGAACGGAAGAACCAAGATGCAGCTACTCTTTCAGGGGGAGAACAGCAAATGCTTGCCATGGGACGCGCCCTCATGTCAACACCAAAACTTCTTCTTTTAGATGAACCATCAATGGGACTTGCCCCAATCTTTATCCAAGAGATTTTTGATATCATTCAAGACATCCAGAAACAAGGAACAACCGTCCTCTTGATTGAACAAAATGCCAATAAAGCACTCGCAATCTCTGACCGAGGCTATGTATTGGAAACAGGGAAAATCGTTCTATCAGGAACAGGAAAAGAACTCGCTTCATCAGAAGAAGTCAGAAAAGCATACCTAGGTGGCTAAAACAATCCACTGGATTGTTTTAATCGGTGGATAAGGATTACGAAGCAATCATCACTATTGTCCGGGGGACCTTTTTAGTCGGTAGATTGAGATTGCAAACAAATCTGTACCTACATTGAAAGGTTAATTTCTAATAATTGAAAAATCGAATGAAAGGTATCTTACCTTCATTCATAGAGCTCGATTTCAGAGCTCTTTTTGCTAGCTTATTCATACTTTTCTGAATTTTGAAAAAGAAATGTAAGCGTTTGATAGATTTACAAAAAGATTGTATAATAGGGATAAGAATAGAAAAGGAGAAGTCTCATGGCAGTTAAAGATTTTATGACCCGCAAGGTAGTGTATATTAGTCCAGATACAACAGTATCTCATGCAGCAGATTTGATGAGAGAGCAAGGTTTGCACCGCTTGCCTGTTATCGAAAATGATCAATTGGTTGGTTTGGTAACTGAGGGAACCATTGCGCAAGCTAGCCCCTCAAAAGCAACAAGTCTTTCTATCTATGAGATGAACTATCTTCTGAATAAGACCAAAGTAAAAGATGTCATGATTCGCGATGTTGTTACTGTGTCAGGCTATGCTAGTCTAGAAGATGCAACTTATCTGATGCTGAAAAACAAGATTGGTATTCTTCCTGTTGTTGATAACCATCAAGTATATGGGGTTATTACTGATCGTGACGTTTTCCAAGCCTTTCTTGAAATTGCTGGTTACGGTGAAGAAGGAATTCGTGTGCGCTTTGTTACAGAAGATGAAGTCGGTGTTCTCGGAAAGATTGTTTCTTTGATTGTAGAAGAAAATTTGAATATCTCCCATACAGTAAATATTCCGCGTAAGGATGGTAAGGTCATTATCGAAGTTCAAATCGATGGATCAATCGATTTACCAGCCTTGAAAGAAAAATTTGAATCAGAGAATATTCAAGTAGAAGAAATCACTCGTACTTCAGCAAAAGTCTTGTAAGAAGGGAAGCCGAAAGGCTTCTTTTTACGTGCAATAAGGGATTAGAGCAAAAGATGGAAAGAAATGATAGATTATGGTATAATAAAATGATACAAAAAAGGAGTATTTATGGACATTTCAGAAATTCGTCAGAAAATTGACGCAAATCGTGAAAAATTAGCTTCTTTCAGGGGGTCTCTTTGACCTCGAAGGTTTAGAGGAAGAGATTGCCATCTTGGAAAACAAGATGACAGAACCTGATTTTTGGAACGATAATATCGCGGCCCAAAAAACGTCGCAAGAATTAAATGAATTAAAAAACACCTACAACACCTTCCACAAAATGGAAGAGTTGCAGGATGAAGTTGAAATTTTATTAGACTTTTTAGCTGAAGATGAGTCGGTGCATGAAGAATTGGTTGAACAGTTGTCAGAACTGGATAAGATGATGACCAGTTACGAGATGACCTTGCTCTTGTCAGAACCTTATGACCATAATAATGCGATTTTGGAAATTCATCCAGGATCAGGTGGTACTGAAGCTCAGGACTGGGGTGATATGTTGCTTCGTATGTACACTCGCTATGGAAATGCTAAAGGCTTTAAAGTGGAAGTACTGGATTACCAAGCAGGAGATGAAGCTGGTATCAAGTCAGTAACCTTATCATTTGAAGGACCTAATGCCTATGGTCTTCTCAAGTCAGAAATGGGGGTACACCGTTTGGTGCGAATTTCACCATTTGACTCTGCTAAACGTCGCCATACCTCTTTCACATCTGTAGAAGTGATGCCAGAGTTGGATGATACCATTGAAGTGGAAATCCGTGAAGATGATATCAAGATGGACACCTTCCGTTCAGGTGGTGCTGGTGGACAAAACGTCAATAAGGTTTCAACAGGTGTACGTTTAACACACATTCCAACTGGGACTGTTGTCCAGTCAACGGTCGATCGTACCCAGTATGGAAATAGAGATCGTGCCATGAAGATGTTGCAGGCTAAGCTCTATCAAATGGAGCAAGAAAAGAAAGCAGCGGAAGTTGATTCCCTCAAGGGTGAGAAAAAGGAAATCACATGGGGAAGCCAAATCCGTTCATATGTTTTTACGCCATATACTATGGTAAAAGATCACCGAACTAGCTTTGAAGTTGCACAAGTAGATAAGGTTATGGATGGAGACCTAGATGGTTTTATTGATGCCTATCTCAAGTGGAGAATCAGCTAAGATAGAAAGGAACTCACATGTCAATTATTGAAATGAGAGATGTCGTCAAAAAATACGATAACGGAACGACTGCCCTACGTGGTGTTTCGGTAAGCGTTCAACCAGGGGAATTTGTTTACATCGTAGGACCTTCAGGAGCTGGGAAATCAACCTTTATTCGTTCTTTGTATCGCGAAGTAAAAATCGAAAAAGGAAGCTTATCTGTTGCTGGTTTTAATCTGGTTAAAATTAAAAAGAAAGATGTTCCTCTCCTACGTCGTAGTGTTGGGGTTGTCTTCCAAGATTATAAACTGTTACCAAAGAAAACCGTTTATGAAAATATTGCTTATGCAATGGAGGTAATTGGAGAAAGTCGCCGTAATATCAAAAAACGTGTTATGGAAGTTTTAGACTTGGTTGGATTGAAGCATAAGGTTCGTTCTTTCCCAAATGAACTTTCGGGGGGAGAACAACAGCGTATTGCGATAGCGCGTGCTATTGTAAATAATCCAAAAGTATTGATTGCGGACGAACCAACAGGAAACTTGGACCCAGATAATTCATGGGAAATTATGAATTTGTTGGAACGCATCAATCTCCAAGGTACAACTGTCTTGATGGCGACCCACAACAGTCAGATTGTAAATACCTTGCGCCACCGTGTCATTGCCATTGAAAATGGCCGTGTCGTTCGTGACGAAGCTAAAGGAGAATATGGATACGATGATTAGTAGATTTTTTCGTCATTTATTTGAATCATTAAAAAGTTTGAAACGAAATGGCTGGATGACAGTAGCAGCTGTCAGTTCGGTTATGATTACTTTGACTTTAGTTGCAATATTTGCATCTGTTATCTTTAATACGGCTAAACTCGCTACAGATATTGAAAACAATGTCCGAGTAATGGTATATATTCGTAAGGACGTAGCTGACAATAGTGAGACCATTGAAAAAGAAGGTCAAACTGTTACAAATAATGACTACCATAAGGTATACGATGCTTTGAAAGGTATGTCAACTGTTAAAAGTGTTACCTTTTCAAGTAAAGAAGAACAATATGAAAAGTTGACCGAAACAATGGGGGACAACTGGAAAATCTTTGAAGGGGATGCCAATCCTCTCTATGATGCATATATTGTTGACACCAACACGCCAAGCGATGTAAAGACAGTAGCAGAAGAGGCTAAGAAAATTGAAGGTGTATCAGAAGTTCAAGATGGTGGTGCCAATACAGAACGCTTGTTTAAGTTAGCCTCATTTATTCGTGTCTGGGGATTAGTTATCGCGGGATTATTGATTTTCATTGCGGTGTTCTTGATTTCTAATACGATTCGTATCACCATTATTTCACGAAGCCGTGAAATTCAAATCATGCGTTTAGTAGGTGCTAAGAACGGCTATATCCGTGGACCTTTCTTGCTTGAAGGAGCCTTCATTGGTTTGCTTGGAGCAACCCTTCCGTCAGTTCTGGTATTTATTGTCTATAAAATGGTTTACCAATCGGTTAATAAGTCATTGGTTGGTCAGAACCTTTCAATGATATCACCAGAAGTATTCAGTCCACTGATGATTGCCTTATTATTTGTGATTGGAATTTTTATCGGTTCAATCGGATCAGGAATTTCAATGCGCCGATTCCTGAAAATCTAAAATAAAATAGAAGTATATTTGAGGAGATTTTAATATCTCCTTTTTTGCTACAAAAATTTTAGAAAAAAGTGTACTTTTTTTTATAAAAGCCTTTACAAAAAAAATTAAAGTGGTATAATTAAATCATAAAAGGTGCAAACGTTTTCGTAAAACGTTTGCCTAAATAAAAATAAAGGAGATTTGAATGATGAAAGATACATTCAAAAATGTCTTGTCTTTCGAATTTTGGCAAAAATTCGGTAAGGCTTTGATGGTGGTTATTGCCGTTATGCCGGCTGCTGGTTTGATGATTTCAATCGGTAAGTCTATCGTGATGATTAACCCAACCTTTGCACCACTTGTAATCACTGGTGGAATTCTTGAGCAAATTGGTTGGGGGGTTATCGGTAACCTTCACATTTTGTTTGCCCTAGCCATTGGAGGTAGCTGGGCTAAAGAACGTGCTGGTGGTGCTTTCGCCGCTGGTCTTGCCTTCATCTTGATTAACCGTATCACTGGTACAATCTTTGGTGTATCAGGAGATATGTTAAAAAATCCAGATGCTATGGTAACTACTCTATTCGGTGGTTCAATCAAAGTTGCTGATTACTTTATCAGTGTTCTTGAAGCTCCAGCCTTGAACATGGGTGTATTCGTAGGGATTATCTCAGGTTTTGTAGGGGCAACTGCTTACAACAAATACTATAATTTCCGTAAACTTCCTGATGCACTTTCATTCTTCAACGGGAAACGTTTCGTACCATTTGTAGTTATTCTTCGTTCAGCAATCGCTGCAATTCTACTTGCTGCATTCTGGCCAGTAGTCCAAACAGGTATCAATAGCTTTGGTATCTGGATTGCTAACTCACAAGAAACTGCTCCAATCCTTGCACCATTCTTGTATGGTACTTTGGAACGTTTGCTCTTGCCATTTGGTCTTCACCACATGTTGACAATCCCAATGAACTACACAGCTCTTGGTGGTACTTATGAGATTTTGACAGGTGCAGCTAAAGGTACTCAAGTATTTGGTCAAGACCCACTTTGGCTTGCATGGGTAACAGACCTTGTAAACCTTAAAGGTACTGATGCTAGTCAATACCAACACTTGTTAGATACTGTTCACCCAGCTCGTTTCAAAGTTGGACAAATGATTGGTTCATTCGGTATCTTGATGGGTGTGGTTGTGGCTATCTACCGTAATGTTGATGCTGACAAGAAACATAAATACAAAGGTATGATGATTGCAACAGCTCTTGCAACATTCTTGACAGGGGTTACTGAACCAATCGAATACATGTTCATGTTTGTAGCAACACCTATGTATCTTGTTTACTCACTTGTTCAAGGTGCTGCCTTCGCTATGGCTGACGTTGTGAACCTACGTATGCACTCATTCGGTTCAATCGAGTTCTTGACTCGTACACCTATTGCAATCAGTGCTGGTATCGGTATGGATATCATTAACTTCATTTGGGTAACTGTTCTCTTTGCTGTAATCATGTACTTTATCGCAAACTTCATGATTCAAAAATTCAACTACGCAACTCCAGGGCGTAACGGAAACTACGAAACTGCTGAAGGTTCAGAAGAATCTAGCAGCGAAGTGAAAGTTGCAGCAGGTTCTCAAGCTGTAAACATTATCAACCTTCTTGGTGGACGTGCAAACATCGTTGATGTTGACGCATGTATGACTCGTCTTCGTGTAACTGTTAAAGATGCAGATAAAGTAGGAAATGCAGAGCAATGGAAAGCAGAAGGAGCTATGGGTCTTGTCATGAAAGGACAAGGGGTTCAAGCTATCTACGGTCCAAAAGCTGACGTATTGAAATCTGATATCCAAGATATCCTTGATTCAGGTGAAATCATTCCTGAAACTCTTCCAAGCCAAATGACTGAAGCACAACAAAACACTGTTCACTTCAAAGGTCTTACTGAGGAAGTTTACTCAGTAGCAGACGGTCAAGTTATTGCTTTGGAACAAGTAAAAGATCCAGTATTTGCTCAAAAAATGATGGGTGATGGATTTGCAGTAGAACCTACAAATGGAAACATTGTATCTCCAGTTTCAGGTACTGTATCAAGCATCTTCCCAACAAAACATGCTCTTGGTATTGTGACTGAAGCAGGTCTTGAAGTATTGGTTCACATTGGTTTGGACACAGTAAGTCTTGAAGGTAAACCATTTACAGTTCATGTTGCTGAAGGACAAAAAGTTGCAGCAGGTGATCTTCTTGTCACAGCTGACTTGGATGCTATCCGTGCAGCAGGACGTGAAACTTCAACAGTAGTTGTCTTCACAAATGGTGATGCAATTAAATCAGTTAAATTAGAAAAAACAGGTTCTCTTGCAGCTAAAACAGCAGTTGCTAAAGTAGAATTGTAATATACTTGAGGTTGGAAGCTGTATTCCAACCTCTTATTTTGGGAGAAAAGAATGAAATTTTTAACACTCAATACTCATAGTTGGATGGAAAAAGAAGCTGAGGAAAAATTCCAGATTTTGCTTGAGGATATTCTTGAAAAAGACTATGATTTGATTTGTTTCCAAGAAATCAATCAGGAAATCACTTCGCCAGTGGTGGAGGTTAATGATCTCTATCAACCTTTGCCAGCAGCTGAGCCTATTCACCAAGATCACTATGTTAGACTTTTGGTTGAAAAGTTGTCTGAGCAAGGGAAAAATTACTACTGGACTTGGGCCTATAACCATATCGGTTATGATCGCTACCACGAAGGTGTGGCTATCTTGTCTAAAACACCTATTGAAGCCAGAGAAATTTTGGTTTCAGATGTGGATGATCCAACAGACTATCATACTCGCCGTGTTGCCTTGGCTGAAACTGTAGTCGATGGTAATGAACTTGCAGTTGCCAGTGTCCACCTTTCTTGGTGGGATAAAGGTTTCCAAGAAGAATGGGCACGATTTGAGGCTGTCTTGAAAGAATTGAACAAGCCACTTTTGCTTGCTGGAGATTTCAACAATCCAGCAGGTCAGGAAGGATACCAAGCTATTTTAGCAAGTCCATTAGGCTTACAAGACGCATTTGTAGTTGCTCAAGAGAAAAGTGGTAGCTATACTGTTCCACCAGAAATTGATGGCTGGAAAGGGAACACTGAACCCCTTCGAATCGACTATGTTTTTACTACCAAAGAGTTAGCGGTGGAAAATTTACATGTCGTATTTGATGGTCACAAGAGTCCACAAGTGAGTGATCACTATGGCTTGAATGCTCTTTTAAACTGGAAATAATAACTGATACTCTTCGAAAATCAAATTCAAACCACGTCAACGTCGCCTTGCCGTACTCAAGTACAGCCTGCGGCTAGTTTCCTAGTTTGCTCTTTAATTTTCATTGAGTATGAAAAGAGGTTGGAATCATGAAGTTCCAGCCTTTTTCTGACTAGAAAAGGTACTGGAAATAGCCTAATACTCTTCGAAAATCAAATTCAAACCACGTCAGCTTCACCTTGCTGTATAGATGTTACTGACTTCGTCAGTTCTATCTGCAACCTCAAAACAGTGTTTTGAGCAACCTGCGGCTAGCTTCCTAGTTTGATCTTTGATTTTCATTGAGTATAAATAAGTGAGGATACTGAAATGGAATAAAATATGGTATAATTGGTAAGATAGATAGAATCGAGGATATTATGTCATTTACGAAATTTCAATTTAAAAACTATATTAGAGAAGCCTTGGAGGAGTTGAAATTTACAACTCCAACAGAGGTACAAGATAAGTTGATTCCCATTGTCTTGGCAGGCCGAGATTTGGTTGGAGAATCAAAAACAGGTTCAGGTAAGACTCACACTTTCTTGTTACCTATTTTCCAGCAATTAGATGAAGCTAGCGATAGTGTACAAGCAGTGATTACTGCACCGAGTCGTGAGTTGGCTACTCAAATTTACCAAGCAGCGCGTCAGATTGCAGCTCACTCAGATGTCGAAGTTCGTGTGGTTAATTATGTGGGTGGTACGGATAAGGCTCGCCAGATTGAGAAATTAGCAAGCAATCAGCCTCATATTGTTATTGGAACACCAGGCCGCATCTATGACTTGGTTAAGTCTGGTGACCTAGCTATTCACAAGGCTAAGACCTTTGTGGTCGATGAGGCAGATATGACCTTGGATATGGGATTCTTAGAAACTGTTGATAAGATTGCTGGAAGCCTTCCAAAAGATCTGCAATTCATGGTCTTCTCAGCGACTATTCCACAAAAACTGCAACCATTCTTGAAAAAATACTTATCAAATCCAGTTATGGAGAAAATCAAGACCAAAACGGTCATTTCTGATACCATTGATAATTGGTTGATTTCTACTAAGGGACGTGACAAGAATGCTCAAATTTATCAGTTGACTCAGTTGATGCAACCGTATTTGGCAATGATTTTTGTTAACACTAAAACGCGTGCTGATGAATTGCATTCATATCTGACTGCTCAAGGCTTGAAGGTGGCAAAAATCCATGGGGATATTGCCCCTCGTGAACGCAAGCGTATCATGAATCAGGTGAAAAATCTGGATTTTGAGTACATTGTCGCAACAGACTTGGCAGCGCGTGGAATTGACATTGAAGGTGTCAGCCATGTCATCAATGATGCCATTCCGCAAGACTTATCCTTCTTCGTGCACCGTGTTGGTCGTACCGGACGCAATGGCCTACCAGGTACAGCTATTACTCTTTATCAGCCAAGTGATGACTCGGATATTCGTGAGTTGGAGAAATTGGGAATCAAGTTTACTCCTAAGATGGTCAAAGACGGGGAATTTCAAGATACTTATGACCGTGATCGTCGTGCCAACCGTGAAAAGAAGCAGGATAAGCTTGATATCGAAATGATTGGTTTGGTTAAAAAGAAAAAGAAAAAAGTCAAACCAGGTTATAAGAAGAAAATTCAATGGGCGGTTGATGAAAAGCGCCGCAAAACCAAGCGTGCTGAAAATCGTGCTCGCGGTCGTGCAGAGCGTAAAGCAAAACGCCAAACATTTTAATAGTAATTGTTGGAGTGCTGAGCTCCAACTTTTTTTAATTATGTGACTTTCAGTCCGTCTCGCTTCGTTAGGTGCGAGACAAAAAACCACCCGCTATGCGGGTGTGCGTCGAAGGTTATACCAAAAAAACTCCAAACGCGATACAATAAAGGTGTTCAAGCCAATTGTAAAGCGAAAGGAGAAAAATATGGCACAAAAGGCTCATAGTTTACCGCACACAAAGTATCACTTTGTGCTCACCCCTAAGTATAGACGAAAAGTCATCTGAAATCAATATCGAAGTAAGAATCACAAAAAATTTTAAAAAATGGCAATATTTGTTAACAAGGATTTCGTAGTTTGTTATAATGTGGTTGTAAATGATTAAGATTGGTAATCAAAAAATAAAGAGGGGAATGTCATGAATAAGAAATATAACAAGTTTCTATTTTTGTTGTTTATAGTTTATTTATTTGGATATTTTTCAATTTCAAAAACTTTAATTCCTATAATGTGTGTGATACAAGTATTTTGGATAGAAAATATATTTAGAGTTCGAAATAGGATTATTCAAATAGGTGAAATTATAATTATTGTTGCTTCTATGATATTATTTATTGATAGTATATTGAGTTTGTAACAAAAGGCTTTTCTATAAAATCAAATTTTCCAGATATCTACTGAAGCTGATTTATCTTCTACTATCTTCGTCACTAAATTTGACAGACATATATTACTGATACAACCTCTCTACCTACAATCTTACAGTTAATCTGAGGTTAGTTTCTTAGTTTGCTCTTTGATTTTCATTGATAAAAAGAAATGCTCCTCCAAGACGGAAGAGCATTTTTTATTGTGATTTTGATTCGGTTTCTGCCGACTCTGGATGGAGTTCTTGGTAACTTGGTGCCTTGAAAAGGTCAGCACTGGTTTTACCTTGTCGTTGGCTAAAGAGACTGGTTGATTGACCACCTTTTTCCTGCTCAATCTTTTGAAGAATTGGTAAAGAATTGAGATAAGAAATACTTTCTGTATCAACTTTTCCAAGATGATCTGCTTGGTAGAAACGGATCAAATCGCCAGTTTGAATCTGGTCGCTGATTTTCAGCTGTTGGCTAGCTGCTTGACGAACAATTTCTAGTTCAGTCTGAGCTTGTTCATCAAGATTGCTGATTTCAAGACCGCTCTCAGTATAGTAGGTTCGTCCGTCATAACTAGTATATTTTGGTGTGACGAAGGAATTGGCAGTTCGAAAGGCAACGATTTCTTGATGGTCTGGAGATAGGAGGTCTTGGCCGACTTGAAGGAAGGAATTGGCCTCAATACCAAGGAGGTGTTCAAGAGTCGGTAAGATATCGATTTGTCCACCGTAGGTATTGATGATTTGTCCTTTTTCATAGCCAGGCATGACCACCATAAAAGGCACTCGTTGCAACATGGCATTGTCGTAATTAGACCAGTTCTCAGAAGTCTTTCCAATCAAGGGTGCCAGCTCAGGATTTCGGGAGTTGGAAATTCCATAATGGTCTCCGTAAATGACGATGATGGATTTTTCATAGAGGCCACTTTCTTTGAGATAGTCAAAGAAAGCCTTGATGGCACTATCCAGATAGTTGGCTGTTTGGAAGTAGCCATTGATTGTTTCATCTTTGGTCTTAGCCAGTGGGAAACCAAGTTCATCGCCAGTCAGATTGCTAGCATAGGGATAGTGATTGGATACCGTGATATACTTAGCATAAAAAGGCTGCTGCAAGTGCTCCAGATATTGGATAGAATCTTTCATCATGATTTTATCATTTAAACCATATTGGAAAGAATTGCTACTGTCTTGCTTAGTAAAATAGGATGCGTCAAAGAAGTATTGGTAGCCCCATTGTTTATAGGTCGTATTTCGGTTCCAGAAGGTCCCGATATTGCCGTGAAAGACAGCGCTTGATTGGTAGCCGTTTTTTGATAGGATAAAAGGAGCTGCCTGCTGGGTATTGGTACCACCGTAATTGACCATAAAGGAACCTTGGTCAAGTCCAAACAAACCGGTCTCCAGCATGGTTTCCGCATCTGAGGTTTTACCAGCCTTGACTTGGTTAAAGATATTCGAAAAGGCTAGGGTTGATTGCGAATGGTAGAGGGAATTAAGGAAGGGAGTGACTTCATGCTCAGTTCCATCTATGTTGAGTTTATAGTCAAGTAGGAACTGTTGGAAACTCTCCAAGTGGAGATAAATCACATTTTTTCCTTTGGCCAAGCCAAAATAGTCTGGATTGGGCTTAGCCGAATGTTCTTGAATATAATCTGTAATAGGTTGAAGGTCGGTCTCAGAGGCCTTAGCACGTTCTTTGTTGGCGCTATAGGATTGATTGGCACTATAACCTAAAAAGGCTGGCAAACTAAGGGCACGAACAATATAATAATTAGAAAATCCTCGCGACAGGAGATCGGGACGCTCAATTTCAGCCAAGAAAAGATTAGCAGAAAAGAGCAGGGCTGAGAGTGCAGTGATAGCAACACTTGAGCGGAATTTGAAAGGTCTCCTATCCAGCTGGATGAATTTTTTATAGAAAAGGAAAGCCAGCAATGGGAAATCCATAAAATAGATGAAATCCCAAAAGCGCAGTAACTCTAGTTCTGCAGTACCAACAGACACCTTGCTGACCACCTTCATGGTATTGGTCGTGATAAAGTCGCTAAATTCTCGATAGTAAAAGACGTTGGAATAGAGCCAAATGAATAAAAGGCTATAAATAGCTATACTCAGACCATAAAAGATCTTGGTTGACCGAGCATAGAGGGCTAGAGCCAGCAGAAGTAGTCCCAAAGGAAGGGGATTGAAAAAGGCGATAAAGGCAAGGTAATTTCCCTGCAACTTGCCCACTTGAATATCTAAATTAAAGTCAACGGCATAGGCTAATAAGGTTTTGAGCCAATAGAGGATTAAAAGGGTTAGGACAAAACCCAGTCTGGTACCGACGGCTTTTTGGATTTTGTTAAAATTGCTTCTCACACATTTACTTCCTAATTTTTTATTAGTATTAGTATACCATTTTTTAAAAGAAGAGTAAAAAAGCAAGGGTAGTTTCTTTTTTGAGAATTGTCTAAAAGTTTGATATAATGGTAGTTATGAATAGAATAAGAGTTAGCAAAAGGGTTGAAAAGAAGCTCGCTAAGGGGCTAGTTTTACTAGAAGCCAGTGATCTTGAGAATGTCAATCTTAAGGATCAGGAAGTAGAAGTGCAGAGTCAGGAAGGAACCTTTCTTGGAACTGCCTACCTTTCGCAGCAAAACAAGGGCTTGGGCTGGTTTGTTAGTAAGGACAAGGTGGCCTTCAATCAAGCTTTCTTTGAAACGCTGTTTAGACAAGCTAAAGAAAAGAGAAAATCCTATTATCAAGATGATTTGACAACTGCCTTTCGTCTCTTCAACCAAGAGGGAGATGGCTTTGGCGGTCTGACAGTGGACCTTTATGGCGACTATGCTGTCTTTTCTTGGTATAACTCTTATGTTTATCAGATTCGTCAGACCATCTCAGAAGCCTTTAGACAGGTTTTTCCTGAGGTCTTAGGGGCCTATGAGAAAATCCGCTTTAAGGGTCTAGACTATGAATCTGCTCATGTTTATGGTCAAGAAGCACCTGACTTTTTCACTGTTCTGGAAAATGGTGTCTTGTATCAAGTCTTTATGAATGATGGCTTGATGACAGGGATTTTCCTTGACCAGCACGAGGTTCGAGGTAGCTTAGTTGACGGTTTGGCTATGGGCAAATCCTTGCTCAATATGTTTTCCTACACAGCAGCCTTTTCAGTAGCTGCGGCCATGGGGGGAGCAAGCCAGACTACTTCTGTTGACCTAGCTAAACGTTCACGAGAATTGTCGGAAGCGCATTTTCAGGCAAATGGGCTCAGCACAGAGGCCCATCGTTTTATAGTCATGGATGTTTTTGAGTATTTCAAATATGCTAAACGAAAAGGTTTGACCTACGATGTCATTGTCCTAGATCCGCCTAGCTTTGCTCGGAACAAAAAACAAACATTTTCTGTGGCCAAGGATTATCACAAGTTGATTTCCCAGAGTCTTGAGATTTTAAATCCGGGAGGGATTATCATTGCTAGTACCAATGCTGCCAATGTATCCCGCCAGAAATTTACAGAACAAATTGATAAAGGCTTTGCAGGAAGAAGTTACCAGATTTTAAACAAATACGGTCTTTCAGCAGATTTTGCCTATAATAAAAAAGATGAAAGTAGTAATTACCTCAAGGTGATTAGTATGAAGGTTAGTAAATGAAATTAATTGTTTCAGTAATGCCAAGAAGTTTAGAGGAGGCTCAGGTTCTGGATGCCACGAGGTACCTAGATGCCGACATCATTGAATGGCGTGCCGACTATCTGCCTAAAGAAGCGATTTTGCAGGTAGCTCCAGCTATTTTTGAAAAATTCGCTGGCCGTGAGTTGGTTTTCACGCTGAGAACTCGCTCTGAAGGGGGAGAAATCGACCTTTCTCCAGAAGAATATATCCATCTAATCAAGGAAGTGGCACAACTCTATCAACCAGACTATATTGATTTTGAGTACTATAGCTACAAGGATGTTTTTGAGGAAATGTTGGACTTCCCAAATCTCGTTTTGAGTTACCATAATTTTCAAGAAACACCTGAAAATATGATGGAAATCTTGTCAGAGTTGACGAGCCTAAATCCAAAACTTGTTAAGGTTGCAGTGATGGCTCACACGGAGCAGGATGTCTTAGACTTGATGAACTATACACGAGGTTTTAAAACTCTCAATCCTGAACAGGAATATGTGACCATTTCTATGGGCAAGGTGGGCAAGGTCTCTCGTATCACTGCGGATGTGACGGGTTCTAGTTGGTCTTTTGCCAGTCTGGATGAGGCTAGTGCCCCAGGTCAGATTTCTCTAGCTAGCATGAAAAAAATCAGGGAGATTTTGGATGAAGCTTGATGGCTATACACGTTTAGCTGCAGTTGTTGCCAATCCTATTAAGCATTCTATTTCCCCCTTTATTCACAATAGTGCCTTTGAGGCGACAGATACCAATGGTGCTTATGTGGCTTGGGAGATTGAAGCGGGTGATTTGGCAGAAACAGTGGCCAATATTCGTCGCTACCAGATGTTTGGCATCAATCTTTCCATGCCCTATAAGGAGCAGGTGATTCCTTACTTGGATGAGCTGAGCGATGAGGCGCGCTTGATTGGTGCGGTTAATACGGTTGTTAATGAGAATGGCAATTTAATCGGATATAATACAGATGGCAAGGGATTTTTTAAGAGCTTGCCTTCTTTTACAATTACAGGTAAGAAGATGACCCTGCTGGGTGCAGGTGGTGCGGCCAAGTCTATCTTGGCGCAAGCTATTTTGGATGGCGTCAGTCAGATTTCGGTCTTTGTTCGTTCAGTTTCTATGGAAAAAACAAGACCTTACCTAGACAAGTTACAGGAGCAGACAGGCTTTAAGGTGGACTTGTATGCTTTAGAAGATGTTTCTGAACTGCAAGCAAGGATTGCTGAGTCGGATTTACTTGTCAATGCGACAAGTGTAGGAATGGACGGTAAATCATCTCCAGTTCCTGAAAGCATCAATTTACCAGAAACTCTCTTAGTAGCTGATATCATTTACCAACCCTTTGAAACACCATTTTTGAAATGGGCTAGAAGTCAGGGCAATCCAGCGGTTAATGGTCTGGGAATGTTGCTCTATCAAGCTGCAGAAGCTTTTCAACTGTGGACAGGCAAGGAAATGCCGACAGAAGAAATTTGGCAGTCTTTAACAGAAAAATACCAATAAAGAAAAGGAGATTCTCCTATGAAAATCAGAATCGATATTCCTCATCATCCTTATGATATTCAGATTGAAAAAGGTTGTCTGGCTCAGGCTGGTCAATGGTTGCGAGAACTCTGGCAACCACAAAAAGTGGTCATCGTAACAGACAACCATGTAGCTTCTCTTTATGCAGAGAAGGTCAAACTCAGCCTAGAAGATGCTGGTTTTCAGGTAGCTGTATTTGACTTTTTAGAAGGCGAAGAAAGAAAGAATTTAACCACTGTTCAGAAAGTCTATGAATTCCTAGTTAAGCAGGGGCTGACTCGTAGCGATGGAATCGTGGCTCTTGGTGGCGGTGTCGTTGGGGATCTGGCAGGTTTTGTAGCCTCTACCTATATGCGGGGCATTCATTTTGTTCAGATTCCGACTAGTTTGACAGCCCAGGTTGATTCTTCTATCGGTGGAAAGACAGGCGTTAACACTCCATTTGCTAAAAATATGGTGGGGACCTTTGCCCAACCAGATGGGGTTCTGATTGACCCACTTGTTCTTGAAACCCTCGGAAAAAGAGAGTTGATTGAAGGAATGGGTGAGGTCATCAAGTATGGCTTGATTGAGGATCCAGAATTATGGGCTCTTTTGACGGAGCTGGATGGTTCTGTGGAGAGCATTTTGAAATACGCAGAGACCTTGATTGAACATTCTTGCCAGGTTAAGCGCAAGATGGTGGTTGAGGATGAGTTAGACAATGGTGTTCGTCTTTACCTCAATTTTGGCCATACTATTGGCCATGCCATTGAAGCTACTGCCGGGTATGGAAAAGTCATGCATGGAGAAGCTGTGGCCATGGGAATGGTACAGATTGCCAAGGTTGCTGAGGAAAAAGGCCTTATGCCAACTGGCATTACCCAGTCCATTACAGATATGTGTCAGAAATTTGGCCTACCTATCGACTATGAAAACTGGGATGTAGATAAGCTTTATCAAGCTTTGACTCATGACAAGAAATCGCGTGGCAATACCTTGAAGTTGGTCTTGGTGCCAGAGCTTGGTTCAGCGACCATTCACCCAGTTTCTCTAGAAGAGATGAAAGACTATTTGGTAAAATAAGGAGAACGTATGAGATATTTAACTGCAGGAGAATCACACGGTCCCCGTCTGACGGCTATTATTGAAGGAATTCCAGCAGGACTTCCTTTGACAGTAGAGGACATCAATGGCGACCTTAAACGCCGTCAGGGTGGCTACGGTCGTGGCGGTCGTATGAAGATTGAGAGCGACCAGGTTGTCTTTACTTCGGGCGTTCGCCACGGGAAGACGACAGGGGCTCCCATTACCATGGATGTCGTCAATAAAGATCACCAAAAATGGCTGGACATCATGTCTGCAGAGGACATTGAAGATCGCCTTAAAAGCAAACGAAAAATCACCCATCCTCGGCCAGGTCATGCCGACTTGGTTGGGGGCATCAAGTACCGTTTTGATGATTTGCGAAATTCTTTGGAGCGTTCGTCAGCTCGTGAAACCACCATGCGGGTGGCAGTTGGGGCAGTAGCCAAACGCCTCTTGGCTGAGCTGGATATGGAGATTGCCAACCATGTCGTAGTCTTTGGTGGCAAGGAAATCGATGTTCCTGAGAATCTCACAGTTGCTGAGATTAAGGAAAGAGCTGCCCAGTCTGAAGTTTCTATTGTCAACCAAGACCGGGAACAGGAAATCAAGGATTATATTGACCAAATAAAGCGTGACGGTGATACCATTGGTGGAGTTGTCGAGACAGTCGTTGGAGGTGTTCCAGTTGGTCTTGGTTCCTATGTTCAATGGGACAGAAAATTGGATGCCAGACTTGCCCAAGCAGTTGTCTCTATCAATGCCTTTAAAGGGGTGGAATTTGGTCTTGGATTTGAAGCTGGTTATCGTAAAGGCAGCCAAGTTATGGATGAAATTCTCTGGTCTAAAGAAGAGGGCTATACCCGTCGCACCAACAATCTGGGTGGCTTTGAAGGTGGTATGACCAATGGCCAGCCTATCGTTGTTCGTGGAGTTATGAAGCCTATTCCTACTCTTTATAAGCCTCTTATGAGTGTGGATATCGAAACCCACGAACCTTACAAGGCAACTGTTGAAAGAAGTGATCCGACCGCCCTTTCAGCTGCAGGAGTGGTCATGGAAGCCGTTGTGGCAACGGTTCTGGCACAAGAAATCCTCGAAAAATTCTCATCAGACAATCTAGAGGAATTAAAAGAAGCGGTAGCTAAACACCGAGACTATACAAAGAACTATTAAGGAGTTCCTATGGCAAAAACAGTCTATATCGCAGGTTTTGGTTTGATTGGTGCCTCAATGGCTCTCGGTATCAAGCGCGATCATCCAGATTATGAAATTTTAGGTTATAATCGCAGTCAAGCTTCGAGAGATATCGCTTTGAAAGAAGGTATGATTGACCGTGCAACGGATGATTTTGCCAGTTTTGCTCCTATGGCAGATATCATCATTCTCAGCTTGCCAATCAAACAAACCATTGCTTTCATTAAGGAGTTGGCCGACTTGGACTTGAAAGAAGGCGTCATTATCTCAGATGCTGGTTCGACCAAGTCAGCCATTGTGGATGCGGCGGAGCAATATTTGGCTGGCAAACCTGTTCGTTTTGTCGGGGCCCATCCCATGGCTGGTAGTCACAAGACAGGGGCTGCTTCTGCGGATGTTAATCTCTTTGAAAATGCCTATTATATCTTTACACCTTCGAGTCTGACAGGTCAGGACACGCTTGAGGAAATGAGGGACTTGCTTTCAGGTCTTCATGCTCGTTTTATCGAAATTGATGCCAAGGAGCATGATTGTGTCACTTCTCAGATTAGCCATTTTCCTCATATTCTGGCTTCTAGTCTTATGGAGCAGACGGCAGTCTATGCTCAAGAACATGAGATGGCAAGGCGCTTTGCGGCAGGTGGTTTTCGAGATATGACCCGAATTGCGGAAAGCGAGCCGGGTATGTGGACCTCCATTCTCTTGTCCAATCGTGAGACTATTCTAGACCGTATTGAGGATTTCAAGGAACGTTTAGATGAGGTTGGACAAGCCATCAGCAAGGGAGATGAAGAGCAAATCTGGAACTTTTTCAACCAAGCGCGTGAACAACGCCAGGCCATGGAAATCCATAAGCGTGGTGGTGTGGACAGTTCTTACGACCTCTATGTCGATGTTCCCGATGAAGAAGATGTCATCTTGAGGATTTTGGAATTGCTTCGTGGAACTTCCTTGGTTAATATTCACATCAATGAGGAAAACCGTGAGGATATTCACGGGATCCTACAAATTTCATTTAAAAATGCTCAAGACTTGGAACGAGCCGAGCACCTCATAACAGAAAATACCGACTACACAGTCGTCATCAAATAAGGAGAAAAATATGCCTAAAATAGAGCCTAAATTCATATTTGGTATTATCTTTATTTCTTTTATCTTACTTAGAGCTTACGCTGTTAAAAAAGATGTGAAAACTAATTCAGAAGCAAGTGTCGAGACAAAAAATGAACCATCCAAGAAAGAAACAAGTTCAGAGAAAATTAATTCAAAGTATGTAGACGATAGGATTATTAATGATTTCATTAATAGCTATAATCAAAATTCTAATAGCCCATTAGAAAATATCAAAAAAGGAAATATAAAAATAAAATATTTCGCATCAAGCTACGGATACTACTTGGAATTTTTACATGCAAATGATACTGATAAACTCAATGTAACAATAAATCAGACAAATGAAAATAGTGAATCTGGTGTTGCAGGACTGAAAGAAGTATTTCATGATATTGTTAAATCAATTGAATCATCCTTATCTGATGATGAAATAGATAACTATTTTGATAATCTTATGTCAAATGAAATAAAAACAAGTTCTAATTTAGGAACTTTGAAGATCGAGTATATACCAGATAAGGAATTAAGCAATGGATATTCAAGAGGTCATATAAAAGTGATTGCACAATAATAATGACCACAGAGTGACTAGTAATTTTAAAAGAAATAAATAAGGAGAAAATTATGTCAAATATTTACGATAGTGCAAACGAACTCAGTCGCGGTCTGCGCGAATTACCAGAATACAAGGCTGTTAAAGCAGCTAAAGATGCGATTGCAGCAGATGCTGAGGCAAGCAAAATTTTTACAGAATATGTTGCCTTTCAAGAGGAAATTCAAAAACTAGCACAGACAGGTCAAATGCCAGATGCTTCCTTCCAAGATAAGATGGAAGGCTTTGGCAAGCAGATTCAGGGGAATAGCCTCTTATCAGAATTCTTTACCAAGCAACAACAATTGGCAATTTACCTTTCTGACATTGAAAAAATTGTTTTCGAACCAGTTTCAGAATTGCTAAAATAAGAAAATAACAATCCTAAAGTCAGGAATTTTTAAGGAATTTCTGGCTTTTTATGATAAAATAGGTAAAAGTATTGCAAGTATGAGGTCCAGTATGAAACTAAAAACAAACATTAGCCACTTACATGGCAGTATCCGCGTTCCAGGTGACAAGTCTATCAGTCACCGTTCCATTATCTTTGGAAGTTTGGCTGAGGGTGAGACAAAGGTTTATGATATTTTAAGGGGCGAGGACGTGCTCTCAACTATTCAAGTTTTTCGTGACCTTGGTGTTGAGATTGAGGATAAAGATGGGGTTATTACCATTCAAGGTGTCGGTATGGACGGCCTAAAAGCTTCGCAAAATGCCCTTGATATGGGAAATTCTGGCACCTCTATTCGCCTGATTTCAGGTGTCCTTGCAGGGGCCGACTTCGAAGTAGAGATGTTCGGAGACGACAGTCTTTCCAAACGTCCTATGGACCGTGTGACTATTCCATTGAAAAAAATGGGCGTTAGTATTTCAGGGCAAACTGATCGAGATCTGCCTCCCCTTCACTTAAAAGGGACGAAAAACCTAAGACCTATTCAATATGAGTTGCCAATTGCCTCTGCCCAAGTCAAGTCAGCCTTGATGTTTGCAGCCTTGCAGGCTCAGGGGGAGTCTGTTATTATCGAAAAAGAGTGCACCCGTAATCATACTGAAGATATGTTGCAACAATTTGGTGGTCATTTAAGTGTGGACGGTAAGAAAATCGCAGTCCAAGGGCCACAAAAACTGAATGGACAAAAGGTGGTTGTTCCAGGAGATATTTCCAGTGCAGCCTTTTGGTTAGTTGCAGGTTTGATTGTTCCAAATTCTCGTCTAGTGCTGAAGAATGTTGGTATTAACGAAACGCGTACAGGTATCATTGATGTCATTCGCGCCATGGGTGGAAAATTGGAAATGACTGATATTGACCCAGTCGCTAAATCTGCTACCTTAACTGTTGAGTCTTCAGACCTCAAAGGAACAGAGATTGGTGGCGCTTTGATTCCACGCTTGATTGATGAATTGCCCATTATTGCTCTTCTGGCTACCCAAGCACATGGTGTAACAGTTATCAAGGATGCTGAGGAACTTAAGGTTAAGGAAACAGACCGCATTCAGGTTGTGGCAGACGCTTTAAATAGCATGGGTGCGGATATCACACCTACAGCAGATGGAATGATTATCAAAGGAAAATCAGCCCTTCACGGTTCTAGAGTCAATACTTTTGGAGACCACCGTATCGGTATGATGACAGCTATCGCAGCTCTCTTGGTTGCAGATGGAGAAGTGGAGCTTGACCGTGCTGAAGCCATAAATACCAGCTATCCTAGCTTCTTTGATGATTTGGAGTGCTTGATTCATGGCTAAGGTATTACTAGGATTTATGGGGGCTGGCAAGTCCACTATTGCAAGAGGTTTAGACTCAGATTACCTCGATATGGATGCCCTGATTGAGAAACGCTTAGGTATGTCCATTGCGGAATTTTTCGCTGAAAAGGGCGAAGTGGCCTTTCGTCAGATAGAGTCAGAAATTCTAGCGGAGTTACTACAAACAGACCAAGTTGTGTCAACTGGTGGAGGAGTGGTTATTTCTCAACGAAATCGTGACTTACTAAAGACCAATTCTGATAACATCTACCTGAAAGCAGATTTTGAAACCCTCTACCATCGTATCGCAGCTGATAAGGACAATCAGCGCCCGCTTTTTCTAAATAATAGCAAGGAAGAACTAACATCTATTTTTCAAGAAAGACAGGCTTGGTATGAGGAAGTGGCCAGTCGGGTTTTGGACGTGACCAAGTTAAGCCCAGAGGAAATTATAGAGGAACTGAGATGAAAATTGCTTATCTAGGTCCCAAGGGATCATTTTCACACCACGTAGTGCAGACAGCTTTTCCTCATGAGGAATTGCAGGCCTTTGCCAACATTACAGATGTCATCAAGGCCTATGAGCAAGGTTTGGTGGACTATTCTGTGGTGCCAGTTGAAAATTCTATCGAGGGTAGTGTTCATGAAACCTTGGACTACCTTTTTCATCAGGCTCGCATCCAAGCAGTGGCAGAAATCGTTCAGCCTATTCATCAGCAGTTGATGGTGGTTCCAGGTCATACTAAGATTGAAAAGATTTTTTCTCATCCACAGGCCTTGGCTCAAGGAAAGAAATTCATCGATGAACAATATCCAGAGGCCCAAATCGAGGTAACAGCTAGTACAGCTTATGCGGCCCGTTTTATTTCCGAACATCCAGACCAGCCTTATGCAGCCATTGCTCCTAGAAGTTCTGCAGAAGAATATGGTTTAGAACTGATTGCTGAGGATATTCAGGAAATGGAAGCCAATTTCACACGTTTCTGGGTTCTGGGAGCTGAAGGTGCAGCTATTCCCTTGCAAGCACAAACTGAGAAAATGAGTTTGGCCTTGACCTTACCTGACAACCTTCCAGGTGCACTTTATAAGGCTCTTTCGACCTTTGCTTGGAGAGGAATTGACCTGACAAAAATTGAAAGTCGTCCACTCAAGACAGCGTTGGGCGAATACTTTTTCATTATCGATGTGGACTATACTGATAAGGACTTGGTCCACTTTGCCCAAAAAGAATTAGAAGCCATCGGAATCCAGTATAAGGTTCTGGGTGCCTATCCTATTTATCCAATATCAGACCATGGAAAGGAGAGAAGATGAGTAAAGAAAATCCCTTAAGCCACCACGAGCAGTTACGTTATGACTATCTCTTTAAGAATATTCATTACCTCAATGAGCGAGAAAAAAAAGAGTTTGCTTACTTGCAAGATAAATTAAACAGGGCAAGTAATGACGCCACCTCAGAAAATCAGGAATTGACCGAGGATTATAGAAAGTCAAGTGCTAACACTTCGATTCCTTCTTATAATAGCCGTAGTCGTTCTGAGAGATACCAGAAAATCAATTCTCTTCCAAAGAAAAAAACTAAAAAGCGGAAGCTACGGTGGGGGCGCATTTTCGCAGGTTTACTTACTCTCTTAGCTTGTCTAGCATTGGGTATGATTTTTATGTTCTTAAAAGGTTACACCAATGCTAATCCAGATAAAAATGTCAATGCCCGGGCAGCTCAAGTAGAAGTCTTTAATGGTCAAGATACCAGAGATGGAGTTAATATTTTGATCATGGGTACAGATGGGCGAATCGGTCAAAATAGTGCTGAGACGCGGACGGACTCTATTATGGTATTAAATGTTGGCGGCTCAGATAAGAAAATTAAGCTGGTCAGCTTCATGCGTGATAATTTGGTTTATATAGACGGTTACAGTCAAGTGATTAACGGTAGAAAACAGACGGATAACAAGTTAAACGTAGCCTATGAGTTAGGAGAACAAGAGGGGCAAAAAGGGGCAGAAATGGTTCGCCAAGTCTTGAAAGATAATTTTGACTTGGATATTAAGTACTATGCCTTGGTCGATTTTCAGGCCTTTGCCACAGCGATTGACACACTTTTCCCTGATGGGGTGACAATTGATGCTCAATTTTCAACATTGAATGGGCGCCCACTAACAGAAGCTACAGTCGGAGATGATTTACACGCTACTGAGACTGAGTCTCCAACCCAAACCATCAAAGTCGGAAAACAGCAGATGAATGGATCGACCCTGCTCAATTATGCTCGTTTCCGTGATGATGATGAGGCGGATTACGGCCGTACCAAAAGACAGCAACAAGTACTGACAGCAGTTCTTCAGCAACTCAAAGATCCAACCAAGCTCTTTACAGGCTCGGAGGCACTTGGCAAGGTATTCGCAATGACCTCAACGAATGTTCCTTATACCTTCCTGTTAACAAATGGCTTGTCTTTCCTAGACGGAGCTCAAAATGGCATTGAAAAATTGACGATTCCAGAACTTGGTGACTGGGTAGATGCCTACGATGTTTATGGAGGCTTGGGCTTGCTTGTCGATCAAAACAAATATCAGAATAAATTGTCTCAGATGGGCTTGAGATAAGATAAGACAGAAAAATCAAAGTTTGATAGCTATTTGGATAGTAGTCAGGCTTTGATTTTTTACAGTCTTCAATAGATTTTCACCCCCTATTTGTGGTATAATGGAACGATACGATAGAAAGAATAATGAATAATATGACTGATTTAAAAGCAATTCAGGCTCGTAGTCTGGAGATGGCTGAATATTTTGTGGCCTTTTGTAAAGAACATGATTTGCTTTGTTATCTCTGTGGGGGAGGTGCTATTGGTGCCCTTCGAAACAAGGGATTTATTCCTTGGGATGACGACCTAGACTTTTTTATGCCTCGTAAAGATTATGAGAAATTAGCAGAATTATGGCCTCGTTATGCAGATGAACGTTATTTCTTGTCAAAGAGTAACAAGGATTTTGTCGACCGCAATCTTTTTATTACCATTCGTGACAAGGAAACCACCTGTATCAAACCTTATCAGCAGGATTTGGATTTGCCACATGGTCTGGCCTTGGATGTGTTGCCTTTGGATTATTATCCGAAAAATCCAGCTGAGCGGAAAAAACAGGTTCGTTGGGCCTTGATTTATTCTCTTTTTTGTGCGCAAACTATTCCAGAAAAACATGGCGCACTTATGAAATGGGGAAGCCGTATTTTACTGGGGTTGACTCCAAAATCTCTCCGTTATCGCATTTGGAAAAAAGCTGAAAAAGAAATGACCAAGTACAGTCTAGCTGAGAGCGATGGAATCACGGAATTATGCTCGGGTCCTGGTTACATGAGAAACAAGTACCTAATTGAATCTTTTGAAGATAACCTCTTCTTGCCATTTGAAGGGACAGAGATGCCTATTCCAGTTGGCTACGATGCCTATCTCAGCACTGCTTTTGGGGATTATATGACGCCTCCACCAGCAGACAAGCAGCTACCACATCATGATGCTGTCATCGCTGATATGGATAAGTCTTATACTGAATACAAGGGAGAATATGGTGGCTAAGAAAAAAATATTATTTTTTATGTGGTCTTTTTCTCTCGGGGGTGGCGCAGAGAAGATTCTATCTACCATTGTTTCAAATCTAGATCCAGAAAAGTATGATATTGATATTCTGGAAATGGAACATTTTGACAAGGGATACGAATCTGTTCCCAAGCATGTACGCATTTTAAAATCCCTTCAGGATTATCGCCAAGCCAGATGGATTCGAGCTCTTTTGTGGAGAATGAGAATTTATTTTCCAAGATTGACACGTCGCTTACTGGTGAAAGATGACTATGATGTTGAAGTTTCCTTTACCATTATGAATCCTCCACTTTTGTTCTCTAAAAGAAAAGAAGTCAAGAAAATCTCTTGGATTCATGGAAGTATCGAAGAATTTATTAAGGATAGCTCAAAAAGAGAATCACATAGACGCCAGTTGGATGCTGCGGATACCATTGTAGGAATTTCAAAAAAGACCAGTCATTCTATCAAGGAAGTCTATCCAGATTATGCTTCGAAATTACGGACAGTTTACAATGGATATGATTTTAAGAGTATTCTAGAAAAATCTCAAGAGAAGATAGATATCGAGATTTCACCTCAAAGTATCTGTACTATCGGACGGATTGAGGAAAATAAGGGTTCTGACCGTGTGGTGGAAGTGATAAAGCTATTACACCAAGAGGGAAAAAACTATCATCTCTACTTCATAGGGGCTGGTGATATGGAAGAGGAACTGAAAAAACGAGTCAAAGAGTATGAGCTTGAAGACTATGTACATTTCCTTGGTTATCAAAAAAATCCTTATCAGTATTTGTCTCAGATGAAAGTTCTCTTGTCTATGTCTAAACAAGAAGGCTTTCCTGGAGTGTATGTGGAGGCCTTGAGTCTAGGACTTCCTTTTGTCTCTACGGATGTTGGAGGGGCTGAGGAATTATCCCAAGAAGGACGATTTGGGCAAATCATTGAAAGAAACCAAGAGGCAGCTCAGGCAATTACGAACTACATGACTTCTGCCTCAAACTTCGATGTTAATGAGGCTAGCCAATTTATTCAACAATTCACAATTGCCAAACAAATCGAACAAGTAGAAAAACTATTAGAGGAGTAGCATGGAAACTGCATTAATTAGTGTGATTGTGCCAGTCTATAATGTAGCACAGTACCTAGAAAAATCGATAGCTTCCATTCAGGAGCAGACCTATCAAAATCTGGAAATTATTCTTGTTGATGATGGTGCAACAGATGAGAGCGGTCGCTTGTGTGATGCAATCGCTGAACAAGATGATAGGATGTCAGTGCTTCATAAAAAGAACGAAGGATTGTCGCAAGCACGAAATGATGGAATGAAGCAGGCTCACGGAGATTATCTGATTTTTATTGACTCAGATGATTATATCCATCCGGAAATGATTCAGAGCTTATATGAGCAATTAGTTCAAGAAGATGCGGATGTCTCAAGCTGTGGTGTCATGAATGTCTATGCTAATGATGAAAGTCCACAATCAGCCAATCAGGATGACTATTTTGTCTGTGATTCTCAAACATTTCTAAAGGAATACCTCATAGGTGAAAAAATCCCTGGAACGATTTGCAATAAGCTAATCAAGAGACAGATTGCAACTGCCCTATCCTTTCCGAAGGGATTGATTTATGAAGATGCTTATTATCATTTTGATTTAATCAAGTTGGCTAAGAAGTACGTTGTTAATACCAAACCCTATTATTACTATTTCCATAGAGGGGATAGTATTACGACTAAACCCTATGCAGAGAAGGATTTAGCCTATATTGATATCTACCAAAAGTTTTACAATGAAGTTGTGAAAAACTATCCGGATTTGAAAGAGGTTGCTTTTTTCAGATTGGCCTATGCCTACTTTTTTATTCTGGATAAGATGTTACTAGATGATCAGTATAAACAATTTGAAGCCTATTCTCAGATTCATCGTTTTTTAAAAAGCCATGCCTTTGCTATTGCTAGGAATCCAATTTTCCGTAAGGGGAGAAGAATTAGTGCTTTGGCTCTATTCATAAATATTTCTTTATACCGATTCTTATTACTGAAAAATATTGAAAAATCTAAAAAATTACATTAGAACGGGGGTGAGCAAGTGATTGATGGAAAACGACTATTATTTAGTTTAACCATAGTCAGCTATGCCTTGACGCTAGTAAGTGGAATTGTGTATCTTTTTAATAATAACAATGTTAGCTTGCTTTCTACTTTATTGTTCTTACTGGTTAGTAGCTTAATTGCTTGTTGGAATGATATCAAGTATTACTTAATCCATTTTATTTTCTATTTAACTATTTTTGTCTTTCTGGTATCAAGACCGACCATTGATTATTTTAGGGATGGCGCCCTGGATACCTATCATCCGATAGCTTATCGTTTTGCCTTTATAGTCGTCATGGTTTCGATTCTGGGCTTGACCACAGGAGGCATCCTGGCTCGTTATTTTATAGCTAGGAAGCAAATTAAAGTACCCAAGATAGGAAGTTCTCTAAAAGAGATTTATATCAAGCGGTTACGCTTTGTATCACTCGGAGTTTTTCTTCTAACCTATCCTTTCTATTTCATTAGATTATTTGAACGACTCCTGTATCGCTTGCAGACTTCCTACTATGCCTACTATGCAAATTTTGAAAGTAAACTGCCTTATATTACCTACATCTTGTCTACCTTTACGGTCTATGCAATGTGTATGTATCTGGCAACCAAGCCTAAGAAATTGCAGGCAACAGCAGTGTTAGTATCCTTCATTGCAGCTAATACCATTCATTTGGCAATTGGAACACGAAATCCTTTTATTTTAAGTATTTTATTTGCTTTTGTTTATTACTTTATGCGGGAGCAAACTGAAAAAGGAAAATGGATTGGATTTAAAGAAAAGTTAGCGATTTTTGTAGGATCTCCTATTCTCATGTTAGCGATGGGAGTACTCAATTATGTACGGGATAATGTCCAAGTTTCCCATACAGGTTTCTGGGATATCTTACTTGACTTTATCTATAAACAAGGGACTAGTTTTGGTGTCTTGGCTCGAGGTTTTCTATTTAACAGTAGCCTACCTTATCGAGATTTCCGTAATTTTACTTTTGGTCCTGTTCTTGATTATTTTGCAAGGGGGAGTTTGGGGGCAATTTTCGGAGGAAAAGCCTTTGAGCATACAACCAATAGTGTGGAATTGGCTATTGATAGTAATAGTTATGCCCACAATCTATCCTATCTTGTTTTGAACAAGGAATATTTGAAAGGACATGGTATCGGAAGTAGTTATATCATGGAGTTATATACAGACTATGGTATGATAGGAGTCTTTCTACTTAGTCTCTTGCTAGGTATGTTATTCATAGCCATGCTGCAAGTAGCCTATCGTTCAAGAACAATCCTATTTGCCTTGTCCCTACTCATCTTGAATAATCTATTCTTTATGCCAAGAAGTAGCTTTTCAGAAAGTTTCTTCAATTTATTTACAATGCAATTCTGGGGAATTGTTCTTGTGATTATATTTGTAGCAAAAATGCTTACAAAAGAAAACCAGTATCTACTAAACAAAGGAGAAAAAAATCATGTTTGAACATTATTCAGTAGCTGATTTGTTTGCAAATCTTTACAAAAAACGAAAAGCAAATATTTTAGCTCTCATAGCTTTATTTGCTCTTATTGCTGTACCATTTACAATTAAAGCTGTTAAGAATAAAAATACTGTCAAAGACACAACAAGTTATTCAACTTATCTTAGCTATAAAATCACTCCTCCAGAAGATTCAGCCAAAACGATTTTGAATCATCAAATTGGTGGTTATAGTGATTTTTATGGGAAATTGATTGATGGGAATTTGAATGGAGCTTATCTTTTCAATGATGTAGATTCTAGTGAGTTGAAAAAAATTGCCAGTGAATTAGATACGACAGAAACAACCTTGAAAAATTCTACAAGTGACTATTGGTGGAAAAAATTGACCGTCTATTATATGATTGACGATGCAGGGGTTGGTGTGAAAATTTTGACACCAAGTAAAGATGCTAATGACTTGTTGGAGCGAAAAATTGATGGATTGATTGAGAAATTTAAACACACTTTTGCAAATGTAAAAATTGAAAAATTGGAAACCATCAACTCTAAAGAATTGAATGCAAATGGTGAGACAGCGCTTGGATTGAATGTGAAGAATTTGATTCTCCGTTTAGCTGTTATTGGAGTAGTCTGTGTGATTTTGGTTGTGATGGGAAATGTATTGGTTTATCTCTTTAACCCAACAATCAATAGAGCAGGTGATTTTTCTCAATATCAAATTGATTTTGTAACAGAGATCACAACAATTGCCAACCTAGCAGATGTCTTGTCATACAAAAATGCTGGACAAGAATTGACTATTGTTAGCTCAAATAAAGCTATTCTAGATAAATTAAAACAAAATCAAGAGATTTTGAAAGGAATGCATTTTGTAGATTTACAAGATGTACCATCTCTTTTAGAAAGAGATACAGTCCTTCTTGTTGAAGAATACGGAGTGACTCGTTATAAGAAATTTGAACAAAGTCTTCAAATTCTTCGAAACTTAAATCGTTCTATCCTCGGTGTAGCAACCTTTAAATTATAAGCATCCTGATACATCGTGTCTTTAAAGTTGGCGAAGAGTCGATTTTGAGGCTCCATAATATTTGTAGTGGGTACCCTCCCTATAGATATTATGGAGTCTATTTTGTTGTCTTGTTAGAAGATGGTAGTCACGGAGAGTCCTCTAGTAAAGAATATCAACAAATCCGTTAGATTCTCAATTCAAAGATTACTTAAAAGTTAATTGAAAAGACTTCTATGAAAGATATAAATCATAAACTTTAAATCTTATTATAATTATCGTACTGTAACTAAATAATTAAGACTTAATAATTTTTGTATTTTCAATCCCAATTGGAGTTTTTGCTTTTTTAACGATATATTTGTCCTTGGTTAAAGTTCAATAAATTTTATTTAAAATCCTCAAAAAGTTAGTTTTTAATCTTAAATTTTTGAGGATTTGAGTTCCTAAAAATTTTTTAAAATAATTAAAGACTAGTTGTTGAAAACAAAAGAGTTATTTTAACTAACTTTATGATATAATGAAAAACGAGGTAAATTGAATGAAAAGTATAAAATTAAATGCTCTATCTTACATGGGAATTCGTGTCTTGAATATTATTTTTCCCATCTTAACTGGTACCTACGTCGCGCGTCTCTTGGACCGAACTGACTATGGTTACTTCAACTCAGTTGACACTATTTTGTCATTTTTCTTGCCCTTTGCGACTTATGGGGTCTATAACTACGGTTTACGGGCCATCAGTAATGTCAAGGATAACAAAAAAGATCTGAATAGAACCTTCTCTAGTCTTTTTTATTTGTGCATAGCTTGTACAATTTTGACTACTGCTGTCTATATCCTAGCTTATCCTCTCTTCTTTACTGATAATCCAATCGTCAAAAAAGTCTACCTTGTTATGGGGATTCAGCTTATTGCCCAGATTTTTTCAATCGAGTGGGTCAATGAAGCTCTGGAAAATTACAGTTTTCTCTTTTACAAGACTGCCTTCATCCGTATCCTGATGCTGGTCTCTATTTTCCTGTTTGTCAAAAATGAACATGATATTGTTGTCTATACACTTGTGATGAGTTTATCAACACTGATTAACTATCTGATTAGTTATTTTTGGATTAAAAGAGACATTAAGCTTGTTAAGATTCACATAAGTGATTTTAAACCGCTCTTTCTCCCTCTAACAGCCATGTTAGTCTTTGCAAATGCCAATATGCTCTTCACTTTTTTGGATCGTCTCTTCCTCGTTAAAACAGGGATTGATGTCAACGTTAGTTACTATACCATGGCTCAACGAATTGTGACCGTTATAGCTGGTGTTGTAACAGGAGCTATCGGAGTGAGTGTGCCTCGTCTCAGTTACTATTTGGGTAAAGGAGACAAAGAAGCCTATGTTTCTCTGGTTAACAGAGGAAGTCGAATCTTTAACTTCTTTATCATTCCACTCAGTTTCGGACTCATGGTTTTAGGACCAAATGCTATCCTACTTTATGGTAGTGAAAAATATATCGGAGGCGGTATCTTAACCTCTCTCTTCGCTTTTCGCACGATTATCCTGGCACTGGATACCATTCTTGGTTCCCAAATTCTCTTTACAAATGGCTATGAAAAACGAATCACAGTCTATACAGTCTTTGCAGGATTACTCAATTTGGGCTTAAATAGTCTCCTCTTTTTCAACCACATCGTGGCTCCTGAATACTACTTACTGACAACTATGCTATCAGAGACCTCTCTACTTGTTTTCTATATCATTTTCATCCATAGAAAACAACTCATCCACTTAGGACATATCTTTAGCTATACTGTTCGATACTCGCTCTTTTCACTTTCCTTTGTAGGAATTTATTTCCTGATTAATTTCTTATATCCCGTGGATATGGTCATTAATTTGCCATTTTTGATTAATACTGGTTTGATTGTCTTGCTATCAGCCATCTCTTATATTGGTCTACTTGCCTTCACCAAAGATAGCATTTTCTATGAATTTTTAAACCATGTCCTAGCCTTAAAAAATAAATTCAAAAGATCATAGGAGTTTAGAATGAAACAACTAACCATTGAAGATGCCAAACAGATTGAATTAGAAATTTTGGATTATATTGATACTCTCTGTAAAAAGCACAATATCAACTATATTATTAACTACGGTACTCTGATTGGGGCAGTTCGACATCAGGGCTTTATTCCTTGGGACGACGATATTGATCTGTCCATGCCTCGAGAAGACTACCAACGATTTATAAACATTTTTCAAAAGGAAAAAAGTAAATACAAACTTTTATCCTTAGAAACAGATAAGAACTACTTTAACAACTTTATCAAAATAACAGACAGTACAACTAAAATTATTGATACTCGGAATACAAAAACCTATGAGTCTGGTGTTTTTATCGATATTTTCCCTATGGATCGCTTTGATGATCCTAAGGTCATTGATATTTGTTATAAGCTGGAAAGCTTCAAACTTCTGTCTTTCAGCAAACATAAAAATATTGTCTATAAAGATAGCCTTTTAAAAGATTGGATACGAACAGCCTTTTGGTTGCTCCTTCGACCTGTTTCTCCTCGTTATTTTGCAAATAAAATCGAGAAAGAAATTCAAAAATATAGTCGTGATAATGGGCAGTATATGGCTTTTATCCCTTCTAAATCTAAGGAAAAGGAAGTCTTCCCAAGTGGTACCTTTGATAAAACAATCAATCTCCCATTTGAGAATTTAATCCTTCCAGCACCTGAAAAATTTGATACTATTTTGACACAATTTTATGGAGATTATATGACCCTACCACCAGAAGAAAAACGCTTCTACAGTCATGAATTTCACGCTTATAAATTGGAGGATTAGGATGCAATATTTAGAAAAAGAAGAAATTAAAGAAATTCAACTAGCCCTGCTAGACTATATTGATGAGACTTGTAAGAAACATGATATTCCTTATTTTCTAAGTTATGGAACCATGCTTGGAGCTATCCGCCACAAAGGTATGATTCCCTGGGACGATGATATTGATATTTCCCTTTATCGTGAAGATTATGAGCGCTTATTGAAGATTATTGAGGAAGAAAATCACCCTCGCTACAAGGTTCTTTCCTACGATACCTCTTCTTGGTACTTCCATAATTTCGCATCGATTTTGGACACTTCTACTGTTATCGAAGACCATGTTAAGTACAAGCGCCATGACACCAGTCTCTTTATCGATGTCTTCCCAATTGATCGCTTTACAGATTTGAGCATTGTCGACAAGAGCTATAAGTATGTGGCTCTTCGTCAACTGGCTTATATCAAAAAATCACGCGCAGTTCACGGTGACAGCAAACTAAAAGATTTTCTTAGATTATGTAGCTGGTACGCTCTCAGATTTGTCAATCCGAGATACTTCTATAAGAAAATAGATAAGTTAGTTAAGAATAGTGTTGTAGAACAGCCGAAATATGAGGGAATGGTTGGAGTTGATAAAGAGGGAATGAAGGGTGTTTTCCAAATAAATACTTTCAAAGAGTTAATCTTAACAGAGTTTGAGGGAAGAATGTTACCAATTCCTAAAAATTATGATGTCTTTTTAACCCAAATGTATGGCGATTACATGACTTTTCCTTCAAAAAAAATGCAGGAGTGGTATAGTCATAGTATAAAAGCTTTTCGCAAGGTGGAGAAGTAATTCTGTTTTATGAGAGAACAAATCTTGTGAGTGTCTATTGAGGAGATTAGGACATTGATATTCTTATACAAGCTTGGACACAAAAAGGAGTTCTAGTTTACTAAGACCAATTTTTTATACATCAGCAGAAAATATTGCAAATTGTAGTCTGTATAGATGGTAAAGGAAAGTGTGATATACATGAAGAATATAATGATAAGAAATTTAATATTATTTAGTTTTCTTGTATGTCCTTTAAATATGGCTGCCAAATTATCCGCATCCACTTTATTAATGTAAAATCTAAGTCAGGGAGTTATACTATTCTTTTAGAAAGCTAAGGGTACTTTGTTTTAATTATGTGACTATTGATCCTTCTCGCTCCGTTAGGTGCGCGTCGAAGGTTATAGCCTAAAAACTTCAAATGCGATACAATAAAGTTGTTTCTGTAAATCGAAAAGTGAAAAAATATGGTACAAAAGTCTCATAGTTTATCGTACACAAAGTGGCGCTGTAAGTATCACATCTTATATAGACGAAAAGTAGTCTATAATCAATATCGAAGTAGTTTAAGCGAAGTATTTCATCGCTTGTGTAGTTATAAGGAAGTTGAAATTATCAGTTAGATTATGTACATATGTCAACTCTTTGTAAACTGTAGTGGGTTTAAGAAAAGCTAAGATCGAGAAAGGACACATTTTGTCCTTTCTTTTTTAAGTACGACGGGCATGTCGTGCATCTGAGGTGTAAGTCCTCCGTGGGCACCCGCTACTGGTGAACCCAATAGCGATTCCCAAGCCTGACTATCGTGAGGTAGCGGATTAAAACGGTCTGGGGATAGACCGTTTTAAGTCTGACGCTAGAAATAAGGAAGGGATAGCGAAATCGTGGCTCTACGAACAGGAACGTGATAGTAAGGCGTATATAGTGGATAAGGGGGCTTAAAACTCTAAAGTACAAAAAGGTAGTCGTAATCTATATGCGTAAATCACGAGAGTAATTGAATTCGGACTAAGGTTTGTGTGAAAAAGATAAATCTTCCTAGAGTCTAAAGACTCTGCGTCAGATTTCCTATTTTCACTGTAACCTTTTAACGTCCTCGTATCTTGTATAAACGAGGAAAGATGTACGACTTATCCCGTGAGGTCTCATGAGCGCTGAAAGCGTAGTAACAACGAATTATGAGAAGTCAGCCGAGCCCATAGTAGTGAGGAAGCTTCTGTAATGGAAGTGGAGCGAAGGGGTGACCAACTAATCGAAGTAATCCTACTTCACTTGTGTCTGTAAAACGAGCAGTTTTATAGAACTGGACTCTGTCACGTATTGACTGGGTGGCTGATAGACATTGTAGTGGTGTCTCAAGTCTTCTGAATAGCTCAAAAGCTTGCCTAGAATCTCTTTATTGGTTAAGTGCATGCGAAAAGTAGGGCGATAAAAACGTTTATCGCTAATTTTCCGACTATCCTGTTGGATGAGTTTCCAGTATCGCTTGATAGCCTTGTATTCATGAGATTTTCGTTCAAACTGATTCATGATTTGGACACGCACACGACTCATAGCACAGCTGAGATGTTGGACAATATGAAAGCGATCCAGAACGATTTTAGCACACGGAAAAAGCTGTTTAGCCAAGTCATAGTAAGGACTAAACATATCCATAGTAATGATTTTCACCTGACAACGAACGACTCTATCGTATCGAAGAAAGTGATTTCGGATGACAGCTTGTGTTCTTTCCTCAAGAACAGTGATGATATTAAGATTATCAAAATCTTGTGCAATGAAACTCATCTTTCCCTTGGTAAAGGAGTACTCATCCCAAGACATAATCTCAGGAAGACGAGAAAAATCATGATTAAAGTGAAAGTCATTGAGTTTTCGAATGACAGTTGAAGTTGAAATGGACAGCTGATGTGCAATATCAGTCATAGAAGTCTTTTCAATCAACTTTTGCTCAATTTTTATTGATGAGAGAAGTTTTGGAGAGGGTCATTTTCGAGCAATGATAGCACTTGAAACAGCTTTTCTAAGAAGGGGTTCTATTGGGGATACCAATTGTTTCAAGGTAAGGAATTTTAGACAATTTTTGAAACTCATATTTCTTAATTTGGCTAGCGCAATTAGGACGAGATAGAGCATCATTATCCAGTTTAGCGATGATTTCCTTGTGGGTATCCCTGTTAATTTAATTGTTCCATACGATTCTTTCTAATGATGGTTTGTTCATTTTTCATTCTAGATATTACGGAACTTTTTCTACAACAAATAGGCTTCATAATATCTATAGGGAATTTACCCACTGCAAATATTATAGTTCCCTATTTTCTTAATATAGAATCTAACTTGACAAAAACAAATGTTCATTGTATAATCGAATGGATAGAAATATTGAACGAAAGAGGTTAAGGATATGCTATCAGAAAAACAATTTAAACTTTTACGTTTTTTGTTGATTCACAAAGACGAAAACTTTACGCAGAGACAATTGGCTGAACAGCTAGATTTATCTTTAGGAACAGTCAATGCATTGGTTGGAAAACTTAAAGAAGAGAAGTGGATTGATGAGGAACATCACTTAAATGAACTAGGCAAGAACGTTTTAGAACCCTATCGAGTAGAAAATGCTATTATAATGGCTGCTGGAATGAGTAGTCGTTTTGCTCCTTTGTCTTATGAAATTCCCAAAGGATTGCTTCAAGTCAAGGGGGAACGCTTGATAGAGAGGCAAATCAGACAACTGCAAGAAGCAGGAATAGAAGATATAACCGTTATTGTAGGTTATCTACAAGAAAAAATGTTCTATCTGGAAGAAAAGTTTGGCGTTAAAATCGTTGTGAATAATGATTACTACAAATACAATAACTGTTCTTCTCTCATGCTAGTCAGAGATCAACTTTCCAACACTTATATCTGCTCTTCGGATAATTATTTTGTAGAAAATCCGTTTGAACGATACATTTACAGAGGTTATTATTCGACTATATTTGCAGAAGGGGACACAGACGAATACTGCTCTAAGGAAGATTCCAATCACACGATTATCGATATTCAAATCGGTGGGACGAATACTTGGGCTATGGTGGGGCACGTTTATTTTGATCGTGCATTTAGTGAAAAATTCGTAGATATTTTGGAAACTGAATTTAAACATGAGCCGTATCGCGAACAGCTCTGGGAAGATTATTATAGTCGTCACGTCAAAGAACTTCCTTTGGAAGCTCGGCATTATTCAGCAGACATTGTTAAGGAGTTTGATTCACTAGATGAGTTGCGTCAGTTTGATGAACACTATTTGGTGAATACTAATTCGGAAATCATTGATAACATCTGTAAGATATTAGGATGTATAGCTTCAGATATTGTCAATATTAAACCCCTAAAAGACGGTTTAACCAACACTTCGTTTTCATTTGACTTCCTAGGAAAGAAATATGTTTACCGTCATCCAGGTAGAGGAACGGAGAATTATATCGATCGTGCTAGCGAGGCAGCTTCCATGGAAATTGCTACAAAATTGAAGATTGACCGTACTTTTGTTGCTATGAACAAGGATGAGGGCTGGAAAATTTCAGAATTTATTCCTAACGCCAAGCAACTAGATTATGATAATTGGGATGATGTAGCAAAAGCAATGGAGCTCTTGAGACGCTTGCACCAATCTGGAGAAAAAACGGATCATTCTTTTGATCAATTTGAGGGAATTGATGATTTTAGACAAAAATTAAAAGCCAGCAATCGTTTTGAATTTGATGGGCTTGAAGAGTTGGATAAGAATGTCTCAGTTCTCGAGAAGCTTTTACAAGAAGATCAAGCGAAAAAGGTTCTCTGCCATGGAGATTCTTATAGCCCAAATTTCTTGTTGAATGAAGATGGCGAAATGAGCTTGATTGATTGGGAATATTCTGGTATGGGAGATCCAGCGGGAGATTTAGGGACCTTTATTGGATGTTCAAATTATACAGTGGAAGAAGCTGAAAAGGTACTTGAAATCTATCTACAAGAAGTTCCAGACAAGAAAACCAAACGTCACTATTTTGCCTATGTATCAGTGACTTCATATTATTGGTTCTTGTGGGCCCTGTTCCAAGAAAGCGTTGGAAAACCAGTAGGTGAATTTCTTTATATCTGGTATCGTTATACCAAGCAGTATGGAAAACTTGCATTAGATTTATACTTAGAGGATAATTAAGATGAAACCGACATCAGAAATTGAAGAATTAATAGCAAATGAAACGAAAAGAAGGCTAGAAGAAATGGAATCACCAAACTATGTGTTTGCCCAGCCATTTCTAAAAAGTGATTTTACTATAGTCATCGTCTTAGTTCTAATTAACCTTATTCTGATTATCCTAGCCATGACAGGAGGTATTCAATAAAATGTCCAAGATGAATGACTTCATTCAACAGGAGACCATAACGGGAATCGTTCCCATGACCAACAAGGATCGTCAGTATTCTTTCTGGGATCTCTTCCTATCGACAAGTGGTTTTGCCATCGCAACCTGGTGTTATACCCAAGGAGCCTATGTGGCTCAATATTTGACCTTTAATCAAATGTTGATTAATATTTTTAGTTTTAACATTATCTGGGTCTTTATTGAATGTCTCCCAATCTTGTTTGCAGTTAAATATGGAATTGATTTATGGATTTGGTTGAGAGCCGTTCTAGGTAAAAAAGGGGTGGCCATTCTATCAACCGTGATTAGTCTGGCGAATTTTGGTTGGTACGCCGTTACCGCTAATCTTTTTGCCAGCTCCATGATTCATTTGGCAAATAATTTTGGGCTTGGTTTAGACAAGGGAGTATGGGCACCGATTCTAGGCACCCTCTGTGTTCTCCTTGGAACGCTGATTGCTCTTGGGGGCCCAGATGTGATTAAAGGTACTAATCGCTTTCTGGTGGTTGCCTTGTTATTTGTTGGGCTAATCATCGTTGGAATCTGTTTTGTTGCGGTTCCGATTAGGGATATTATTAATGTCCAACCTGCCATCCAAGAAAATTTGACACCGATTGAACGTTTTATGATGTCAGGGGAAGGAAATGTGGCCGTAGCCTTTTCTTGGTCTACACAAGCCTTTGTCTTACCACGTTTGGCAAAATCAGAACGCAGTGGCTATTGGGCTACAGCTTTGTCATATGGGGTTGTTGCGCCATTCTTTGCTGCGACAGGTGGAGTCATGGCTCTAGCCATGTTTGTCAAAACAGGTGTTTATGAAAGTGATCCAACAACCATGCTATCAACTCTAAGCACACCTGCCTTTGCCCTTTTAAGTTTACTACTAGTAGCCTTTGCCAATATTGGAACCCAAGGGACAGGATCATACGTGAACTGTATGATTGTAAAAAGCGGGATGCCCAAAGTAAGCTATAAACTAATGGTTTGGATTGCCATGGTATACGTGAGCCTACTTACAATTTGGGGAGGAGTAGAAGAGTACTTCGGTTCCTTCATCTCACTAGCCGCTTATATTCAAGGCCCCATTATCGGAATGATCGTTGTCGACTACTTTATCTTGAGAAAACGAAAAGTCGATTTGCGTTCAGCCTATTTCCTTGAGGGACATAAAGCTTATGAGTTTACAAATGGCTTTAATCTGGTAGGATTATCTTGTGTAATCATTTCCTTGTTAGTTGCGGTACTATTTGTTTATAACCCTGTAACAAAGCACATCCAGAGTCCTATGTTCCTGCTCACAACTGGTAGTGGCTTCACTGCAATTTTTGGAGGTCTATTGTACTGGTTAGCTAGCTTAACTTGTTTAAAACGCTATATGCTCAAGGATAAAGATTCTGTTACGATTTAAGTTTAAGAGAGAACGTTGTGTACTACCCCAAAAAGTTGGAAAAATAATTATTGAAAGGATTTAGTTCTGTATTGCACAGGACTAAGTCCTTTTAGTTTGGCTCTTTGTCAACTGTAGTGGGTTGAAGAAAAGCTAAGCTCGAGAAAGGACACATTTCGTCCTTTCTTTTTTGATATTTAGGGCGATAAAAATCCGTTTTTTGAAGTTTTCAAAATTCCGAAATCCAAAGGCATTGCGCTTGATAAGTTTGATGAGATTATTGGTGGCTTCCAGTTTGGCGTTGGAATAGAGTAGTTGAAGGGCGTTGGCAATCTTCTCTTTATCCTTTAGGAAGGTTTTAAAGACAGTCTGAAAAAGAGGATGAACCTGCTTTAGATTGTCCTCAATAAGTCCGAAGAATTTGTCAGGTTCCTTGTTCTGAAAGTGAAAAAGCAAGAGTTGATAGAGATTGTAGTGGCGTTTTCTAAGGAGAATTCTAGTAGGCATACCAGTTGTTTCGAGGTAAGGGATCTTAGACGGTTTTTGAAAGTCATATTTCTTCATTAGACTTCCACAATCAGGGCAAGATGGAGCCTCATAATCCAGTTTAGCGATGATTTCTTTGTGGGTATCCCTATTGATGATGTCTATAATTTGGATATTAGGGTCTTTAATATCGAGTAGTTTTGTGATAAAATGTAATTGTTCCATATGATTCTTTCTAATGATGGTTTTGTCGCTTTTCATTATAGATCTTATGGGACTTTTTTTCTACAACAAAATAGGCTCCATAATATCTATAGGGGATTTACCCACTACGAATATTATAGAGACATTTTTATATTAGTAAGTACAAGATTGAGTGCATAGTGGAATGTTTTATCTTTTGTGATAAAAAGTATCAAGAGATAGTAGATTCCACAAGTTGCAATAGTCGAGAGAACCATGAGGATTATATTGAGGTTGACTGTATAAGAGTTGATTTGAAAAAGGAATTTAAATGTGAAATAGATGGGAATGAATCCGAGCGATACAATAGTATAGCGTGTTAAAGTAGTAAAGATTTCTTTTAAGTCAAGTAGATGATGTTTCTTGATAAAGTAAATTTCTAGTAGAACAACTACGGTTTCTGCAATAATAGTAGTAGCAATGTAATACTCTGGTGCAAAAATATTATTGAAATACAAGAGACTGTTGAGTAGGATATTGGCACCGCCACCAATAAAGTAAAAGGCTGTTAAACGATTTTCGTGGTCGTTGATGAAGATAATTTGTTTACCAAGGATTAACTCAATGGCCCAAATGATAGTCCGAAAAGCGAAGACACTAGTCACAATACCAGCTTCAAGGTATTTTTCAGAAGAGTAGATGACAGTTGCGTAGTTCCCTAATACCATAATCCCAATACTGGTTTGAATGATGAGGAAGTAAAAGAGGGCAGCGCCTTGATTTAGAAGATTCTTATAGGACTCGTAGTCTTTCTTACCGAGATAGTAGCCGAGACGTGGAATACTGACATTGATAGCTCCACTCAGGACACTGGCAATCAACATGACGATGCTGGAAGCAATGGTGTAATAAGAAATATAGTTTTCATCAGGCCCTTTGGTGATAAACATTCTATCAAGCAATGTGTAGAGCATATTGGCATTAGCTAGAAGCAACATGGTCAAGAGCGGTTTAGATGCTTTGACTAATTCGACAAGACCAATCTTAACAAAGGAAACTTCTCGCTTAATCCAGAGAAAGCTGAGTAGATAGTTGAGAATCGTCGTTGCACTCATAATGATTGCATAAGGTACGATATCATTTGGAGTTTTTACAAAGGTGAAGATAGCGACCAACATGGCAATACGAATAACCAATGTTTTGTATAAGATGAATGCATAATTTTCATAAGCTTCATTCATCCACTCGATATAAAGGAATTGGAAGAGAGCCTGGACACCAAGTATATAGTAGAGTTCTTTCAAATTTTCAATACTATTATCCAGATAAATAAATAGGAAATAGATACTTGTTGTTGGAACAGATGTAATAATGGAGATATAGAATAACTTAGAGAAAACATAGTTGATTTTATTTTTATCATCCTTGACCTTACTGATAGCTCGAATCCCGTAGTTGTAGATTCCAAATGCGGCTAAAGGAATGACAAAGCTAGCCCAGGTATTGGCGGTATTGAAATAACCGTAATTGGATTTGCTGAGAATCCGTGTCAGATAAGGATTGGTTATCAGAGGAAAAACGATATTGAGAACATTGACTAGTAAGCTAGCCAGTGCATTAATTTTTATATTTTTCATTGTACTTTCTTGTATTGTAAAATGGTCTCTAGTATTATATCACATTCTCGCTTCATTCTTTTGATAAAATGGTAAAAATCTAGTATAATAGATAGAACTGAAAGTATGAGGTTACTAGCAATGAAAATGAAACAAATTAGTGATACAACTTTGAAAATTACGATGTCTTTAGAGGATTTGATGGATCGTGGCATGGAGATTGCTGACTTTCTCGTTCCTCAAGAAAAAACGGAAGAATTCTTTTATGCTATCTTGGATGAGTTAGAGATGCCTGATAGCTTTCTGGATACAGGCATGTTGAGTTTCCGTGTAACTCCAAAACCTGATAAGGTCGATGTCTTTGTAACCAAATCAAAGATTGATCAAAATCTAGATTTTGAAGACTTATCGGATTTACCAGATATGGAAGAATTGGCTCAAATGTCGCCTGATGAGTTTATTAAAACCTTAGAAAAAAGCATCTCAGAAAAGACTAAGGATGATATCGAAGCGATTCAATCTCTAGAGCAAGTCGAAGCCAGGGAAGAAGAGCAGGAGCAGGCTGAACAAGAAGTTGAAAGCAAGAAAGAGCCTTACATCTACTACATCCTTTCTTTTTCTAAGTTAGCTGATTTGGTGGCTTTTTCAAAGACAGTGACTTTTGAGATGGAAACTTCTGAACTCTACAAGATGAATGAGCGCTATTATTTGACCATTTTAGTGGATATTGAAAATCATCCAAGTCCATATCCAGCTTGGCTGTTGGCTCGTATGCGCGAGTTTGCAGACGATAGTGATATCAGTCGTTCAGTCTTACAAGAGTATGGCCAAGTCTTGATGAATCACGATGCAGTGATCAATCTGCAAAAGATTGGCTAATCCTTTCTGGAAAGTTATTTATAGATTTTAAGAAGAGCGAATCGTCTGATTCGTTTTTTTCTTTTCTAGACTGAAATAGTGAATTACTATAATAGGAATTTTCACAAAATTCTGTTATAATGGCTATATTAGAAAATTTCGAGGAGACAAACATGACAGTTAAAATTGCTTTACTAGGATTTGGTACCGTTGCAAGTGGTGTGCCCTTCCTCCTAAAGGAAAATGGAGAAAAAATCAATCAATCAGCGCATTCAGATATTGAAGTTGCCAAGGTATTGGTCAAGGATGAAGATGAAAAGAATCGCTTGCTTGCAGCAGGGAATGACTTTAACTTTGTAACCAATGTGGATGACATTTTATCAGACCAAGACATTACGATTGTAGTGGAATTGATGGGACGTATCGAACCTGCTAAAACCTTTATCACTCGTGCCTTGGAGGCTGGCAAACACGTTGTTACTGCTAATAAGGACCTTTTGGCTGTCCATGGTGCAGAATTGTTAGAAATCGCTAAAGCTAACAAGGTAGCACTTTACTATGAAGCAGCAGTAGCTGGTGGGATTCCAATTCTTCGTACCTTGGCAAATTCATTGGCTTCTGATAAAATCACGCGAGTGCTTGGTGTAGTTAATGGAACTTCCAACTTCATGATGACCAAGATGGTGGAAGAAGGCTGGTCTTACGATGATGCTCTTGCGGAAGCACAAAGACTTGGATTTGCAGAAAGCGACCCTACAAATGATGTAGATGGAATTGATGCAGCCTACAAGATGGTGATTTTGAGCCAATTTGCCTTTGGCATGAAGATTGCTTTTGATGATGTAGCCCACAAGGGAATTCGCAACATCACACCAGAAGATGTAGCTGTAGCTCAAGAGCTTGGTTATGTAGTGAAATTGGTTGGTTCTATCGAGGAAACTCCTTCAGGAATTGCTGCAGAAGTGACTCCAACCTTCCTTCCTAAAGCGCACCCACTTGCCAGTGTGAATGGAGTAATGAACGCTGTCTTTGTAGAATCTATCGGTATTGGTGAGTCTATGTACTATGGACCAGGTGCTGGTCAAAAACCAACTGCTACAAGTGTGGTGGCGGATATTGTCCGTATCGTTCGTCGCCTGAATGATGGTACCATTGGCAAAGACTTCAATGAATACAGCCGTGACTTGGTCTTGGCTAATCCAGAAGATGTCAAAGCAAATTACTACTTCTCAATCTTGGCTCCAGACTCAAAAGGTCAGGTCTTGAAACTTGCTGAAATCTTTAATGCTCAAGATATTTCCTTCAAGCAAATCCTCCAAGATGGCAAAGATGGTGACAAGGCGCGTGTCGTTATCATTACACACAAGATTAATAAAGCCCAGCTTGAAAATGTCTCAGCTGAATTGAAGAAGGTTTCAGAATTCGACCTCTTGAATACCTTCAAGGTGCTAGGAGAATAAGATGAAGATTATTGTACCTGCAACCAGTGCCAATATCGGGCCAGGTTTTGACTCGGTCGGTGTAGCTGTAACCAAGTATCTTCAAATCGAGGTCTGTGAAGAACGAGATGAGTGGTTGATTGAACACCAGATTGGCAAATGGATTCCTCATGACGAGCGTAATCTCTTACTCAAAATCGCTTTGCAAATTGTACCAGACTTGCAGCCAAGACGCTTGAAAATGACCAGTGATGTTCCCTTGGCACGTGGTTTGGGTTCTTCCAGCTCGGTTATTGTTGCTGGGATTGAACTAGCCAACCAACTAGGGAATCTCAACTTGTCAGACCATGAAAAATTGCAGTTAGCGACCAAGATTGAAGGGCATCCAGACAATGTGGCTCCAGCCATTTATGGTAATCTCGTTATTGCAAGTTCCGTTGAAGGTCAAGTCTCTGCTATCGTAGCAGACTTCCCAGAGTGTGATTTCCTAGCCTACATTCCAAACTATGAATTGCGTACTCGAGACAGCCGTGGTGTCTTGCCTAAGAAATTGTCCTATAAGGAAGCTGTTGCAGCTAGTTCTATCGCCAATGTGGCAGTTGCAGCCTTGTTGGCAGGAGACATGGTGACCGCTGGGCAAGCAATCGAGGGAGACCTCTTTCACGAGCGCTATCGTCAGGACTTGGTGAGAGAATTTGCGACGATTAAGCAAGTGGCCAAAGATAATGGTGCCTATGCAACCTACCTCTCTGGTGCCGGGCCGACAGTTATGGTCTTAGCTTCTCATGACAAGATACCAGCGATTAAGGCAGAATTAGAAAAGCAACCTTTCAAAGGAAAACTGCATGACTTGAAAGTTGATACCCAAGGTGTCCGTGTCGAAGCAAAATAAAGAATAGAAGATAGGATGGGGAAACTCTCGACCGGAGGGCTTCCTATCCTTTTTTTTGAAAAGAAGCCTAATTAAAAACTTGATAAAGGAGAAATAAAGATGGCAGAAATTTATCTAGCAGGTGGTTGTTTTTGGGGCCTAGAGGAATATTTTTCACGCATTTCTGGAGTTCTAGCAACCAGTGTCGGCTACGCTAATGGACAAGTCGAAACGACCAATTACCAACTGCTCAAGGAAACAGACCATGCAGAAACGGTTCAAGTGATTTACGATGAGAAGGCAGTCTCACTCAGAGGAATTCTGCTCTATTATTTCCGAGTCATCGATCCCCTGTCTGTTAACCAGCAGGGAAATGATAGTGGTCGCCAATATCGAACTGGGATTTATTATCAAGATGAAGCAGATTCACCAGCTATCTACACTGTGGTACAGGAGCAGGAGCGCATGCTGGGTCGAAAGATTGCAGTAGAGGTGGAGAAACTTCGCCACTACATTTTGGCTGAAGATTACCACCAAGACTATCTTAAGAAAAATCCTTCAGGTTACTGTCATATCGATGTGACCGATGCTGATAAACCATTGATTGATGCCTCTAACTATGAAAAGCCTAGTCAAGAGGTGTTAAAGGGCAGTTTGTCTGAAGAATCCTATCGTGTTACCCAAGAAGCTGCTACAGAGGCTCCATTTACCAATGCCTATGACCAAACCTTTGAAGAGGGAATTTATGTAGACATTACGACGGGTGAGCCACTATTTTTTGCCAAGGATAAGTTTGCCTCAGATTGTGGTTGGCCAAGTTTTAGCCATCCGATTTCAAAAGAGTTGATTCACTATTACAAGGACCTGAGTCATGGAATGGAGCGAATTGAGGTTCGTTCTCGATCAGGAAATGCTCACTTGGGTCATGTTTTCACAGATGGACCGCGTGAGTTAGGTAGTCTCCGTTACTGTATCAATTCTGCCTCTCTGCGCTTTGTGGCCAAGGATGAGATGGAAGAAGCAGGATATGGCTATCTACTGCCATATTTAAACAAATAAAATTGAGAGGGTGGGAGCTTCCCACTTTCTTCATTTCCAGAATAAGAATAGAAGGGATTTATGAAACACCTATTATCTTACTTCAAACCTTACATCAAGGAATCAATTTTAGCACCCTTGTTCAAGCTACTAGAAGCTGTGTTTGAGCTCTTAGTTCCTATGGTGATTGCTGGGATTGTTGACCAATCCTTGCCCCAGAAAAATCAAGGTCATCTCTGGATGCAGATTGGCTTTCTCCTTATCTTTGCAGTGATTGGTGTTGTAGTGGCTTTGGTAGCTCAATTTTACTCAGCTAAGGCTGCGGTTGGATTTGCCAAAGAATTGACAAACGACCTCTATCGTCATATTCTTTCATTGCCCAAGGATAGCAGAGATCGTTTGACCACTTCTAGCTTGGTCACTCGCTTGACTTCGGACACTTACCAGATTCAGACTGGGATCAATCAATTCCTGCGTCTCTTTTTACGAGCGCCTATTATCGTTTTTGGTGCCATTTTTATGGCCTATCGAATCTCAGCTGAGCTGACTTTCTGGTTCTTGGTCATGGTTGTCATTTTGACCGTCGTCATTGTAGGCCTTTCTCGGTTAGTCAATCCTCTCTACAGCAGTCTTAGAAAGAAAACGGACCAACTGGTTCAGGAAACACGTCAGCAATTACAAGGAATACGGGTTATTCGTGCTTTTGGACAAGAAAAACGAGAGTTACAGATTTTTCAAACTCTTAACCTAGTCTATGCTAGATTACAAGAAAAGACAGGTTTTTGGTCTAGTTTATTAACACCTCTGACCTATCTGATTGTTAATGGGACCCTCCTTATTATTATCTTGCAGGGATATGTTTCAATTCAAGGAGGATTGCTAAGTCAGGGTGCTCTCATTGCCCTTATCAACTATCTCTTACAGATTTTGGTGGAATTGGTCAAGCTAGCCATGCTGATAAATTCTCTCAACCAGTCCTATATCTCAGCTAAGCGAATTGAGGAAGTCTTTGCCGAAGCTCCAGAAGACATCCATTCAGAATTAGAACAAAAGCAAGTTACCAGCAATCAGGTTTTACAAGTTCAAGAACTGACCTTTACCTATCCTGATGCGGCCCAGCCTTCTCTGAGAGACATTTCCTTTGCTATGCAGCAAGGGCAAATCCTTGGTATCATTGGGGGAACAGGTTCTGGTAAATCAAGTTTGGTGCAACTCATTCTTGGACTTTATCCAGTAGACAAGGGGAGCATTGACCTTTATCGAGATGGATCTGGTCCTCTTAATTTGGAGCAGTGGCGGTCTTGGATTGCCTATGTGCCCCAAAAAGTCGAACTCTTTAAAGGAACCATTCGTTCCAACTTGACTCTAGGTTTACATAAAGAAGTAAGAGACCAAGAGCTTTGGCAGGCCTTGGAAATTGCACAAGCCAAGGATTTTGTCAGTGATAAGGAAGGACTCTTGGATGCTCTAGTTGAGGCAGGAGGACGAAATTTTTCAGGTGGACAAAAACAAAGGCTGTCTATCGCACGAGCAGTCTTGCGCCAGGCTCCGTTTCTCATCTTAGATGATGCGACCTCGGCCCTCGACACCATTACCGAGTCCAAGCTCTTGAAAGCTATCCGAGAAAATTTACCAAATACAAGTTTAATCTTAATCTCTCAACGAACCTCGACTTTACAGATGGCTGACCAGATTCTCCTCTTAGAAAAAGGAGAGCTCCTAGCTATCGGCAAGCACGAGGACTTGATGAAGTCCAGTCAAGTTTATCGCGAAATCAATGCATCCCAACATGGAAAGGAGGACTAGCATGAGACGACAAACTGCAAACCAGACGCTCAAACGTTTGGCCAAAGATTTAGCAAGCCATCCCTTCCTCCTTTTCCTAGCCTTTCTAGGAACTATTGTCCAGGTTGCCTTATCAATCTACCTACCTATTCTGATTGGGCAGGTCATTGACCAGGTCCTAGTGGCTGGTTCTTCGCTAGTTTTTTGGCAGATTTTCCTCCAGATGATCTTGGTGGTCATAGGAAATACCCTTGTACAGTGGGTCAATCCTCTTCTCTATAATCGCCTAATCTTCTCTTATACCAGAGACTTGCGAGAGCAAATCATCCATAAGCTCCATCGTTTACCGATTGCCTTTGTGGATCGACAAGGAAGTGGAGAGATGGTTAGTCGTGTAACTACGGATATAGAACAGTTATCAGCTGGTTTGACCATGATTTTTAACCAATTTTTCATCGGCGTCTTGATGATTTTGGTTAGTATTCTAGCCATGCTTCAAATTCATCTCCTCATGACTCTCTTAGTCTTGCTGTTGACGCCACTGTCTATGGTGATTTCACGCTTTATTGCCAAACGCTCCTATCATCTCTTCCAGAAGCAAACAGAGACGAGGGGCATTCAGACTCAGTTGATTGAAGAATCGCTTAGCCAGCAGACCATTATCCAGTCCTTTAATGCTCAGACAGAGTTTATCCAAAGACTGCACGAGGCGAATGCCAACTACTCAGGCTATTCTCAGTCAGCCATCTTTTATTCATCAACGGTTAATCCTTCAACTCGCTTTGTCAATGCACTCATTTATGCGCTTTTAGCTGGAGTAGGAGCTTATCGTATCATGATGGGTTCAACCTTGACCATCGGTCGTTTAGTAACCTTTTTGAACTATGTTCAGCAATACACCAAGCCTTTTAATGATATTTCTTCAGTTCTAGCCGAATTGCAAAGTGCTCTGGCTTGTGCAGAGCGCGTCTATGCTGTCTTAGAAAGTCCTGAGGTGGCTGAAAGTGGCAAGGCGGTCTTGACCAGTGACCAAGTTAAGGGAGCTATTTCCTTTAAACATGTCTCTTTTGGTTATAATCCTGAAAAGATTTTGATTAAGGATTTATCTATTGATATTCCAGCTGGTAGCAAGGTAGCCATCGTTGGTCCGACAGGTGCTGGCAAGTCAACTCTTATCAATCTCCTCATGCGGTTTTATCCGATTAACTCAGGAGATATCTTGTTAGATGGTCGTTCCATTTACGACTATATCCGAGCGTCATTGAGACAGCAGTTTGGCATAGTGCTCCAAGAAACCTGGCTCAAGCAAGGGACCATTCATGACAATATTGCCTTTGGCACTCCTGATGCTAGTCGGGAGCAAGTGATTGCTGCTGCCAAAGCAGCCAATGCCGACTTTTTCATCCAACAGTTACCTCAAGGCTATGATACAAAGCTAGAAAATGCTGGAGAATCTCTCTCTGTCGGTCAGGCTCAGCTCTTGACCATTGCCCGAGTCTTTCTGGCTATTCCAAAGATTCTCATCTTAGACGAGGCGACTTCTTCCATCGATACACGGACAGAAGTGCTAGTTCAGGATGCCTTTGCCAAACTCATGAAGGGGCGCACAAGCTTTATCATTGCCCACCGCTTGTCTACCATTCAGGATGCGGATATGATTCTAGTCTTAGTGGATGGCGACATTGTTGAGTATGGAAACCATCAGGAACTCATGGCTCGAAAGGGCAAGTATTATCAAATGCAGCAAGCTACAGCTTTTAGCTCTGAATAAGCCATTCTCTTTTGAAAGTTTATGGACGAAAAAAGTTGCCTTCGGGTGACTTTTTTGTTACAATAGCTAGAAAAATTATTCACTGTAATACTCAATGAAAATCAAAGAGCAAATTAGGAAGCTAGTCGCAGGTTGCTCAAAGCACTGCTTTGAGGTTGTAGATAAGACTGACGAAGTCAGCTCAAAACACTGTTTTGAGGTTGTAGATAAGACTGACGAAGTCAGCTCAAAACACTGTTTTGAGGTTGTGGATAGAACTGACGAAGTCTGTAACCATACCTACGGCAAGGTGAATCTGAAGTGGTTTGAAGAGAGTATAAATTGTCTTTTAGAAAAGGAGCCTATAATGAAAGTCTTTCAGCATGTAAATATCGTGACTTGTGACCAAGATTTCCATGTTTATTTGGATGGAATCTTAGCAGTTAAAGATTCTCAAATCGTCTATGTCGGTCAAGAGAATTCAGAGATTTTAGAGCAAGCTGAGCAGATTATAGACTATCAGGGGGCCTGGATTATGCCTGGTTTGGTCAATTGTCACACCCATTCTGCTATGACAGGATTGCGAGGAATTCGGGATGACAGCAATCTCCATGAATGGCTCAATGACTATATCTGGCCAGCAGAAGCTGAGTTTACTCCCGACATGACTACTAAGGCGGTCAAAGAAGCTCTGACAGAGATGCTCCAGTCAGGAACAACAACCTTTAATGATATGTATAATCCTAATGGTGTAGATATTGAGCAAATTTATCAGGTAGTGAAAGATTCTAAGATGCGTTGTTATTTCTCACCGACTCTTTTTTCTTCAGAGGCAGAGACAACTGCTGAAACTATAAGCAGAACTCGAGCAATCATTGAGGAAATTATTGGATATAAAAATCCAAATTTCAAGGTGATGGTAGCCCCACATTCTCCCTACAGCTGTAGTAGAGACTTGCTGGCGGAAAGCTTAGATATGGCAAAAGAGTTGAATATTCCTCTCCATATCCATGTGGCGGAGACCAAGGAGGAGTCAGGCATTATCCTGAAACGATACGGCAAACGTCCCCTCGCCTTTTTAGAAGAACTGGGTTACTTAGTGCATCCGTCTGTCTTTGCTCACGGGGTAGAATTAAACGAGAAAGAAATTGAACGCTTGGCAACTTCTCAAGTGTCTATTGCTCACAACCCTATCAGTAACCTCAAATTGGCCTCAGGAATCGCTCCCATCATCCAACTGCAAAAAGCAGGAGTAGCAGTTGGAATTGCGACAGATTCAGTTGCTTCCAACAACAACCTTGATATGTTTGAGGAAGGACGAACAGCAGCTCTCTTACAGAAAATGAAGAGTGGAGATGCCAGCCAGTTTCCAATCGAAACAGCTCTCAAGGCACTGACAATCGAAGGGGCTAAGGTTCTAGGAATGGAAAATCAGATAGGAAGTCTAGAAGTCGGCAAGCAAGCAGATTTTCTCGTTATTCAACCACAAGGCAAAATTCATCTCCAACCTCAGGAAAATATGCTTTCTCACCTCGTCTATGCTGTTAAATCCAGTGATGTTGATGATGTTTATATCGCTGGAGAACAGGTTGTCAAGCAAGGTAAAGTTTTGACGGTAGAACTTTAAAAGAAAAATCACGAAAAAATTTTAAAAAAAGTTTGCAAAAATCTTGCATTCTTTTTTTGACTATGCTATACTTATATACGGTTTGAAAAAACTGCCTAAGACAGTAGGGGAGCTCGACTCATAAGTATCCTACCGAGGACAAAACGTATCATGTAAAAAGAAGCGTATTGTACTTTCGTGTCTAGGTTTGGGCGCGTTTTTCTTTTGGAAAAATTCCCCAAGCAAAATAATAACGGAGGTGAACACACTAATGAGTGAAGCAATTATTGCTAAAAAAGCGGAACTAGTTGACGTAGTAGCTGAAAAAATGAAAGCTGCTGCATCTATCGTCGTTGTTGACGCTCGTGGTTTGACAGTTGAGCAAGATACAGTTCTTCGTCGTGAGCTTCGTGGAAGCGAAGTTGAGTACAAAGTCATTAAAAACTCAATCTTGCGTCGTGCAGCTGAAAAAGCTGGTCTTGAAGATCTTGCATCTGTATTTGTTGGACCATCTGCAGTAGCATTTTCTAACGAAGATGTTATCGCACCAGCGAAAATCTTGAACGACTTTTCTAAAAACGCTGAAGCACTTGAAATCAAAGGTGGTGCAATCGAAGGCGCTGTCGCATCTAAAGAAGAGATTCTTGCACTTGCAACTCTTCCAAACCGCGAAGGACTTCTTTCTATGCTCCTTTCTGTACTTCAAGCGCCAGTGCGCAACGTTGCTCTTGCAGTCAAAGCGGTTGCAGACAACAAAGAAGACGCAGCTTAATCTTAAGCTACGCAGCGTAGCCTAGCTACGAAAATCTATTATAAATTTAAAACATATTTGGAGGAAATAACAATGGCATTGAACATTGAAAACATTATTGCTGAAATTAAAGAAGCTTCAATCCTTGAATTGAACGACCTTGTAAAAGCTATCGAAGAAGAATTTGGTGTAACTGCAGCTGCTCCTGTAGCTGTTGCTGCAGCTGGTGCTGCTGACGCTGGTGCTGCTAAAGATTCATTCGACGTTGAATTGACATCTGCAGGCGACAAAAAAGTTGGCGTTATCAAAGTTGTACGTGAAATCACAGGTCTTGGTCTTAAAGAAGCTAAAGAACTTGTTGACGGTGCACCAGCACTTGTTAAAGAAGGCGTTGCAACTGCAGAAGCTGAAGAAATCAAAGCTAAATTGGAAGAAGCTGGAGCTTCAGTTACTCTTAAATAAGAGGCATATACCAATTAGAAATCGGAATACTATAGTATCAGCCTTTTAGAATCGTGAACACATTTTAGAAACTGATAAATTAATTTAGTTTCCTACCAAAAACCCTACCAAAAATTAATTTGGCAGGGTTTTTCTTTTTAACAAATTTATCGTGGAGAACAATTGAATATTGTTCTCCTTTTTTTATTTTCAGGAGGGAAAATGACAAAAGAATTACAATCATCACGCTATATTGTCATTTCATTTTTAGTACGTGAAATGGGAATTGATATTGTTGAAGCCATCTCTCTGATGGCTGAATTAGAAAAAAGTGACTTGGTTCGATTGGAATCAAGTGGAGATTTAATACTCAAAGAACTAGGAGGAGCGCTATGAAACGAATTATCGCAAATCAATACCAAACTTCAGAACGGTATTATAAATTACCTAAAATTCTTTTTGAGGATGAGAAATATATGGATATGAAATTAGAAGTAAAGGTGGCTTATTCTATTTTAAAAGATCGTTTAGAATTATCTCTTAGTCGTGGTTGGATAGATGAAGAAGGGGCGGTTTATTTAGTATTTTCTAATTCTAAACTGATGAGGCTGTTAGGTTGTTCGAAGTCAAAATTACTGTCTATCAAAAAAATTCTTAAAGAATATGACTTAATTGATGAAGTTCAACAGTCTTCAAGTGAGAAAGGAAGACTAGCTAATAAGATTTATTTAGGGGAGTTATCTTCTACCCCAGTAGCTAATTCAAACAGGCCTAGTGTTAAAAAAAGACTAGGGCAGGTTGAAATTGAAACGGGGCCCGTCTCACATTCAGCCCCTAGTGAGACTGAAGTTAGTGAGACTAAATATAGTGAGACTGATTCTTTATTTATTGAGGATGAGGAGGATAGGAATACTCAACCTATCTTGAAAAGAAAAGTAGAAAAGGTTACATTTCTTTATCATTTTTAACCTTGCTTTACTTGTCTTAGCATGCTGGACAGGATACAAGTGGAAGAGGGGATAGAAAATAATCTGAACAAGTTCAAAACTTATTCTATTTTTTAGGACATGAAAAATTTTAGAAATTGATTCTTTCTTAAATTTGAATTTCACTAGTAGTGTAAAGAAGATTTTTTCTCTGAATAAAATCTGAATTTTCTCTGATACAATCTCAAATGTCAAGGTTCAATAATTGTTGTTTCAGTAGGTGACGATGGTCTAGATTAAAATAATCAAGAAGCATTGAAACATTACGTTGGAGAACTTAAGGGGGAGGATTATTCACATATAGATGGGAAAGTTATGGTTATTTCTGCTGGATATGTAATGACATTGACGGCACTCAAATTAGATTATTAAATATTACGAATTTTGTTCAAGATAGTGTAGAATAGATTTGTACTAGTTTTTAAAAATATAATTTAAAAAATAAAGAACAATTACAAATTGATGTATTGAGACTATTCTTTCTCAAGAATACGGAGCTTTACAGGTAGTTCTCTAAAATATTTTGAGGTGATAGAATGTATAAGATATTAGTTGTAGATGACGATTTTGAAATTTTGAAACTGATGCGAACTATTTTAGAGATGAAAAACTATCAGGTAACGACGTATCAAGAAGTCACCGTACCAATCAATATTAATAATTTCAAAGGATTTGATTTGATTTTATTAGATGTAATGATGCCTAATATAGATGGTATGCAAATTTGTAAGCAGATTAGAAATAAAGTAAGCTCCCCTATTATTTTTGTTAGTGCAAAAGACACCGAAGATGATATAGTATCAGGATTGAATTTAGGAGGAGATGACTATATTACAAAACCTTTCAGCATCAATCAATTAATTGCCAAAGTTGCTGCAAATCTCAAACGAGAAGAACGATACAAACAAGGTGAATTAAGTAACCAAATTGTTCGAGAATTATCCCCAATAACGATTTATTTACAAGAAAAAATTGTTTGTATTAATGGAGATAGTCTTGCTTTTACAAGTAGGGAATATGATATCATAGAGCTATTATCTAGCAATCCAAGAAAAATTTTTACTGTACAAGATATATATGAAAATGTTTATGATGATGATGCTGAAACCCTCTTTCGTTCAATATCTGAGTATATCTATCAAATAAGATTAAAATTCTCATCGTATGGAATTAATCCTATAAAAACAGTTAGAGGTATGGGATACAAGTGGCATGAGTAAGAAGAGTACAATTAGAGGGCGAATAATAAGGACTGTTTTAGAACTAGTAACAGGTACGTTACTGAGTATACTTTTATTTTTTATATTTACTTATTTACTTGTTTTTACTGGACAATTAAATGTATACGGCTCTAAAATGGAAATTTCAGTGAGTGATACCAGCAATTTAAGTGATGTAGTCCAAGCAATGAATAGCTCTATATTTGACTATGTTGTATTTAATCGCAAGACAGGTACAATTGAAGAGGGCAACTATCAAAAAAAGGATTTGCCTGCCTATCGAGAAGTTTTTGCTAAAAATGAATCTATAAGTAATGATGCAGTGTATTATGGGTATTACGCTAATTCAGAGATTGTACTTACTGTCAGGCAACCCATGATACCTGAGTTTGTTAATCCGAATTTGCGTCACATTTCATTTAATCTATTTTCTTATTTATTTTTCTTCGTTATCGAAATAATTTTACTCATTTGGTCACTTACAAGATTAATAAAAGAATTTTCAAATAATTTTCTCCTCATACAAAAAAAGACTTTAAACATGGGACAGTTAACATTTAAAGATAAATACATTCCTGCTCAAATACAAGAGTTCGATGAAATTCTTTCTGTATTATATCAAAAGGACGACGAGTTAACTAATTTACTCAAATTAGAGAGAAGGGAGAAGGAAGATTTATCTTTTCAAGTTGGTGCATTAGCTCATGATGTAAAAACTCCTTTAACAGTACTAAAGGGAAATTTAGAGTTGCTTGAATTAACTAACTTGACTGACCAACAGAAGGAATACACTCAGTCAATGAATAACAGTATAGTAGTTTTTGAAAGATACTTTAGTTCAATGATTGATTATTCAAGATTACTAATTGAAGATAAAGATTATGGAGAACAGATACATTTATCCGAATTTTTAAGTGAGCTGTCAGTAGAAGCGAAATCTGTATTGAATAATGCAAAGGTTGATTTCAAAATTATTAATACTACAACATTAATATTTTTTAAGGGAAATCGCTTTAATTTAAATCGGGCATTAATTAACATTTTAGCAAATGCAGCAAGATATAGTTCTGGAGAAAAAAAAGTTACGCTTACTATCATTGAGGAAACAGAGTATATTAATTTCGTAGTGTGGAATAATGGTCTGCCTTTTACTGAACAGTCCTTGTTAAATGCAGATAAGTTATTTTATACTGAGAATAAAGGTAGGAATAATAAGCACTATGGTTTAGGGTTAGCATTTGCTAAACAAGTTGCAACTAGACATTTAGGAGAATTGTTTTTATCAAATCCAGATAGAGGTGGCGCTCAAGTGACGTTGCTTATTAAAAAATAATTCTGTAAGGATATATTAGATAGCTTCCATATAACAGTTATGTATAAAAATAGATGGTTTTCTAAATTGAGGACTGTCTATTTTTTTAATTTTGTAAAATTGGAAATTCTGAACAAATTTTGAAAAATAAAGTATAACATATAAGTATAAAACAAGGAGGAATTATAGTTATGAATATACAAGTTCAAAAACTTAGAAAATCATATAAGGATAGAGAAGTACTGAAAAATATTTCTTTTGAAATAAAAGAGGGGAGTATTTGTGGATTATTAGGTATCAATGGTGCAGGAAAATCAACAATTATGAAGATTATTTTTGGTCTTGAAAACGCTGATAGTGGTACGGTTATTTTTAATGGGGGAAAAAATGCGAGCATATATGAGATTGGAGCGCTTATTGAAACTCCTGCTATCTATATGAACTTATCTGCATTTGATAATTTAAAAACTAGAGCATTGTTATATGACATTTCTGACGAACGAATTAATGAAGTATTAAACTTGATTGGGCTATCTAATACGGGAAAGAAAAAAGCAGGAAGCTTTTCTTTAGGTATGAAACAACGTTTGGGATTAGGTATGGCAATAATTACTAGTCCAGATTTGCTCATTTTAGATGAACCTACCAATGGATTGGATCCAGATGGTATAAAGGAATTGTTGAATTTAATGATTTCTTTAAAGAAATCAGGAATGACAATTCTTTTATCTAGCCATCAACTGTATGAAGTTAGTAAAGTGGCAGATAAAGTTGTTATTTTACATGATGGTCAAATTTTTTACGATGGTTCGAATGTTCAAAGTGATGATTTAGAATCTTTATTTATAAGAATTGTTCATGGAGGTGACGCAATATGATAAAAATATTTAAATCAGAATGGTTAAAACAGCGAAAAAATACATCCAAAAAATTCTTGATAATAGCTCCTGGATTGTCGATTTTAATAGCTGTATTACTTGTTGGACCGAGTATTCTAGAAAGTTTTTCAATATATTGGTGGGAAGCCGTCTTTTTGTACACGCTTATTGGATTGTTATTTTTATATGATTATAAAGCAGAAGAAGCTGCAGGAAACTTCCAGAATATATACTTTCGAAATGATAGCATAAAAATATATATCGTAAAGATACTTTTAAAATTAAAAGATTTACTCATTTCGAACGTATGGTTTTTAGCTATATTATTATTTACAAGTAATTTTTTGTATGGCGACTTAATATCATTGAATATAATTGGTGACTTAATTTGTTTAGTACTTATTTCGATAACATCCATATGGGTATTGCCACTCTTGTATCTATTTTCGAAACGGATCAACCCCTATATCTTAGTATCTATTAACTCCTTGATTTGTTTTTTGGTTGCACCTTTTATCGCTCAAAGTAGCTTTTGGTTCTTCTTTCCTTTTACATATCATTATAAAATTGCTTATAGTCTTATGTATATAAAACCGTCAGGAGATTTAGATTTAACAAATCATGTAACAGACGTTAAAATGGTAGTATTTACCGTATTTCTATCATTGATTCTATTTATTGTTTCTTTGTTAATGTTAAATTGGAGGTTAAGTAATGATCCAATTGCTAAAAAGTGAAATGATTAAATTTAAAGGTTCGTATCAACTATACATTATTTTGATTTTGTCTACTATACAACTATTGACAATTCCAATTTACATATTATCTGTAAATAACACAATTGTATTGGAAAATATTATCTTTTTACCCATGTTAGGCTATTGTATGATAACTACGATAATCACTTTATTAGTATCTGAACAAGAAATCAATGCTAATAATTATCAGAATATTAGGAGCGGGAGAAATATATCTAGTATATGGGGAGCGAAACTTTTTGTGTTAGATTTACTATTATCTTTACTCACTATTCCTTTATGGGTAGTTGTAGGTATAGAGTTAGAACACTTTTCATATTATTTTTACGTAGGAATAGTTAGTTGGTTATTACTAATATTGCTAAATCATTTCCACATGCTATTGACATTGTTTATTGCGAAAGGTGGCAATTTACTTATTGCTGTTGTAGAAAGTTTATTTATATTATTTGCAACAAATAAAGTTTTTCTTAATATTTTTTGGATTCCAGTAATTTTACCAGTTAATATAATTTTAGAAAATAATTTTAGAAGCACAACTAATTTATTAGCTTTAACTTTTTATGTTGTATTATTGTTTGTTGCTAATTTAGTAGTTGTAAGCAGAAAAGGTGTTTAATTATATACTATGATTGAAATGAAGGGAGTGTTAAATTTTTGGATGGAAGTTTGGGAATTGTTTTGACTTTACTTCATATCCAAAATAAGTCTGTAAAGACATATTGGAGAGAGGCGTTATTGATTTTTGATAATTTAACTATAGAAAATTAGGAGGAGAACTATGAAATTCAAAAAAATCTATCTTTCCGTAATTTTTTTCTTAAGTTTACTTGGATTGACTGGATGCACATATGAGAAGTATGATGTTAAATTTCTCGACTCAAGTTATAATCGATTTGATTATAAAGGAGAGCATTATGGTGTAACTAATCAATTAATTTTATATGAAGATATTGAAAGTAAAGTAAGCAATCATTATGATATTTATGAAATATCTTACGATGATTCCAATAATGAAATAAAGAATGATTTATTGGAGATTGGTGACTTATATCAGACCAAGAATAGAGAATTTGCCATAAAAATTGATAGTACTTTCTATAAATGTAGACTACTTGATAATATTTCTAAAGAAGAACTACTAAAAGTTTCTGACTTATTTAATGTTCGCTTAGTAGGAGGATTTGCTATCAATGAGCAAGAAGCCAGAGAGTTGAAGGTAGGGGAACAATCGTTTACAATTACTGAAGAAATTATTCCCAAAGAAGAGCTTAGTGCTACAGTTGCTAACTTAGATAATCAAGTGAAGTCAGTCACTAGATTATCAGGGGAGCACGAAAGTTGGAAATATGGAGAAATTTGTTCTTTAAAAAATCAGTCTATCCATGAGAAAGTAGCAGTTAAATTGAATGGAGAATATCATTTGGCTTTCTTAAGAAGTTAAACTGGGCAAAAAGTCTTTAAAAGAAAAAACGCCAAATAATAGAGCGAATACATTAGTAGCTTAAAGACATGATTAAACCGCTATTCTTAGGAGTAGTGGTTTTTCTTTTTGTTCAAGAAGGGGTAAAAAAGGGGGCGAGTAAGTAATTTTCCAACTTTTTAATTCAACCAAAAAATCCCCAATCGTAGTGATTGAGGATTGAGAAAATAAATCTTAAACAATACCTTGTGCAATCATAGCGTTTGCTACATTTTCAAAGGCAGCAATGTTAGCTCCTGCAAGGTAGTCTTTATCAAGACCGTATGTTTCTGAAGTTGTTTTAGCTGTGTTAAAGATGTTTGTCATGATGTCTTTAAGACGTCCATCAACTTCTTCACGAGTCCATGAGAGGCGAAGACTGTTTTGGCTCATTTCAAGGGCTGAAACGGCTACACCACCAGCGTTGGCAGCTTTGGCAGGTCCGTAGAAGATACCATTTTCTTTGTAAACTTTGATGGCATCAAGGTCGCTTGGCATGTTGGCACCTTCAGATACACAGATAACGCCTTGAGCAACCAAACGTTTAGCTGCTTCACCATTGATTTCGTTTTGAGTCGCACATGGAAGAGCGATATCGTAGTTACCAGCGTAAGTCCATACAGAACCTTCATGATAAGTAGCAGTTGCTTTCTCAGCTGCATACTCAGTCAAACGAGCGCGACGTTTTTCTTTAACGTCAACCAAAAGATCGAAGTCGATACCATTTTCATCGATGACATAACCATTTGAATCAGATACAGAGATAACAGTTGCACCAAGTTCAGTCGCTTTTTGAAGAGCGTATTGAGCCACGTTACCAGAACCTGAAATAACCACTTTTTTACCAGCAAAGCTATTACCGTTAGCTTTAAGCATTTCTTCAGTGTAGTAAACCAAACCGTAACCAGTTGCTTCTGGACGAATTAAGCTACCACCAAATCCAAGAGGTTTACCAGTCAAGACACCAGCATCAAATTGGTTAAGGCGTTTGTATTGACCGTAAAGGTAACCAATCTCACGTCCACCAACACCGATATCACCAGCAGGTACGTCAAGTGATGGTCCGATGTGTTTTTGCAATTCAGTCATGAAGCTTTGGCAGAAGCGCATCACTTCAGCATCTGTTTTACCTTTAGGATCGAAGTCTGATCCACCTTTACCTCCACCGATTGGAAGTCCAGTCAAGACGTTTTTAAAGATTTGTTCAAATCCGAGGAATTTCAAAATCCCTTGGTTTACAGTTGGGTGGAAACGAAGTCCGCCTTTGTATGGTCCAACAGCTGAGTTGAATTGAACACGGTAACCGCGGTTTACTTGAATGTTTCCATCACGGTCAACCCAAGGAACACGGAAAGAAATCACGCGCTCAGGCTCAGTAATACGTGCCAAGATATTTTCTTCGATATACTCAGGATGTTTTTCAAATACAGGTTCCAAAGTGTTGAAAAATTCTTCAACAGCTTGGAGGAATTCAGCCTCGTGCCCGTTACGAGCTTTTACAGTTTCAAACACGCTTTGGATATATTCTTTAGCAGATGTCATATCGTTCTCCTTAAATTCTAATTTAATTATGTGTGTCATTATAGCAGAATTTTTTTTAACTGTAAAGAGAAAAACAAAAATTTTCTAAAAATTCTTTCAATTTGATTTTTGGGATTGTTTGAAATTGGATTTTTTTGAAAGTGGATAAAAAACGAACATTTTTCTTATAAATGACTTTCTCAAAGAGAAAAGCTGAAAATATGGTATAATATTAGAAATAAATGGAATCTGGAGGATCAGAATCATGGTATCAACGAAAACACAAATTGCTGGTTTTGAGTTTGCCAATTGCTTGATGAATGCAGCAGGTGTGTCTTGTATGACGATAGCAGAGTTAGAGGGCGTTAAAAACTCAGCGGCAGGAACCTTTGTCACAAAGACAACGACCTTGGACTTTCGTCAGGGAAATCCTGAGCCACGCTATCAAGATGTTCCACTTGGTTCTATCAACTCTATGGGCTTGCCAAATAATGGCTTAGACTATTATCTGGACTACCTTTTGGATCTGCAGGAAAAAGAGCCGAATCGAACTTTCTTTTTATCTCTAGTCGGCATGTCTCCAGAGGAAACCCATACTATCTTGAAAAAAGTCCAAGAGAGTGAGTTTTGTGGTCTGACTGAGCTAAACCTTTCCTGTCCAAATGTTCCAGGAAAACCTCAGATTGCCTATGATTTTGAGACAACAGACCGGATTTTGGCAGAAGTATTTGCCTACTTTACCAAACCTCTGGGAATTAAATTGCCGCCATATTTTGATATTGTTCACTTTGACCAAGCGGCAGCTATTTTCAACAATTATCCGCTCAAGTTTGTCAACTGTGTCAACTCTATCGGAAACGGCCTTTATATAGAAGATGAGTCCGTCGTTATTTGTCCTAAAAATGGTTTCGGTGGGATTGGTGGAGAGTACATCAAACCGACTGCTCTAGCTAATGTTCATGCCTTTTATCAACGCTTAAATCCTCAAATCCAAATCATCGGAACAGGTGGCGTGTTGACTGGTCGTGATGCCTTTGAACATATCCTCTGTGGAGCGAGTATGGTGCAGGTGGGAACCACCCTTCACAAAGAAGGCGTCGGTGCTTTTGATCGTATTACCAATGAATTGAAAGCAATCATGGAAGAAAAAGGATACGAGAGCCTAGAAGATTTTCGTGGGAAATTGCGCTATATTGATTAAATGAACTAAAAAGTCAGAAGAAAGGAGAGACGATGCTAGCTATTGAAGAGAGCCAGAAGTTGACTTTATCAAATTTACCGAGCCTGAGCCTTTTTACAGGGACAGATCAGGGACAGTTTGAAGTTATGAAGAGTCAAGTATTGAAACAGATTGGTTATGATTCTGCCGACCTTAACTTTGCCTACTTTGATATGAAAGAAGTAGTTTACAAGGATGTGGAACTGGAGTTGGTCAGCCTTCCTTTCTTTGCGGATGAGAAAATCGTGATATTGGATCATTTTGTCGATATGACAACAGGCAAGAAACGCTTTTTAACAGATGATGAACTTAAGTCGTTTGAGGAATACCTTGATAACCCTTCACCAACAACCAAGTTGTTGATTTTTGCGGAAGGAAAGCTGGATAGCAAAAGACGGTTGGTTAAATTACTTAAGCGTGATGCCAAGATCTTTGATGCAGTAGAAGCCAAAGAACAAGAATTGCGCCAGTATTTTCAAAAGTGGAGCCAGAAACAAGGTCTGCAGTTTGCTAATCATTCTTTTGAAAATCTCCTCATCAAGTCTGGTTTTCAATTTAGCGAAATCCAGAAAAATCTCCTCTTTTTACAGTCCTATAAGGCAGATTCTATTATCGAGGAAGAGGATATTGTCAACGCTATTCCCAAGACCTTACAGGATAATATTTTTGATTTAACTCAGTTTATTCTGACTAAAAAGATGGACCAGGCGTGCGATTTGGTTAGAGACTTGACCTTGCAAGGTGAAGATGAAATTAAACTGATTGCAGTCATGCTAGGACAATTTCGAACTTTTACTCAGGTGAAAATTTTGTCGGAGTCTGGCCAAACAGAAGCGCAGATTGCAAGTAGTTTAGGCAGTTTTCTCGGACGCAATCCTAATCCCTATCAAATCAAGTTTGCGCTGAGAGATGCGCGAGGACTTTCCTTTAGCTTTTTGAAGCAAGCTATTTCTTATTTGATTGAGACAGACTATCAGATTAAGACAGGTCTTTATGAAAAAGGTTTCCTTTTTGAAAAGGCACTCTTACAGATTGCTAGTCAGATCAATTGACATTTTTTTGAAACTACAACCAGTGTCAAGATTATCTTGTCGTGGGTTTCTTGCTGATTTGCTTGTTTTATACTCAATGAAAATCAAAGAGCAAACTAGGAAACTAGCCGCAGGTTGTTCAAAGCACTGCTTTGAGGTTGTAGATAAGACTGACGAAGTCAGCTCAAAACACTGTTTTGAGGTTGTGGATAGAACTGACGAAGTCAGCTCAAAACACTGTTTTGAGGTTGTGGATAGAACTGACGAAGTCAGTAACATATACCTACGGCAAGGCGACGTTGACGCGGTTTGAAGAGATTTTTGAAGAGTATTATTAGAAAGTATTTCAGTGATTTCTTCATCTATAAGCAAAAAACTTGAAAAAAGTGAATGTTTGCGTTATCATTTTCATATAGAAAGAAAAAGAGGTATTACAGATGGCTATTATTTTACCAGATCTTCCTTATGCATATGACGCTTTGGAACCATACATCGATGCGGAAACAATGCACTTGCACCATGACAAACACCATCAAACTTATGTCAACAATGCTAATGCAGCTCTTGAAAAACACCCTGAAATCGGTGAAAATCTTGAAGCCTTGCTTGCTGATGTAGAATCTATCCCAGCTGATATCCGTCAAGCGCTTATCAACAATGGTGGTGGACACTTGAACCACGCTCTTTTCTGGGAATTGATGACTCCTGAGAAAACAGCTCCATCAGCAGAACTTGCAGCAGCAATCGATGCAACATTTGGTTCATTCGAAGAATTCCAAGCAGCCTTCACTGCAGCAGCAACAACTCGTTTCGGTTCTGGATGGGCATGGTTAGTTGTCAATAAAGAAGGGAAGCTTGAAGTGACTTCAACAGCAAATCAAGACACACCAATCTCAGAAGGTAAAAAACCAATCTTGGGCTTGGACGTTTGGGAACATGCTTACTATGTGAAATACCGCAACGTGCGTCCTGACTACATCAAAGCTTTCTTCTCAGTGATCAACTGGAACAAAGTAGATGAATTGTACGCAGCCGCTAAATAATGGTATATGGAGGGAAGAATGGTTCTTCTCTTTTTTAGGTTATATGATTTTTTTAGGTCATATGATTCGAGTCTGACAAAATCGTCAGACTTTTTTCATTTTTATGAGAAACGTGCTAACTGCTAGAAATTATGGTAGAATAAAGTATTAAGTAATCGTGGAAAAAGGATATCTATGCGAAAAGAAATTGCACCTGAATTATACAACTATAACAAGTTTCCTGGTCCTGAGTTCCATTTACACGGGGACAAGGTCGAAACAGAAGGGATAGCTTTTTCCTTGGTGGAAAATATCAAGGATGCCTTTGGTGTGACGGCTTTTAATCAGCGTTTTTCAGAAGTCTTAACCAAGTTTGATTATATCGTGGGGGACTGGAGCAACGAACAGCTTCGACTTCGTGGTTTTTACAAGGATGATCGAACAGAAGAAAAACTTGAAAAAATAAGTCGTTTACAAGACTACCTTTTAGAATATTGTAGTTATGGTTGTGCCTATTTTGTCCTAGAAAATGAAGCCCCTAAGCGAGCATCATTTGACAAGAAAATGCGTAAGAAGGAAGAAGAAACACCTTCTAAAAAAGGAAAGAAACCGGCTCAAACAAAACGAAAACCGAATGCAGATAAGAAAAATAGACGTCGTCAGAAAGACCAGCATTCTCAGAAAGAGGACAAGGGGCAACGTCATTTCGTCATTCGTCAGAAGTGAGTAGAGAATAAGGAGAAGAAATGAAACCGTCAATTTATAGTTTAACACGTCAAACCATGCAGGAATGGGTTTTGGAGCAGGGAGAAAAGAAATTCCGTGCAGATCAAATCTGGGAATGGCTTTACCGTAAACGTGTCCAGTCATTTGAAGAGATGACCAACCTTTCCAAGGATTTGATTGCTAAGCTTAATGACCAGTTTGTGGTCAATCCCTTGAAACAACGTATCGTTCAAGAGTCTGCTGATGGGACAGTTAAATATCTTTTTGAATTGCCAGATGGTATGTTGATTGAGACGGTACTCATGCGTCAACACTATGGTTTGTCTGTCTGTGTGACCACTCAGGTCGGCTGTAATATCGGTTGTACCTTCTGTGCTTCTGGTTTGATTAAGAAACAACGTGACCTCAATAATGGTGAAATTGTAGCGCAAATCATGCTGGTTCAGAAGTACTTTGATGAGCGTGGTCAGGACGAACGCGTCAGCCATATCGTTGTCATGGGAATTGGTGAACCATTTGATAATTACAACAATGTCTTGAATTTCGTTCGTACTATCAATGATGACAAGGGAATGGCCATCGGTGCTCGTCACATTACGGTTTCAACCTCAGGTTTGGCCCATAAAATTCGTGATTTTGCTAATGAAGGTGTTCAGGTCAATCTTGCCGTTTCCCTTCACGCACCTAACAATGAGTTGCGTTCAAGCATCATGAAGATTAACCGTGCCTTTCCGATTGAAAAACTCTTTGCAGCTATTGAGTATTATATCGAAACAACCAATCGCCGTGTGACCTTTGAGTATATCATGCTCAATGAAGTCAATGACGGTGTAGAACAAGCCTTGGAATTGGCTGAATTGCTCAAGAACATCAAGAAATTGTCTTATGTAAACTTGATTCCTTATAACCCAGTTAGTGAGCATGACCAATATAGCCGTAGTCCTAAAGAGCGCGTCCTGGCCTTTTATGATACGCTTAAGAAAAAAGGGGTTAACTGTGTGGTTCGTCAAGAGCACGGAACAGATATTGATGCAGCTTGTGGACAATTGCGTTCCAATACAATGAAACGTGACCGCCAGAAAGCAGTCGCAGCAGTCAATCCTTAATGATGAAGAAGACTTATAATCATATTTTGGTCTGGGGAGTCATTTTCTATAGCATTTGCATTGTCTATTTTTGCTTTACTCCTCAAGAACAATCTCCCGTGGGAGTGGAAACTCCAGGTATTCAGCATCTTGGACGCCTGGTTTTTCTTTTGACTCCTTTCAATTCTCTCTGGAAACTGGGTGAAGTAAGTGACATTGGACAATTATGTTGGATTTTTCTACAAAATATCCTCAATGTCTTCTTGCTTTTTCCTCTTGTTTTCCAACTCCTTTATCTCCTTCCAAACTTGCGTAAGACAAGAAAAGTGATTTTTTTCAGTTTTCTAGTGAGTCTTGGAATCGAGTGTACGCAGTTGGTCTTGGATTTTTTCTTTGATTTTAATCGCGTCTTTGAGGTTGATGATTTGTGGACCAATACCTTGGGTGGCTATTTGGCTTGGCTCCTCTATAAACAATTACATAAAAACAAGATAAGGAATTAAAATGAGTATTTTAGAAGTTAAAAATCTGAGTCACGGTTTTGGTGACCGTGCAATTTTTGAAGATGTGTCCTTCCGTCTCCTCAAGGGAGAACATATCGGTCTGGTCGGTGCTAATGGTGAAGGGAAATCAACCTTTATGAGCATCGTGACTGGTAAGATGTTGCCAGATGAAGGGAAGGTTGAGTGGTCTAAATATGTGACTGCTGGTTACTTGGACCAACATTCTGTCTTGGAAGAAGGTCAGTCTGTTCGCGATGTTCTCCGTACGGCCTTTGATGAGCTTTTCAAAGCTGAAGCTCGTATCAATGACCTTTATATGGAAATGGCTGAAGACGGTGCGGATGTTGATGCTCTAATGGAAGAAGTTGGCGAACTGCAAGATCGTCTGGAGAGTCGTGATTTCTATACCTTGGATGCTAAGATTGATGAAGTGGCACGTGCCCTTGGTGTCATGGACTTTGGCATGGATACAGATGTAACCTCTTTGTCAGGTGGACAAAGAACCAAGGTGCTTTTGGCTAAACTTCTCCTTGAAAAGCCTGATATCCTACTTTTGGATGAGCCGACCAACTACTTGGATGCTGAGCATATTGATTGGCTCAAGCGCTATCTCCAAAACTATGAGAATGCCTTTGTTCTTATTTCACATGATATCCCATTCCTGAACGATGTGATTAATATTGTCTACCATGTGGAAAATCAACAGCTGACGCGTTATTCTGGTGACTACTACCAGTTCCAAGAAGTCTATGCTATGAAGAAATCTCAGCTAGAGGCAGCCTACGAACGTCAGCAAAAAGAAATTGCAGACCTTAAGGACTTCGTCGCTCGAAACAAAGCGCGTGTTGCAACACGAAACATGGCCATGTCCCGCCAGAAGAAATTGGATAAGATGGATATTATCGAACTGCAAAGTGAGAAACCAAAGCCATCCTTTGATTTTAAACCAGCTCGTACACCAGGTCGCTTTATCTTTCAAGCCAAGGATTTGCAGATTGGATATGAACGTCCTCTGACTAAGCCACTAAATCTTACTTTTGAACGTAATCAGAAAGTTGCTATTATCGGGGCAAATGGTATCGGGAAAACAACTCTCTTGAAGAGTCTCTTGGGAATTATTCCACCAATCGCTGGGGAAGTGGAACGCGGTGACTACCTAGAACTCGGTTATTTTGAACAAGAAGTAGAAGGTGGTAATCGTCAAACACCACTAGAAGCAGTTTGGAATGCATTTCCAGCTCTCAACCAAGCTGAAGTCCGTGCAGCCCTTGCCCGTTGTGGTTTGACCACTAAGCATATTGAAAGCCAAATTCAGGTCTTGTCAGGTGGGGAACAAGCCAAGGTTCGTTTCTGTCTCTTGATGAATCGTGAAAACAACGTTTTAGTGTTGGACGAGCCGACCAACCACCTGGATGTGGATGCCAAGGATGAGCTCAAGCGTGCCCTCAAAGAATACAAGGGATCTATTCTTATGGTCTGCCACGAACCAGACTTCTATGAAGGCTGGATGGACCAAATCTGGGATTTTAATAATCTAACTTAAAAATGAGGATAAAAGAAATACAGTACCGAATGTGGATACTGTATTTTTTTGGTTTTTAAGATTTAAAATTGTAGTCTTTCACCACTTCGATGCTATCGATAGTAATAGCAGTCGTTGGTTTGTCTTTCTCATCTTTTTCGGCTTTAGCAATTTTATCTACTACATCCATACCGTCAATCACTTGGCCAAAGACTGGGTGTTTGCCATCTAGACTAGGGTTTCCCCCTTCTTTATAGACTTCGATGATTTTCTTTGGATACTTGCTTGTAGGGAGTTTAGCAGAGGTATCTGTAGAGTTTTGGTTGATGAAGAACTGGCTGCCATTGGTGTTTGGTTGACCAGTATTAGCCATAGAAAGAGCACCACGGATGTTATAGAGATAAGGAGTAATCTCGTTTTTGAAACCAGTTCCCTTGTCTTTAGCCTTATCCTTGTCATGCCAGATGGACTGACCACCTGTACCGTCCCCTTTTGGATCTCCAGTTTGAACCATGAAGCCATCGATGACACGGTGGAAGGTAATACCGTTATAGTAGCCTTCTTTAGCATGAGTGAGGAAGTTTTCAACCGCTAGAGGAGCGAGTTTAGGGAAGAGTTTGATACGGATATCGCCTTGACTTGTGTGGAGAATCACTTCAGCCTCGTCTTCAGCAACTTCTTTAGATAGTTGTGGGAAATTGGCGTTTTCGTTTGTTAAAGCATCGTTTAACTCCTTGGCAGATTGAGCTGCTGCTTTGGAGCTTTCCTCAGCGGCCAAGCTAGAATCTACATAGTCATCACCACGCAAACTACGTTGGATGTTGCTACATCCAGCTAGGGCTACAGTGGATAGTAAAAGAAGGGTTGCTAGTTTTTTCATTCTATTCCTCTCAAAAATTCATTTCTACCATTGTACCCTAAAAGGAAGTGGATTTCAAATGTTAGTGACAAGACAGTTTAAGAGGAAGCCAACCAGAAAGTCGCTTGATTAAAGATTCTTCTTTGGATGACGGTCGATAATTCCCTTGTATTGTTCCAGTATCTGCTCCCCTTTGGAGTTAATTTGTAGCTACGAACGGTAAAGTGACTTGCTAATTCTTCTTCTGAAAAGTTGTTATGAAGGGCTTGGTACAGATCTGCAGCCTTCATCTTAGATAGTCCTGTAATTCCCTTGCTTTTCAGAATATTCTTTTTCATAGTAGCATTGAGATGATCAAGTGAGTCAAAAGCTGTTTCAATGACTGCATAACGTTTTTCCACCAGAGTTTTTAAATGTTTAGGGGCATCAATGCCATAAGTGTACTCGAAGTATTTAGGAAACCAGATCTTAAGAAAGCTCGTAAAGCATCACAATTAGTAAAGGTTAATTCGAAAGAATTACTATATTTTAAAAGAACACATTTTCAAAGGATTTTTCTTTTGAATTCAATTCCTAATTAATCAATGAACTTAATACTAGGTCTCGAAAAGAATTATGCTTCCTCGTTCTGTCTGAGTTCAAAGAGGTCTTCTACTTTCAGATTAAAAACTTGAGCAATTCTAAGAGCCATTTCCAGCGAAGGGTTGTAACGGTTATTTTCCAAGTGCAGAATTGTCTCGCGTCGCATGCCGATGAGGTCGGCTAACTCCTGCTGGGTCATGCCTGTGGACTCACGAACAGATTTGAGATTAGTAATAATCTTGCTTTCTTTGGCCATGCTTATCCTCTCCGTTCCAAGATAAAATAGACAACCGCAAAGATGAGAATCAAGGCAGCTATGCTAATAAAGATCTGGCCCATGTAAAGCGTGAGAGACCCTATATATCCAATGCTAACTGCTAGGATCATCAGTGCACCTAGCATAAAAACAAACATCAAGCTAGCTGCCTTTGCTAAATTAGCATAAAAGCGTTCGTCCGGAGTTTCCTTGACATTTTTTAAAGAGAAAAAACCAAATAGAATCACTTCAATAACGAGGATAATTCCGAAACTCCATTCTTTAATACCAGAACTTACGCTAGGGGTTGCAACCCAAATCCCTACTGTATAAAAAATGCTTGCTGCAAACACAAGTATCGTGTAAAGCTTAACAGACAAGTCGAAAATAATCTTTCCCTTACCTTTCTGACTTTTATGAGGCCATGGTTTCATATGTAGCCAGCCCCAAATAGCTATAATTTGACCTAACACTGAAATACCAGTAATAACTAACTTGGGTCCCCAACTAAGATTAGAACCAAATAAAACAATAAAATCAATAAAGAGAGCTACGGCAATCATTGCAATGAGGCCACGCATTTTTTGACTTTTTTTCATGATAGACTCCTTTTTTGTGTTATAAATACATAACACTTAAATTTTATGTTATAAATATATCACATTTAAATTTAGAAAGCAAGAATTTATGTGCCAAGGTGGCAATTATTTGAAAAAATTTTTTAATAAAAGCCCTTGATAGTCAAACAACTAAGAATTCTTTGAAGCAATGCATCGGATTTGGTTTGGATAGTTTCGTTAATAATATTTGATGATAAAGAATTTTTGAAAAATCTAGATACTGTATGAATCTCTACTTTTTTTCTTAGACTGTTATAAAGTCTGTCAGAATAAGAGTTATAGGTGTAGAAGTTAATTTTTACAGAACTAAATTATTTCCCTATTTAGAATCTATTAATTCATATTTTATAAATTAATTAGTAGATATCATTCTTAAAATCCTTGATATTTCGTTTGGGAATTTAGGAGCCAAGCATCCAAATCTCGTTCAGGAGAGATGAAGGGTTTGAGTTGATGGTCTTTATAAAATGTTTCTAAAATAGTATTTATGACATTCTCTTTCTGATTTTTCTTTAAAAATATAACAAATTTCTAAATGGTTTAAAAATTTTATAGTCTGTCAAGTTTTTTTCTTGACACCTGCCAGAAATCTGCTATAATAGAACATGTGCTAAATAGCTCAGCTATTTCACCGAAATAAAAAATAAGAAAAGAGACTTTAAAAATGGCAGTTAAAATCCGTTTGACTCGTATGGGTTCTAAGAAAAAACCTTTCTACCGTATCAACGTAGCAGATTCACGTTCACCACGTGACGGACGTTTCATCGAAACAGTTGGAACTTACAACCCACTTGTTGCTGAAAACCAAGTAACTTTGAAAGAAGACCGCGTTCTTGCATGGTTGGCTGATGGAGCTCAACCTTCAGATACAGTTCGCAACATCCTTTCAAAAGAAGGTGTATTGAAAAAATTCCACGATTCTAAATTCTCAAAATAAGTTTAAAGTAGGTTGACAGATGGATACGATTGAAAATCTCATTATTGCGATTGTGAAACCCTTGATTTCACAACCAGATGCCTTAACTATCAAGATTGAAGATACACCAGAGTTTTTGGAATATCATTTGGATCTTGATCAAAGTGATGTGGGTCGTGTAATCGGTCGTAAGGGTCGCACTATTTCTGCGATAAGAACGATTGTCTACTCTGTCCCAACTGAAGACAAAAAAGTAAGAATCGTTATTGACGAAAAATAAGAAGGGCGGGACGGATGTCTCGCTTTTTTGCAAGTAGCAGGATATGAAGGATTTAACGTTTAGACAATTACAAGACTACTTACTCGAACATTACCAGCAGTTTCGGACTGAGGAAGGTCTTTTTATGAAGTTAGTGGAGGAAGTCGGGGAAGTAGCTGAGGTTTTGAATGGTCGTTCTGGTAGAAAAGAGGGCGTTCAGGATTCTAACGAGGAACTAGCAAAAGAACTTGCTGATATCATTCACTACACCATCGCAACCGCGGCTATCAACGATATTGATCTAACCAAAACCATCTTTGAGAAAGATAAAACTGCAGCCATTAAGTACCAACATGAACGTGATTTGGAAGGATTTTTGAAAGGGAAGTAAAGGTATTGTACTCTTACTCCAACTTGAGAAAATCCATGGAACGTGATAAAATAAAGGATAAGGATTTTTAATAATTCATTATATAGAACGAGTGGATTTCTTTATGAAGAGGTTTGAAGTATCTACAGAGATTGGTAGTCTCTCTGTTACTTATCAAAAGCAAAAGAAAATACTAGTTTGTTTAAGTGGCGCAGGTTTTCTACCAAGTTATGAAAATTTTTCACTTATACTTGAAAAACTTCCTCCTACAATTGGTTATTTGACAATTGATTTTCCGAACACAGGTAGGAGTCCGATTCATGACCAAGCTGGAAAAAATCTAGATAATCTTGCAGATGCGGTTTATGAAGTATTTGAAGAATTAGGGATTTCTGAATATATACTTTGTGTACATAGTTTGAGTGGAATTTTAGCTTGTAAATTGCTCAACAAACCAATTAAGTGTCAGGCTTTAGTAGCAATTGAACCGACAACTAAAAAAGTCATGTTTGCTGATTTTTCAGAAAATCCTTATCCAGAAATGGAAGAGCAGATGAGACTGATTGACGAGTATGGTCCTGAACTTTATTTTAAGAACTTAACTCAAGCAACATTTAGCCCTGAAATTAATAAAGAAATCTGGGAAATAATGCAGGAAAAAGGCTCAGAGTTGGAAAATCAAGATCCAGGATTTCAGATATCTGGAGAGATTACTAAGGAAGATTTTGAGAATTTGTCGATAGAAGCTTATACCCCTGTATTTATTTTTTGTCAGGTTTATAGAGAAAAAGAGTACAGAGAATCAAAATATTGGACTTCCAATACTAAACTCATTTTAGGAGGGAATCACCATTATTTACAGTGGTCTGAAGCCGAAAAAATTGCGACTATTATTCGAGAATTGTCAGAATAAGATGGAAAGAAGGAGACTACAGGAGACAAGATGAACTACTTTAATGTTGGGAAAATCGTCAATACACAGGGGTTGCAGGGTGAGATGCGAGTCTTGTCTGTGACGGATTTTGCAGAAGAACGGTTTAAAAAAGGGGCTGAGCTGGCTTTGTTTGATGAAAAAGATCAGTTTGTTCAAACAGTGACCATTGCTAGCCACCGTAAACAGAAGAACTTTGACATTATTAAATTCAAAGATATGTACCATATCAATGCTATTGAAAAGTATAAGGGATACAGTCTCAAGGTTGCTGAGGAAGATTTGAATGACCTAGACGATGGTGAATTTTATTATCACGAGATTATCGGTTTGGAAGTCTATGAGGGTGATAACTTGATTGGAACCATCAAAGAAATCCTGCAACCAGGTGCCAACGATGTCTGGGTGGTCAAGCGAAAAGGCAAGCGTGACTTGCTCTTGCCTTATATCCCACCAGTAGTTCTCAATGTTGATATTCCAAATAACCGCGTCGATGTGGAAATCTTAGAAGGGTTAGACGATGAAGATTGATATTTTAACCCTCTTTCCAGAGATGTTTTCTCCACTGGAGCACTCAATTGTAGGAAAGGCTCGAGAAAAAGGGCTCTTGGATATCCAGTATCATAATTTTCGAGAAAATGCTGAAAAGGCCCGCCATGTAGACGATGAGCCCTACGGAGGTGGTCAGGGGATGTTGCTCCGAGCCCAACCCATTTTCGATGCCTTTGATGCTATTGAAAAGAAAAATCCGCGCGTTATTCTCCTCGATCCAGCTGGAAAGCAGTTTGATCAGGCTTATGCTGAGGATTTGGCTCAAGAAGAGGAACTGATCTTTATCTGTGGTCACTATGAGGGCTATGATGAGCGTATTAAGACCTTGGTGACAGATGAGATTTCCCTGGGAGACTATGTCTTGACTGGTGGGGAATTGGCAGCTATGACCATGATTGATGCTACAGTACGCCTGATTCCAGAAGTGATTGGCAAGGAGTCTAGCCACCAAGATGATAGTTTTTCTTCTGGGCTTCTCGAGTATCCTCAGTACACGCGTCCCTATGATTATCGAGGCATGGTTGTCCCAGATGTTCTGATGAGCGGGCACCATGAAAAGATTCGTCAGTGGCGCCTGTATGAGAGTTTAAAGAAAACCTATGAACGCAGACCGGATTTGCTTGAACATTATCAACTGACAGCAGAAGAAGAAAAAATGCTGGCAGAAATTAAAGAAAACAAATAATAAAGGAGAAACCTATGCAAGTAATCAAACGTGATGGAGAAATTGCTGAATTTAATCCAGACAAGATTTACCAAGCTATCTTAAAGGCAGCCCAGACAGTCTATGTATTGACAGATGATTTGCGTCAAAACCTTGCACAAGTCACTAAGAAAGTGGTTTTGGATTTGGAAGAGGCCAAGGTGGAACGTGCTACCATTAGCATGATTCAGTCTATGGTTGAACATCGTTTACTGGGAGCAGGTTACATTACCATTGCAGAACACTACATTTCCTATCGTCTACAACGTGATTTGGAAAGAAGTGGTTATGGAGATCATATCGCAGTTCATTTACATTTTGAACAAATTCGCTAAGAAAAAAGAGTGGGATGAAGCAACTACATCTCACTCTTTCTTAAATCTATTTTTTTGGGCTGTTTGGACGGTTGAAGGGACAAATCGTAGGCGTTGAATATCGCTTATGCGGATAATACGGGTCACATTTTTGGCAAAATTTTTCACGATAATTTGCTGGCGTTGCTGATCGTATTTGATGATGTCACCTGTAAAACTTGTCTCAGACAATATAAGGTGAACAGCGGTTTGTTTCTGGATAGCCTCTTCAATAGTAGCTGTAAGGGAGTTGCTTTCAGTATGGTCTGGTTCTTCATGTCCATTTAAAAAATCATGTATTTTATCTAGAACTTGCTGGAATTTATGTCTCATATTGGCCTCCCTTCTTTTATATCAATATTATATAAAATTTTCCTAAAATCTACAAGATTTTACGAATAATCAAATGAAAGCTAAAAAAGGAGAAGAAAATGGCAGAATTTACATTTGAAATTGAAGAGCACTTGTTGACTCTTTCTGAAAACGAAAAAGGTTGGACCAAGGAAATCAACCGTGTGAGCTTTAATGGTGCCCCTGCAAAGTTTGATATTCGTGCTTGGAGTCCAGATCATACTAAAATGGGCAAAGGGATTACTCTTTCCAATGAAGAATTTCAAACAATGGTGGATGCTTTTAAAGGTAACTAAGTTATCAAAATAAAAGAAAAGGATACTGAGTTATGACAACTCGATATCCTTTTTTAGTTAGCAAAGTAAGCCTGATTTTTAAGGCGTTGAAGTAGTGGACGGCTAATAAAACTAATAGCTAGAAGTTTACCAAGGTCTGGGATAATAAAGGGAAGAACTCCCACAACAAGAGCTTTTTCAAATGCCATTCCAGCAAGAAAATGTAAGCTGAGAATCCCGCCAACAAAGACAAGTGTATCACCCAAGAGGTTTGCAAGAAAAATCTTGACAACACCACTCTTGCTGTTAGTTAGGGAAGAAGTAAGTCCAGAGTAGACAAGATAAAACCAAAGATAACCTGCAGTAGGACCAACCAACACCTGCAATCCAGCTCCACCTCCTGCAAAGACAGGAAGACCGATAGCACCTAGAAGAAGATAGAGTCCGACAGAAAGTACAGCCTCTCTCGGTCTAAAGACAGTAGCAATCAAGCCGATTGCAAAGTTTTGCAGAGTGAAGGGAACAGGTCCAATTGGAAGGGTGATTTGTGCCAATACAGCAATGAGAGCAGCCCCAATAGCAGGGATGGCATAAACGTGAGCTTTTTTCAAAATAGTTAACCTCTTTTCTGATATATAGTAACTATTATACTTAAATCAACACTATTGTCAACCTGTTTAAGTAACATGGGTAACAAAAACTGTAACGGCCGATTTGATTGACAAGAGAAATTTGATAATTGTTTTTTATCGATTTGTAAATCAGTTTTATATATAGATAATCCCATTTTATACATAAAAAATATACTATAAATACTTGACAAACTAAAAAATAAGTGCTACATTAATAAATGTAAACGGATACATTTATATGTGTTCAATTTTAAAAGGAGGGGTAGTTATGAGATATTTTAACGACTCTAGATACCATAACGGTGATTAAAAACCTAAATATAATCAATTCATATTAAAGTAATATGGATGGACTAAAAAGGGGACTGTTGCTTATTCTTCATCAAATATTTTAATTAAAGGAGAAGTAAAATGAAAAAAAGAATTAACAAGAAAGCATCTGTTTTTCTAGTCGCAAGTGTTTTAAGTTTTAGCTTTGCTACTGTAGCTAGTATTGTTAGTGCAACTACAGCACACCCTGCTCCAAGTCCCATTATTGATGTATGGGAATATGGTGTAAATGATAACTCTGGTTATTCGAATTACTTTGTTAGTTCTCCAGATAATATTGGTTCAAAATCTTCAGTAACGAATTTTTGGGGAACAGTTAAAGCTCAGGATAAACAAGATTATGGATGGGCATATTCAAGTGCTACAAAATCTTGGAGCGATGTTCGATTAAATGCATATTGGGATTATTATAGATTTTAAAAATAATTTATGAAAACAAGAGACCCAATTATAAAATAGGGTCTCTTGTAATATGGTAATTGCTTATGAAATTAAAATTATGTATCATTGGATTCTTCTTCTGTTTGATTGCTGCAATTGGTTGGGTCACTATTAGCGATACAGAAATGCCCATACCTTTACCAATTGATGGTGCTTTTTCTATTCAAGGAAAAAGCAATCTTTCAAATAACGAAATATACGAAATGGTTCGTGATTTATCAAAATCGGAAAAGGTTACCATTTACAAGCCCATCGTTCAGAGTTCGGGTCAGTTGAGGTATGTAAATTTTGATGATGTAAATAATGAACAATTAAAGTCAACACCAATAATAGGGATGTATTACACCCTTGGGAAAATGGATATAGATAGTTTGAAACCACTTACGATGACGGGGTTGCAAACAGTATATATGGCTTATCCTTGGTATATAGGAGGAATCTTACAATTTACTGGAACTTTAAGAATACTGTTAATGGGTTCAATTTACTTAACTTTATTAGTTGTGTTATTTGTTGTTAGAACGAAGCAGATTAAAGAAGGAGTGATACGACGTTCTTTGGGATTGCCTGTATACGATCTAAGAAGAGATTATGGTATTTCTCTTATTTTTGAACTGATTATGATGGCTTTATTGATGATTTCTTACAGTTCTTTTTTGGGAAATGGTTTCTTCACCTATAGTTCTAAGTTATTTTTCTCTCTGATTTTAACGAATTTTATACTATTTCAAATCATTGATCTCATCACCTTTGTTTTATTTTGGTTGACGATTCAGGTTGAAAAGCCTATTGAAATTATTAAAAACAAGGCAAAAAATAAACTTATTTTTGTCGTATGGCTTGCCATTATTTCGATTATTATCCTTATCTCAGGAGTTTTTTTACAAGAAACAAAGAGTAGTCAATCCAGTATTAACATTCAGATACAGAATTTAGTACCATGGGACACAGTAAAAGACTGGAGAAGGATTGAGTTCCTTGGAATTGAAAGTAACTCTACTAAAAATGGAGAAGTTAATGATTCGGATGGTCAGTATCTACAGATAGCTGCTTCCTTAAAAAACTTAGATTATTTATATATAGATCGATCCTCAGCATATGTTCCAGATTTCATGAAAACTTCACATGTTATGGAAAATTTTTCTAAACAATTAGAAAATGACGGAATAACGAATCCAGAAATAAATAAAGAGTTGATTTATATCAATCAAACAGGTGCTAACCTACAAAATAAAGTGAATGGAACAAACTATCATCTTTTAGATAATAAGATAGCAACCATTTATATTCCTGAGAAATGGAAAGAAAATCAGAAATCTATTGAGAATACAGTTGTAGCAGAACAATTTATTGGAACAAACTATACAAAAGAAGAAATTGCAGTACAAATAATTCCTGATGGTGATAAAATTTTTTATTTCAATGAAGATGCTGATGATAATCATAAAATGAAAGAGCTTTTACCAATGGCAAGTGTAGCAGATAGCACAGATAACATTGTTGTTGTGTTAGATACAGACAAAATGATTGAAAACAACAAGTTTTCTTTGGCTAGTAATATAACAACTAAGTCTCTTTTTAGTCCTGAGGCGGTAAATAAAATAAATGAAATGGCTACCCAGTTGAATGTTTCAATGAATCCAGTAGATGTTTACCAAATTGTGAAATTAAAGATCCAGTCCTTAGAGCACCAAATTCTACTTTCACAAATTTTGCAGAAGATAATTTACAGTATTGTCTTTATACTCATTTATCAATATGTCCAACTTTATATTACCCTAAAACAGAATGAATATGTGAAGAAAATCATTTTAGGTCTGTCAAAAACATATATAGCAATTTCAAGTCTCAAGTATTTTATGATGACTATTACAATCGTTATCCTATTTACATTTCTTATGACAGGTCAAATAGAGTTGCTATATATTGGTCTTGCTTCTCTGCTCGTTTTGATGTTGTCAATAATCATGAGTTTTAGAAAATTATCTGAAAGCTACACTAAAATTTTAAAAGGAGATGAAACATGACAATTGACCTTTTGAACGTTTCAAAAAGTTTCGGCTCAAAAAAGATCTTTACAGACTTAAATTTAAAATTTGAATCTGGAAAAAGTTATGCATTGATTGGAGGTTCTGGCTCTGGTAAAAGTACCCTTCTTAATATTATAGGAAGATTAGAAAAAATTGACAGTGGGAATGTTTTAGTTGATAAACAAGATATTTGGAAGATAAAAGAAAGAACTTTTTTTAAAAATACTGTTGGATATGTATTTCAGAATTATTCTTTAATAGATAACAAAACAGTATATGATAATTTGAAACTTATCACTAAAGACAAAAAAACAATAACTGATGTACTTGAAAAAGTAGGACTGTCAAGTGACTATTTACATCAAAAAATATATGAATTGTCTGGAGGGCAGGCTCAACGTGTAGCTATTGCCAGAATGTTAATGAAACCACGTAAAATTATCTTAGCAGATGAGCCTACAGGAGCTTTAGATGGTGAGATTGGAAAAGAAATTATTCGTTTATTATTGAATGAAAGAGATGAAGATAAATATGTCATTATAGCGACGCATGATCCAGCTGTCTATAACGAAGTTGATGTGATCATTGATATGAAAGATATAGGGGATAATGTATGAAAAAGATAATTTATATTGCTTTGATCTTTGTAGCTGGAATGCTTGCCATTTTCTTCTTTGGAAAACAAATGATCACAAAAGAAAATACCAATAAACCAACACTGGAGTTAATAGTCTATACGCTTTCTTCTAGTGATACAGAAAAATGGAATAAAGTGAAACAAGTAGAAACGGAAGAAGCTACATATATCATAACTGTGAAAGAAGTAGCGTCTTCAGAAGAAGTATTTTCAAACATCATTGCAAATGGAGCTGCTGCGGGGTTCGGAGTTCGTGAAGAAGAAGTGAAGCAATTTAATAATAATTTAGGAGACACTATTGAGGACTCTAAGCGTAATAAACTCATTGGAATAGAATTTTTTACTTTTTCTAATGCTGACGAGGGATTTGTAGTAGCAAATTTTGACTACGGTAGTGAAGAGTTGAATTCTCAGAAAAAAGATATGAAAGAGTTATATAAAAAAATATATGAATCTTTTAAAGAAAAGAATAAATGATTGTGTTATAATCCTTATATTTTGTTATGGTTTGTTAATTGATTTTTGCATATCTTATTTCAACATACTATAAAATAAAACATAAGAAAACGAGTATCTCCAACTACGGCAATACTCGATTTTTGATATTTAGAAGTGTTTTTTGCTCTGCTTCTTTTATTTCGATTAACGCATAGTTACAAATTCTTCAGATGCAGTTGGGTGAATCGCCACAGTTGCATCAAAGTCTGCCTTGGTTGCTCCCATTTTGATAGCAACGGCAAATCCTTGGATCATTTCATCAACACCGTAGCCAATTCCATGAAGTCCGACAACTTTTTCTTCAGAACCAGCTGTGATCAATTTGAAACGTGTTTCTTGACGGTTGCAAGTGCAAGCAGAGTACATAGACGTAAAGCTTGATTTGTAAACCTTGATTTGATCTTGACCGTATTCTTTAATAGCTTGTTCTTCTGTCAAACCAACAGTTCCGATAGCAGGGTGTGAAAAGACAACAGTTGGAATAGTTGTGTAGTCCATTTTTGCAGTTGTTTTGCCGTTAAAGAGACGTTCAGATAAAGTACGTCCAGCCTTGATAGCAACTGGAGTCAGTTCCTTTTCACCTGTTACATCACCTAAAGCGTAGATTCCCTCAACAACAGTATTTTGGTATTCATCCACTTGGATAAAGCCACGTTCGTTCAAAGTTACTCCAGCTTTTTCAAGTTGCAAGCCCTTAACGTTTGGACGGCGGCCTGTAGCCCAGATAACTTGGCTAGCTGTGTGACTAGTACCATCTTCGAAATGAATGGTAATGCCTTCAGCAGTTTTTTCTAACTTAACAGGGACTTTGTGAGTGTGAAGTGGTAAGTTTGTTCTTTCCATTTCCTTGACCAGACCTTCAACGATGTAAGAATCAAAACCACGTAAAGGACGATCACGACGAACAAAGAGGTCTGTCTTGACACCAAAAGTGTGGAGTACGCCAGCCAATTCAACGGCGATATAACCAGCGCCTAGAATTGCAACTGACTCTGGCAATTCTTCCCAAGCAAATACATCATCAGAAGAGCCACCTAGTTCAGCACCAGGAATGTTTGGAATACTTGGATGGGCACCAGTAGCAATCACAATATGTTTAGCACGAATCAGTTCACCATTTACGCTAACAGTATGAGAATCTACAAATTCAGCATGACCTTTAATCAAGTCTACTCCGTTGCGTTTAAAACTGCCATCATAAGAAGAACGAGCGCGATCAATGTAGGCTTCACGATTGCGACGTAGGGTTGCAAAGTCAAAGTTAAGATCAGTAGTCTTAAAGCCGTAGTCTTCTCCAAATTGATGGAAAGTCTCAGCGATTTGCGCCCCGTACCACATGATTTTTTTAGGAACACAGCCGACATTGACGCAAGTTCCACCTAGTTTCTTTTCCTCAATAACGGCCGCTTTGGCTCCGTGTTCACCAGCACGGTTCATGGTAGCAATTCCTCCGCTACCTCCACCGATAGCAATGATATCGTATTCTCTCATTGAAAACTCCTTTGTACTCTTTTAAATAGTAGAGTGTCATTTTTTGATAGTCATATTCTATCTTTTTTTTTATCTGATTGCAAAAATCTGCTACGTTCAAAAAATTTAAAGAAAAGGCTTGCAAAAAAGAAAAATAAAGTGTATTATATAACTAGTACAACGATTGTAAAATAAATTCCGAACAATAATTAAATCCTGAAATGTCATTATTTCGTTCTGAAATGTTATTGTTTCAAATTGATAATTTTTGTATAATATTGTTAAGAACTTTAAATCAAAAAGGAGTTTCATTATGAAAAAGAATGGTAAAGCTAAAAAGTGGCAATTGTATGCAGCAATTGGTGCTGCAAGTGTAGTTGTATTGGGTGCTGGGGGCATTTTGCTCTTTAGACAACCTTCTCAGACTGCTGTAAAAGATGAGGCTACTCATCTTGTTGTTGCTAAGGAAGGAAGCGTGGCATCCTCTGTTTTATTATCAGGGACAGTAACAGCAAAAAATGAACAATATGTTTATTTTGATGCTAGTAAGGGAGATTTAGATGAAATCCTTGTTTCTGTGGGTGATAAAGTGAGTGAAGGGCAGGCTTTAGTCAAGTACAGTAGTTCAGAAGCCCAGGCGGCCTATGATTCAGCGAGTCGAGCAGTTGCTAAGGCAGATCGTCATATCAACGAACTCAACCAAGCGCGAAATGAAGCCGCTTCTGCTCCCCAGTTACCAGTACCAGCAGGAGGCGAAGGAGCTGCAGCGCAAACTCCAGCTCCAGTCTCAGGAAATTCCGTTTCATCTATTGATGCACAACTGGGTGATGCTCGTGATGCCCGTGCAGATGCAGCAGCGCAATTAAGCAAGGCTCAAAGTCAGTTGGATGCAATGACGGTTCTCAGTACCTTAGAGGGAACTGTGGTCGAAGTCAACCGTAATATTTCTAAATCTCCAACTGGAGCTAGCCAGGTGGTAGTTCATGTCGTTAGCAATGAAAACTTGCAAGTTAAGGGGGAACTATCTGAATATAACCTTGCCAACCTCTCTGTAGGACAAGAAGTAACCTTTACTTCTAAAGTTTACCAAGATAAGAGCTGGACTGGTAAGATTAGCTACATTTCTGACTACCCTAAAAACAATGGTGAAGCAGCAAGTGCAGCTACTGTCGCAGCAGGTGGTAATTCTGGTTCTAAATATCCATATACCATCGATGTTACAAGTGAAATCGGTGATTTGAAACAAGGATTCTCAGTAAGTATTGAGGTCAAGAATAAGAGTAAAGCCATTTTGGTTCCTCTAACAAGTGTTGTGACTGAAAATGATAAGAACTATGTCTGGGTACTTGACGAGCAGAAAAAGGCCAAGAAAGTGGAAGTTGGTTTGGGCAATGCTGATGCAGACAACCAAGAAATCACTTCAGGTCTGACAAATGGAGTCAAGGTCATCAGTAACCCAACGTCTTCTCTAGAGGAAGGAAAAGAGGTGAAGGCTGATGAAGCAACTAATTAGTCTAAAAAATATCTGCAGGAGTTACCGTAATGGTGACCAAGAACTGCAGGTTCTCAAAAATATCAACCTAGAAGTGAATGAGGGTGAATTTGTTGCCATCATGGGACCATCTGGTTCGGGTAAGTCTACTCTCATGAATACGATTGGCATGTTGGATACACCAAGTAGTGGAGAGTATTATCTTGAAGGTCAAGAAGTGGCTGGATTGGGTGAAAAACAACTAGCCAAGGTCCGCAACCAACAAATCGGTTTTGTCTTTCAGCAGTTCTTTCTTCTATCCAAACTTAATGCTCTGCAAAATGTAGAATTGCCCTTGATTTACGCAGGAGTTTCGGCTTCAAAACGGCGCAAGTTAGCTGAGGAATATCTTGATAAGGTTGAATTGACTGAGCGTAGTCACCATTTACCTTCAGAATTATCTGGTGGTCAAAAGCAACGTGTGGCTATTGCGCGTGCCTTGGTAAACAATCCTTCTATTATCCTAGCAGACGAACCGACAGGAGCCTTGGATACCAAAACAGGTAACCAAATCATGCAACTATTGCTTGAACTAAATAAAGAAGGAAAAACTATTATCATGGTAACGCATGAGCCTGAAATCGCTGCTTATGCCAAACGCCAGATTGTCATTCGCGATGGAGTTATTTCATCTGACAGTGCGCAGTTAGAAAAGGAGGAAAACTAAGATGCAGAATCTGAAATTTGCCTTTTCATCTATCATGGCACATAAGATGCGCTCTTTTCTTACTATGATTGGGATTATTATCGGTGTTTCATCAGTTGTTGTGATTATGGCTCTAGGTGATTCCCTATCTCGTCAACTCAACAAAGATATGACCAAATCTCAGAAGAATATTAGTGTCTTTTTCTCTTCTAAAAAAAGTAAAGATGGGTCTTTTACTCAGAAACAATCAGCTTTTACGGTTTCTGGAAAAGAAGAGGAAGTTCATGTTGAACCGCCAAAACCGCAAGAATCCTGGGTTAAAGAGGCAGCCAAACTCAAGGGAGTGGATAATTACTATGTAACCAACTCAACGAACGCCATCTTGACTTATAAAGATAAAAAGGTTGAAAATGCCAATTTGACAGGCGGGAATAGAACCTATATGGACGCTGTTAAGAATGAAATCATTGCAGGTCGTAGTCTGAGAGAGCAAGATTTCAAAGAATTTGCAAGTGTTATTTTGCTTGATGAAGAATTGTCCATTAGTTTATTTGGCTCTCCTCAAGAGGCTATTAACATGGTTGTAGAAGTCAATGGATTTAGTTACCGGGTCATTGGGGTTTATACTAGTCCAGAGGCTAAACGTTCAAAAATATATGGTTTTGGTGGCTTGCCCATTACTACAAATACTTCCCTTGCTGCGAATTTTAATGTAGATGAAATAGCTAATATTGTCTTTCGAGTGAATGACACAAGCTTGACTCAAACTCTGGGTCCAGAATTAGCACGAAAAATGACAGAGCTTGCTGGCTTGCAACAGGGAGAATATCAAGTATCAGATGAGTCAGCTGCATTTGCAGAAGTTCAACAATCGTTTAGTTTTATGACGACGATTATTAGTGCCATTGCAGGTATTTCCCTCTTTGTTGGAGGAACTGGTGTTATGAATATCATGCTGGTTTCGGTGACAGAGCGTACCCGTGAGATTGGTCTCCGTAAGGCTTTGGGTGCAACTCGTGCCAATATTTTAATCCAGTTTTTGATTGAATCCATGATTTTGACCTTGTTAGGTGGATTAATTGGCTTGACAATTGCAAGTGGTTTAACTGCCTTAGCAGGTTTGCTATTGCAAGGCTTGATTGCGGGTATAGAAGTTGGAGTATCAATTCCAGTTGCCCTATTTAGTCTCGCAGTTTCGGCTAGCGTGGGTATAGTTTTTGGAGTCTTGCCAGCCAACAAGGCATCGAAACTTGATCCAATCGAAGCCCTTCGTTATGAATAAAATCAACAAGATGGACACTCGTCCATCTTGTTTTTGTATGGATTTCCCTATCGAAAATCCTTAAAAATGTGATATAATGAAGTGTTAGAAAAACAGGTTTCATTTGCCTGGAAAGGAAAAATTATGTCTGAAAAGAATTTTTATATTACAACACCGATTTACTATCCATCTGGAAAACTTCATATCGGATCTGCCTACACAACCATTGCTTGTGATGTCCTAGCACGTTACAAACGCCTGATGGGTTATGATGTCTTTTATCTGACAGGTCTTGATGAACATGGTCAGAAAATCCAGCAGAAAGCGGAAGAAGCTGGAATCACCCCTCAAGCCTATGTTGATGGGATGGCAGTTGGAGTCAAAGAACTCTGGCAATTACTAGACATCTCATACGATAAATTCATCCGTACAACTGATGACTACCATGAAAAAGTAGTGGCTCAAGTCTTTGAGCGCTTGCTTGCTCAAGATGATATCTATTTGGGTGAATATTCTGGCTGGTATTCAGTCTCAGATGAGGAATTCTTTACAGAAAGTCAGCTTGCAGAAGTATTCCGTGATGAAGCTGGAAATGTGACTGGTGGTATCGCTCCATCAGGTCATGAGGTTGAATGGGTTTCAGAAGAATCTTACTTCCTTCGCCTCAGCAAATACCAAGACCGCTTGGTCGAATTTTTCAAAGCTCATCCTGAATTTATCACTCCAGATGGTCGTCTGAATGAAATGCTTCGCAACTTCATCGAGCCAGGTTTGGAAGATTTGGCAGTTTCTCGTACAACCTTTACATGGGGTGTGCCAGTGCCATCTAATCCAAAACACGTTGTCTATGTTTGGATTGATGCCCTTCTTAACTATGCGACAGCTCTTGGCTACGGTCAAGATGAACATGGTAACTTTGACAAATTCTGGAATGGAACAGTCTTCCACATGGTAGGAAAAGACATCCTTCGTTTCCACTCAATCTACTGGCCAATCCTTCTTATGATGTTAGATATCAAATTGCCAGATCGTTTGATTGCTCACGGTTGGTTCGTCATGAAAGACGGCAAAATGTCTAAATCTAAAGGGAATGTCGTTTACCCTGAAATGTTGGTAGAGCGTTATGGACTAGATCCACTTCGTTACTACCTCATGCGTAGCCTTCCAGTTGGTTCAGATGGAACCTTCACTCCAGAAGACTATGTAGGCCGTATCAACTACGAATTGGCCAATGACCTTGGGAACCTCCTTAATCGTACGGTTTCTATGATTAATAAATACTTTGACGGGCAAGTCCCTGCCTATGTAGAGGGTGTAACAGAGTTTGACAATGCTCTTGCTCAAGTAGCTGCTGAATCAATCGCTGACTACCACACTCACATGGAAGCAGTTGACTACCCACGTGCCCTAGAAGCAGTATGGACTCTTATTTCACGTACTAATAAATACATCGATGAGACCGCACCATGGGTCTTGGCCAAGGATGAAGCACTTCGTGACCAATTAGCAAGTGTCATGAGCCACTTGGCAGCTAGCCTTCGCGTCGTAGCACACTTGATTGAGCCATTTATGATGGAAACCAGTCGTGCAGTTTTGACTCAACTTGGTTTAGCAGAAGTTGCTAGCCTTGAGAACTTGAGCTTGGCTGACTTCCCTGCAGGTGTAACTGTAGTTTCCAAAGGGACACCAATCTTCCCCCGTCTGGATATGGAAGAAGAAATCGCCTATATCAAGGAACAAATGGAAGGTAACAAACCAGCAGTCGAGAAAGAATGGAATCCAGATGAAGTTGAACTCAAACTAAACAAGGAAGAAATCAAGTTTGAAGACTTTGATAAGGTTGAAATCCGTGTTGCAGAAGTCAAAGAAGTTTCCAAAGTGGAAGGTTCAGATAAGTTACTTCAATTCCGCTTGGATGCTGGTGATGGTGAAGATCGTCAAATTCTTTCAGGAATTGCAAAATACTATCCAAATGAACAAGAATTGGTCGGCAAGAAAGTCCAAATTGTTGCTAACCTCAAACCTCGTAAAATGATGAAGAAATATGTCAGCCAAGGTATGATCCTATCAGCTGAACATGATGGACAATTAACCCTTCTTACAGTTGATCCAGCTGTACCAAACGGAAGTGTGATTGGGTAAAAATAGACAGGACTAGTTCATGCTAGTTCTGTTTTTTATTTACACTCAATGAAAATCAAAGAGTAAACTAGGAAGCTAGCCGCAGGTTGCTCAAAGCACTGCTTTGAGGTTGTAGATGAAACTGACAAAGTCAGCTCAAAACACTGTTTTGAGGTTGTGGATAGAACTGACGAAGTCAGCTCAAAACACTGTTTTGAGGTTGGGGATAGAACTGACGAAGTCAGTAACCATACATACGGTAAGGCGATGCTGACGTGGTTTGAAGAGATTTTCGAAGAGCATTAACTATTATGCTTTACAAACTAGTGTGAAAGTGGTATATTATAGATGAAGCTACTAGTAGGTATTACAAAATAGATTAGAAGGGAGAAGGGATGAAAGAAACTCAACTATTAAAAGGTGTTCTTGAAGGTTGTGTCTTGGATATGATTGGTCAAAAAGAGCGGTATGGTTATGAGTTGGTTCAAACTTTGCGAGATGCTGGATTTGACACTATCGTTCCAGGAACTATTTATCCTTTGTTGCAAAAGTTAGAAAAAAATCAATGGATAAGAGGCGACATGCGCCCGTCGCCAGATGGTCCAGATCGGAAGTATTTTTCGTTAACCAAAGAAGGAGAAGAGCGTGTCTCGGTCTTTTGGCAACAATGGGACGATTTGAGTCAAAAAGTAGAAGGAATTAAGAATGGGGGTTAAACCATGAAGAAAATGAAGTATTACGAAGAAACAAGCGCTTTGTTGCATGAGTTTTCTGAGGAGAATCAGCAGTATTTTGAGGAGCTGTGGGATAGTTTTAATCTTGCTGGATTTCTCTATGATGAGGACTATCTCAGAGAGCAGATTTATTTGATGATGTTAGATTTCTCAGAAGCAGAACGAGATGGCATGAGTGCAGAGGAGTATCTAGGTAAGAATCCTAAAAAATTAATGAAAGAGATGCTCAGGGAAGTACCTCGCAGTTCTATCAAGGAGTCCCTTTTGACGCCAATTCTTGTCTTAGCGGTATTACGTTATTATCAGCTACTAAGTGATTTTTCTAAAGGTCCTCTCTTAACAGTCAATTTGCTTACATTTTTAGGGCAACTTCTTATTTTTCTGATTGGATTTGGACTTGTGGCCACAATCTTACGTTGGGGCTTAGTTCAAGATTCTCCTAAAATGAAAATTGGCACCTATATTGTCGTTGGGATTCTTGTTCTGCTAGTTGTTCTGGGATATGTAGGAATAGGAAGTTTTGTACAAGAAGGAGCATTTTATCTTCCTGCTCCCTGGGATAGTTTCCTTGTTTTTACGCTTTCTCTAGTCATCAGTATTTGGAATTGGAAAGAAGATTTTTTTCGTCCCTTTAACAGTATGATTGTTGCCCAGCTTATTGTAGGTTCTCTGCTCCGTTACTATGAGTGGATGGGAATTTCAAATGTTTTTCTTACAAAGATTATTCCTTTAGCTGTTCTCTTTATTGGTATCTTTCTCTTTTTCCGTGGGTTTAAGAAGATAAAATGGAGTGAAATATAGTCAAAAAGCCGTTGCAAAGCGGTTTTTTGTTATAATGAAGGGAAGAATGTTAGAAATTAAAGGAGAAAAATTTGATGAGGTACATAACTCTTGGTCAAGATGACAAAGAATTATCAGAAATTGTTCTCGGAATGATGAGAATAGAAGATAAGTCTGTAAAAGAAGTTGAAGAGCTTGTAGAAACAGCACTTTCTGTTGGAATCAATGCTTTTGACTTGGCTGATATTTATGGTCGTGGTCGTTGTGAAGAACTGTTAGGTCTCGTCCTAAAAAATCGTCCAGATTTAAGAGAAGAAATGTGGATTCAGTCAAAATGTGGCATTCGCATTGAAGAATTTACCTATTTTGATTTTTCTAAGAACTATATTATAAAATCAGTAGACGGAATTTTGCAAAGATTGAAGATTGATCATCTAGATAGCTTGCTCCTTCATCGACCAGATGCTTTGATGGAGTCTGACCAAGTAGCAGAAGCCTTTGATCTTCTTTATAAACAAGGTAAGGTTCGAGATTTTGGAGTTTCTAATCAAAATCCTATGATGATGGAGTTGCTTAAAAAAGATGTCAAGCAGCCGTTAGCTGTTAATCAGTTACAATTGAGTGCGGCTTTTACTCCAGGATTCGAATCAGGTTTTCATGTTAATATGGAAGATAGTCAAGCAGCTATGCGAGATGGCAGCATTTTTGAATATTGCAAATTACACGATGTGGTCATTCAAGCATGGTCTGTCTTACAATTTGGGTATTTTAAAGGGAATTTTGTTGGAAATGAGAAATTTCAAGCTTTAAATCAAGTACTTGATCGTTTAGCTATTAAATATGGAGTAACCTCTTCAACTATTGCCATTTCTTGGATATTGCGTTATCCAGCAAAAATGCAGGCAGTGGTAGGAACAACAAATCCTAAGCACTTGAGAGAAGTTAGCCAAGCGGCAAACTTTAGCTTAACAAGAAAAGAATGGTATGAAATTTATCTTGCAGCAGGGAATAATTTACCTTAGGCAAAAATGCATTTAAAGAAATTACAGTCAAAAAAACGTTGCAAAACGTTTTTTTTGTTATGTGACCATTTGTCTGTCTTGATTCGTTAGGTACGGTTCATTAACGGATGATTATGATTTAATACTCAATGAAAATCAAAAAGCAAACTAGGAAGCTAGCCACAGGGTGTACTTGAGTACGGTAAGGCGACGCTGACGTGGTTTGAAGAGATTTTCGAAGAGTATAACTATTCTGATTTACATACTATCAGGGAAGCAGTATCCCATAATTGACGGCACGCTAGTAGGTACTATAAAATGGACTAGAGTACTTTTTTTGATTGGGTATAAAACATCATAGAGAATAAAAAATAGGTTAGGATTTTTTCTCCTAACCTATTTTTACATGTAATAAACAATGGCGATGTATTGGAGTGTGGACGCAGCTAGGATAAAGAGATGCCAAATCATGTGGAAATAAGGTTTTTTCTTTGCATAAAATCCAGCCCCAACTGTATAACAGAGTCCGCCAGTTACCATGAGACTCCAGAAAATTGGTGTCGTTTGACTGATAATGGCAGGAATGATAGTCAGAACCAACCAGCCCATAATCAGGTAAAGAGCAAGGCTGAATTTCTCATTGACTTTTTTAGCAAAGATTTTATAGAGAATACCAAAGATGGTCGTTCCCCATTGGGTGGCAATAATCAGATAGCCAAACCAGTTATTCATTAAGGTCAAGACGACGGGCGTGTATGAGCCAGCAATGGCAACATAAATCATAGAATGGTCGATGATTCGCAAGACATATTTGTGGGTCGAACCATAGGCCATAGAGTGGTAAATGGTGGATGAGAGGAACATGAGAAAGAGACTAATAACGAAAATGGAAACGCCTATAGATGATAAAAATCCGTGTGTCTCATAACTATAGGTGGATGAAATAGGTAGTAAGATGAGCATGATGACTGCACCTACGGCATGGGTCACGCTATTAGCAATTTCCTCTCCAAAACTGAGTTGTTTGCTGAGTTTTAGGCTTGTATTCATTAGATTTCCTCCTCTTGAGTATGATGGATTAAGGCTAGAGTTTGATGATAGAGTTTAACGGTTTGGCAGCTGGTTTGGATGATAGGGTTAGCTGGGTCAATTCCTTGGTTCATGTAGTCCACAAAAGCATCGTAGAGTTGCTCTGAACTTGCTTGACTTTGGAGAGTATTAAGTGTCTGGGCTATTTCTTGAATAGAAAATACCGACTTGAGGGTTGTGATAGCAATCAGACGGGCAATCTGTTGGCGTTGGTATTTTTTCTTGTCAGGCTTTGTTAGGTAACCATGTTTCACATAATTATTGACCATAGATGCTGTCAGGCCCTTATCTTTATCAGGAGAGATAGGGGCGCATACCTGATTGACATAGAGCAAAACTTGGTCCAGATAGAGGTCAATGTTTGGAATTTCTGCCCATTTTGGGTAGGAAAAGGTAGTTTTCATTTTTAACTCCTTTTTATCTAGCTTTAATAACTAGATTATAAAATAATAAAAACAGAAAGTCAAGTTTTAACTGCTTGTGAAAAGGCTTAAATTATGCTATGATGGGAGAAACTAGTCAGAAATGAGGAGAAAAGATGGAGATTCGTTTAGCTTTTCCAAATGAAGTAGATGCCATCATGCAGGTGATGGAGGATGCTAAAAAATGTTTAGCAGATGCTGGTAGTGACCAATGGCAAAATGGTTATCCAAATGCAGATGTTATCATAGATGATATTATCTCAGGTCAAGCATACGTAGCCTTGGAAGAGGGAGAACTACTAGCTTATGCTGCTGTGACTAAGAGTCCAGAGGCAGCATATGAAGCCATTTATGAGGGAAACTGGCAAGCTGGTGAGTCAGAGTACCTAGTCTTTCACCGTATCGCTGTGGCAGCAGATGTCCAGGGACAGGGCGTTGCTCAAACCTTTTTAGAGGGCTTAATTGAAGGATTTGATTATCTGGATTTTCGTTCAGATACGCATGCTGAAAACAAGGTTATGCAATATATTTTTGAAAAACTTGGTTTTAAACGGGTTGGAAAGGTGCCGGTTGATGGCGAACGCTTGGCCTATCAAAAATTGAAGAAATAATGCAAAAGAAGTACGTAAAAAAGCTCTACTTTTCGCCAATAGGAACCTTGTCTTTGGTTGCCGACGAGCAATATCTGTATGGCATTTGGGTGCAGGAGCAGAAGCATTTTGAGAGGGGACTAGGAGATGAGACGATAGAAGCAGTTGTTAGTCATCCCATTTTAGATCCAGTTATTGCTTGCTTAGATGCTTACTTTAAAGGCAAGTCTCATGATTTATCCAACTTGCCCTTGGCTCCAATCGGAACGGATTTTGAAAAGCGAGTTTGGTCCTATTTACAGGAAATTCCTTATGGTCAGACAGTGACCTATGGACAAATAGCCCAAGAGCTACAAGTGGCTTCTGCTCAAGCAATTGGTGGAGCAGTGGGGCGCAATCCTTGGTCTATCCTAGTACCTTGTCATCGGGTGCTGGGGGCTGGCAAGCGTCTGACAGGGTATGCTGCAGGAGTGGAAAAGAAAGCTTGGCTCTTGGAGCATGAAGGCGTAGATTTTAAAGAGATAAACAATAGAAAGTGAAAGACATGTTAGAATTTATCGAATATCCAAAATGTTCAACTTGTAAAAAAGCAAAACAAGAATTAAATCAACTCGGTGTAGAATACAAAGCTGTTCACATCGTTGAAGAAACACCTAGCCAAGAAGTTATTTTAAACTGGTTAGAGACTTCAGGTTTCGAGTTGAAGCAATTTTTCAACACCAGTGGGATCAAATACCGTGAATTAGGGCTGAAAGATAAGGTAGGAAGCCTGTCAAACCAAGAAGCGGCTGAGTTGCTAGCAAGTGACGGTATGTTGTTAAAACGACCCATTTTAGTAGAAAATGGAACTGTTAAGCAGATCGGTTATCGAAAACCTTACGAAAAATTGGGATTGAAATAGTTTTTACTTATCTCTTTGATAGATAAAATATATAGCCTCCCTGTTTCAAAGTATGATAAACTAGTAGGTAGACAAAGTCTGTACCTGACCGTAGCAAATAATTTCATTGACGGCAGAAGTATGGTAGAATGAATCATTATCAGGAGAGGATGTTTTTATGAATGTTACAACGATTTTAGCATCAGATTGGTACCAAAACTTGATGCAATTGATTCCGGATGGCAAGCTGTTTAGCCTGCGTTCGGTCTTTGATGGAATTCCAAGAATTGTCCAACAACTTCCAACAACGATTATGTTGACAATTGGTGGTGCCCTTTTTGGCTTGGTTTTGGCACTTCTTTTTGCCATTGTGAAAATCAATCGTGTCAAGATTTTATACCCCTTACAGGCCTTCTTTGTTAGTTTCTTAAAAGGGACACCGATTTTGGTTCAACTCATGTTGACCTACTACGGAATTCCTTTGGCTTTGAAAGCTCTCAATCAGCAATGGGGAACTGGTTTCAATATCAATGCGATTCCAGCCGCTGCTTTTGCAATTGTCGCCTTTGCCTTCAATGAAGCAGCTTATGCCAGTGAAACCATTCGTGCAGCCATTCTCTCAGTCAATCCTGGTGAGATTGAGGCGGCACGCAGTCTGGGCATGACCCGAGCACAAGTTTATCGTCGCGTAATTATTCCAAATGCAGCAGTTGTGGCGACTCCAACCTTAATCAATTCTCTAATCGGATTGACCAAGGGAACTTCCCTAGCCTTTAGTGCGGGTGTTGTGGAAGTCTTTGCCCAAGCTCAGATTCTAGGTGGAGCTGATTATCGTTACTTTGAACGCTTTATCTCCGTTGCCCTTGTTTATTGGGTAGTCAATATCGGAATTGAAAGCCTCGGTCGTTTCATCGAGAGAAAAATGGCTATTTCTGCACCCGATACAGTGAAAACAGATGTGAAAGGAGACCTTCGTTAATGATTAAGATTTCGAATTTAAGCAAATCCTTTTCAGGACAGACTGTCTTGGATCATCTGAACTTGGATATCCAAAAAGGAGAGGTTGTAGCCTTGATTGGTTCTTCAGGAGCTGGAAAATCAACCTTCCTTCGCAGTCTCAATTATCTTGAAACACCTGACAGTGGCTCTATTCAGATTGATGATTTCTCAGTTGATTTTTCTAAAATCACTCAAGAAGAAATCCTTGCCCTACGCCGTAAGCTGTCTATGGTTTTTCAACAGTTTAATTTGTTTGAACGCCGCACAGCACTTGATAATGTGAAAGAAGGCTTGGTTGTTGTCAAGAAATTGTCTGATCAAGAAGCGACTAAGATTGCCAAGGAAGAGTTGGCTAAGGTTGGGCTTTCTGACCGTGAAAACCATTACCCTCGCCATTTATCAGGTGGACAGAAGCAACGGGTTGCCCTAGCGCGTGCGCTTGCTATGAAACCAGATGTCTTGCTCTTAGACGAACCAACTTCAGCCCTTGACCCAGAATTGGTCGGTGAAGTAGAAAAATCTATTGCAGATGCTGCTAAGTCAGGTCAAACCATGATTTTGGTCAGTCATGACATGTCCTTTGTAGCCCAAGTGGCTGATAAGATTCTCTTCTTAGATAAGGGGAAAATTATCGAGTCTGGAACACCAGATGAGATTATCCACCATCCTAAAGAAGAGCGGACAAAAGAATTCTTCGCTAGTTACAAACGAACTTATATTTGATATAATAGATAAAGGAAAACTCAGTTAGCTGGACTAGCTGAGTTTACTCTTTAAAAAAGATAGAAATGAGAGAAATCATGCTACTGCAACTATTTTCTTTATATTTCGAGAGTTTGATCTTGACCACCATCCTCGTCCTGATTTTTTTAGGGATTTGGATTGGACTGAGAGCCATGTCGGGAGTGGATAAGACAGCCAAGGCTCGCCAAGCCCATCTCTATGATATGATTATGATAGGGGTCTTGGTTGTTCCAGTATTATCCTTTGCGGTTATGAGTTTAATTCTTGTTTTTAAGGCATAATCCTTGCATGATTAACAAGAAAGAGTTAGAATAAAGATAGTTACAACAAGAAAGAAGGAATTTATATGTACGATACTATTATTATTGGTGCTGGACCTGCAGGGATGACTGCGGCCTTATACGCTGCTCGAAGCAATCTGAAAGTAGCCTTGATTGAAGGTGGTTTACCAGGTGGTCAGATGAACAATACATCGGATATCGAAAATTACCCAGGATACGCTAATATCAGTGGACCAGAATTGGCAGAAAAGATGTTTGAACCGCTTGAAAATCTTGGTGTTGAGCACATTTATGGTTATGTTGAAAATGTCGAAGACCATGGTGATTTTAAGAAAGTGATGACCGATGACCAAACATATGAAACACGTACAGTTATCGTAGCAACTGGTTCTAAACACCGTCCTTTGGGAGTACCTGGAGAAGAAGAACTGAACAGTCGTGGTGTTTCTTACTGTGCTGTGTGTGATGGTGCTTTCTTCCGTGACCAAGATTTGTTGGTAGTTGGTGGTGGAGATTCAGCTGTTGAAGAAGCCCTCTTCTTGACTCGTTTTGCCAAGACTGTTACCATTGTTCACCGTCGTGACCAACTTCGTGCTCAAAAGGTTTTACAAGACCGCGCCTTTGCGAATGAGAAAATCAGCTTTATCTGGGATTCTGTAGTCAAGGAAATCAAGGGTGAAAACCGAGTAGAATCTGTCGTATTTGAAAATGTGAAAACAGGTCAAGTGACAGAACAAGCCTTCGGTGGCGTCTTTATCTATGTTGGCTTGGACCCTCTTAGTGATTTTGTTAAAGAATTGAATATCCAAGATCAGGCTGGTTGGATTGTGACAGATAACCATATGAAAACTGCAGTTGACGGTATCTTTGCGGTTGGAGATGTTCGCTTGAAAGACCTTCGCCAAGTAACAACAGCAGTTGGAGATGGAGCTATCGCTGGTCAAGAAGCCTACAAGTTTATCACCGAACATAGTTAATTATAAAAACGCATAGTATCAGATTTACAAAAAATTTGACACTATGCGTTTTATTGTGGGAAAATTAATTTCATTTTCTACTGAAATTGAGTTTTGCCAGCCTCTTATATTTTTAGAAAAATCCTTTAATCTTGCTAACGAGGCCATCTAGACCTTCTGAACCAGAAATCAACTGCTGAGCTTGAGAGAAGTATTCTCCAAGTTGTTCTTGATTTTCTGCAACGAATGTCTTAGCAGCTTCGAAATCTTTTGTTTCGATTAACTCTTTTACTTGATTAAACAAATCTAATGGGTTCATCTTATTTCTCCTTTTCTGTACTTAACTATTTAATCATGTTTATGATAAAAAATCAACTGTTGCTGCTTTTGGCTAGGACCTGTTTTTATCTACAAGTTCTCATAACTAAGATTCTAACCACCAAAACAAGGTGGACATAAAAATGTTCGGGTTTTTCTAGTGTATCCATGAAATAAAAACGGATACATGGTATAATAGAAATAGCTCTTTAATGGAGGTGTTTGAGTGGAAAATCTGAAGAAAATGGCAGGTATCAAGGCCGCTGAATTTGTAAATGATGGGATGGTTGTCGGACTGGGAACGGGTTCTACTGCTTACTATTTTGTAGAAGAAATTGGTCGTCGTATCAAGGAAGAGGGGTTGCAGGTTACAGCTGTAACGACTTCTAGTGTGACCAGTAAACAGGCTGAAGGGCTTAATATCCCGCTCAAGTCTATTGACCAAGTAGATGTTGTTGATGTGACGGTTGATGGGGCGGATGAAGTGGATAGTCAGTTTAATGGAATCAAAGGCGGTGGTGGTGCCCTCCTGATGGAGAAGGTTGTTGCAACGCCCTCAAAAGAATACATTTGGGTGGTGGATGAAAGCAAGCTAGTCGAGAAACTAGGTGCTTTTAAATTGCCAGTAGAAGTGGTTCAGTATGGCGCAGAACAGGTCTTTCGTCGTTTTGAGCGAGCTGGCTACAAACCAAGTTTCCGTGAAAAAGATGGCCAACGTTTTGTGACGGATATGCAGAATTTTATCATTGACCTTGCCTTAGATGTCATTGAAGATCCAATTGCCTTCGGGCAAGAATTGGACCATATCGTTGGTGTTGTAGAGCACGGCTTATTCAACCAAATGGTGGATAAGGTCATCGTTGCTGGACGAGACGGGGTTCAGATTTTAACTTCAACAAAAGCAAGATAACTAAAATAATAAGGAGATACACTATGTCAAAATTTAATCGTATTCACTTGGTGGTACTAGATTCTGTAGGAATCGGTGCTGCACCAGATGCTAATAACTTTGTCAATGCAGGGGTTCCAGATGGAGCTTCTGACACACTGGGACACATTTCTAAAACCGTTGGTTTGAATGTGCCAAACATGGCTAAAATCGGTCTAGGAAATATTCCTCGCGAAACTCCTCTGAAGACTGTTCCAGCTGAAAGAAATCCAACAGGATATGCAACAAAATTGGAAGAAGTATCCCTTGGTAAGGATACTATGACTGGTCACTGGGAAATCATGGGACTCAACATTACCGAGCCATTCGATACGTTCTGGAATGGATTTCCGGAAGAAATCCTAACAAAAATCGAAGAATTTTCAGGACGTAAGATCATTCGTGAAGCTAACAAACCTTACTCAGGTACGGCTGTTATCGATGATTTCGGACCACGTCAGATGGAAACTGGAGAGTTGATTATCTATACTTCAGCTGACCCTGTTTTGCAAATTGCTGCCCACGAAGATATCATTCCTTTGGATGAATTGTACCGTATCTGTGAATACGCTCGTTCGATTACCCTTGAGCGTCCTGCTCTTCTAGGTCGTATCATTGCCCGCCCATATGTTGGTGAGCCAGGTAACTTCACTCGTACAGCAAATCGTCGTGACTTAGCCGTTTCTCCATTTGCACCAACTGTTTTGGATAAATTGAACGAAGCTGGTATCGATACTTATGCCGTTGGAAAAATAAACGATATCTTTAACGGTGCTGGTATCAACCATGATATGGGACACAACAAGTCAAACAGCCACGGAATTGATACACTATTGAAGACTATGGGACTGGCTGAGTTTGAAAAAGGATTCTCTTTCACAAACTTGGTGGACTTTGATGCCCTTTACGGCCACCGTCGTAATGCTCACGGTTACCGTGATTGCTTGCATGAGTTTGATGAGCGCTTGCCTGAAATTATCGCAGCTATGAGAGAGAACGACCTTCTCTTGATTACTGCGGACCATGGAAATGACCCAACTTACGCAGGAACAGACCACACTCGCGAATATATCCCACTTTTAGCTTACAGCCCTAGCTTTAAGGGAAATGGTGTCATTCCAGTTGGACATTTTGCAGATATCTCAGCGACAGTTGCGGATAACTTTGGTGTGGAAACTGCCATGATTGGGGAAAGTTTCTTAGATAAATTGGTATAAGATGACACACTATGCTTTACTGGTTAGGGGCATTAATGTCGGTGGGAAGAATAAAGTTGTCATGGCGCAACTTCGTCAAGAACTGACAGAGTTGGGACTGGAAAAGGTTGAAACCTACATCAACAGTGGCAACATTTTCTTTACTTCGACAGCTCCCAAAGCCCAATTGGTTGAAAAGTTAGAGGCTTTCTTTGAAATCCATTATCCATTTATTCAGAGCTTTTCCTTGCTGAGTCTTGAGGACTTTGAAGCGGAACTTGAAAATCTGCCTGAATGGTGGACCAAAGATTTGGCACGAAAGGATGTGCTCTTCTACACGGAGAGCTTGGATGTGGATCAAGTCATCGAGAAAGTGAACAGTTTGGAACTGAAAGATGAAGTGGTTCATTTTGGAAGACTTGGGATTTTCTGGGGGAAAATCTCAGAGGAATCCTACTATGCAACTGCCTATCATAAGTACTTGCTCAAGATGCCTTTTTATCGCAACATCACCATTCGCAATGCTAAAACTTTTGACAAAATCGGTCAAATGCTAAAAAATAATAAAGGAGACACACAATGACATTTTTAGATAAGATCCAAGAAACAGCTGCTTTTCTGAAAGATAAAGGAATCCAAGCACCTGAGTTCGGTCTAATCCTTGGATCAGGACTTGGAGAATTGGCAGAAGAAATCGAAAATCCAGTTGTAGTAGACTATGCAGACATTCCAAACTGGGGCCGCTCTACAGTAGTTGGTCATGCTGGTAAATTGGTATATGGTGACCTTGCAGGTCGCAAGGTCTTGGCTCTTCAAGGTCGTTTCCATTTCTATGAAGGAAATCCTCTTGAAGTCGTGACTTTCCCAGTACGTGTGATGAAAGTTCTTGGATGCGAAGGTGTCATTGTAACCAATGCAGCTGGCGGTATTGGCTATGGTCCTGGTACTTTGATGGCTATCTCAGACCATATCAACATGACAGGTCAAAACCCATTGATGGGTGAAAACTTGGATGACTTTGGTCCACGTTTCCCTGATATGTCTAAAGCCTACACACCAGAATACCGTGCTACTGCCCATGAAGTGGCTAAAAAACTCGGTATCAAGCTTGATGAAGGTGTCTATATCGGTGTAACTGGTCCGACTTATGAAACACCTGCAGAAATTCGTGCCTATAAGACATTGGGAGCAGATGCAGTTGGTATGTCCACTGTTCCTGAAGTTATTGTGGCAGCCCACTCTGGCTTGAAAGTTCTCGGTATTTCATGTATTACTAACCATGCTGCTGGTTTCCAAGAAGAACTCAACCACGAGGAAGTTGTAGAAGTGACTGAACGTGTCAAAGGTGACTTTAAAGGATTGCTTAAAGCGATTCTTGCTGAGCTATGAGAAAGAAAATGAGTAGGAAAGTATTTCTGTAAGCTGGAAGATAAATGAAACAATTAATTTCCATATAGAATTATGAAATGAAAAATGAATGAGGTTCCTATACTTTTATAAACCTCTTCAAATTCTTGCTAACAAAGTATAAAAATGAAATCTTGATGCTAAAGGAGATTAGCTGATTGGAGAATATTGTTGGTAAAGAGGGTGAAAATAATAGAAAGATATATGAATAAATGAGAATTGATCAACGAATTATGCGTTTTGGTATAAAAAAATTAAGTATTGGAGTTGTATCTGTTGCAGTTGGATTTGCTTTTTTAGCACCGACAGGAATTTCTGCCAATGAAGGAAGTCCAGTTGTGAAAAATGAAACTCCTTTAGTAGTAAATGCAACGGATAGTCCGACAAAACTAGAAAATCCTGATAAAAAACAGGAAACACCTCTTATAGAGGAAAGGGCTGAAGTTATCCAACCAGCTCCAGAAACAAAAGAAGTCCTTAAAAATCACAAGGAAGAAAAACTAGAATCTCATAAAACAGAGCCTGCTCTAGTTCCTGAAGACGTGAATAAAGAGGAAAATGTAAAGGATGAGGCTACAACTTCTCGTCCTGTGACAGCAGAAGATCTTTTGAAAATCTCCAAAGGGGAACTGCACTCAGAAAATGATTTATTTGACAATTCTCTTTATGGTGGAAAAGTCCTTGATTTAGAAGGTGATGATGATCAGGATGGTATCAAAAATAAGGATGAACTTTATGTTTATCATAAAGATGGTAAGGACTATTTGGGATATAATAGTCATCCATTACTAGCAGACAGTGATGGAGATGGATTAGCAGATGGGGAAGATGATAATAAGAAACAATGGTATGTTACAGATCGAGACGCTCTTCTCTTTATGGAGTTGTCCTATCGTGATGATGACTATATCGAAAAAATTCTAGATCATAAGAATCCATTTCCGAGTCTCTATTTGAATCGTCAAGAATATAAGATGATGCACAATGAGTTAGCCCCGTTTTGGAAGATGAAAAAAGCTTACCATACAGCTAGTGGTTTGGATGCTTATCTATTTGAAACAAAGAGTGATCTTCCTTATCTAAAGGATCATACAGTTCAAATGTTATCTATTAGAGGGACAAGACTGAATGATGCGAAAGATTTAAGTACAGATTTTGTTTTGTTTGGAGGAAATAAACCTGCACAAGCGGATGATATCCGTAATGTTGTAAAAGAATTGGCGCAGGATTCCAGCATTACAAATCTGTATATGACAGGTCATTCGCTAGGAGGCTACTTAGCTCAAATAGCAGCAGTTGAAGCTTATCAGAAATATCCTACTTTTTATAATAATGTTTTGAAAAAAGTTACGACATTTAGCGCTCCTAAAGTAATTACTTCTCGAACTATTTGGAATGCAAAAAATGGTTTCTGGGATGTAGGTTTAGAAAGTCGTAAGTTAGCTCTATCTGGTAAAATAAAACATTATGTGGTCGATAATGATAATGTTGTGACATCTTTGATTCGTAATGATAACGATATTGTAACTTTTACAGGTAACTCTAGTTTCAAGCACCGTTCGCGTGGTTATTTTGAAAGTAGAATGAATGCTATCCCGAATTTTAATATTGGAAAACGTGATACGCTTGATAAACATGGTTATCGTGATCCGAAATTGGATAAAGTTTATTTCTTTAAGAAACAACAAGTCCCTCTGTCATCTAGTCAACCAAGCGCTGAACCTCTTGAAAATATAGCTCTAGGGAAACGAGTAACTCAAAGTTCGACAGCTTTTGGAGGAGATGCTAGAAGAGCAGTTGATGGGAAATTAGATGGAAATTACGGACATAATTCTGTCACTCATACAGATTTTCAATCAAAACCTTGGTGGCAAGTCGATTTAGATAAGGAAGAAACGATTCGCCAGATTAATATTTACAATCGAACAGATGCTGCTCAAGATAGACTGACTAATTTTAATGTGATTCTTTTGGATAGTTCTGGAAAAGAAATTGAAAGAAAGCGCATTGCATACTTGCGAGATAGTTCCGCTCAGATTTCAATTGATTATAAGAAAGCTCGTTTTGTACGCATCGAGTTAGATGGATATAACGCTCTCAGTCTTGCAGAAGTCCAAGTATATCGTGCTGAGAATATCGCTTGGAAAAAACAAGCTAAGCAAAGTTCTACTGATTTTGGAGGAGATGCTAGTCGTGCCTTGGATGGCAATACCAATAGTAGTTATAGCCAGCAATCAATTACCCATACAAAATTTGAAAATCAGCCTTGGTGGGAAGTTGATTTAGGTCGTACAGAACAGGTAGGACTTGTTCGCCTTCATAACCGTGGGGATGGAGAACTTTCTAAACGTCTGTCAGACTTTGATGTGATTTTATATGATGAAAAAGGGACAGAAGTTGCTAGACAATATGTTTCTCGTTTAGAAGGAAGCAGTTTAGATCTCCAGTTGAATGGTAAACTAGGTCGCCGTGTTCGCATTCAATTGCGTCAAAAAAATCAAGCTCTAAGCCTTGCAGAAGTAGAAGTTTTTCGATTTGTAGCTAAAAATAATGTAACTACTCAAGTTTCTAAGCCTGTACAACTGTTAAACTACACTCCTGTAAAAGATAAGACCCTAACTATTCAACATAGTGGTGCTTATATTGCACGTTATTCAATATCGTGGGAAGAAGTTACAGTGGATAAAAATGGCCAATCAGTTGTCCGAAGTCGTTCTTGGGAAGGGAATGGGCGTAATCAGACCGCAGGCTTTATCCTCAATCTCCCAATTAAGTCTAATATGCGTAATCTTCGAATTAAGATCGAAAAGAGAACAGGTCTTATCTGGAATAGATGGCAAACAATCTATGACAACAGACCTCTCCTGGCTCAACCGCATCGAAAAATTACTCACTGGGGAACAACATTGAATTCTAAGGTGAGTGATGATGATGTCTTGTAATCTGATGGTACAATGACAGTTAGTTTGTCTAGTTTATAAGAAAGTACTACCTGAGCTTGAATAGAACTCAGGTAGCTCTCTGTGAAAGAACAAAATTAATATTCAATGAAAATCAAAGAGTAAACTAGGAAACTAGCCGCAGGCTGCTCAAAGCACTGCTTTGAGGTTGCAGATATAACTGACGAAGTCAGTAACATATATACGGCAAGGCGACGTTGACGTGGTTTGAAGAGATTTTCGAAGAGTATAAACAGAAAGGTAGAGCGCGTGTTTGGATTTGAACACGAGTAGAAATTCGTACCTATAAGATGCTTGGAACAGATGTGGTCGGAATGTCAACTGCTCCTGAAGTTATTGTTGTAGCCTACTCAGGTTTGAAACTTCTAGGAAGTTTATGTATTACTAACTATACTACTGGTTTCAAATAAGAGATTAACCACGAAGAGGTTATAGAAGTGGCTGAGTGTGTTAAAGGTGATTTTAAAGGCTTACTTAAAGCCGTTTTTGCTGAATTATTACTATGTTAAAAGAATTGAGGAGTAATTTTCAGAAAATCCCTTATAATCTTAAATTATTTCTAGCAGTCATTTTGCAAGGAATAGTTTCAGGTTTATCTGGTATTTTTCTACATTATCTTTTAAAGATAATAGAGGGGATAGCTTTTGGTCAATCAGAGCATCAAACTGTATTCTTGACAGATGGAGTTTCCTCATCGCGGATAGGATTAAGTTTAATAATCGTAGGTGTCAGCTCATCCTTGGTCTGGTATTTCTTGCAAAAAAAATCACAGATTTTTTCCATTAAAGCACAGATGAAGGATGAGAGTTCACAATACAAACTTCATTTTTTAAAACAGCTATTTCATTCAATTTGGCAGATTATTGCAGTTGGAGGGGGAGCACCTATTGGTAAAGAAGCTGCGCCACGAGAGATTGGAACTCTATTTGCAGGACCAATTGGAAAAATATGTTCTCTCTCTAAGAAGGATCAGATCTTTCTCCTTGCTTGTGGTGCTGGCGCTGGTTTAGCAGCTGTCTATCAGGTTCCATTAACAAGTGTCTTCTTTGTTTTTGAAACTCTAGGAATTGCTCTATCTATTAAACGATTTATCTTAGTCGGTTTGACTACCTATGTCTCAACCTATATAGCAGGCTGGGTTATTTCAGATCAGGCTCTCTACCATATTCCAGCCATTACATGGTCATTAAAGGAAATATGGATTATTCCCTTATTACTTCTTTTCTTAAGCCCACTAGCTTGGCTTTTTGGCCGCTTGAGTAAAGAAGTGTCTTCAAACAGGATAAAAGATAAACGAGTACTTCTCACATTGCCTACAGCTTTTCTTTTTCTTGCTGGGTTGGCAAGTTATTTTCCACATCTACTTGGAAATGGACGTATGATGGCTCAGGAAATTTTAAATGGTAGCAGTGGTCAAACAGTGCTTCTCATGTTTTTCCTAAAAGCACTGGTCGTTCTTATTATCCTTTGGGCAGGGGCCTATGGTGGTACTCTTACGCCATCTTTTGCCTTGGGGATGGCTGGAGCTGGTCTCTTGGGCGTGATTCTAGGTTTGGACAGTCAGCTAACCGTTTTACTTTTGGGATCTGTTTGCTTTTTATCTGTGACCTTGAGGGCGCCCATTTCTGCAACCGGATTAGTTATAGGTTTCACTGGGCTAGGTATAGATTCTCTTCCGTATCTCTTAGTAACAGCTGTTTTAGCCTATGAATTTGCAAAAATATTAGACCGTTTTTCTTGGGCTAACATACTGTGTCAGAAGTCAAAGAATAGAGTAATAAGATAGAGAACGACCGTTTCTTCTAATCAAAGATTTATCTTAAAAGGTTAAAAACTATTGTCAATTTATCAATAACTGTTTGAAATAAAAAAGAAGTAGGCTTATCGGAGTCATGATTGAATCCGATTTTTCCTAGCTATGAAATATAAAAATAAAAAAAGAAAGGTAGAGCGTGTGTTCTGATTTGAACACGAGCGGAAAACTTTTCTAAAAACTCAGAAGAGAAGGGGAGTTCGGGTTTGAATTGAAGCCGATCTAATCTTCTCAATATCATCAAAATTAAGAAAGAAAGGAATTGAACCCACCCTAAAAGCAGTGGGAAAAAGATAGTTGGTCTAGCGAGCATCGCTCACTGCACCCAACTCCTATTTTCCCTTTGCTTTTTGACGGGTTTGGTATCTTTCTGATTATAAATTTTAGAATACAGAAAGGATGGGTTAACTGTATTCATTGAACTGAATACGAGCGGAGAACTGTGTAAAAAAGATAAACTGTCTAGCATCGGAGATGCTTCGTCAGTTTCCTATTTTTACTTTGTTGTCTGTCGCTATCCTTAATATAAAAAAAGAAAGGTAGAGTGAGGTGTTCTAATTGAACACGAGCGGAAAACTCGGAAAATAGATAATCTGACTGAGAAATCAGGACTTCTCGTCAGATTCCTAATTTTCAGTCGTTTTCTTGTCGCTCTTTGTATCATAAATTATGTCTATCCATATTGCTGCTCAGCAGGGTGAAATTGCTGATAAAATTCTTCTTCCTGGGGATCCTCTTCGTGCTAAATTTATTGCGGAGAATTTCCTTGAAGATGCTGTTTGTTTTAACGAAGTGCGTAACATGTTTGGCTACACTGGTACTTACAAGGGCCACCGTGTATCTGTTATGGGAACTGGGATGGGGATGCCATCTATTTCGATTTATGCGCGTGAGTTGATTGTTGACTACGATGTGAAAAAATTGATCCGTGTGGGAACTGCCGGTTCTTTGAATGAAGACGTTCACGTCCGTGAATTGGTTTTGGCGCAGGCAGCTGCAACTAACTCAAACATAGTTCGTAATGACTGGCCACAGTACGATTTCCCACAAATCGCTAGCTTTGATTTGTTGGATAAGGCCTACCATATCGCTAAAGAACTTGGTATGACAACCCACGTTGGGAACGTTTTATCATCTGATGTCTTTTATTCAAACTACTTTGAAAAGAACATCGAGCTTGGTAAATGGGGAGTCAAGGCTGTGGAAATGGAAGCAGCAGCACTTTACTATCTGGCAGCTCAATACCATGTTGACGCCCTTGCTATCATGACCATTTCTGATAGCTTGGTCAATCCAGAAGAAGACACAACTGCAGAAGAACGCCAAAATACCTTCACCGATATGATGAAGGTTGGTTTGGAAACCTTGATTGCAGAATAATTATAGCCAAAAAGGAAGTCCTTCTTTATGAATTGGAGGACTTCCTTTTCTTATCTAGAAATTGGTATATCTCTTTTTGTGATCTGAGGATGACCACTTTATATGGATAGTTTTTTTGAATCCACTTGTAGCGTTCCTTAGCGGATTTGCTCCGTCCATCCCAGAGAATCCATCGGATAAACTCCCAATTAAATTGTTCTTGACAACCAGCCGCCATACTTTCTCTGACCTTGCCTCGGTATGTGAGATAACGTTTAAAGGCTCGAAAGAGACAGGTTAATGGCGAAAAATTAAGAAAGATGATTTGGTCAGCTTCCTGCATTCTTTCTTCGTAATAACACCAAGAATAATTCCCATCGATGACCCAGGCTTCATGCTTGGTGAGAAAATTTTTCATCTCATCCAACATCCATTCACGGTCGCTGTCTTGCCAACCAGGTTGAAATTGGAGTGTGTCCATGTGAAGTTTTGGGATGGAGTAGTAGTGAGACAACTTTTCTGCTAGAGTTGACTTACCAGCACCAGAATATCCGATAATTGCGATTTTCATTTTCTACCTTTTCCTATTTTGGGACAAAAAAACAGCCTCTATGGACTGTTTCTTATTTAGCAAGTTTAGCTGAAAGACGAGCTTTATCGCGGCTTGCTTTGTTTTTGTGAATCAAACCTTTAGTTTCTGCTTTATCGATAGCTGAGCTAGCAGCACGGAAAAGTTCTTCAGATGGGTTTGCTTCGAAAGCTTTGATAGCAGTACGCATAGCTGATTTTTGAGCTGAGTTCTTTTCGTTTTGTTTAACGTTCAATTCAGCGCGTTTGATAGCTGATTTAATGTTTGCCAATGTTCTTACCTCCATATTTACTAACTATACCATTATATCTGAAAACTTACGTTTTGACAAGGGAAAATTATTTTTTTAAGTAAATTTCATCGATTTCATGGTTCTTTGTTTTATGAAGAATCACTTCTGCACGATTTCTGGTTGGTTCAATATAATTTTGTAGATTTGTGAGATTGATACTGGTCCAGACTTGATGTGCAAAGGATTCCACTTCCCCAATCGGCATTTGAGTAAAACGATAATAGTAGCTATCAGGGTCGTTTTGGGCTAGGCTCAGCATTTTCAAGAAACGGTCCAGATACCAACTCTCGATGTCATCGACTGCAGCATCAACATAGATGGAAAAGTCAAAGAAGTCGGTGATATAGAGACGCTCGTTTTGTGGATTTTGAAAGACATTTATTCCCTCAACAATGACAAAATCAGCAGCTTTGACGCTTTGCTTTTCCTCGGGTACGATGTCGTAGACTTCATGAGAATAGACAGGAATATCTACATCTTGTCCATTTTTGATGTGATCCAGGAAGTTGAGAAGAGCTTCCATATCATAGCTTTCAGGAAATCCCTTGCGATTTAAAATCCCTTGTTCAATCAAGGTCTGGTTGGGATAGAGAAAGCCGTCAGTTGTTACCAATTCAACCCTAGCATCTGTAAGTGTACGGGACAGTAGGATTTGAAGTAGGCGACTAGTTGTGGATTTTCCAACGGCAACACTCCCAGAAACCCCAATGATAAAAGGCTGGGATTTGCTTTCACGTTGAAGGAAAATTCCTTTTGAAAAGGCCAAATCATCCTTGGTACGCTTGTAAATCTGGATGAGATGGGCTAGGGGGAGATAGACATCGGTAACATCCTGCAAGCTAATCTGGTCATTAAAACTCTTGATGGATTCTAATTCCTCTTCTGTCAAAGGAGGTGTTGTCTTTCGATGTAACGATTGCCAAGTCTGGCGGCTGATTTTTTCAAAATGTAAAAATTCGTTGGTCATTTGTTTTCCCCTAGATATTTTGTCTATCATACCATAAAAAGCTAAAAAAATAAAGCGGTTTCTTGATGATAGTAAGCCAATATCGTATAATAGAGGTAGATAGAGGTAGATAGAGGTAGATAGAGGTAGATAGAGGTAGATAGAGGTAGATAGAGGTTGACCAATTTATAGATGAAGTAGGAGCTACTTTCTACTGATTTATAAGCTAATAAAGGGGGCTTTGAGGGTTAGAACTTATAGGAGGTGTACTATGAAAATCTTAAAACGTTACACATTGGAACTCTGTTTTATTTTAAGTTTTGCACTACCTTTTTTAAAAGGAGCGAATGCGGATAATGGTAGACGTTTTGTGGAAACCTATTACGGTTTTACTTTTTTGATGGAACATGCTATTGTAACAGCTGTCTTTATCTGTTCGCTCTTGATTGCTTTCTTCCTAAAAAAACGGTGGACGAAATGGCTTGCTGCTGGTAGTTATCTATTTTTGATTTTGTGGATTGCTACAGAGGGTTATTTCTTCCGCATGTCGCTAGAAGATTTGATACGCCTTTGGACAAGTTTGGAAATCTTGACACAAACTTATCAGTTGGGCTTTTATCTAAACATCCTGTTGGGAATTTTGTTGATAATAAAGTATTTGAAGGTTAAGCAATAGTCATAAAAATGAGCCTAATTATAGATGATAAATTTGTTGTTTTATCCTGATTATGATATTTCTAGTTCTAAATGGCTTATTATTTATAAGTGTTGAAAGAGATTGAAGAAAATGTTTTACTTACTAGCTTTCTTCAGTCTTTTTCGTTTTTTTATCAATTTGTAAACGATTTACAATTTAAGGCAAATTATGGTAAAATAGTTTCATGAGTAAAATGTATTATGCAGAAAATCCTGACGCTGCTCATGACATTCATGAGTTGAGAGTGGATTTGTTGGGAGAAAAAATGACCTTTTTGACGGATGCGGGTGTTTTTAGCAAGAAAATGATTGACTTTGGCAGTCAACTCTTGCTCAAGTGTCTAGAGGTCAACCAAGGAGAAACTGTCCTGGATGTAGGCTGTGGTTACGGACCTTTGGGCTTGTCTTTAGCTAAGGCTTATGGCGTTCAGGCTACCATGGTCGATATCAATAATCGTGCCTTGGATTTGGCGCGACAAAATGCTGAACGAAATAAAGTAGAAGCGACGATTTTCCAGTCCAACATCTATGAACAAGTTGAAGGCACATTTGACCATGTCATTTCCAATCCTCCTATCCGTGCGGGCAAGCAAGTGGTTCATGAAATCATTGAGAAAAGTAAAGATTTTTTGGAAACTGGTGGGGATTTAACAATCGTTATCCAGAAAAAACAAGGGGCCCCAAGTGCTAAGTCCAAGATGGAAGAGGTGTTTGGCAATTGTGAAATCGTCAAAAAAGATAAGGGATACTATATCCTTAGAAGTGTGAAAGAATGAGAGCAGTTGATTTAATCCAAAAGAAACGAGATGGTCAAGAACTGACTTCGAGTGAAATTGAATGGCTGGTAGAAGGCTATGTGTCAGGAACTGTTCCTGATTATCAGATGTCTGCTTTTGCTATGGCTGTTTATTTTAAAGGAATGACGACACGAGAAATCTCTGACCTAACTATGAATATGGTTCAGACAGGCCAAGAGTTTGATTTATCAGCTATTGAAGGGGTTAAGGTTGACAAGCATTCTACTGGGGGTGTTGGTGATAAGGTGACCTTGATTTTGGCTCCTCTTGTTGCAAGCTTTGGTGTTCCTGTGGCCAAAATGAGTGGTCGTGGTCTCGGCCATACTGGTGGAACAATTGATAAATTGGAGTCTATCAAGGGCTATCAAGTGGAACGCAGTCAAGAGGATTTTATTCGTCAGGTTCAGGATATTGGTGTATCGGTCATTGGGCAATCAGACCAACTGGTTAAAGCTGATAAGCTTCTCTACGCCCTACGTGATGTGACAGCAACTGTCGACACGATTCCTTTGATTGCGAGTTCGGTGATGAGCAAGAAAATTGCTGCAGGGGCGGATGCTATTTTGCTAGACGTGACTGTCGGTGAGGGTGCCTTCATGAAGACGGTTGATGAGGCGCGTGAGTTGGCTCAAACTATGGTGGAACTTGGTAAGGCAGTTGGTCGGAAGACGGTAGCAGTGATTACCGATATGAGCCAGCCCTTGGGACGAGCGATTGGAAATCGTCTGGAAATCCTTGAAGCATTGGAGATTTTACAAGGTCAAGGCCGTCAGGATATTACCCACTTCATATGTGAGTTGGCTCAAATTATGCTTGGACTGGCAAATGTAAATAAGACAGTTGAAGAAGTCCGCCAACATCTTGAAAATGGACAAGCGCTTGCTAAGTTTGAGGAGATGGTCCAAGCCCAAGGTGGAGACTTGGAAGACCTCTATCGTCCAGTCAATGTGTCACATGTGGTGGAAATCCCTGCCCAGGAAACGGGTGTCATTTCAGCTCTTCCAGCTATGGAATTTGGGCTTTATGCTATGAGACTGGGGGCAGGCCGTGCAGTCAAGTCTGATGCCTTAGACTATGAAACAGGAATTGTTTTTGAAAAGAAAGTTGGAGATTCCGTTCAAAAGGGAGAAATTGTTGCAAAAGTATACACAAATGGAAAAATTTCTCCTCAGCTAGTTACAGATTTTCAAAAATATGTTAAAATAAATGATAGGGTGCAAAGTTTACGAGAAATTATAGAAATCATCTCATAAACCGCAGGAGAATCCGAATATGAAATTAAATAAATATATCGATCATACGCTTTTAAAGCAAGATGCGACAGAAAATCAAATTGATCGTTTGTTGTCTGAAGCTAGAGAGTATGACTTTGCCAGTGTTTGCGTTAATCCGACCTGGGTTGAACATGCTAAAAAAGGGCTTGAAGGCTCAGATGTCAAGGTCTGCACAGTAGTAGGTTTCCCTTTGGGAGCAACAACTTTGGCCGTGAAAGCTTTTGAAACCAAAGAAGCTATCCAAAATGGTGCAGACGAGATTGATATGGTAATCAATGTTGGAGCTCTCAAATCAGGTGATTTGGTCTTGGTAGAGTCAGATATTCGCTCAGTAGTGGAAGCAAGTGGTGACAAGTTAGTGAAAGTCATTATTGAAGCTTGCCTTCTGACAGACCAAGAAAAAGTTGTGGCTTGCCAATTAGCTCAAAAAGCTGGAGCTGATTTTGTTAAAACATCTACTGGCTTTTCAACTGGTGGTGCGACGGTAGCAGATGTTCAATTAATGCGTGAAACAGTTGGACCTGAAATGGGAGTCAAGGCTGCTGGTGGCGCTCGTTCTTATGCAGATGCTCTTGCCTTTGTTGAAGCAGGGGCGACCCGTATTGGAACATCAGCTGGGGTAGCAATTCTAAAAGGAGAATTGGCAGATGGCGACTACTGAGTTGATTGAACTGGCAATTGAAACCAGCAAACATGCCTATGTCCCCTATTCTCACTTTCCTATTGGAGCAGTTTTAGTGGCAAAAGACGGAAGTGTTTATACGGGAGTGAATATCGAAAATGCTAGCTATCCTTTGACCAATTGCGGTGAGAGAACAGCCATTTTTAAGGCTGTATCTGAAGGACAAAGAGAATTTTCAGAGCTGATTGTTTATGGTCAAACTGAAAAACCAATCTCACCATGTGGTGCTTGTCGCCAAGTAATGGTCGAATTTTTTGAACAAGATCTAAAAGTGACCTTAGTCGCAAAAGATAAATCGACGGTCGAGATGACGGTCGGGGAATTACTTCCATATTCTTTTACAGACTTAAACTAGTCTGAGTCGCTCTCTGAGTGGCACGGTCCTTGTGGCCAATCAATCCATACTTGCAACATCGTTGCACATCTTATTTAGGAGGTTCAGTAATGAACAAGAAACAATGGCTAGGCCTTGGTCTAGTTGCAGTGGCAGCAGTTGGACTTGCTGCATGTGGTAACCGCTCTTCTCGTAAGGCAGATTCATCTTCTGATGTGAAGACAAAAGCAGCAATCGTCACTGATACTGGTGGTGTTGATGACAAATCATTCAACCAATCAGCTTGGGAAGGTTTGCAGGCTTGGGGTAAAGAACACAACCTTTCAAAAGATAAAGGTTTCACTTACTTCCAATCAACAAGTGAGGCTGACTATGCTAACAACTTGCAACAAGCGGCTGGAAGTTACAACCTAATCTTCGGTGTTGGTTTTGCCCTTCACAATGCAGTTAAAGATGCAGCAGAAGAGCATGCTGATTTGAACTATGTTTTGATTGATGATGTGATTAAAGATAAAAAGAATGTTGCTAGTGTAACATTTGCTGATAATGAATCTGCTTACCTCGCAGGTGTGGCTGCAGCAAAAACAACTAAGACAAAACAAGTTGGTTTTGTAGGTGGTATGGAATCAGAAGTTATCTCTCGTTTTGAAGCAGGATTCAAGGCTGGTGTTGCGTCAGTAGACCCATCTATCAAAGTACAAGTTGACTACGCTGGTTCATTTGGTGATGCTGCTAAAGGTAAAACAATTGCAGCCGCACAATACGCAGCTGGTGCAGATATTGTTTACCAAGTAGCTGGTGGTACAGGTGCAGGTGTCTTTGCAGAAGCAAAATCACTTAACGAAAGCCGTCCTGAAAATGAAAAAGTTTGGGTTATCGGTGTTGACCGTGACCAAGAAGCAGAAGGTAAATACACTTCTAAAGATGGTAAAGAATCAAACTTTGTTCTTGTATCTACTTTGAAACAAGTTGGTACAACTGTAAAAGATATTTCTAACAAGGCAGAAAAAGGTGAATTCCCTGGCGGTCAAGTGATCGTTTACTCATTGAAAGATAAAGGGGTTGACTTGGCAGTGACAAACCTTTCAGAAGAAGGTAAAAAAGCTGTCGAAGATGCTAAAGCTAAAATCCTTGATGGAAGCGTAAAAGTTCCTGAAAAATAATGGATGGAAGTTATTTCTTAGGAAGCGGCCATCGGCCGCTTTTTAAGAGTTGAGACAAAGTCATTTTGTCTCAGTAAAGCTTGCTACTAGACAAATTAGCAAGTTTTATTGAAATAAAATAAGACTCTGAAAGGAAGAGCACATGGCACACGAAAATGTCATTGAGATGCGTGATATTACCAAGGTGTTTGGTGAATTTGTTGCCAACGACAAAATCAACCTGCACCTACGAAAAGGTGAAATTCATGCACTTTTAGGAGAAAATGGGGCTGGTAAGTCCACGCTCATGAACATGTTAGCAGGGCTTCTTGAACCAACCAGTGGTGAAATCGCGGTCAACGGTCAAGTTGTCAACCTCGACTCACCATCTAAAGCAGCTAGCTTGGGAATTGGAATGGTTCACCAGCACTTTATGTTGGTAGAAGCCTTCACAGTGGCTGAAAACATCATTTTAGGTAGTGAATTGACTAAAAATGGTGTGCTAGATATCGCTGGAGCTAGCAAAGAAATCAAGGCTCTTTCTGAACGTTACGGCTTAGCTGTTGATCCTTCTGCTAAGGTGGCAGATATCTCAGTTGGAGCCCAACAACGTGTAGAAATTTTAAAAACCCTTTATCGGGGGGCTGATATCCTTATTTTTGACGAACCAACGGCTGTCTTGACTCCATCAGAAATTGATGAGTTGATGGCTATTATGAAAAATCTTGTCAAAGAAGGAAAATCAATTATCTTGATCACCCACAAGTTAGACGAGATTCGCGCAGTTTCTGACCGCGTTACAGTTATACGTCGTGGGAAATCAATTGAAACTGTAGAAATCGCAGGGGCTACCAATGCTGATTTGGCAGAAATGATGGTAGGACGTTCTGTTTCCTTTAAAACAGAGAAACAAGCCTCTCAACCAAAAGAAGTGGTCATGTCTATCAAAGATTTGGTGGTCAATGAAAACCGTGGTGTTCCAGCTGTTAAAAATCTGTCCTTGGATGTTCGTGCTGGAGAGATTGTTGGGATTGCGGGGATTGATGGAAATGGTCAATCTGAATTGATTCAAGCCATCACAGGTCTTCGCAAGGTTGAATCTGGTAGCATTGAGCTAAAAGGAGATTCAATTGTAGGCTTGCATCCACGACAAATTACTGAACTAAGCGTGGGGCACGTTCCAGAAGACCGTCACCGTGATGGCTTGATTTTGGAAATGATGATTTCTGAAAATATTGCCCTTCAAACCTACTATAAAGAACCACATAGTAAAAATGGAATTTTGAACTATTCAAATATTACTTCTTATGCTAAAAAGCTAATGGAAGAGTTTGATGTTCGTGCTGCCAGCGAATTTGTTCCTGCAGCTGCACTCTCAGGAGGAAATCAACAAAAAGCAATTATTGCTCGTGAAATTGATCGTGATCCTGATCTCCTTATCGTCAGCCAGCCAACTCGTGGGTTGGATGTCGGTGCCATTGAATATATCCACAAGCGCTTGATTGAAGAGCGTGATAATGGCAAGGCTGTCCTTGTTGTCAGCTTTGAATTGGACGAGATTTTAAACGTCTCAGATCGTATTGCCGTTATCCACGATGGGAAGATTCAAGGTATTGTATCACCAGAAACAACCAATAAACAAGAACTTGGTGTCTTGATGGCTGGTGGAAACTTGGGAAAGGAGAAGAGTGATGTCTAAAAAATTACAACAAATTTCGGTTCCCTTGATTTCTGTCTTCCTAGGAATTTTACTTGGAGCCATTGTCATGTGGATCTTCGGTTATGATGCTATTTGGGGCTACGAAGAATTGTTCTACACAGCCTTTGGTAGCCTGCGTGGGATTGGAGAAATCTTCCGTGCTATGGGGCCTCTAATCTTGATTGCTCTTGGTTTTGCCGTTGCCAGTCGTGCAGGTTTCTTTAACGTCGGGCTTCCTGGTCAGGCCTTGGCTGGTTGGATTCTCAGTGGTTGGTTTGCCTTGTCGCATCCAGATATGCCACGTCCCTTGATGATTCTAGCAACCATCGTGATTGCCTTGATTGCAGGAGGGATTGTCGGTGCGATTCCAGGTATTCTTAGAGCCTATCTAGGGACGTCAGAGGTTATCGTAACCATTATGATGAACTACATCGTATTGTATGTAGGGAATGCCTTTATCCATGCCTTCCCTAAAGACTTTATGCAAAGTACAGATTCGACGATTCGTGTCGGGGCTAATGCAACCTATCAGACACCTTGGTTGGCTGAGTTAACTGGTAACTCGCGGATGAATATTGGTATTTTCTTTGCAATCATTGCCGTTGCAGTCATTTGGTTCATGCTTAAGAAAACAACTCTTGGTTTTGAAATCCGTGCGGTTGGTCTTAATCCACATGCTTCAGAATATGCTGGTATTTCTGCAAAAAGAACGATTATCCTATCAATGATTATTTCAGGTGCCTTGGCAGGTCTTGGTGGAGCTGTTGAAGGACTTGGAACCTTCCAGAACGTTTATGTTCAGGGGGCGTCATTAGCTGTCGGGTTTAACGGGATGGCGGTTAGTCTGCTTGCGGCAAACTCACCAATTGGTATTCTCTTTGCAGCCTTCCTATTTGGTGTTCTCCAAGTTGGAGCCCCTGGTATGAATGCGGCGCAGGTACCGTCTGAGCTTGTCAGCATTGTAACAGCGTCTATTATCTTCTTTGTCAGTGTTCATTACCTTATCGAACGCTTTGTCAAACCGAAAAAACAAGTTAAAGGAGGTAAGTAAAGATGTCTATTACAACCTTGCTCACCCTCTTGGTGTCTTCTATGCTGATTTACTCAGCACCCCTCATCTTTACAAGTATCGGTGGTGTTTTCTCTGAACGTGGTGGTGTGGTAAACGTCGGCCTTGAAGGAATTATGGTTATGGGTGCCTTTTCTGGAGTAGTCTTTAACCTTGAATTTGCAGAACAATTTGGAGCAGCAACTCCTTGGTTATCCTTGCTTGTAGCAGGATTGGTTGGTGGTCTCTTCTCTATTATCCACGCAGCAGCAACGGTTCATTTCCGTGCAGACCATGTTGTCAGCGGTACGGTATTGAACTTGATGGCGCCAGCCTTGGCTGTTTTCTTGGTGAAAGTGCTTTATAATAAAGGACAAACAGATAACTTAAGTCAGACTTTTGGACGCTTTGATTTCCCAGTCTTGGCCAATATTCCAGTTATCGGTGATATCTTCTTCAAGTCAACTAGTTTACTCGGTTATCTGGCCATTGCCTTCTCTTTCCTTGCTTGGTTTATCCTCTTCAAGACCCGTTTTGGTCTTCGTCTCCGCTCTGTCGGTGAACACCCTCAAGCAGCGGATACCTTGGGAATCAATGTCTACAAGATGAGATATTTAGGGGTTATTATTTCAGGTTTCCTAGGTGGAATTGGCGGAGCGATTTATGCTCAATCCATCTCAGTTAACTTCTCAGTGACAACTATTGTTGGACCTGGATTTATCGCCCTTGCTGCGATGATCTTTGGGAAATGGAATCCAATCGGAGCTATGTTATCTAGTCTCTTCTTTGGACTTTCACAAAGTTTGGCTGTTATCGGATCTCAATTGCCGTTCCTACAAGGAGTGCCTACGGTTTATCTTCAAATCGCACCTTATGTCTTGACAATTCTTGTCTTGGCAGCCTTCTTTGGAAAAGCAGTCGCACCAAAAGCAGATGGTATCAACTATATCAAATCAAAATAAGCATACAAAAAAACGTCAGTTCTGTTCAAACTGGCGTTTATTTTTTAGGATGTTGGTTGGTTAGGTTCAATCCCCAAGGAACAAGATTTTCAGTCTTATTCTGGATACGTGTGATATTATCCTTATGCCGAATGATAATCAAACTAGCCAGTGCTAAGATAATAGCGATGAAGAGAGGGTCATAATTGCTCAGGATAAAACCAAAAAGTGGAAAGAGTAGAACTCCGATGACAGCCGCGATAGATGCTGTGACACTAGATAGCGAAATCATACTACCAAGATAGAGGGTTCCAAAGAAAACAACTGCAAGGTAGAGGCAGAAGACAGGCGCAAATCCGAAAATCACTCCCGCACTGGTTGCGACAGCCTTACCACCCTTAAATCCTGCAAAGATAGGGAAGGTATGTCCAATGACAGCCAAAAGTCCAAAGATAAGAGGCGAAACACCTTGAAGATGAAACATAATCGGAAGCAGTGTTGCTAGGGTTCCTTTGAAAAAGTCAATCACAAAGGTCGCCATACCTGCTTTCTTGCCTAAAATGCGGAAGGTATTGGTTGTTCCTGTGTTACCAGAACCATGCTCTCGCAGATTTGTCTGAAAGAAAATTTGTCCAATCCAGAGACCAGACGGAATCGAACCCAGCAGATAGGCTAGGATTAATAAAACTATTGTAATCATACTCCTATTATATCATGAAATGAAGAAGAAAGGCAGAGAATCTCTTCTGAAATTGTTACATCGGAGAAAGAAAAATTTTGCAAAATCCTTGGAAAACTTGTAGAATAGTAAAGATGAACGAATAGGAGGTTCCTTGTGTCAAAAAAGGAAATCAATATTAACAATTATAATGATGACGCCATTCAGGTGCTAGAAGGGTTGGATGCGGTTCGAAAACGTCCAGGGATGTATATCGGATCGACCGATGGGGCAGGTCTCCATCACCTAGTCTGGGAAATCGTCGACAATGCAGTTGATGAGGCTTTGTCTGGATTTGGTGACCGTATTGATGTCACCATCAATAAAGATGGCAGTTTAACGGTTCAAGACCATGGTCGTGGGATGCCGACGGGTATGCATGCTATGGGAATCCCAACAGTTGAGGTTATCTTTACCATTCTTCACGCCGGAGGGAAATTCGGTCAGGGTGGCTACAAGACATCTGGTGGTCTCCACGGGGTTGGTTCTTCTGTTGTAAATGCTCTGTCTAGTTGGCTGGAGGTTGAAATCACCCGTGATGGTGCAATCTACAAGCAACGTTTTGAAAATGGTGGAAAACCTGTCATGACTTTGAAGAAAATCGGTACAGCGCCTAAGTCTAAAACAGGTACCAAGGTTACTTTTATGCCTGATGCGACCATCTTTTCTACGACAGACTTCAAGTACAATACCATCTCAGAGCGTCTTAATGAATCAGCCTTTCTCTTGAAAAATGTGACCTTGTCTCTAACGGATAAACGCACAGATGAGTCTGTTGAGTTTCACTATGAAAATGGGGTACAAGACTTTGTTTCTTATCTGAACGAAGACAAGGAGACCTTGACGCCAGTTCTGTACTTTGAAGGGGAAGACAATGGTTTTCAAGTGGAAGTAGCGCTTCAGTACAATGATGGATTTTCAGATAACATCTTGTCCTTTGTTAATAATGTTCGCACCAAGGACGGTGGAACGCATGAGACAGGACTCAAGTCTGCTATCACTAAGGTCATGAATGACTATGCGCGTAAGACGGGACTTCTCAAGGAAAAAGATAAAAACCTTGAAGGTTCAGACTATCGTGAGGGACTAGCGGCCGTTCTTTCTATCTTGGTTCCTGAAGAACACCTCCAGTTTGAAGGACAGACCAAGGACAAACTAGGAAGTCCACTAGCTCGCCCAGTTGTGGATGGCATTGTGGCGGATAAGTTGACCTTCTTTCTTATGGAAAATGGTGAATTGGCTTCTAACCTCATCCGCAAGGCTATCAAGGCGCGTGATGCTCGTGAAGCGGCACGTAAGGCGCGTGATGAGAGCCGAAATGGTAAGAAAAATAAAAAAGACAAGGGCTTGCTGTCTGGGAAATTGACCCCAGCTCAGTCTAAGAATCCAGCTAAGAATGAACTCTATCTAGTCGAGGGAGATTCTGCCGGAGGTTCTGCCAAACAAGGCCGTGACCGCAAGTTCCAGGCTATTCTACCTCTTCGTGGTAAGGTTATCAATACAGCCAAGGCCAAGATGTCGGATATCCTCAAAAATGAAGAAATCAACACCATGATTTATACCATTGGTGCGGGTGTGGGGGCTGACTTCTCTATTGAAGATGCCAACTATGATAAGATCATTATCATGACCGATGCGGATACCGACGGTGCCCATATTCAAACCCTTCTCTTGACATTTTTCTACCGTTATATGCGTCCGCTAGTTGAGGCAGGACATGTCTATATTGCCCTTCCGCCTCTTTACAAGATGTCAAAAGGGAAAGGCAAGAAAGAAGAAGTGGCCTATGCTTGGACGGACGGAGAACTAGAAGAACTCCGCAAACAGTTTGGTAAAGGTGCTACACTCCAACGTTATAAAGGTCTTGGTGAGATGAATGCGGATCAACTCTGGGAAACAACTATGAACCCAGAAACGCGTACCCTTATCCGTGTCACTATCGAAGACCTAGCACGCGCAGAACGCCGCGTCAATGTCCTCATGGGTGACAAGGTCGAACCACGCCGTAAGTGGATTGAGGATAATGTCAGGTTTACGCTGGAAGAAGCGACAGTGTTTTAAGTCACTTTTTAATGAATGGGTATCAACATGAGAGCTGAAACAGAAATGCTAGATCTGATTTTACAGACTGCCAAAACTTTACAAGTCAAAGCTGTCGCTATGTCTGGTTCACGGACAAACCAAAAGACTTCAAAAGACGAGTTTCAAGATTATGATGTAGTCTATGTTGTAGAGAATCTGGACGAGCTGATTACAGATTTATCTTGGTTGGACCGGTTTGGCAAACGCATTATTGAGCAAGAAGTCACCCTTGGTCACCGTCGCCTATATCTCATGCTTTTTGAAGATGGCAATCGGATTGATTTGGCCCTCTGCCCCAAAGACCGCATTAAAGAGTGGGTGGATAGTGAGGCAGGATTCACCGTTTTAGAAGATCCTAATGGTTTGTTTGAACTTTATTCACCGAGTCCTCAACGCTTTTGGACAAATCCAGCTAGTGCGATAGATTTTGAAAATGCCTGCAATGAATTTTGGTGGGTGTCAGCCTACGTTGTCAAAGGGATTTGTAGGAATCAGCTCATCTATGCTATTGATCATCTCTACGGCATTTGTCAACAAGAATTCTTGAAAATTTTGGCTTGGCAGGTTGCAAGTGCTAGGGGGAAAGTCGATATCGGCAAGAACTACAAGTACCTCTTTCAGTATTTGCCTGCTGAGAAAGAATTCTCAAATCTGCTTGATTTTTCAAGTATAGAGAAACTCAGCCAGTCTTTATTGGCTACGATGCAACTTTTCCATAGAGAAGCTCAAAGACTTGCTCAAAAGCTGGGATTTGACTACGATAAAGAAGTGGCTGAGAAGATGATTGAGTATGCTGAGGAAAGAATGAAGAAGTTTGGGAATAACTAGAAAAATGAAAAAGCGAGAGGAGAAGACTCATGATTGAAAAAGTGGAACGCCTCATTACAGAGATTAATCGTATTCATCAAGAATATTCTAAAGATTATTTTGAAACGGGTAAGGTGGAAAAAATCAATCTCAAGCATACCTTTTCAAAAGTTCCGACGAAAGCGATTTTGGCCTACCGTCTGAATTTACATGAGTCAATTAATGACTATCTGATGAAAGCGGATGTCCAAGATATTGCCTATGTTTATCGTGTCAAAACTTCTGAGTCTATTTTAGATAAAATTACACGTTTTTCAGAGCGTCAAGAGGGCTATCCAGTTAATTCAATTCTTAATGATGTTTTTGGTGCTCGTATGATTTTAAGTTCCAAAGAGATAGCTCAAGTCATGGATAAATTAGATGATTGGCAAGAGATTTACGGACTAAAAAACTGGTATTTACGTGATAAAGATGGCTATGTCGGTATTCATATCTATTTTAAAAATAAAAGTAATTTTTATTACCCATGGGAACTTCAACTTTGGGATAAGAAAGATGTAGATAGTAATATCGCCAGCCATATCAAGTATAAACGAGGATTTGTGGAGTAGACTTTTCAAGTGGAAACGACGATACAGGAATTGGATGAAATTCACTTACTCTATATTTTTTCTTTTTCCATAGTATTTACTCTACATTCTTCGAAAGGAGTTGAACACGCCCTGAATGCTATGTGAAATTTCTTATTAACTGAAGCAACACATTTTAAACACATTAAACTACAGAAAGGGTCATTTGGTTATTTGTAGTAACTGAACACGGGACTAATTTTTTCGGAAAAAGTCAAATCGTCTTGACTTCATCGAGCCCTACATCGATTTTCTATTTTTCTACAGACATTTTTGGCAAGCCAAATCGTCCCTTTATATCTTAACCGAACACCTTTTCTGTAAAAACCTACTCTACATTCTTTGAAAGGAGTTGAACACGCCCTAAATGCTAGGTGAAAAAGATAAATTCTCTTGTGAGCTTGCTTACTTCAAGAATTTTCTATTTTCACTTTGTATTTTAAGGGCTCTGTATCCTATATGAGTAACATTCAAAATATGTCCCTGGAGGACATCATGGGAGAGCGCTTTGGTCGCTATTCCAAGTACATTATTCAAGACCGGGCCTTGCCAGATATTCGTGATGGCTTGAAGCCGGTTCAGCGCCGTATTCTTTATTCGATGAATAAGGATGGCAATACCTTTGACAAGAGTTACCGTAAGTCGGCCAAGTCTGTCGGTAACATCATGGGGAATTTTCACCCACACGGTGACAGTTCTATCTATGATGCCATGGTTCGTATGTCACAGGACTGGAAAAATCGTGAGATTCTAGTCGAAATGCACGGTAATAACGGTTCTATGGACGGGGATCCACCTGCGGCGATGCGTTATACTGAGGCACGTTTGTCTGAGATTGCAGGTTATCTCCTTCAAGATATCGAGAAAAAGACAGTTCCTTTTGCCTGGAACTTTGATGATACGGAGAAAGAACCAACTGTCTTGCCAGCAGCCTTTCCAAATCTCTTGGTAAATGGATCTACTGGGATTTCGGCTGGTTATGCCACAGACATTCCTCCCCATAATTTGGCTGAGGTTATTGATGCGGCGGTTTACATGATTGACCATCCAACGGCCAAGGTGGACAAACTCATGGAATTCTTACCTGGGCCAGACTTCCCTACAGGGGCTATCATCCAAGGTCGTGATGAAATCAAGAAGGCCTACGAAACTGGAAAAGGGCGCGTGGTTGTTCGTTCCAAGACTGAGATTGAAAAGCTAAAAGGTGGTAAGGAACAAATCGTTATCACTGAGATTCCTTATGAAATCAACAAGGCCAATCTGGTCAAGAAAATCGATGATGTTCGTGTCAATAACAAGGTGGCTGGTATTGCTGAAGTTCGTGATGAGTCGGACCGTGATGGTCTTCGAATTGCTATTGAGCTCAAAAAAGATGCCAATACGGAGCTTGTTCTCAATTATCTCTTCAAATACACCGACCTACAAATCAACTACAACTTTAACATGGTGGCGATTGACAATTTCACACCTCGTCAGGTCGGTATTGTCCCAATCTTGTCTAGCTACATCGCCCACCGTCGTGAAGTGATTTTGGCGCGTTCACGCTTTGACAAGGAAAAGGCTGAGAAACGTCTCCATATTGTCGAAGGTTTGATTCGCGTGATTTCGATTTTGGACGAAGTCATTGCTCTTATCCGTGCTTCTGAGAATAAGGCGGACGCCAAGGAAAACCTTAAGGTCAGCTATGATTTTACAGAAGAGCAGGCTGAGGCCATCGTTACCTTGCAACTGTACCGTTTGACCAATACAGACGTAGTTGTCTTGCAGGAAGAAGAAGCAGAACTTCGTGAAAAGATTGCCATGCTTGCGGCGATTATCGGTGATGAACGGACCATGTACAATCTCATGAAGAAAGAGCTTCGTGAGGTCAAGAAGAAATTTGCGACTCCACGTTTGAGTGCTTTAGAAGACACTGCGAAAGCAATTGAGATTGATACAGCTAGTCTGATTGCTGAGGAAGATACCTATGTCAGCGTGACCAAGGCAGGTTATATCAAGCGTACCAGTCCACGTTCTTTTGCAGCTTCAACGCTGGAAGAAATTGGCAAACGTGATGATGACCGTTTGATCTTTGTACAAGCTGTCAAGACAACACAGCATCTTTTGATGTTCACAAGTCTTGGAAATGTCATCTATCGACCAATCCATGAGTTGGCAGATATTCGCTGGAAGGATATCGGAGAGCATCTGAGCCAAACCATTACCAACTTTGAAACTAACGAAGAAATCCTTTATGTTGAAGTAATAGATCAGTTTGATGATGCGACAACTTACTTTGCTGCAACTCGTCTTGGTCAAATCAAACGCGTAGAACGTAAAGAATTCACTCCATGGCGGACCTATAAATCTAAATCAGTCAAGTATGCTAAACTCAAAGACGAGACAGACCAGATTGTAGCAGTAGCTCAGATTAAACTGGATGATGTTCTCTTGATTAGTCGAAACGGTTATGCTCTGCGTTTCAATATCGAGGAGGTTCCTGTTGTTGGTGCCAAGGCAGCAGGTGTCAAGGCTATGAATCTGAAAGAAGATGACGTCCTCCAATCTGCCTTTATTTGCAATACCTCATCTTTCTACCTCTTGACCCAACGTGGAAGCTTGAAACGTGTTTCTATTGACGAAATTCCGGCAACCAGCCGTGCTAAACGAGGACTACAAGTCTTGCGTGAGCTAAAAAACAAACCGCACCGTGTCTTCTTGGCAGGAGCAGTTGCAGAGCAAGGATTTGTTGGTGATCTCTTCAGTACGGAAGTGGACGGGAACGATCAAACTTTGCTTATCCAATCTAATAAAGGAACGATCTATGAAAGTCGATTACAAGATTTGAATTTGTCAGAACGAACCAGCAACGGAAGCTTCATTTCTGACACGATTTCAGATGAAGAAGTTTTTGATGCTTATCTTCAGGAACCTTATAAAGAATTTGAATCTAAGAGATGATAAAAAACAATGAAAAGCTTTGCATTGAGAAATTTGTTGAGCTATATATTTAAGAATTGAATTTGACTATATATACAAAAACGAACAGTGCTGATTCCCAACTTATAGGGACTTAAGCCTGGTCGTTTTCTTGTTTTTAGTGGTATAGACCACTCTTTATTTGAATGTAAAAATATTAACATATGTTCAGTTATTCAATCTAGGTTAATAAAAAAATAATATTTTTTTAAGAAAACGATTGCATCTATAATATTTTTATGTTATACTCTTATTGTTTCAAGAAAGCGCGTTCAAGAAATAATTCGTACAAACATATATAGGAGTTTTTTATGTCTCAAAATAAACAAGATAAAGGATTTCGTTATTCTATTCGTAAACGTAGCGTTGGAGTATGTGGTGTTGCCATTGCAACATTTTTGCTAGGTTCTGGCCTTGTATTTCAAACAAATGTAGTAAAAGCAACAGAACCAAGCGTTGCTGAAGTTGCTGGTGAAAATATTGCTGCTCATAAGTCTGCAAGTCAGAGTTCGACTTATTATGATGCAGATGCTTCTAGAGCGGTTGACGGTAATCTAGATAATGTTTACAGACATCACTCAGTTACTCATACAAATTTTGAAGATCATGCTTGGTGGAAAGTTGATCTAGCAAAAGAAGAAGGTGTGGGAACTGTTCGTATTTACAATCGTGGAGACAGTAATGTAGGAGATCGTTTATCTAATTTTGATGTTATTTTGTTAGATAAAGATGGTAAGGAAGTAACTCGTCAACATGTTGATACCCTAAATAATCAACCAAAAGTTGATGTTCAATTCTCAGGAGTTAATGCACGATATGTAAAAATTGAATTAAATAAATCTAAAACTCCTCTTAGTTTGGCAGAAGTTGAAGTATATCGTGCTGTAAAAGAAGAAAAAGTAGTAGCAGATAAGAAAACAGAAAACAAAGTTAAAACAGAAAATAAAGATAAAAAAGATTATACTGCAGAGCTAAATAACTATTTATTTGGTTTAAATTATGATAAATTAAACATTTTGACTAGAAAAGGAGAAGCGTTAGAAAATTACACTAATACAAGCACAAAACAACAAGGAAATGAATTTGTGGTTGTGGAAAAAGTGAAGAAAAACCTTTCTAATGGTTCTGCAGATGTTGCCATTAATGGTAACGGAGATATCTTCTTAGGTGCTTTATTTAAAGCAAATCAAGACCTTCTAGAAAACAAACCACAACAAATTAGTTTAGATCGTAGCAAAGGTAGCATCAGTGTTGATTTACCAGGAATGGTAGGCGGAGATAGCTATGTAGATGCTAATCCAACTGCAAGTGGTATGCAGGAAGGTGTGAATACCTTGTTAAATCGTTGGCATGAAAAATATGCTGCGAAAAATCCTGCTCCAGCACGTATGCAGTATGAATCAACTTCTGCTTACAGCATGAATCAATTGAAAGCAAAATTCGGAAGTGATTTTGAAAAAGTCGGTGTTAATTTGAAAATTGACTTTGAGGCTGTGAACAAGGGTGAAAAACAAGTTGAAGTTGTTGATTTTAAACAAATTTACTATACTGCTAACTTTGATGCTCCAAAAAATCCATCAGATGTATTTGCTCCAGGAGTAACAGTTGATCAATTGAAAGCACGTGGAATTGATGGAAAAACACCTCCTGTATACGTGTCAAGCGTTTCATACGGACGTCAAATGTATGTTAAGTTTGAAACAACAAGCAAGAGTACAGAGTTGAAAGCAGCAATCAATGCTGTCATCAAAGGAGTGCCTATTAAACCAGACTCTGAATGGGCACGTGTCTTGAAGAATACAACTGTAACAGTTTCAATTGTAGGCGGGAATGCTGATGGCGCTGCACGTGTTGTGACAGGTACAGTAGAAGATTTGAAGAAATTGATTCAAGAAGGAGCTACTTTCAGTACACAAAACCCTGCTGTTCCAATTTCTTATAAGACTGCATTCTTGAAAGATAATCAAGTAGCCACAATTCAAAGCAATACAGACTACATTGAAACTAAAGTGACTTCATATAAAAATGGTTACCTCAAATTACACCATAAGGGAGCTTATATCGCTCGTTACTATGTTTACTGGGATGAAGTAACTTATGATAAGGATGGAGTTGAAAGCATTCGCTCACGTCAATGGGAAGATAATGGTAAAAACAGAACTGCTGGTTTCCAAACTGAACTTCAATTTAAAGGAAATGTTCGTAATATCAGAGTGAAAATCCAAGAAAAAACAGGTCTTGTTTGGGAAAAATGGCGTACAGTTTACAATCGTACAGACCTTCCTCTTGTTCAAAAACGTACCATTGTTAACTCAGGTACAACACTAAGACCAAAATACGATGAAAAAGTTGAAAATAACTAATTTTTCACTTGTAAAAAGAATCAGTTTTAAGAGCTGGTTCTTTTTATTTCTAATATTCCTCCGTAATCAAAAATCAACAAAGACAGTCAATTATTTCTTATCAATCCATTGATTAGCATTCCAGTTTATCCTATCTATTTTTTGACTTTTGTATGTTTCCCTAAAAATGGAGTTTTAGGTCAGCCTTTTGAAGAAAAATTTTTAATGGGGTGAAAATTGGTAAATCTGAGCATAATTTCTTGTAAAAAATTCTAAAATCCTTTAAAATAAAAGAGTTGGAGGAATTTATGAATGTAAATCAGATTGTACGGATTATTCCTACTTTAAAAGTTAATAATAGAAAAATAAATGAAACATTTTATATAGGAACCCTTGGCATGAAGGCCTTATTAGAAGAATCAGCCTTTCTGTCACTAGGTGATCAAACAGGTTTAGAAAAGCTGGTTTTAGAAGAAGCTCCAAGTATGCGCACTCGTAAGGTAGAGGGAAGAAAAAAACTAGCTAGATTGATTGTCAAGGTGGAAAATCCCTTAGAAATCGAAGGACTCTTATCTAAAACAGATTCGATTCATCGATTATATAAAGGTCAAAATGGCTACGCTTTTGAGATTTTTTCACCCGAAGATGATTTGATTTTGATTCATGCGGAAGATGACAGAGCAAGTCTAGTAGAAGTAGGAGAAAAGCCAGAATTTCAAACAGATTTGGAATCAATTTCTTTGAGTAAATTTGAGATTTCTATGGAATTACATCTCCCAACTGATATCGAAAGTTTCTTGGAATCATCTGAAATGGGGGCATCACTTGATTTTATCCCAGCTCAGGGGCAGGATTTGACTGTGGACAATACGGTTACTTGGGACTTATCTATGCTTAAGTTCTTGGTCAATGAATTAGACATAGCCAGTCTTCGCCAGAAGTTTGAGTCTACAGAATATTTTATTCCTAAGTCTGAAAAATTCTTCCTTGGTAAAGATAGAAATAATGTTGAATTGTGGTTTGAAGAAGTATGAAGTGGACCAAGATTATTAAAAAAATAGAAGAACAAATCGAGGCAGGGATTTATCCCGGAGCCTCTTTTGCGTATTTTAAGGACAATCAATGGACGGAGGTCTATTTAGGCTTGAGTGACTCAGAGCATGGCTTGCAGACTGAGGCAGGATTAGTTTATGACCTAGCTAGTGTCAGCAAGGTTGTTGGGGTTGGGACAGTTTTTACCTTTTTGTGGGAAAAAGGTCAATTAGATATTGACAGACCCGTAACCGATTTTTTACCTGAGAGCGATTATCCAGACATCACTATTCGCCAGCTCTTAACCCATGCTACAAATCTTGATCCGTTTATTCCCAATCGTGATCTTTTAACTGCCTCAGAATTAAAGGAAGCGATGTTTCATCTCAACAGACGAAGTCAGCCAGCCTTTCTTTATTCAGATGTCCATTTTTTGCTTTTAGGCTTTATTTTGGAAAGAATCTTTAATCAAGACTTGGATGTGATTTTACAAGAACAAGTCTGGAAACCTTGGGGAATGAAGAAAACTCAGTTTGGTCCTATTGAGCTTGCTGTTCCAACAGTTAGAGGTGTAGAGGCTGGCATGGTACATGATCCCAAGGCTCGACTCCTGGGCAGACATGCAGGTAGTGCTGGTTTATTTTCGACTGTAAAGGATTTACAAATCTTTTTAGAACACTATTTAGCAGATGATTTTGCAAGAAATTTGAGTCAAAATTTTTCTCCTTTGGATGACAAGGAACGTTCTTTGGCATGGAATTTGGAAGGAGATTGGCTAGACCATACGGGCTATACAGGTACCTTTATCATGTGGAATCGTCAGAAGCAAGAAGTGGCTATTTTCCTATCGAATCGTACCTATGAAAAGGATGAGCGTGCTCAATGGATTTTAGACCGCAACCAAGTGATGGACTTGATTCGTAAAGAAGAGTAAGGAGAGACATGTCAAATAGTTTAAAAGGAACTCTATTAACAGTTGTGGCTGGTATTGCTTGGGGCTTGTCCGGAACGAGTGGCCAATACCTGATGGCACACGGAATTTCGGCTCTGGTTTTGACCAACTTGCGTCTTTTAATCGCTGGTGGAATTCTCATGCTCTTGGCTTATGCCACTGCAAAGGATAAAATGCTGGCCTTTTTAAAGGATAGAAAGAGTTTACTGTCTCTTCTTATTTTTGCTCTGATTGGACTTTTTCTCAACCAATTCGCTTATCTTACTGCTATTCAGGAAACCAATGCAGGTACCGCGACTGTACTTCAGTATGTTTGTCCTGTCGGGATTTTGATTTATAGCTGTATCAAAGATAAGGTGGCACCGACACTGGGAGAGATTATTTCCATCATATTAGCCATTGGAGGGACCTTCCTGATTGCAACTCATGGGCAGTTGGACCAGTTATCCATGACACCTGCAGGCCTGTTCTGGGGGCTCTTTTCTGCTCTGACTTATGCTCTGTATATTATTTTGCCCATATCCTTGATTAAGAAGTGGGGGAGCAGTTTGGTCATTGGTGTGGGAATGGTCATAGCTGGTTTGGTCGCCCTTCCTTTTACAGGGGTTCTACAGGCCACTATCCCGACTAGTCTTGATTTTCTCCTTGCTTTTGCAGGCATTATCCTTATCGGGACTGTCTTTGCCTATACAGCCTTTCTAAAAGGAGCCAGTCTGATTGGGCCGGTCAAGTCAAGTTTGTTGGCTTCAATTGAGCCAATTTCGGCTGTTTTCTTTGCCTTCCTAATCATGAATGAACAATTTTATCTCATTGATTTTCTTGGTATGGCAATGATTTTAATTGCAGTAACTCTGATTTCTTTGAAAGATTTACTCTTAGAAAAATAAAAAAGACTCTTTGTCCGTGAGAGTCCACTGAAAAAATAGGTCTCTTACTTTTAATGAAATGAAAACCGAGGAATCTCTCGTTAATTTGAGCGAGTTCCTCGGTTATTTTGTATTTATTAAGGTCATAATTCGTTTCATATTGACCACGAAGATGGTTGTGGCTGCCTGTAACTCCATGCTGAAAAGACCCGATGCTCTCGCGACATCAAAGCCATGTCTCTGTTTTAGTTCGGCATTCTTTGCTTCGATTTTATAGCGATGTCTGGCCATTTCTTTAAAATAAGGTGTTTCCTGAAATTTCTTCTGGAAAAGATGGTCGTCACTCTTAATGGCTATTGAATAAGTTTTAGACTTTGCCCCCTCCTTATAACATCCTTCCTTGGAAAGGCAACTCTTGCACTTCTCAATGTCAAAGTAATGAGTGACAACTTGATTCTTATTTTGATATTTTTTCCCTGTCCTTGCTTTGCGAACAGCCATGTGTCCTTCTGGACAGACAAATAGCCCTGCATCTTTATTAAATTCAAACGCATCCTCTTCTTTACGGTAACCTTTTGAAACTGAAGGGTTCAGTTTTGACACCAAATGAATCTTTTCTTTGCGAGCTAGTTGAATATTGTCCTTTCCTGAATAAGCCGCATCACCAATAATAGTCTCGATGTCCAGACTATTTTCCTTTGTTTTGGCATATAACTCAGGTAAATATTTCCCATCGCTTTGTTCACCAGAAGTGACCACACAAGCAGTAATAATCCGTTCATCCGTCATAGCGATATGACTTTTATATCCATAGAAAGAGCTGTCGGCTGTCTTATGTCCAAGCCTAGCCTCCTCCTTAACAGAAGCTTCCAAGTGTTCTAAGTCGTCCTCGACAGCCTCTTTTAGGTAATTGAACTTTTGAGACACAGCCGGTAGGGCTAAGAGTTCCTCGTGTTTTTCAACCACAGCCATTAATTCCTCTGTATAGGTCAACTCTGCTTCGAGGTTATCTTCCTGAGGTTTCTTTGGAAATTCTATTTTGATATCTTCTGAATGTTGATAAATTGTTTTACGTAAAGCTTTTGAACGCTCTCTAAGGATTTCTTGGGGTTTCTTATGATTATAATGAGATTTGGTGTGAGTGGCATCCACAATGAGGATTTTACTCTTAATCAAGTTATGTTCGAGTGCAATTTGAACAGACTTCTGAATCAATACATCAAGCAGTTTATCATCTTTAATTCTTAGCTTTCTAAATTTTGTCAAAGAGGATGGCTCGATAACAGAATCCTCAGGAGCTAGACCAAGAAAAAATTTAAAGGCCATATCTGACAAGGAACGTCCTACCACATCTACATCTGATAACTTATAAATATCTTTTAACAAGAGATATTTGAACATCATAATCGGTGAATAAGCTTTACGCCCAAAATCGGGACGATAATTCTTTTCTAGTTCATCATAAATAAAGCTAAAATCACAGAGTTCAGTTAGCTGACGTAAAAAGTGGGTTTTAGGAACCACGATATCATACAAACTAGAATAAGGACTGACATCCATAGTTAACTGATTATCAAGCATTATTTCACCTCATCTCTAGTATAACAAAAAAGCCATCAATTTAATGACTTTTTCAGTAGGCTCGTCCGTGACAGAGAGTTTTTGCGTAGTATTTTATACTCAATGAAAATCAAAGAGCAAAATAGGAAACTAGCCGCAGGTTGCTCAAAGCACTGCTTTGAGGTTGTAGATAGAACTGACGAAGTCAGTAACATATATACGGCAAGGCGACGTTGACGCGGTTTGAATTTGATTTTCGAAGAGTATTAATTGTTTTCAAGATAAAATTCAAAGCGTTCGCCTACATACTGACTTTTTACGTATTCAAAAGCAGTACCATCTTCTAGGTAGGAAACCTGAGTTAAACCAAGAATAGCATGTCCTTTTTCAACTTCCAAATAGAGGGCAATCTTTTCTTTAGCAAGACGAGCATAGATGGTCTGCTGTGATTTGCCAATACGGTAGCCGTGTTTTTGTAGAGTCTGGAAGAAATGACTAGTGATTTCTTCTTTTTTAAAATCCTTAATGAATTTTTCAGGAATAGAAGCAACTTCATAAACTAGAGGAACTTGATCCGCATAGCGAACCCGCTCCATTCGGATAATATTTTCGGTAGGAGAAATTCCTAACTTAGCAACTTCCTGCTCATTGGGAATGGTTTTTCTGTAGGAAATGAGCTGGCTAGAGGGTACTTTACCTTGGGACTTAACAATTTCAGTAAAACTGGTTGTCCCTCGCATCTTTTCTTGTACTCGAGTACTGGAAACAAAGGTGCCACTTCCTACACGGCGCTCTAAAACTCCTTCTTCGACCAATAGAGATACGGCTTGGCGGAGGGTCATGCGGCTGACCTCAAACTTCTCTGCTAAATCTCTTTCACTGGGAAGTCTCTCACCAATGGCCCAACGGTGCTCGTCAATATCCTTTTTAATCTGATCATGGATTTTCATATAAGCAGGTAGCATATTTTTCACTTCATTTCTATCTTTTCTCTATTGTACCCCAATAAACTAGAAAAAGTCAATCTTCGCCTTGTTTAGTTGGTAATTCACCCTTATTTGTGATAGAATATTGAAAAAAGATATTTCTTTTGAGAAAGGAAAAAGATGAGCAACATTTCAACTGATTTGCAAGATGTAGAAAAAATCATCGTATTGGACTATGGTAGCCAATACAACCAGCTGATTTCACGCCGTATCCGTGAGATTGGTGTTTTTTCGGAACTAAAAAGCCATAAAATTTCAGCTGCTGAAGTTCGTGAAATCAATCCTGTAGGAATCATCCTTTCAGGTGGTCCAAACTCTGTATATGAAGATGGTTCATTCGATATTGACCCAGAAATCTTCGAACTCGGAATTCCTATTTTGGGAATTTGTTACGGTATGCAGTTATTGACCCATAAACTTGGCGGAAAAGTTGTCCCTGCAGGTGACGCTGGAAATCGTGAATACGGTCAATCAACCCTAACTCACACACCATCAGCGCTTTTTGAATCAACACCTGATGAACAGACTGTATTGATGAGCCACGGCGATGCAGTTACCGAGATTCCTGCTGATTTCGTTCGTACTGGAACTTCAGCTGACTGTCCATACGCAGCCATCGAAAATCCAGATAAACACATTTACGGTATCCAGTTCCACCCAGAAGTTCGTCATTCTGTATACGGAAATGATATCCTTCGTAACTTTGCCCTTAACATCTGTAAGGCTAAAGGCGACTGGTCAATGGATAATTTCATCGATATGCAGATTCAAAAAATCCGTGAAACAGTCGGTGATAAACGTGTTCTTCTCGGTCTATCAGGTGGAGTTGACTCTTCAGTTGTTGGTGTTCTTCTTCAAAAAGCAATTGGCGATCAATTGATCTGTATCTTCGTAGACCACGGTCTTCTTCGTAAAGGAGAAGCAGATCAAGTTATGGACATGCTTGGTGGTAAGTTTGGTTTGAATATCGTCAAAGCAGACGCTGCAAAACGCTTCCTTGACAAACTTGCTGGTGTTTCTGACCCTGAACAAAAACGTAAAATCATTGGTAATGAGTTTGTCTATGTCTTTGATGACGAAGCAAGCAAACTCAAAGATGTGAAATTCCTTGCTCAAGGAACTCTTTACACAGACGTGATTGAGTCTGGTACGGATACAGCTCAGACGATCAAGTCACACCACAACGTTGGTGGTCTTCCAGAAGACATGCAGTTTGAATTGATTGAACCACTCAATACTCTTTATAAAGATGAGGTTCGTGCTCTTGGTACAGAGCTTGGCATGCCAGACCACATCGTATGGCGCCAACCATTCCCAGGCCCAGGTCTTGCGATTCGTGTCATGGGTGAAATCACTGAAGAAAAACTAGAAACCGTTCGTGAATCAGATGCTATCCTTCGTGAGGAAATTGCTAAAGCTGGTCTTGACCGCGATATCTGGCAATACTTCACAGTTAATACAGGTGTTCGTTCAGTTGGGGTTATGGGTGACGGTCGTACGTACGACTACACAATTGCAATCCGTGCTATCACCTCTATCGATGGTATGACAGCTGACTTTGCAAAAATTCCTTGGGATGTCCTACAAAAAATCTCAGTACGTATCGTAAACGAAGTGGATCATGTGAACCGTATCGTCTACGATATTACAAGTAAACCACCTGCAACAGTTGAGTGGGAATAGAGTTAATGAGTAAAAAAAAGCCTAGAAATCAATCTTTCTAAGGCTTTTTACTTTATTTTAACAACAATTTAACAACAAAACTATAATTTTCACTATAAACTATACTTATCTTTAATCTACTTTTAAATAGGTATATATGGTATAATATGGTATAATATGATAAATTTGAAGGTGTGGAGGAAAAAATAAGATGTTTGTGAGAAGATTTGAACCTAAAGATGCAGAAAAAGTGTCGGAATTAGTTGTAACAACTTTAAGAACTACTAATATCAAAGATTATTCATTAGAGTATATAGAAAATGATGTAAAGAATTTGCAACCACAAAATATTTTAGAAAGAGCTAACTGGATGCATTTTTATGTGGTATGTGATGCTGAAAAGATTGTTGGGTGTGGAGCGATAGGACCATATTGGGATAAAGAAGATGAAAGTAGTCTTTTCACTATTTTTGTACTACCGGATTATCAAGGAAAAGGTGTGGGGCGACTGATTATTGAAACACTTGAGAAAGATGAATTTTTCCTTCGGGCAAAAAGAGTAGAAATTCCAGCTTCTATAACTGCAACTCCTTTTTATTTAAAGATGGGATATAATTATAAGAATGGGATTACTCTTCCGGACGAAGAAGGGTTATTGAGATTGGAAAAATATAGATAAATTGAGACTTTCTTGATAACAACGGAAAGACAGCTCCCAGTTTGTCGAACGGAATATAAAGTATTAAAGACGATAGAAATAAAAAATCTATCGTCTTTTTCATGCCTATTTTCAATTTATATTGTGAGCAATAAATAGGGAAAACTCGCAAGAGTTGCTAACTAGTATTTCAAATGTAATCTCGGAATTATATGATTTATAACTAATAATACGGTAAACACTAATAGTTTAGCTTGATTGAAGATTATTATAATAAAATCGAACCTAAGATATATAATATTTTAACAGAGCTTGAACATCAACAAGTTAGATGTGAAGAAATTAGTGTAATATTAAATAGACTAATATATATTTCAAAAAGAAGATATGGCTTTGATATCCAGCCTCTTATTGAAACAATGATAAATAGATGGATAAGTTTTGAAGAACAAAAAAACTCTTACTAGAATTAGTAAGAGAGGGAAAATACTAACAACAATTTAACAACAAAGGACTCAAATAATATCAAATAGTACTCATTGATTGTATTATCAATCACTATTTAATCAACTATCCTAAATAGTCAATATCTGACTTTTAGTGAGTGGGAATAGTCGTTTAAGTACTAGATTATTCCATGTAGTTTAATTAGCCAGTATCTTTGGATACTGGTTTTTACTTTATCGACTCCTTTTACTACTTGTTTCAACTGCTAAAAGATTAGAATTGTCAAAACAATCTTTCTAGGCTTGATTTTATAACTTATTTGCTATAAAATGAGAAGGAAAAACGTCAAACTTTTATATTGCAAATAGGAGAAAACATGACAAAAACATTAAAACGTCCTGAGGTTTTATCACCTGCAGGGACTTTAGAGAAGCTAAAAGTAGCTGTTCAGTATGGGGCAGATGCTGTCTTTATCGGTGGTCAGGCCTATGGTCTTCGTAGCCGTGCTGGAAACTTTACCTTTGAACAGATGGAAGAAGGCGTGCAGTTTGCGGCTAAGTATGGAGCTAAGGTCTATGTAGCTGCCAACATGGTTATGCACGAAGGAAATGAAGCTGGTGCTGGTGAGTGGTTCCGTAAACTGCGTGATATCGGAATCGCGGCAGTTATCGTGTCTGATCCTGCCTTGATTATGATTGCAGCGACAGAAGCGCCTGGTCTTGAAATCCACCTCTCTACCCAAGCTAGTGCCACTAACTATGAAACGCTTGAGTTCTGGAAAGAACTGGGTTTAACACGTGTCGTTTTGGCGCGTGAGGTTTCAATGGAAGAATTAGCTGAAATTCGTAAACGTACAGATGTTGAGATTGAAGCCTTTGTCCACGGAGCCATGTGTATTTCTTACTCTGGTCGTTGTACTCTTTCTAACCACATGAGTATGCGTGATGCCAACCGTGGTGGATGTTCTCAGTCTTGTCGTTGGAAATACGACCTTTACGATATGCCATTTGGTCAAGAACGCAAGAGTTTGAAAGGTGAAATTCCTGAAGAATTTTCAATGTCAGCCGTTGATATGTCTATGATTGACCATATTCCAGATATGATTGAAAATGGAGTGGACAGTCTTAAGATTGAAGGGCGTATGAAGTCTATTCACTACGTATCAACAGTAACCAACTGCTACAAGGCGGCTGTGGATGCATATCTTGAAAGTCCTGAAAAGTTTGAAGCTATTAAACAAGATTTGGTGGACGAAATGTGGAAGGTTGCTCAACGTGAATTGGCAACAGGTTTCTACTACGGTACACCATCTGAAAATGAGCAGTTGTTTGGTGCTCGTCGTAAAATTCCTGAGTACAAGTTTGTTGCTGAAGTGGTTTCTTATGATGATTCGACACAAACAGCAACTATTCGTCAACGGAACGTTATTAACGAAGGAGACCAAGTTGAGTTTTACGGCCCAGGTTTCCGTCATTTTGAAACGTATATCGAAGATTTACATGATGCCAAAGGCAATAAAATTGACCGCGCTCCAAATCCAATGGAACTCTTGACTATTAAGGTGCCTCAACCCGTTCAAGCTGGAGACATGGTTCGCGCTCTTAAAGAAGGTCTCATCAATCTTTATAAGGAAGATGGAACCAGCGTCACAGTTCGTGCTTAATAAACATGTAGGAGACGAAAGCTTTCTAGTTGCTTTCCCTTTAATCCTACTTACTAAAAGAACATTAGGTTAAAGAAAAGGCTCTTTGTCAACTGTAGTGGGTTGAAGAAAAGCTAAGCTCGAGAAAGGACAAATTTCGTCCTTTCTTTTTTGATGTTCAGAGCGATAAAAATCCGTTTTTTGAAGTTTTCAAAGTTCCGAAAACCAAAGGCATTGCGCTTGATAAGTTTGATGAGATTATTGGTCGCTTCTAATTTGGCGTTTGAATAAGGGAATTGGAGAGCGTTGACGATTTTCTCTTTGTCCTTTAGAAAGGTTTTAAAGACAGTCTGAAAAAGAGGATGAGCCTGCTTTAGATTGTCCTCAATGAGTTCGAAAAATTTTTCTGGTTCCTTACTCTGAAAGTGAAAAAGTAAGAGCTGATAGAGATTGTAGTGGTGTTTCAAGTCTTCTGAATAGCTCAAAAGCTTGTCAAGAATCTCTTTATTGGTCAAGTGCATACGAAAAGTAGGGCGATAAAAACGTTTATCACTCAATTTACGACTATCCTGCTGGATGAGCTTCCAGTAGCGCTTGACGGCTTTGTATTCATGGGATTTTCGATGAAACTGATTCATGATTTGGACACGGACACGACTCATAGCACGGCTTAGATGTTGAACAATGTGGAAACGATCTAGAACGATTTTAGCACACGGAAAAAGTTGTTTAGCTAAGTCATAGTAAGGACTAAACATATCCATAGTAATGATTTTTACCTGACAACGAACGGCTCTATCATAGCGAAGAAAGTGATTTCGAATGATAGCTTGTGTTCTGCCTTCAAGAACAGTGATGATGTTGAGTTTGTCAAAATCTTGCGCAATGAAGCTCATCTTTCCCTTAGTGAAGGCATATTCGTCCCAAGACATAATCTCAGGGAGGTAAGAAAAATCAGGCTTAAAACGGAAGTCATTAAGTTTGCGGATGACAGTTGAAGTTGAAATGGCCAGCTGATGGGCAATATCAGTTATAGAGGTCTTTTCAATCAACTTTTGAGCAATCTTTTGGTTGATAATACGAGGAATTTGGTGATTCTTCTTGACGAGAGAAGTCTCAGCGACCGCTATTTTTGAGCACTGATAGCACTTAAAACGGCGTTTTTTAAGAAGGATTCTAGTAGGCATACCAGTTGTTTCAAGGTAAGGGATCTTAGACGGTTTTTGAAAGTCATATTTCTTCATCAAACCTCCACAATCAGGACAAGATGGAGCCTCATAATCCAGTTTAGCGATGATTTCTTTGTGTGTATCCTTATTGATGATGTCTATAATTTGAATATTAGGGAAGCAGTTTTGTGATAAAATATAACTGTTCCATATGATTCTTTCTAATGATAGTTTGGTCGCTTTTCATTATAGATCTTATGGGACTTTTTTTCTACAACAAAATAGGCTCCATAATATCCATAGGGGATTTACCCACTACAAATATTATAGAGCCAAAGAAAATATATTTATTTCCATCCGAGATTTCATCTCGGATTTTTTTCATCATTTTTCAGAAAGGCCTAGATAATGGTCGGATTTATTACAAGTTTTTTCCAAAGTTTCCTATATAATAAACTCAAAAATAGTAAAATTGTAAATAATTTCCATTAAACGCTTTCAATGTTGGTAAAAAGTTGACAAATTGAATTTTTAGGACTAAACTAAGTAAGTAAATTTTAATTAAAAGGAGAATTCATCATGAATTTAACATTTTTCGGTCTATGTCTTGCCTGTATGGGTGTATCTCTTGGTGAAGGGTTATTGATGAATGGTTTGTTGAAATCAGTAGCTCGCCAACCAGATATTATCGCTGAGTTTCGTAGCTTGATGTTTTTAGGGGTTGCCTTTATTGAAGGAACTTTCTTCGTAACTCTTGTCTTCTCATTTATTATTAAATAACCAAATATAAATTGGAGAAGGGAGAATGTTAGATGGAAGAAAGTATCAATCCAACCATCAATATTGGTCCTGTTACCTTTGATTTAACTTTGACAGCCTTGACTTTGCTGTCTGTGTTTCTGATTTTTGCATTTATCTATTGGGCAAGTCGTAATATGACTTTGAAACCCAAAGGTAAACAAAATGTACTAGAGTATCTCTATGATTTTGTAATTGGATTTACAGAACCTAACCTTGGTTCCCACTACATAAAAGATTACTCACTCTTTTACTTATGTTTATTTCTTTTTATGGTCATCGCCAATAATCTTGGTTTGATGGCTAAACTTCAAACAACAGATGGGACAAACCTTTGGACATCGCCAACTGCAAATCTTTCATTTGACCTTGTCTTGTCTTTCTGTATTATTGTGATGGCGCATGTTGAGGGGATTCGTCGTCGTGGGATTAAACAATACCTAAAAGGTTTTGTAACTCCTGCATTTATGACACCGATGAATCTACTTGAAGAAATCACGAATTTCCTTTCTCTTGCTTTGCGGATTTTTGGGAATATCTTTGCAGGTGAAGTAATGACAAGCTTGCTTCTATTACTTTCACATCAAGCTATTTTTTGGTATCCAATCGCATTTGGGACAAACTTAGTTTGGACTGCATTTTCCGTGTTCATTTCTTGTGTACAGGCCTATGTCTTTACACTACTATCCTCTATGTACCTAGGAAATAAAATTAATGATGAAGAGTAGAAAGGAGTAACTGATGCACGTAACAGTAGGTGAATTAATTGGTAATTTTATTTTAATCGCTGGCTCTTTTATCCTTTTGCTAGTCTTGATTAAAAAATTTGCATGGTCTAATATTACAGGCATTTTCGAAGAAAGGGCTGAAAAAATTGCTTCAGATATTGATAGAGCTGAAGAAGCACGTCAAAAAGCGGAAGTATTGGCTCAAAAACGCGAAGATGAATTGGCTGGTAGCCGAAAAGAAGCTAAGACAATCATTGAAAATGCAAAGGAAACAGCTGAGAAAAGTAAGGCTAGTATTTTAGCAGATGCTAAACTAGAAGCAGGACGCTTAAAAGAAAAAGCAAACCAAGAAATTGCTCAAAACAAAGCTGAAGCTTTACAAAGCGTTAAGGGTGAGGTAGCAGATTTGACCATCAGCTTGGCTGGTAAAATCATCTCACAAAACCTTGATGGTCATGCCCATAAAGAACTCATTGATCAGTATATCGATCAGATAGGAGAAGCTTAATGGACAAGAAAACAGTAAAGGTAATTGAAAAATACAGCATGCCTTTTGTCCAATTGGTACTTGAAAAAGGAGAAGAAGATCGCATTTTTTCAGACTTGACTCAAATCAAGCAAGTTGCTGAAGAAACCGGTTTACCTTCTTTTTTAAAAAAAGTGGCAGTAGACGAGTCTGACAAGGAAAAAACGATTGCTTTCTTCCAAGACTCAGTGTCACCTTTATTGCAAAACTTGATCCAGGTTCTGGCATACAACCACAGAGCAAATCTTTTTTATGATGTGCTTGTAGATTGCTTGAACCGACTTGAAAAAGAAACAAATCGATTTGAAGTGACGATTACTTCTGCTCATCCTTTAACAGATGAACAAAAGAGTCGCTTGCTCCCTTTGATTGAGAAAAAAATGTCTCTGAAAGTAAGGAGTGTAAAAGAACAAATCGATGAAAGTCTCATTGGTGGTTTTGTCATTTTTGCCAATCACAAGACAATTGATGTGAGTATTAAACAACAACTTAAAGTTGTTAAAGAAAATTTGAAATAGAAAGTGGTGTTCTTTTGGCAATTAACGCACAAGAAATCAGCGCTTTAATTAAGCAACAAATTGAAAATTTCAAACCCAATTTTGATGTGACTGAAACAGGTGTTGTAACCTATATCGGGGACGGTATCGCGCGTGCTCACGGCCTTGAAAATGCCATGAGTGGAGAGTTGTTGATTTTTGAAAACGGCTCTTATGGTATGGCTCAAAACTTGGAGTCAACAGATGTCGGTATTATCATCCTTGGTGACTTTACAGATATCCGTGAAGGCGATACAATCCGCCGTACAGGTAAAATCATGGAAGTCCCAGTAGGTGAAAGTTTGATTGGTCGTGTTGTGGACCCACTTGGTCGTCCAGTTGACGGTCTTGGAGAAATCCACACAGATAAAACTCGTCCAGTTGAAGCGCCAGCTCCTGGTGTTATGCAACGTAAGTCTGTATCAGAACCATTGCAAACTGGTTTGAAAGCTATTGACGCCCTTGTACCGATTGGTCGTGGTCAACGTGAGTTGATTATCGGTGACCGTCAGACAGGGAAAACAACCATTGCGATTGACACAATCTTGAACCAAAAAGGTCAAGATATGATCTGTATCTACGTAGCGATTGGACAGAAAGAATCAACAGTTCGTACGCAAGTAGAAACACTTCGTCAGTACGGTGCCTTGGACTACACAATCGTTGTGACAGCTTCTGCTTCACAACCATCTCCATTGCTCTTCCTAGCTCCTTATGCTGGGGTTGCTATGGCGGAAGAATTTATGTACCAAGGCAAGCATGTTTTGATCGTTTATGATGATTTATCAAAACAAGCGGTAGCTTATCGTGAATTGTCTCTCTTGCTTCGTCGTCCTCCAGGTCGTGAAGCCTTCCCAGGGGATGTTTTCTACCTTCACAGCCGTTTACTTGAGCGCTCAGCTAAAGTTTCTGATGAACTTGGTGGTGGATCAATTACAGCCCTACCATTTATCGAGACACAAGCAGGAGATATCTCTGCTTATATCGCAACCAACGTGATTTCTATCACTGATGGACAAATCTTCCTTGGTGATGGTCTCTTCAATGCAGGTATTCGTCCAGCCATCGATGCGGGTTCATCTGTATCTCGTGTAGGTGGTTCTGCACAAATTAAAGCCATGAAAAAGGTTGCTGGTACACTTCGTATCGACCTTGCTTCATACCGTGAGTTGGAAGCCTTCACTAAGTTTGGTTCTGACTTGGATGCGGCAACACAGGCTAAGTTGAACCGTGGCCGTCGTACAGTTGAAGTCTTGAAACAACCTGTTCACAAACCATTACCTGTTGAGAAACAAGTAACCATTCTCTATGCTTTGACACATGGTTTCTTGGACACTGTTCCAGTAGATGATATTGTTCGTTTCGAGGAAGAGTTCCATGCCTTCTTTGACGCTCAACATCCAGAGATTTTGGAAACCATTCGTGATACAAAAGACTTGCCAGAAGAAGCAGTCTTGGATGCTGCGATTACAGAGTTTCTCAATCAAACCAGCTTCCAATAAGAATAGAGGTGTCAGATGGCAGTATCTCTAAATGATATTAAAACAAAAATCGCCTCAACAAAAAATACGAGTCAAATCACTAATGCCATGCAGATGGTATCAGCTGCTAAGCTAGGTCGTTCTGAAGAAGCTGCTCGCAACTTCCAAGTATACGCTCAAAAAGTTCGCAAGCTCTTGACAGATATCCTTCATGGAAATGGAGCTGGTGGTTCAACCAATCCGATGTTGATTAGCCGTCCAGTTAAGAAGACAGGCTATATCGTCATTACTTCAGACCGCGGTTTGGTGGGAGGTTATAATTCCTCTATTCTGAAAGCCGTTATGGAGTTGAAGGAAGAATATCATCCAGACGGTACAGGTTTTGAAATGATCTGTATTGGTGGGATGGGAGCTGACTTCTTTAAGGCTCGTGGTATTCAACCTCTTTATGAACTACGTGGCTTGGCGGATCAGCCTAGCTTTGATGAAGTTCGAAAGATTATTTCAAAAACTGTTGAAATGTATCAAAATGAACTTTTTGATGAGCTCTATGTCTGCTACAACCACCATGTTAACACGCTAACTAGTCAAATGCGTGTGGAACAAATGCTTCCGATTGTTGACTTGGATCCCAATGAAGCTGATGAAGAGTACAGCTTGACTTTTGAATTGGAGACCAGTCGAGAAGAAATTTTGGAGCAGTTGTTGCCTCAGTTTGCAGAAAGTATGATTTACGGGGCTATTATCGATGCCAAGACAGCTGAAAATGCTGCAGGTATGACAGCTATGCAAACAGCGACAGATAATGCTAAGAAAGTCATTAATGATTTGACAATTCAGTATAACCGTGCCAGACAGGCGGCGATTACACAAGAAATTACAGAAATCGTAGCAGGAGCTAGTGCCTTAGAATAGGCTCTAGTCCAGCTCGTATGAAAATGAACTTATACTCAATGAAAATCAAAGAGCAAACTAGGAAGCTAGCCGCAGGCTGCTCAAAACACTGTTTTGAGGTTGCAGATAGAGCTGACGTGGTTTGAAGAGATTTGCGAAGAGTATTAGGACCTAGTTGAGCTAGGAACCGACAGTATCTTATATAGAATAGGAGAAGGAGATGAGTTCAGGTAAAATTGCTCAGGTTATCGGTCCCGTTGTAGACGTCTTGTTTGCAGCAGGGGAAAAACTTCCTGAGATTAACAATGCACTTGTCGTCTACAAAAATGACGAAAGAAAAACAAAAATCGTCCTTGAAGTAGCCTTGGAGTTGGGAGATGGTATGGTCCGTACTATCGCCATGGAATCAACAGATGGGTTGACTCGTGGAATGGAAGTATTGGACACAGGTCGTCCAATCTCTGTACCAGTAGGTAAAGAAACTTTGGGACGTGTCTTCAACGTTTTGGGAGATACCATTGACTTGGAAGCTCCTTTTACAGAAGACGCAGAGCGTCAGCCAATTCATAAAAAAGCTCCAACTTTTGATGAGTTGTCTACCTCTTCTGAAATCCTTGAAACAGGGATTAAGGTTATCGACCTTCTTGCCCCTTACCTTAAAGGTGGTAAGGTTGGACTTTTCGGTGGTGCCGGAGTTGGTAAAACCGTCTTGATTCAAGAATTGATTCACAACATTGCCCAAGAACACGGTGGTATTTCAGTATTTACTGGTGTTGGGGAACGTACTCGTGAGGGGAATGACCTTTACTGGGAAATGAAAGAATCAGGCGTTATCGAGAAAACAGCCATGGTATTTGGTCAGATGAATGAGCCACCAGGAGCACGTATGCGTGTTGCCCTTACTGGTTTGACAATCGCTGAATACTTCCGTGATGTAGAAGGCCAAGACGTGCTTCTCTTTATCGATAATATCTTCCGTTTCACTCAGGCTGGTTCAGAAGTATCTGCCCTTTTGGGTCGTATGCCATCAGCCGTTGGTTATCAACCAACCCTTGCTACGGAAATGGGTCAATTGCAAGAACGTATTACATCAACCAAGAAGGGTTCTGTAACCTCTATCCAAGCTATCTATGTGCCAGCGGATGACTATACTGACCCAGCGCCAGCAACAGCCTTCGCTCACTTGGATTCTACTACAAACTTGGAACGTAAGTTGGTACAATTGGGTATTTATCCAGCCGTTGACCCACTTGCTTCAAGCTCACGTGCCTTGGCACCTGAAATTGTTGGAGAAGAGCACTATGCAGTTGCTGCTGAAGTAAAACGTGTCCTTCAACGTTACCATGAATTGCAAGATATCATTGCTATCCTTGGTATGGATGAGCTTTCTGATGAAGAAAAGACCTTGGTTGCTCGTGCCCGTCGTATCCAGTTCTTCTTGTCACAAAACTTTAATGTTGCGGAACAATTTACTGGTCAGCCAGGTTCTTATGTTCCAGTTGCTGAAACTGTTCGTGGATTTAAGGAAATCCTTGATGGTAAACATGACCACTTGCCAGAAGATGCCTTCCGTGGTGTAGGTTCTATCGAAGATGTGATTGCAAAAGCTGAAAAAATGGGATTTTAAGAGGTGATCTATGGCTCAGTTAACTGTCCAGATCGTGACACCAGATGGTCTCGTCTATGATCACCATGCCAGCTATGTATCGGTTCGAACTCTGGATGGTGAGATGGGGATCTTGCCACGACATGAAAATATGATTGCGGTTTTAGCAGTTGATGAAGTAAAGGTAAAGCGTATTGATGATGAAGATCACGTGAACTGGATTGCAGTAAACGGAGGCGTTATTGAAATTGCCAATAATACCATCACAATCGTTGCGGATTCTGCAGAACGTGCTCGTGATATCGATATCAGTCGTGCAGAACGTGCCAAGCTTCGAGCAGAGCGTGAAATTGAAGAAGCACAAGACAAAAACTTGATTGATCAAGAACGTCGTGCTAAGATTGCACTGCAACGTGCCATTAACCGTATTAATGTCGGAAAAAGACTATAAGAAAAAAATGAACTTGAGTTACCAAGTTCATTTTTTATGTTTTCTTAAGGGGCAAAACTGATGCAGACCGCTTCTGGAACATGGAAGTCGTTAGAAAGTTCTGCTAGACGACCAGTTTCAGGATTGCGTTTAAAAACGGTTGCATTGTCAGAGTCTTGATGGACAGCAATGACAAATTCTTGGTCTGGTGTCAAATCAAAATCACGTGGAGTCTGACCATGTGTCGGAACGATTTCTAACAACTCTAAGCTACCGTCCGCAAGTATTGTATATACTGCGATAGAATCATGACCACGGTTAGAAGCGTAGAGGTATTTACCATCTTTAGAGAGACGAATAGCAGCAGTACCATTAAAGCCTTCATAACCGTCTGGTAGAGTTGAAATGATTTGCATGCGTTCAAATTCGCCAACACCATCGTAGATTAGAACCTCGATAGTGCTATTGAGTTCACAAATGAGATAAGCGATTTTATAATGGTTATGGAAAATAATATGGCGTGAGCCTGCTCCTGGCTGGCTATGATAGGTATAGAGCTTAGATAATTTTCCTTCTTGATCAAGGTCATAGGTGATGACTTGGTCAGTACCCAAATCACAGGTCACTAGATAGTGGTCAGGTGTTAAGTCTGTAAAGTGAACATGAGGAGATGCTTGATTTTCATGTGGACCTTGGCCACTGTGTTGATCCACATCACTAAGTAGAAGACTACCGTCTTCCTGACGTTTATAAACAAGGACCTGTCCTTTATGGTAGTTGGCTGCATAGACCAAATTACGCTTTTCATCAACGGCAACATAACAGTGGGGAGCTCCTTCTTCAACGACATGATTTAATAAAGTCCCGTCAGTTTGATAGGCTGCAATTCCTCCCTTATCGTCTTGACTACCAACAGTGTATAAATGTTGGTGCTGGTCAAAGGCAAGGTAGGTTGGGCTTGGTTCAGCTGCAAAAAGTTCTAGATTTGAAAGCTGACCAGTTTCTGTATCAAAGTCTGCCTTGTAAATCCCTTGAGAAGTACGACGTGTATAAGTTCCAAAATAAACAGTTTCTTTCATAACTTTACCTCTATATAAAGATAAGACTATTATATCACAAAAATGCTAGTATGAAAAAATCAAGCTTGGCAAGAGATTTTCCACATTCTTTTCATGATAATATTAAGAATGTTTTCATTGATTTACTTAATAAAAGTGCTATAATAATCTTATACAAATTGCAAAGGAGTTTGTTTATGAAAAAACGTGTTTTCTTAGCAGCAGGAGTTGCTGTACTCTCGGCAGCTGTCCTAGCAGCGTGTTCATTTGGTAATGCTAATAAAGAAGCAAAAAAACCAGTTACTTATGCCTATGTATTTTCATCAGATCCTTCGACTCTGGATTATACAGTTTCTGGAAATGTCAGCACTAAACAGGTCACAGGTAACGTTATTGACGGTTTGCTTGAAAATGACCAATATGGGAATCTTGTTCCATCAGTTGCAGAAGATTGGACTGTTTCCAAAGATGGTTTGACCTATACCTATAAAATCCGTCAGGGTGTCAAATGGTATACCAATGAGGGGGAAGAGTATGGTGAAGTCAAGGCTCAAGACTTTGTAACTGGTCTGAAGCATGCAGCAAATAAAAAATCACAGGCCCTCTATTTGGTACAGGAATCAATTAAAGGATTGGATGACTATGTAAATGGGAAAACAACGGATTTTTCTACTGTTGGTGTAAAAGCAACAGACGATTATACTGTTGTTTATACTTTGAACCATCCAGAATCTTTCTGGAATTCAAAAACAACAATGGGAGTTCTTGCACCAGTCAATGAAGACTTTTTAGCTTCTAAAGGAGATGACTTTGGTAAACCAACGGATGTAACGAGCATTCTATACAATGGGCCATTTCTCCTCAAAGGTCTTACATCTAAGTCTTCTATAGAAATGACCAAAAACCAAAATTATTGGGATAAGCAGAATGTCTTTATTGATGATATCAAGTTATCCTTCTTTGATGGTCAAGATGCAGACTCTCTAGGACGCGGTTTTGATGAGGGACACTATCCAGCTGCACCACTCTTTAAAAACTCTGCTAACTATGAACGTCTAAAAGAAAAATACAAGGATAATATTGTGTATGGTCAACAGCGTGGAGGAGTTTTTTATATCTCAACCAATATCGACCGTGTAAATTACAATCACACTGCTAAAACAAGTGATACAGAAAAAACTTCTACTAAGAAAGCCTTGTTAAACAAAGATTTCCGTCAAGCCTTGGCTTTTGCGGTAGATCGTAAAGCAGGGATCTCTCAAGTATTTGGTGATGAAGTAGGACCTCGTAAGTTACGGACAAGTTTCACTCCTCCAACATTTGTTCAAGTAGGAGATCAAACATTTGGTCAAGTTACTAAGACAGAATTGGATAAATTGGATAATGTCTGGAAAGATGTTAGTCTTGATGATGCCCAAGATTCACTTCATAATGTAGACAAGGCTAAAGCTAAGTTTGAAGCTGCTAAGAAAACCCTTCAAGCTGATGGAGTACAGTTCCCAATTCATTTAGATTTGCCAATTTCTTCATCAAATCCAGATTTTATTCGTCAGGTTCAGTCTTATAAACAATCCATTGAGGAAGCCTTAGGCTCTGATAATGTAGTTGTTGATATTCAACAAGTTTCTGATGACGAATTGGGAAGTATGACTACTCTAGCTACTTCCAATGCAAATACTGACTGGGATATTAATGCAGTCAGTGGTTGGACTCCAGACTTTGCAGATCCATCGACTTATCTAGATGTATTTGATCCAACTTCAGGTCCAAGTCTCCTAAGTGCTCTTGGTGTGGCACCAGGAACAGACAATCCAGTTATTAAAACAGTTGGATTGGATAAATACAAAGAACTGATTGATGATGCAAATAGTGAGAAAACAGACCTTCAAAAACGTTATTCTAAATATGCTAAGGCCCAAGCTTGGTTGTCAGATAGTGCACTTGTTATTCCAGTATACTCTGATGGTGCTCAAATGCTAGTGACGAAAATGGTTCCTGGCAGTGGTGCCGGTGGCTGGGTAGGTGACAAGACTAGTGAAAATAGCTACAAGTATCTGAAAATCCAAGATAAGATTGTCACTACTAAAGAAATGGATGAGTTCCGCAAGAAATTTGCTGATGAAAAAGCCAAATCAAACGCAGATTATCAGAAGAACTTAGACCGTCATATTCAAGACTAATCAAATCTCCTCTTTTGAGGGGATTTTTTATGTCGCTGTCTCTATGTAAGCACTTAAAAAAAGAGTTATTTTGGTCTAAAAATGGTATAATGAAAGGACGACAGAAAGGAATTATTTATGGAACAAAAAGAGAAACATTTTAGCCTGTCTTGGTTTTTCAAGTGGTTTTTGGATAACAAGGCAATTACGGTATTTTTGGTAACCTTATTGTTGGGACTGAATCTTTTTATTTTAAGTAAGATTAGTTTTCTATTTTCACCTGTTTTGGACTTTTTGGCAGTTGTGATGTTACCAGTCATTCTATCTGGTTTGCTATATTATTTACTGAATCCCATTGTTGATTGGATGGAGAAACACAAAATTAATCGTGTTATAGCTATCACTATTGTCTTTGTCATCATCGCTCTTTTTATCATTTGGGGCTTGGCAGTAGCAATTCCAAATCTGCAACGTCAAGTTTTAACATTTGCAAGAAATGTACCAATCTATCTTGAAGATGCTGACAGGGTTATTGATGATTTGGTAACCAAGCGTTTACCAGATGATTTCAGGCCTCAGTTAGAACAAGTTTTGACAAACTTCTCTAGTCAGGCTACAGTTTGGGCGAGCAAGGTTTCTTCTCAGGCAGTAAACTGGGTGAGTGCCTTTATTAGTGGGGCATCTCAAGTGATTGTTGCCTTGATTATCGTTCCTTTCATGCTCTTTTATCTCTTACGTGATGGGAAAGGCCTGCGTCACTATTTGACCCAATTCATGCCAACGAAATTGAAAGAACCTGTTGGACAAGTTTTATCAGATGTGAATCAGCAGTTGTCTAACTATGTTCGGGGGCAAGTGACAGTGGCTATTATTGTAGCAGTAATGTTTATCATCTTCTTCAAGATTATTGGTCTACGCTATGCGGTTACGCTGGGTGTTACTGCTGGTATTCTAAATCTAGTTCCTTATCTTGGTAGTTTCCTAGCCATGCTTCCTGCCTTAGTATTGGGCTTGATTGCTGGTCCAGTCATGCTTTTGAAAGTAGTGATTGTCTTTATCGTAGAACAAACTATTGAAGGCCGTTTTGTCTCTCCATTGATTTTGGGAAGTCAATTAAACATCCATCCCATTAATGTTCTCTTTGTCTTGTTGACTTCAGGATCCATGTTTGGCATATGGGGAGTCTTGCTCGGTATTCCGGTTTATGCCTCTGCTAAAGTTGTCATTTCAGCGATTTTTGAATGGTATAAGGTAGTCAGTGGCCTATATGAACTAGAAGGAGAGGAAGCTAAGAGTGAACAATAGTCAACAGATGTTACAGGCTTTGGAGGAGCAAGATTTAGTTAAGGCAGAGCACTACTTCGTCAAAGCTTTAGAAAATGATCCAAGTGACCTTCTGTATGAGTTGGCAACTTATCTTGAAGGGATTGGTTTTTATCCTCAGGCCAAGGAAATTTACCTGAAAATTGTAGGGGATTTCCCAGAGGTTAATCTCAATCTGGCAGCTATTGCTAGCGAGGATGGTCAAATCGAGGAAGCATTTGCGTACCTTGAGGAAATCCAAGCTGACAGTGACTGGTATGTTTCAGCTTTGGCACTTAAAGCAGACCTCTACCAGCTGGAAGGTTTGACAGATGTGGCGCGTGAGAAATTGTTAGAAGCATTGACTTACTCAGAGGATCCTCTCTTGATATTGGGCTTGGCAGAGTTGGATAGTGAGTTGGAAAATTACCAAGAAGCTATTCAAGGCTATGCTCAGTTAGATAATCGCTCAATTTATGAGCAAACAGGCATTTCTACCTATCAACGAATTGGCTTTGCCTATGCTCAGTTAGGGAAATTTGAAACGGCTACAGAGTTTTTAGAAAAAGCCCTGGAGTTAGAATACGATGACCTAACAGCTTTTGAGTTGGCCAGTCTTTACTTTGATAGAGAAGAATACCAAAAAGCTGTCCTCTACTTTAAGCAACTTGATACCATTTCTCCTGACTTTGAAGGCTATGAGTATGGTTATAGTCAGGCCTTACATAAGGAACATCAAGTTCAAGAAGCCCTGCGTATCGCTAAGCAAGGGTTGGAGAAAAATCCATTTGAAACTCGTCTCTTGCTGGCTGCTTCACAATTTTCCTATGAATTGCATGATGCTAGTGGAGCAGAGAACTACCTCCTTACTGCTAAAGAAGATGCTGAGGATACGGAAGAAATCTTACTCCGTCTAGCAACTATTTATCTGGAGCAGGAGCGTTATGAAGACATTCTAGACTTGCAAAGTGAGGAGCCAGAAAATCTCTTGACCAAGTGGATGATTGCTCGTTCCTATCAAGAAATGGACGATTTGGATACCGCCTATGAGCATTACCAAGAATTAGCAGGAGATTTGAAGGACAATCCCGAATTTCTAGAACACTATATCTATCTCTTGCATGAATTGGGCTACTTTGAGGAAGCAAAAGTCAATGCGCAAGCTTACTTAAAACTGGTTCCAGATGATGTACAAATGCAAGAATTGTATGAGAGATTGTAAGAATTCATACATTACAGAAAACTGCAAGTTATCACTAGAGGGTAACTGCGGTTTTTTGTTTTAAAAAGGACAATTTTCAACTAATATATTCTCTTGAAAAAATTTCAACTAGGATTATAATATAAAATTATGAGTGATAGAGGAGGGAAATAATGCTTGATACGATAGCTCTACCGATTGAAGTCCGACATATTATTCTCGTTTTATTGTCTTGTTTATCTGGTTTTATCATTGGCTATGAAAGAAAGTCTAAGCACAAGTAGGCTGGGAGAAAGACTCATATTTTAGTTGCCTTAACTGCAACTTTAATGATGATTTTATCAAAAGAAGCTTTCTTGGATACGCCTAATGATGATACTTATAGGGTTGCGGCCCAAATTGTCAGTGGAATTAGTTTTATTGGTGGTGGTATTATTTTCATGAGGGATAAAAAAATCAGTGGTATCACCACAGTAGCTGGTATTTGGGCAACTGCAGGTATTGGAATGGCGATTGGAGCAGGTTTTGCTTTTCTAGGCTTATTTTGTAGTCTAATTGTTGTCTCTGTTCAGAAAAGTAGCTCCAAATTTTTGAAAAGCGATACCCATTATCATATCAGAATAACTGGATTTGTAACCAATAAACCTTCAATAGATACCTTGAATATTATCATTGAACAGAAGGGATTTTACAATCTAAATATTGACATGGATAGGAATGAAAGTGGTTATAATCTTACGATTAGAGCATATCACGATAAATCCATCTCTTACAAAAATATGGCTGAGGTTTTATGGCAATGTGACGAGAATTTTTATATAAATCAGGTTAAGATTGTTTCATTAGAAGGATAGAGTTTTGTTTTCATAGCAAAACTCTTATTGGTGAATGGGGAAAGATACTTCTTATTCTCTATACTATGTATCAGGAGGAATTGACATAAAAGCATCAGATTAGCGCAGATAACATAATGAACTGGGAACATCTTGAAAAAAAGATTAGTTTATAAGATTTGGAACCGTTTTCTGTCACAATCTTTCGGGAAAGTAGTTGCTAAAAGATGTAAAAATTGATAGAATAAGGATTGTCTAAAAAATTTTAAGGAGAATCTATCAAATGGATTTCACATGGGCAATTAAATATGCCACTGAATTTTTGGGAACTGCTATTTTGATCATTCTTGGAAATGGTGCAGTTGCCAACGTTGAACTTAAAGGTACGAAAGGTCACCAAAGTGGCTGGATCGTTATCGCTGTTGGTTATGGTATGGGGGTTATGATCCCAGCATTAATGTTTGGTAACGTATCTGGAAATCACATCAACCCAGCCTTCACTCTTGGACTTGCAATCAGCGGTCTTTTCCCTTGGGCACAAGTTGCGCCTTATATCATTGCACAAGTTTTGGGTGCTATCTTTGGTCAAGCCTTGGTTGTGGCAACACACCGCCCATACTACTTGAAAACTGAAAATCCAAACAACATTTTGGGTACTTTCTCAACAATTTCAAGTTTGGATAATGGTACAAAAGAATCACATTTTGCAGCAACTGTTAATGGTTTTGTAAATGAGTTTGTTGGATCATTTGTTCTTTTCTTTGCAGCCCTTGGAATGACTAAAAACTTCTTTGGTTCTGAAGTGCTTCAATACATGAAACAAATGGCTAGTCAAGCAGGTCAAAATGTTGACTTTTCTGATTTAGCAATCAAAGCCCAAGTAGCACCACATACTGCTTCAGGACTTTCAGTAGCTCACTTGGCACTTGGATTCCTTGTTATGGCCTTGGTAACATCACTTGGTGGACCTACAGGACCTGCCTTGAACCCTGCTCGTGACTTGGGACCACGTCTCCTTCATGCTTTCCTTCCAAAATCAGTTCTTGGTGAGCACAAAGGCGATTCAAAATGGTGGTATTCTTGGGTACCAGTAGTAGCACCTATCGCAGCAGCAATTGCAGCAGTAGCTATTTTCAAATTCCTTTACTTATAAGAAATTGAGTTCTCTATCTATTGTAATAGATTGAAGAAAAGCTAAGATAGAGAGAAAGGACACATTTCGTCCTTTCTTTTTATTTGAAAAAACAGTAAAAAAGCGCAAAAAATCACTTCCCGTGCTATGCTGTAATTGAATTTTTTAGTTTTGGCGTTAGAACTGTTTCCTCAGTCCTAGCGCCTTTTCTTTTTGATAAGTCTGCTTGGTGGAGAGTAGTTTGTAAATGATTCTGAGAATCTTATGAGCACAAGCAATGACGGCTTTCATCTTGCTTCCTCTTTGGGAAATTCGATTGTAAAAAGAAGAAAAAGCTGGATCCTTAGAATGTGCTGCAATTAATCCCGATATGGTCAAAGCCTGTTTGATATAGCGATTTCCTTGCGTGATGTGTGAGGATTTTTTAATGCCAGCACTTTCATAAGACCCTGGACAGAGTCCAGCCCATGATGCTAAGTGTGCATCGGACGGAAAGGCTGTAACAGTTGGTCCAATCTCAGCTAGAATAGTGGCAGCACAGTTTTCATTCACACCGGGAATGGTTTGAAGTATCCTATTTTCCTCAGGGAAACTCCTTTTCGATGTAGTGTTGAATCTCATCGGTCAATTTTTCAATGAGTTCCTGATACATCTGACATTCCTCTAAGCTCTGGTCTAAGAGAAAGCGGTCTTCTAGTGACAACTTTCCTTCCATCGCTTCCACGAGTTCTTCTGGACTTGTTTTCACTCGCTTCTGGATACAAGGGATAACAGATTCTACATTAATGGTTTCTCCGTCAATGAATAATTTTAAAAGTGCTTGCCCCGTTTTAGAAAAAATATCAGAAAGATAGCTGATTAGCTTGATATTGGCCCTTTGTAAGAGATTGTGAATTTCATTTTTAATTTGAGTTTGACGTTGCTTGTAAGAACGCATACGACGTGTCAGTAAACTAAGCTGTATCACTTCAGGGGTAGGAATATAGGAAGGTTCAATTAGTCTGCAACGACCGAGTTGAGCCATCCATTCAGCGTCCTTCACATCTGTCTTACGGCCAGGTACATTCTTGATATGTTGAAGATTGGCAAGTACTAAAACGAGATCAGAATGTGAAAAGATATAGTCAATTGAAACAAGAATAGGACAAAAGAGCTTCGTAAAAGGTAGTGCAACTTGGTAATACATTTTTGAGGTGCTTTTTGATATGAGCCCATGTTTTCTCAATAGGATTGTACTCAGGTGAATAGGGAGGAAGTGGTAAAAGTTTATGCCCAAACTCTTAGCATAAAAGTTCTAGCTTACCCATTCTATGGAATCTTGCATTATCCATAATAATAACTGATGGTGTATTTAATGTCGGTAAGAAAAACTTCTGAAACCAAGCTTCAAAAAAGTCGCTCGTCATCGTCTCTTCGTAAGTCATTGGAGCGATTAACTCACCATTTGTTAGACCTGCAACCAAAGAAATCCTCTGATATCTTTTTCCAGATACCTTACCTCTTATTAACTGGCCTTTTAATGAGCGACCATATTCTCAATAAAAATAAGTATCGAATCATGTTTCATCAATATAAACAGGTGCTAAGTGCTTTAAACTATTAAAATTCTTAAGAAATAAAGCTACTTTTTCTGGGGTCAGTTCAATATAGGATAGAGCATTTAATTTTATACTTTTCATTCAATTTACCTCGTTTTTTATTATATCATAAAGTTAGCTAATAAGAAATGAAGGGCAGTAAGTCCAGTAATCACTTTGAAGTCTCAAAGTTTGATTTTAAGTTTTCTTTAAGGAAATTATATTATTCTGAAGAAGTCTAAAATTTCACAGCCATTTATTAGTAATGACTACAGAATTCCTAGTCATTACTAGAAACGGGCTTGTTTCTTTGAATAATAGGACTGCATAATTCTCCTATTCTGGTAACTTCTAAAACTAACTTCCAGTTTCCCACAACCTAGCTTTTAGTATAAGAAAAACGCGTGAAATCAGTGGAAATCCGTCTTAGACTAACTTCCGCTGGTTTTCTTTTTCTTGATATATAAGGGTTCAAAAGCGAAAAGACTCAGAAAAAAGTGCACGACAAATAGCCCTAAAACAGAGTCGTCTTAGAGTAACTTCCAGTTGCTAGCGTTTAGTGTGAGACTTTTCGATGGTGATAAGATGTGTAGTTAGAGGGGAAAATTCCCTTTATTTCAATAAATCAGGTGATAAGTGTGTGTCTTCTGGTTTGACAAATTGGCACCCCAGAAGAGCAGCGATGTCCTCGCCAAAGTTGAAGGTGAAGACGTTGTAAGCAGATTTTCCTTGAAACTCTTCTCGTTTCAAGGAATTGACATGGGAAATGACTAGATTGACGTCTTTCTGAGTCAGCTGGTCAAAGGAAGTGCCCTTGGGAAGAATGGCTCGCAAAACTGTATGGTTCTTCTCAATCCGCCCCTTCTGGTCAGGACGGCTAGGGTCGCAGAAGTAGAGGTGAGACTTCCCATCAATGTCTCGCTCAAGCTCCTCCACATAGGAGAACTCAGATCCGTTGTCCGTGAGAATGACAGGGAACAGCTGATGGAACGCATACCCTCCGTCCATGACTCTTTCTTTCAAAGCTGCGAATTTAGTGGCGACCTCCAGAGCGGTCTTGTTGCCCAAAAGCAAGGCGAAGAGGAAGTTGCAGAAGGAAACGTTGAAGGTGAGCAGTAGCTTTCCACCAGGTCTGCCGATGACCGTGTCCATTTCCAACCATTTGAAGAAATCATCTGTTTCTCGTAACTTTTGGAAATCTTGGTAGGTTCGCCCAATTTTTAGCTCTTTGAGAATAGCTACTTTTCTGGATTTTCTGCGTTCCTTGAACTTGACTATCCGAGGAAAATCAATGGGCTTGGGTGTCAGATATCCCAGCTTGGTATGCCGATACACCGTAGCTTTCGACACAGGTAGGTTATGTGTCTGAATGATATGGTAGATGCTTTGTTTCTTCTGGATGCCTTGGGTTAAGACCTTATCCATCTGATAAAAACTTTCCTTGTTTAGGGGGATGCCCTGTCTGGATTCCCTCAACATAGTCTCGTACTGTTCCTGCGCCTTTTTCGCGTAGTAAAGATAGCGGTTAAAGCCACAATCCGTCCTCTTTTTTGGACAGTTGTTACAGACATAAGGAGCTTTTTTGAGAAGTGGGCAATCCGTGCAATCAGATTTGACGGATGTTGGATGCATGATGCGATTGCGCTTGATTTCCTTTGAAATCGTTGACGGGTCTTTTCCAATCTTCTCAGCGATGGAACGGAAAGTCTCCTGTTGGCTGATTCCAGTTTGGATGTCAATACGGTCTTCTAGGGTGAGATGTTTTTGTTTTTTCGGCATGAGGTACCTCCTCACGAAAAGTCTCAGACTTAATTCTAGCATAATTCGTCGTCTGAGAGTAACTTCCAGTTTTGGGAGAGAGATGGAAGTTACTTTGAGAAGTTACGTTTCTCCTATTCTAGAAGGGGAGGACCAGTATTTCTTTCATGATAGAACTAGATTGTGGTATAATAAAGAGAATAAGTTTTTTAGTAAGACAAAGGAGAAAATAGATGATTTATGCAGGAATTCTTGCCGGTGGAACTGGCACACGCATGGGAATCAGTAACTTGCCAAAACAATTTTTAGAGCTAGGTGATCGACCTATCTTGATTCATACAATTGAAAAATTTGTCTTGGAACCAAGTATTGAAAAAATTGTAGTTGGGGTTCATGGAGACTGGGTTTCTCATGCAGAAGATCTTGTAGATAAATATCTTCCTCTTCATAAGGAACGTATCATCATTACAAAAGGTGGTGCTGACCGCAATACAAGTATTGAGAAAATCATTGAAGCCATTGATGCTTATCGTCCGCTTACTCCAGAGGATATCATTGTTACCCACGATTCTGTTCGTCCATTTATTACGCTTCGCATGATTCAGGACAATATCCAACTTGCTCAAAATCATGACGCAGTGGACACAGTGGTAGAAGCTGTTGATACTATCGTTGAAAGCACTAACGGTCAATTTATTACAGATATTCCAAATCGTGCTCACCTTTATCAAGGACAAACACCTCAAACATTCCGTTGCAAGGACTTCATGAATCTTTATGGCTCTCTCTCTGTTGAAGAGAAGGAAATCTTAACAGATGCATGTAAAATCTTCGTCATTAAAGGAAAAGATGTGGCCTTGGCTAAGGGGGAATACTCAAATCTTAAAATCACAACAGTGACAGATTTGAAGATTGCAAAAAGTATGATTGAGAAAGACTAGTGATATGATTAATCAAATTTATCAACTGACTAAGCCCAAGTTTATTAACGTCAAATACCAGGAAGAGGATATTGACCAAGAGAATCATATCCTCATCCGCCCCAACTACATGGCTGTCTGTCATGCGGATCAGCGTTACTATCAAGGAAAACGTGATCCAAAGATTTTGAATAAAAAACTTCCAATGGCAATGATTCACGAGTCATGTGGAACCGTTATTTCTGATCCGACAGGAACCTACGAGGTTGGGCAAAAAGTTGTCATGATTCCTAATCAGCCTCCTATGCAGAGTGATGAAGAATTCTATGAGAACTACATGACAGGGACCCATTTCTTGTCTAGTGGATTTGATGGCTTTATGAGAGAGTTTGTTTCTCTTCCTAAAGACCGTGTGGTGACTTATGATGCTATCGAAGACACGGTTGCAGCCATTACAGAGTTTGTCAGTGTTGGTATGCATGCCATGAATCGCTTACTGACTCTTGCTCACAGCAAGCGGAACCGAATTGCCGTTATCGGAGATGGAAGTTTAGCATTTGTGGTTGCCAATATTATCAACTATACTTTGCCAGAAGCAGAGATTGTGGTTATTGGTCGTCATTGGGAAAAGTTGGAACTCTTCTCTTTTGCCAAAGAATGCTATATTACTGATAATATTCCTGAAGATTTGGCCTTTGACCATGCTTTTGAGTGTTGTGGTGGTGATGGTACTGGACCAGCTATTAATGATTTGATTCGCTATATTCGTCCTCAAGGAACGATTCTTATGATGGGAGTTAGTGAGTATAAAGTCAATCTCAATACTCGCGATGCCTTAGAAAAAGGCTTGCTCTTGGTTGGGTCCTCTCGTTCTGGTCGCATTGATTTTGAAAATGCCATCCAAATGATGGAAGTCAAGAAATTTGCCAATCGTCTTAAAAATATCCTTTATCTAGAAGAACCTGTAAGAGAAATTAAAGATATTCACCGTGTCTTTGCAACCGATTTAAACACAGCTTTTAAAACCGTGTTTAAGTGGGAAGTATAAGAACTGGAGGTTAATTGTGGAGAAAATCATTAAAGAAAAAATTTCTTCCTTACTTAGTGCAGAAGAGGAAGTCCTCAGTGTTGAACAACTGGGGGGAATGACCAATCAAAACTATTTGGCCAAAACAACAAATAAGCAATACATTGTTAAATTCTTTGGTAAAGGGACTGAAAAACTGATCAATCGTCAAGATGAAAAGTACAATCTTGAACTACTAAAGGATTTAGACTTAGATGTAAAAAATTATCTTTTTGATATTGAAGCTGGTACAAAGTAAATGAGTATATCGAATCTGCGATTACGCTTGATTCAAGGTCAATCAAGACCAAATTTGATAAAATTGCTCCAATATTACAAACTATTCATGCTTCTGGCAAGGAATTAAGAGGAGAATTTGCTCCTTTTGAAGAAATCAAAAAATACGAATCCTTGATTGAGGAAAAAATCCCTTATGCTAACTATGAAGCTGTTCGAGAAGAAGTCTTCTCCTTAGAGAAAAGACTGGCTGACTTAGGTGTTGACAGAAAATCTTGTCATATCGATTTGGTGCCTGAAAACTTTATTGAATCACCTCAAGGACGTCTATATCTGATTGACTGGGAATATTCATCAATGAACGATCCAATGTGGGATTTGGCTGCTCTCTTTTTAGAGTCTGAATTCACTCGTCAAGAGGAAGAAGTCTTCTTGTCACATTATGAAAGTGACAAAACACCTGTCTCTCGAGAAAAGATTACCATTTATAAAATTTTACAAGATACTATTTGGAGTTTATGGACAGTCTATAAGGAAGAGCAGGGTGCAAATTTTGGTGACTATGGTGTGAGTCGTTACCAAAGAGCTGTTAAAGGTTTGTCATATTATGGAGGTTCAGATGAAAAATAAAAATGGAGTTTCTTTTGGTCTACTCTCAGGTATTTTCTGGGGTTTAGGTCTAACGATTAGTGCTTATATCTTTTCGATTTTTACAGATTTGTCGCCCTTTGTGGTGGCCGCTGCTCACGATTTCTTGAGTATCTTTATCTTACTAGCTTTTCTCTTGGTAAAAGAAGGAAAAGTTCGTCTCTCAATTTTCTTAAATATTCGCAATGTTAGTGTTATCATCGGAGCCTTGCTAGCAGGCCCTATCGGTATGCAGGCCAATCTTTATGCGGTTAAGTATATCGGAAGTTCCTTAGCTTCATCAGTATCCGCTATCTATCCTGCGATTTCAGTTTTATTGGCTTTCTTCTTTTTGAAGCACAAGATTTCAAAAAATACTGTGTTTGGGATTGTCTTGATTATTGGAGGGATTATTGCTCAAACTTATAAGGTTGAACAGGTTAATTCTTTCTATATTGGTATTCTCTGTGCATTGGTTTGTGCCATTGCATGGGGAAGTGAGAGTGTTCTTAGCTCCTTTGCCATGGAAAGTGAACTGAGTGAAATCGAAGCTCTCTTAATCCGTCAAGTAACTTCATTCTTGTCCTATCTTGTGATTGTGCTCTTCTCTCATCAGTCATTTGCAGAAGTGGCCAATGGACAATTGCTAGGTCTCATGATTGTCTTTGCAGCCTTTGATATGATTTCCTACTTGGCTTATTATATCGCTATCAATCGCTTGCAACCAGCCAAGGCTACAGGCTTGAATGTGAGCTATGTAGTATGGACTGTCTTGTTCGCAGTTGTTTTCTTGGGTGCACCGCTAGATATGCTGACAATTATTACGTCACTTGTCGTCATTGCTGGAGTTTATATTATTATTAAAGAATAAAGGAGATTCGTGTGAAAGCCATCATCTTAGCAGCGGGATTGGGAACTCGCTTGCGTCCTATGACTGAAAATACCCCTAAAGCCTTGGTTCAGGTTAATCAAAAACCTTTGATTGAATACCAAATTGAGTTTTTAAAAGAAAAAGGAATTAACGAGATTATTATCATTGTTGGTTATCTTAAAGAACAATTTGATTATTTGAAAGAAAAATATGGTGTTCGCCTCGTTTTCAATGATAAATACGCTGACTACAATAACTTTTACTCTCTCTATCTTGTAAAAGAAGAATTGGCCAACAGCTATGTTATTGATGCAGACAACTATCTCTTTAAAAATATGTTCCGCAATGATTTGACACGTTCTACTTATTTTAGTGTCTATCGTGAAGATTGTACCAACGAATGGTTCTTGGTTTATGGAGATGACTACAAGGTTCAAGACATTATTGTTGATAGCAAGGCTGGTCGCATCCTTAGTGGTGTATCCTTCTGGGATGCTCCAACTGCAGAAAAGATTGTCAGCTTTATCGACAAGGCTTATGCAAGTGGAGAATTTGTTGATCTATACTGGGACAATATGGTTAAGGATAATATCAAAGAGCTAGATGTCTATGTCGAAGAATTAGAAGGTAATAGCATCTATGAGATCGATAGCGTCCAAGACTACCATAAATTAGAAGAAATTCTTAAAAACGAAAATTAAGGATTCCAACATCTGGCTAAAATAGTCGGATGTTTTTTTGATTTTTTACGAATAAATAGATGAGTAGATAAAGAAATGGAGTTATTTATGAAAATCACAAACTATGAAATCTATAAATTGAAAAAATCAGGTTTGACCAATCAACAGATTTTGAACGTTCTAGAATACGGTGAAAATGTCGATCAAGAACTTTTGTTGGGTGATATTGCAGAAATATCAGGTTGCCGAAATCCAGCTGTTTTTATGGAACGTTATTTTCAGATAGACGATACGCATTTGGAGAAGGAGTTTCAAAAATTTCCATCTTTCTCTATTTTAGATGACTGTTACCCTTGGGATTTGAGTGAAATATACGATGCACCTGTACTTTTATTTTACAAGGGAAATCTTGACCTCTTGAAATTCCCGAAGGTAGCGGTTGTGGGTAGTCGTGCTTGTAGCAAACAGGGAGCTAAGTCAGTTGAAAAAGTCATTCAAGGTCTGGAAAATGAACTGGTTATCGTCAGTGGATTAGCCAAGGGCATTGATACAGCAGCTCATATGGCAGCTCTTCAGAATGGCGGCAAAACCATTGCAGTGATTGGAACAGGTCTGGATGTGTTTTATCCTAAAGCTAATAAACGCTTGCAAGACTACATCGGAAATGATCATCTGGTTCTAAGTGAATATGGACCTGGCGAACAACCTCTGAAATTTCATTTTCCTGCCCGTAATCGCATTATCGCTGGACTTTGTCGTGGCGTGATTGTAGCAGAGGCCAAGATGCGCTCAGGTAGTCTCATTACCTGTGAGAGAGCAATGGAAGAAGGGCGCGATGTCTTTGCTATTCCTGGTAGCATTTTAGATGGACTATCAGATGGTTGCCATCATTTGATTCAAGAAGGGGCAAAATTGGTTACAAGTGGGAAGGATGTTCTTGCGGAATTTGAATTTTAATACTCTTCGAAAATCTCTTCAAACCACGTCAGCTTCCATCTGCAACCTCAAAACAGTGTTTTGAGCAACCTGCGGCTAGCTTCCTAGTTTGCTCTTTGATTTTCATTGAGTATAAGAAGAAAGTCCGCTCACTAGACAAACTTTTCTTCTATTATAGTAGCTAAGTCTTGACAGGGTTCAAAAAATGGTTTACACTTTATAAAGTTTATTACTTTGAAAAGGTGTGATACTGTGGCTACGGCAACAAAAAAGAAAAAAACAACAGTTAAAAAAAATCTAGTAATCGTGGAGTCGCCTGCTAAGGCCAAGACGATTGAGAAATATCTAGGCAGAAACTACAAGGTTCTAGCCAGTGTCGGGCATATTCGGGATTTGAAGAAATCCAGTATGTCCGTCGATATTGAAAATAATTATGAACCGCAATATATCAATATCCGAGGAAAAGGTCCTCTTATCAATGACTTGAAAAAAGAAGCTAAAAAAGCTAATAAAGTCTTTCTGGCGAGTGACCCGGACCGTGAAGGAGAAGCGATTTCTTGGCATTTGGCTCATATTCTCAACTTGGATGAAAATGATGCCAACCGTGTGGTCTTCAATGAAATCACCAAAGATGCTGTCAAAAATGCTTTTAAAGAACCGCGTAAGATTGATATGGACTTGGTTGATGCCCAACAGGCTCGTCGTGTCCTAGACCGCTTGGTAGGCTATTCGATTTCGCCTATTTTGTGGAAGAAGGTCAAGAAGGGCTTGTCAGCAGGTCGCGTTCAGTCTATTGCACTTAAGTTAATCATTGACCGTGAGAATGAAATTAATGCCTTCCAACCAGAAGAATATTGGACAATTGATGCTGTCTTTAAAAAAGGAACCAAGCAATTTCAGGCTTCCTTCTATGGAGTAGATGGTAAAAAGCTTAAACTGACTAGCAATGATGAGGTCAAGGAAGTCTTGTCTCGTCTGACTAGCAAAGATTTTTCAGTGGATCAGGTAGATAAGAAAGAGCGTAAACGCAATGCTCCTTTACCCTATACCACTTCATCTATGCAGATGGATGCTGCCAATAAAATTAATTTCCGTACTCGAAAGACCATGATGGTTGCCCAACAGCTCTATGAAGGGATTAATATCGGTTCTGGTGTTCAAGGTTTGATTACCTATATGCGTACCGATTCGACTCGTATCAGTCCTGTAGCGCAAAATGAAGCAGCAAGTTTCATTACGGACCGTTTTGGTAGTAAGTATTCTAAGCATGGCAGCAAGGTCAAAAATGCTTCAGGAGCTCAGGATGCCCACGAGGCTATTCGTCCGTCTAGTGTCTTTAATACACCTGAAAGTATTGCTAAGTATCTGAACAAGGATCAGCTTAAGCTTTATACCCTTATTTGGAATCGTTTTGTGGCTAGCCAGATGACAGCTGCTGTCTTTGATACCATGGCTGTTAAATTGTCTCAAAATGGAGTTCAATTTGCTGCCAATGGTAGTCAGGTTAAGTTTGATGGTTATCTTGCCATTTATAATGATTCTGATAAGAATAAGATGTTACCAGATATGGCTGTTGGAGATGTGGTTAAGCAGGTTAATAGCAAACCAGAGCAACATTTTACTCAACCGCCTGCCCGTTATTCTGAAGCGACCCTTATCAAGACCTTGGAGGAAAATGGAGTTGGACGTCCGTCAACCTACGCGCCAACCATTGAAACCATTCAGAAACGTTATTATGTTCGCCTTGTAGCCAAACGTTTTGAACCGACAGAGTTGGGAGAAATTGTTAACAAGCTCATCGTTGACTATTTCCCAGATATCGTAAATGTGACCTTTACAGCTGAAATGGAAGGCAAGCTGGATGATGTCGAAGTCGGAAAAGAGCAGTGGCAACGTGTTATAGACGCCTTTTACAAACCATTCTCTAAAGAAGTCGCCAAGGCTGAAGAAGAAATGGAAAAAATCCAGATCAAGGATGAACCAGCTGGATTTGACTGTGAAGTGTGTGGCAGTCCAATGGTCATTAAACTTGGTCGTTTTGGTAAGTTCTACGCTTGTAGCAATTTCCCAGATTGCCGTCATACCCAAGCAATCGTAAAAGAAATCGGTGTTGAGTGTCCAAGCTGTCATCAGGGACAAATCATTGAACGTAAAACCAAACGTAACCGGCTCTTCTATGGTTGCAATCGCTATCCAGAATGTGAATTTACCTCTTGGGATAAACCTGTTGGTCGTGACTGTCCAAAATGTGGCAACTTTCTCATGGAGAAAAAAGTCCGTGGTGGTGGTAAGCAGGTTGTTTGTAGCAAAGGTGACTACGAAGAAGAAAAGATTAAATAAAACGAGAGTTCTGAAAGTCAATTTCAGGCTCTTTTTGATTAGTGCTTGACAAAATTCATCATTTTATGCGAAACTAGAAGAAGATTATTTTATACTCAATGAAAATCAAAGAGCAAACTAGGAAACTAACCGCAGGTTGCTCAAAGCACTGCTTTGAGGTTGCAGATAAGACTGACGAAGTCAGGAACCATACCTACGTCAAGGCGACGTTGACGCGGTTTGAAGAGATTTTCGAAGAGTATTAACTAGGAGAAGTTATGCGTATTATTTATCTAATTATTGGTTTTTTATCGCTGGCCTTGGCTATTGTTGGGGTTGTTTTACCCTTGTTGCCTACAACGCCTTTTCTTTTGTTGTCTATTGCTTGTTTCTCAAGAAGTTCCAAGCGCTTCGAAGATTGGCTTTATCATACCAAGCTCTATCAAGCATATGTAGCTGATTTTCGCGAGACTAAGTCTATTGCGCGTGAACGTAAGAAAAAAATCATCGTATCTATCTATATCTTGATGGGAATTTCCATTTATTTTGCCCCTCTCTTACCAGTCAAAATCGGTCTGGGAGCCTTGACCATCTTTATCACTTATTATCTCTTCAAGGTCATTCCAGACAAAGAATAAGTAAAATTTGTAACTATTTCCCTTGATAAAAATGAAAGCATATTCACAACAATATGATATAATAAATTCAAAGTAATCTTCAGGGAGAATCAAATGATTTACGAATTTTGTGCTGAAAATGTGACCTTGCTTGAAAAAGCGATGGAGGCTGGAGCTCGTCGAATCGAACTCTGTGATAATCTAGCAGTGGGAGGAACAACACCAAGCTATGGAGTAACCAAGGCAGCGGTTGAATTGGCAGCTAACTACGATACAACCATTATGACCATGATTCGTCCACGTGGTGGCGACTTTGTCTATAATGATATGGAAATTGCAATCATGCTAGAAGACATTCGATTGACTGCTCAGGCTGGAAGTCAAGGAGTTGTATTTGGAGCCTTAACTGCTGAGAAGAAGTTGGATAAACCTAATCTTGAAAAGTTAATTGCTGCATCGAAAGGAATGGAAATTGTCTTCCACATGGCCTTTGATGAATTGAGCGATGAAGATCAACTAGAAGCTATTGACTGGCTCAGCCAAGCTGGAGTCACTCGTATCTTAACTCGTGCGGGTGTATCTGGCGATTCACTAGACAAACGTTTTGCTCACTATCACAGAATTTTGGAGCACGTTAAAGGTAAAATTGAAATTCTACCAGGTGGGGGGATTGACCTTGACAACCGTCAAACCTTTATTGACCAGCTGGGCGTGACACAATTGCATGGAACCAAGGTTGTCTTTTAAAAAATAGAAAGGAACTGCTAGCTTTGGGTAGCAGTTTTAACTTATGTTTGAAATTTTTAAATCCTATCAGTTTAATCAAGAAAAGGCTCGTGCCTATGGTTTTGTAGAAAGTAGTGGAGTTTGGACTTATAGCTGCATGATTTTGCAGGGTGATTTTGTCATGACTGTGTCCATCACTGCTGATAATGTGAGTTTTCAGGTCTTTGATCAGGAAACGGGCGACCTCTATCCTCAAGTTCATATGGAAAGTATGAGAGGAAGTTTTGTCGGAAATGTCCGTGAGGCTTGTCTGGAGATTCTCTACCAGATTCGGAAGGCTTGTTTTGAGGTACAGGATTTTATCTGTCCTCAGACTAAGCGTATCATGGCTCAGATTCAGGAAAAGTATGGTAATCAGTTGGAGTATTTGTGGGAGAAATCGCCTGATACGGCAGTCTTAAGACATGAAGGCAATAAAAAGTGGTATGCCGTCTTGATGAGAATCTCTTGGGATAAGCTGGAAAAGGGTAGAGAAGGTCTAGTGGAAGCAGTCAACCTCAAACATGATCAAGTAGCTGATTTGCTTTCAAAAAAGGGCATTTATCCAGCCTTTCATATGAACAAACGCTACTGGATTAGTGTGGCACTTGATGATACTTTATCAGATGTAGAAGTGCTAGAATTGATAGAAAAAAGTTGGAACTTAACCACTAAAAAATGAAACATTTCAATAATTTTCAATTAGCTAAATATTCTATACTGAAGAAATTTTCAGAAAATATTTGATTTTTTCTTGACAAGTGCTTTTGCCTATGCTAAAATACTAAACAAGATATCAAACGAAGGAGAAAGTCAAACATGAGAACAGCTAAGTTTAATCAATTTGCTTTGTTGTTGAGGTACTCGGGCTAGTGCAAAAAGCATTAGTCCTGTTTGGCTTACCAAGCGGGAGTGAATCAACATCTCGCTTGGACTTCTAAGCGAGATGTTTTTTTAAAAACCACATTTGGAAAAGGGGAAATCTTATGAGAACAGTTGAATTTCTAGATACCAGCCTTCGGGATGGAGAACAGACACCTGGTGTTAATTTTTCAATCAAGGAAAAAATTGCCATTGCAAGACAGCTGGAGAAATGGGGCATTTCAGCCATAGAAGCTGGTTTTCCAGCGGCGAGTCCTGATTCATTCACAGCAGTGCAGGAGATTGCTAAGGTCTTGAAGAAAACGGCGGTGACTGGTTTGGCACGTTCGGTCAAGTCTGATATCGATGCATGTTACGAGGCGCTCAAGGATGCCAAGTATCCACAGGTTCACGTCTTTATCGCGACCAGTCCAATTCATCGTAAGTATAAGCTCAATAAGAGCAAGGAAGAGATTTTGGAAGCTATTAAGGAGCATGTTTCCTATGCCCGTTCTAAGTTTGAAGTGGTCGAATTCTCTCCTGAGGATGCGACTAGAACAGAGTTGGATTTCCTCTTACAAGTTGTTCAAACAGCGGTTGATGCAGGTGCGTCTTATATCAATATCCCTGATACGGTAGGATTTACCACACCAGAAGAATACGGTGCTATCTTCAAACACCTGATTGAGAATGTTAAGACAGATCGTCAGATTGTCTATTCGCCTCACTGCCACGATGACCTCGGAATGGCAGTGGCTAATAGTCTTGCTGCTGTCAAGAATGGTGCAGGACGTGTCGAAGGGACTATCAACGGTATTGGGGAGCGAGCTGGAAATGCTGCCTTGGAAGAAATAGCAGTGGCCCTCAATATTCGCCAAGATTACTATCAAGCAGAAAATAGTATTGTTTTAAATGAAACCATCAATACGTCAGAAATGGTTTCTCGCTTCTCAGGTATTCCAGTTCCTAAAAACAAGGCTGTGGTCGGTGGCAATGCCTTTTCTCACGAATCTGGTATTCACCAAGACGGAGTCCTTAAAAATCCTCTTACCTATGAAATCATCACCCCTGAATTAGTCGGTGTTAAGAGTAATAGTCTTCCACTTGGAAAATTGTCTGGTCGCCATGCCTTTGTTGAGAAACTAAGAGAATTGGCCCTAGACTTTACAGAAGAGGACATCAAACCACTCTTTGCTAAGTTCAAGGCACTGGCCGACAAGAAACAAGAAATCACAGATGCAGATATTCGTGCGCTGGTAGCTGGAACCATGGTTGAAAACCCAGAAGGATTCCACTTTGATGATTTACAACTTCAAGCTCATGCAGACAATGACATTGAAGCACTCGTTAGCCTTGCCAATATGGATGGTGAGAAAGTCGAATTTAATGCGACAGGGCAAGGTTCCGTTGAATCGATCTTTAACGCTATTGACAAATTCTTCAATCAATCCGTCCGCTTGGTGTCCTATACCATTGATGCTGTGACAGATGGAATTGATGCCCAGGCTCGGGTCTTGGTCACTGTTGAAAACAGAGATACAGAGACTATCTTTAATGCAGCAGGTCTTGATTTCGATGTGTTGAAGGCTTCGGCTATTGCCTATATAAACGCTAATACCTTTGTCCAAAAAGAGAATGCAGGTGAGATGGGACGCAGTGTTTCATACCGCGATATGCCTAGTGTGTAAAGGAGAATGCTATGACAAAGAAAATAGTAGCTCTAGCAGGGGATGGAATTGGCCCAGAAATCATGGAGGCTGGTTTAGAGGTCCTGGAGGCTCTAGCTAAAAAAACAGGCTTTGTCTATGAAATAGACAAACGACCTTTTGGAGGTGCAGGTATTGATGCTGCAGGGCATCCCTTACCTGATGAAACCCTCAAGGTATGTCGTGAAGCAGATGCCATTCTCCTAGCGGCTATCGGTAGTCCCCGGTATGATAGTGAAACGGTTCGGCCTGAACAAGGCTTGCTAGCTCTCCGTAAGGAACTCAATCTCTATGCTAATATTCGCCCTGTAAAAATCTTTGACAGTCTCAAGCATTTGTCACCACTAAAATCAGAACGAATTGCTGGTGTAGACTTTGTCGTGGTGCGTGAGTTGACAGGCGGGATTTACTTTGGAGATCATATCCTTGAAGAGCGCAAAGCGCGTGATATCAACGACTATAGCTATGAGGAAGTAGAGCGGATTATTCGCAAGGCCTTTGAAATTGCAAGAAATCGCAGAAAAATCGTTACTAGTATCGATAAGCAAAATGTTCTAGCGACATCAAAACTCTGGCGGAAAGTAGCTGAGAAGGTATCACAGGATTTTCCAGATGTAACCTTGGAGCACCAGTTGGTGGACTCAGCTGCCATGCTCATGATTACCAATCCTGCTAAGTTTGATGTCATCGTGACAGAAAATCTTTTCGGAGATATTCTCTCGGATGAATCAAGCGTTCTATCTGGCACACTTGGAGTTATGCCATCAGCCAGTCATTCTGAAAATGGACCAAGTCTCTATGAACCTATTCACGGTTCAGCACCTGATATTGCTGGTCAAGGCATTGCAAATCCTATCTCCATGATTTTATCAGTGGCCATGATGTTGAGAGATAGTTTTGGTCGTTATGAGGATGCAGAGCGTATTGAGCGTGCTGTTGAAGCTAGTTTAGCGGCTGGCATTTTAACAAGAGATATAGGTGGACAGGCTTCGACTAAGGAAATGACAGAAGCTATTATTGCAAGGTTATGAAGTTAGACGAAAGAATTACTCTAGTCCTTTTGATTTGGAATGTCATGGTTTTCTTGATTTATGGCATTGACAAATCTAAGGCAAGGAGAAGAGTTTGGCGCATCCCAGAGAAAATCTTACTCATTTTAGCCTTTACTTGTGGTGGTTTTGGTGCCTGTTTGGCAGGAATCATCTTTCACCATAAGACTCGAAAATGGTATTTTAAAACAGTTTGGTTTCTCGGGATGGTGTCCACACTAGTAGCCTTATATTTTATTTGGAGGTAATGGATGGCAGGAAAATCGATTTTTGATAAATTATGGGACCGTCATGTCATCACAGGAGAAGAGGGGCAGCCGCAACTCATGTATGTGGATCAGCACTATATTCATGAAGTGACCAGTCCTCAAGCTTTTCAAGGATTACGAGATGCAGGGCGCAGATTGAGACGACCAGACTTGACATTTGGAACTTTTGACCACAATGTCCCGACAGTCAATATCTACGATATTCGAGATGTAATTTCCAAGGCTCAAATTGATAAGCTGGCTGAAAATGTTGAGGAGTTTGGGATCGAACATGCTGCCCACGGTTCTGAAAAACAAGGAATCGTGCACATGGTAGGTCCAGAAACAGGAAGGACGCAACCAGGAAAATTCATCGTCTGTGGAGATAGCCACACAGCAACCCACGGGGCTTTCGGAGCGATCGCTTTTGGAATTGGGACCAGTGAGGTCGAACATGTCTTCGCGACACAGACCCTCTGGCAGGTCAAACCCAAGAAAATGCTGGTAGAATTCACTGGTGTTCCTCAAAAAGGAGTTTATTCTAAGGATTTCATTCTAGCCTTGATTGCCAAGTACGGCGTTGCCTGTGGTGTTGGCTATGTGGTGGAATATCGGGGACAAGCTATTGATGCACTGAGCATGGAAGAGCGAATGACCATCTGCAATATGTCCATCGAGTTTGGTTCTAAGATGGGAATCATGAATCCGGATCAAACCACCTATGATTATCTCAAGGGACGAGAATGTGTCCCAGAGGACTTTGAAGAGGCTGTGGCGGATTGGAAAACAATTGTCAGTGATGATGATGCTGTTTACGATAAGGTTATCCAGATGGATGTCTCAGACTTGGCTCCTATGGTGACCTGGGGAACCAACCCTGCTATGGGTGTTGACTTTGACAGTAGCTTCCCAGAAATTAAGGATATGAATGATGAACGAGCCTACAATTATATGGATTTGGAACCAGGTCAAAAGCCAGCTGATATTGAACTAGGTTATATCTTTATCGGCTCTTGTACAAATGCTCGTCTCAGTGACTTGCAACTGGCTGCGCGATTTGTTAAAGGGAAGAAAATAGCCCCTAATCTAACAGCAATCGTGGTTCCAGGCTCTCGTCCTGTCAAACGAGCTGCTGAGAAGTTGGGTTTGGATAAGGTTTTCATAGATGCTGGCTTTGAGTGGAGAGACCCAGGTTGTTCTATGTGCCTAGGAATGAATCCGGACAAGGTTCCTGATGGTGTCCACTGCGCTTCAACCAGCAACCGCAACTTTGAAGACAGACAGGGCTTTGGTGCTAAGACCCACCTCTGCAGTCCAGCCATGGCAGCAGCAGCAGCTATTGCAGGGCGCTTTGTAGATGTTCGACAAATGCCAGAAGCTCAGTAAGGAGAGGATATGGAGAAATTTACAGTTTATACGGGAACGACTGTTCCTCTCATGAATGATAACATCGATACCGATCAAATCCTACCCAAGCAGTTTCTCAAGTTAATTGATAAAAAAGGCTTTGGTAAGTACCTCATGTATGCTTGGCGTTATTTGGATGACAAGTATACTGAGGATCCAGACTTTGTCTTTAACAGACCTGAATACCGTAAAGCAACTATCCTCATCTCAGGGAATAACTTTGGGGCAGGTTCTTCGAGGGAACATGCAGCTTGGGCCTTAGCAGACTATGGTTTTAAGGTCGTGATTGCGGGGTCTTTCGGTGATATTCATTACAATAATGAACTCAATAATGGCATGTTGCCTATTGTACAGCCCAGAGAGGTTCGAGAGAAACTAGCTCAGCTACAACCAAGTGACCAGGTAACTGTGGACTTGGAACAACAAAAAATCATCTCACCAGTTGGAGAATTCACTTTCGAAATCGATAGTGAATGGAAACACAAGCTCTTAAATGGTTTGGATGATATCGGTATTACCTTGCAGTATGAAGACTTGATTGCTGCATATGAAAAACAACGACCAGCCTATTGGCAGGATTAGAAAAATAGAAAAGGAAATAGAACTATGACAAAACACATTCAATGGAACGGAACACTTTCACAAGAAGGATATGACATTTTAAAAGGTGAGGGCGGATGTATCGTTTGCCCTACAAAAGTTGGCTACATTATCATGACCAGTGACAAGGCAGGACTTGAGCGCAAGTTCGCAGCTAAAGAGCGTAACCGTAACAAACCAGGAGTTGTTCTCTGCGGTAGCATGGATGAGCTTCGCGCTTTAGCACAACTCAACCCAGAAATTGAAGCCTTTTACCAAAAACATTGGGACGAAGATATTCTTCTTGGTTGTATCCTTCCTTGGAAACCAGAAGCTTTTGAAAAACTGAAAGCATACGGTGATGGCCGTGAAGAACTGATGACTGACGTGCGTGGTACTAGCTGTTTCGTTATCAAGTTTGGGAAAGCTGGTGAACAATTGGCTGCCAAACTTTGGGAAGAAGGCAAGATGGTTTATGCCTCATCAGCTAACCCATCTGGTAAAGGAAACCGAGGTAAGGTGGAAGGAATCGGAGAACGTATTGAAGGAGCAGTGGACCTTGTCATCGAAGCAGACGACTATGTGGCATCTATCCAACCTGACAAAACGATTGAAACACGCTACGAGCAAGGTGTGATGGTCTCTATGGTCGATAAAGACGGCAAACTCATCCCAGAACAAGGAGGAGCACGTTCAACTTCACCAGCTCCAGTTGTAATCCGCAAAGGGCTTGACATTGATAAGATTATGATGCACCTGTCAGACACCTTTAACTCATGGGACTACCGTCAGGGTGAGTATTATTAAGATAAAAAAGAAGTCTAGTGTTATGAGGGAATACCCCACTCTACACTAGGCTTTTCTTTAGAAATTCTTTTCTTTTTTTGATAGATATGATATGCTAGAGGTGAACTATATATTAATAGAACTTACTTGTAAAAGTTAATTAAAGGAGTATTCAAATGAACAGTGAACAAAATAACTATTTTTTTGTTGGTACAAAATTTGGTGATGATGATTATCTTGAATATTTTAGGGAAGAAGGAAAGTGGGAATTAGGATGGCATAACAACGAGGAAAATAAACAGTATCAAAAAATGTTAAAGTTGTTTAATAAAATTAAACCAGGTGACGTTTTATTTGCTAAATCCACATATGTCAAAAAGAAGAATTTACCTTTTGTAAAGAAAGATGATTCAAAGGTTTCTGTGATGAAAATTCGTGGAATGGCAACTGTTAAAGAGGTTTTAGATGATGGGCATACCATTATTGTTGATTGGAAAAAAGAGTATATAGAGAGGGAATGGTTTTTCTTTACGGGGCAAGAAACAATATGGTTTCCATCAGATATTAAGTATCGAACTAAAGAGACTAACCAGTTAATAAAATTTGCTGCAAGTGATGAAATCATAATTCAAGACTATGACTATTTTTTGAATCATCCTAATTGGAAAAAGTATAAAAAATTAGAAAGTGAAACTATGTTAAGGAATGATTTTTTATTTAATTATAGTGCTATATTAAGAAAATCCAAAAACCTCATCCTCCGTGGTGCACCTGGTACAGGAAAAACTTATCTTGCTAAAGAAATTGCTATGGAGTTAACGGGTGGCAACGAAGACCAAATCGGATTTGTACAATTTCACCCATCCTATGATTATACGGATTTTGTGGAGGGTTTAAGACCGGTATCAAATGGGGATGGAGCTATTGAGTTTAAATTACAAGATGGTATTTTTAAGCAATTTTGTCAGAGAGCAAAAGAAGCTCAGAAAACTGGAGGCCAAGATAATTTTGAGGAAGCGTGGGCTAAACTAACGGATGCTATCAATGAAAAGCAAGGACAATACTTCTTCCCTCGTAGTTCTGTTCCAGCCAGTTTAAATAGTCAAGGGAATGTGAAATTTGATTCTCCTGTTGCTACCAAAGAAAAAGTGTATCTTTTGTACAAGGGTGAAGATACTAATTTAAAGTACGAAACTTATCAAAACATTGTTTTGGATCACATGAAAGAAAGTTATGGATTATGTGATTATGTATCTCCAACGATTGACACAGACAAGAAATTTGTCTTCATCATCGATGAAATCAACCGTGGTGAGATTTCTAAGATTTTTGGAGAACTCTTTTTCTCAATTGATAAAGGCTATCGTGGTGAAAAGGGAAGTGTTTCTACCCAATATGCTAATCTACACGAAACTGATGAAAAGTTTTATATCCCTGAAAATGTCTATATCATCGGCACTATGAATGACATTGACCGTTCAGTAGATACCTTTGATTTTGCTATGCGTCGTCGTTTCCGATTTGTTGAAGTTACGGCTGAAAGTCAACTTTATATTCTAGATAAAGAACTAGGTAATCGTGCTGAAGAAGCTAAGACTCGACTAAGAAACTTGAATGCTGCTATTGAAAACGTTCAGGAATTAAACAGTCATTACCATATCGGGCCAAGTTATTTCCTTGATTTGAATGATGTAGATTTTGACTATGAATTACTCTGGTCTGATTATCTCAAACCGCTTTTGGAAGATTATGTACGTGGTTCTTATGAAGAAGCTGAAATTCTTGAAACATTGAAGAAGGCATTTGATCTGACAAAGAATGAGCAAAAAGATCAGGCAGTAGCTGATGACAATGAAGGCGATGAAAACGATGATGCGGATTACTGATAATCAACACAAGATTGTTAAAGAAGAATTTGTTGATGGATATCCTAAACTAAGCAATCTTCTTTTAGACAGAACCTTGGAAAGTCTATCCCAAGATGAACGTATTTTCATTTTTCCAAACGATTTGAGGAATTCTTCTGACTTAGAAAAGGACCAAAAAATCTTTGAAACGGTCAATCAGGAAATTAAGACAGGAAATGTAATTGGTTTTCTGGGCTATGGTCAGGAAAGATTAACGATATCTTCTCGCTATTCTGATAAGAGCAATGATCATTTTTTGCATTATCTTTTACAAAAGGTTCTTCATATCAATCTTACTAGTTTAGATGTAGCTTTGTCGCGTGAAGATAAGCTATATCAACTTTTGATCTATCTCTTCCCCAAGTATCTTCAAGCTGCTATTCGAAAAGGTCTTTATAAGGAATACCAGAGATTTTCTCATAATGACAGTCATGTTAAGGGAGTGATTGATGTAAGAAATCATCTCAAGAAAAATCTTCCTTTCACGGGAAATATTGCCTACACAACGAGAGAGTTCACCTATGATAATCCCCTCATACAGTTGGTCCGTCATACTATTGAATACATTAAGAACCAGAAAAGTATTGGTCAAGGAGTACTAGATAATCTCTCAACTAATCGTGAAAATGTAGCTGAAATCGTGCGTGTAACGCCCTCTTATAAACTAGCTGACCGTGCTAAGATTATTCGGGGAAATCAATCTAAACTTTTGCGTCATGCATACTTTCACGAGTATAGAAAGCTACAAGAGCTTTGTCTGATGATATTGAACCAAGGAAAGCATGGGTTAGGATATCAAGATCAAAAGGTCCATGGTATTCTTTTCGATGTTGCCTGGCTTTGGGAAGAGTATGTTTACACCTTGTTGCCAAAAGATTTCATCCATCCACGGAATAAGGATAAGACGGATGGGATTTCAGTATTTTCTAGTCAAGAAAGAAAAGTATATCCAGATTTTTATCAAGAAGAGCTTAAAATAGTATTAGATGCTAAATATAAAAAGCTTGAAAAGGCTGAAAAAGGAATCAACCGTGAGGACTTATTCCAGCTGATTTCCTATTCTTATATTTTAAAAGCTGAGAAAGCTGGTCTTGTTTTCCCGAGTGAGAAAAAGGCGGTTGATAATGAGATAGGAAAGCTAGCAGGGTATGGAGCCTTATTAAAGAAATGGTCTATCCAAATTCCTCAGGAGTCTTCATCTTATAGTGAATTTTGTGAAATGATGGAAAACTCAGAAGAAATTTTTAAAATGAATATTGCTAATGAAGTGGGGAGAAAATAATTTCTCCTCTTTCTTTTGTTATTTATAAAATAAAATCCGAACAATATATTTTAATTTATAAAATTATTTGACAAAAACCTTACTTTGATTTATAATTAATTAAGGAAACGTCGGAAAAAGGCGTAGTGATGCGAGAGCATAGGTAGGTCATTACAAAAGAAACGAGACATCGATATGTTAAATGAATTTCCAATTTTTGATTACGAAGATATTCAATTGATTCCAAATAAATGTGTCATTAAAAGCCGTGCAGAAGCTGATACAAGTGTTACTCTAGGAAATCACACCTTTAAACTACCTGTTGTGCCAGCTAATATGCAGACGATTTTGGATGAAAATGTAGCAGAGCAACTGGCTAAAGGTGGTTACTTCTACATTATGCATCGTTTTGATGAGGTAGGGCGCATTCCTTTTATTAAACGCATGCACGATCAAGGGCTCATTGCTTCTATCTCTGTCGGTGTTAAGGATTATGAGTATGATTTTGTCAGCCAGCTCAAGGCTGATGCTCCGGAATACATCACGATTGACATCGCTCATGGTCATGCAGATAGCGTGATTTCTATGATTCAACACATCAAGAAAGAATTGCCAGATACTTTTGTTATTGCTGGAAATGTAGGAACACCAGAAGCGGTGCGTGAATTGGAAAATGCTGGTGCGGATGCTACTAAGGTTGGTATCGGTCCTGGTAAGGTTTGTATCACCAAGGTTAAGACGGGTTTTGGTACAGGTGGTTGGCAGTTGGCTGCTCTACGTTGGTGTGCCAAGGCAGCACGTAAACCGATTATCGCTGATGGAGGAATTCGTACTCATGGCGATATTGCCAAGTCTATTCGCTTCGGTGCTAGCATGGTCATGATTGGTTCCCTCTTTGCAGGACATATTGAAAGTCCAGGGAAAACGATTGAAGTCGATGGTGAACAATTCAAAGAATATTATGGTTCAGCCTCACAATATCAAAAAGGAGCTTATAAAAACGTGGAGGGCAAACGCATCTTGCTTCCAGCCAAAGGTCATCTGCAAGACACTTTAATTGAGATGGAACAAGACCTTCAAAGTGCTATCTCCTATGCAGGTGGACGTCAGGTTGCTGACCTTAAACATGTTGATTATGTGATCGTGAAAAACTCCATCTGGAATGGGGATGCTTCCCACTAAGACGGGCTATCTCACTAGAAAAAAACTTGTTATTAGAGCAAATTTCTGTTATAATAAAACAAGTTTCCACCCTTAGTGTAATGGATATCACGTAAGATTCCGGTTCTTGAGATGGGGGTTCGATTCCCTCAGGGTGGATGTAAACATCCTAAGAAAGCCTTTAATAGGGCTTTTTTCTTTATTCTGACTCAAGTTTGCTTCTATCTCTGTCTAAAGAATACCCAAATCCCCTATAGTCCCATTTTAGAGTGACTCAGGGGGCTTTTTTTGATATAATAAAAAGGACTGTTATCAGTTAGAAAGAGGTTGGTATGAAAGAATTACAAACTGTACTAAAGAACCATTTTGCAATCGAATTTGCAGACAAAAACTTACTGGAGACTGCCTTTACTCATACGAGTTATGCCAATGAGCACCGCCTCTTAAAAATTTCACACAATGAGCGCTTGGAATTTTTAGGAGACGCTGTTCTACAGTTATTGATTTCAGAATATCTGTATAAAAAATATCCTAAAAAGCCTGAGGGTGACTTGTCTAAACTCCGTGCCATGATTGTCCGTGAGGAGAGTTTGGCTGGTTTTGCGCGTGATTGCCAGTTTGATCAGTTTATCAAGCTGGGTAAGGGGGAAGAAAAGTCTGGTGGACGCAATCGTGACACCATTCTTGGTGATGCCTTTGAAGCCTTTCTTGGTGCCCTCCTTTTGGACAAGGATGTGGCCAAGGTCAAGGAATTTATCTATCAAGTCATGATTCCTAAGGTTGAAGCAGGCGAGTTTGAGATGATTACAGACTACAAAACCCATCTCCAAGAGTTACTTCAGGTTAATGGGGATGTGGCTATTCGTTATCAGGTGATTTCTGAAACAGGGCCTGCCCACGATAAGGTTTTTGATGTAGAAGTTCTTGTTGAAGGTAAGAGCATTGGTCAAGGCCAAGGTCGTTCTAAGAAATTAGCAGAGCAGGAAGCTGCCAAAAATGCCGTTGAGAAAGGGCTGGATTCATGTATTTAAAGGAAATCGAAATTCAGGGATTCAAGTCTTTTGCTGATAAGACCAAGGTCGTATTTGACCAAGGTGTGACGGCAGTCGTTGGACCCAATGGATCTGGAAAGTCGAATATTACAGAAAGTCTGCGTTGGGCCTTGGGGGAGTCAAGTGTTAAGAGTCTCCGTGGCGGCAAGATGCCGGATGTCATCTTTGCTGGAACTGAAAGTCGCAAACCGCTCAATTATGCTTCTGTAGTTGTGACTCTGGATAATAATGACGGATTTATCAAGGACGCAGGACAAGAAATCAGGGTAGAACGCCATATCTATCGTAGTGGAGATAGCGAATATAAGATTGACGGCAAGAAAGTTCGTCTGCGTGATATTCATGATCTCTTCTTGGATACTGGTTTGGGACGCGATTCCTTCTCTATTATTTCTCAAGGGAAGGTTGAGGAGATTTTTAACTCCAAGCCTGAAGAACGTCGTGCCATTTTCGAAGAAGCTGCTGGAGTTTTAAAATACAAGACTCGTAGAAAAGAGACAGAGACCAAATTGCAACAAACTCAGGATAATCTGGATCGTCTTGAAGACATTATCTACGAGTTGGATAATCAAATCAGGCCTCTTGAGAAGCAAGCTGAAAATGCTCGTAAGTTTCTAGACTGGGAAGGCCAACGTAAGGCTATTTACTTGGATGTACTGGTTGCCCAAATCAAGGAAAATAAGGCTGAACTAGATTCGACAGAAGAAGAGTTGGCACAGGTTCAGGAACTCTTGACGAGCTACTACCAAAAGCGTGAAAAATTAGAAGAAGAAAATCAAACTCTTAAAAAGCAACGCCAAGATTTACAGGCTGAAATGGCCAAAGATCAGGGCAGTTTGATGGATTTGACCAGTCTGATTAGTGATTTAGAGAGAAAATTAGCCCTATCGAAATTAGAATCTGAGCAAGTAGCCCTGAATCAGCAGGAAGCACAAGCTCGTTTGGCTGCTTTGGAGGATAAGAAAAATTCACTCATCCAAGAAAAATCTGCTAAGGAAAGCTCTTTAGCCCTCCTAGAAGAAAATCTAGTCCAAAATAATCAAAAACTTAATTGTTTAGAAGCTGAATTGCTGGCTTTTTCAGATGATCCTGATCAGATGATTGAGCTCTTACGTGAACGCTTTGTAGCCCTTTTACAAGAAGAAGCGGATGTATCAAACCAGTTGACCCGTATCGAAAACGAGTTGGAAAATAGTCGTCAGCTTTCTCAAAAACAAGCAGATCAACTAGAAAAGCTGAAAGAACAGCTGGCTACAGCTAAAGAGAAGGCTAGTCAGCAAAAGGCGGAGCTTGAAACTGCTGAGGAGCAGGTTCAAAAATTATTGGCCGACTACCAAGCTATTGCTAAGGAGCAAGAGGAGCAGAAAGCTTCCTATCAAGCTCAACAAAGTCAACTCTTTGACCGTCTGGATAATCTCAAAAACAAGCAGGCTAGAGCCCAAAGTTTGGAAAATATCCTGAGAAATCATAGTAACTTTTATGCAGGTGTTAAGAGTGTTCTCCAAGAAAAAGACTGCCTTGGTGGGATTATTGGTGCAGTCAGTGAGCACCTGACCTTTGATGTTCATTATCAAACTGCTCTAGAGATTGCCTTAGGGGCAAGCAGTCAGCATATCATCGTAGAAGATGAGAACGCGGCGACTAAGACTATTGATTTCCTCAAACGGAACAGAGCCGGTCGTGCGACCTTTCTTCCGTTGACCACGATCAAAGCTCGTACGATTTCTAGTCAGAATCAAGATGCTATCGCGGCAAGTCCAGGATTTCTGGGTATGGCAGATGAGTTGGTGACATTCGATACTAGACTGGAAGCTATTTTCAAGAACTTGCTAGCTACGACGGCTATCTTTGATACCGTAGAGCATGCGCGTGAAGCTGCTCGACAGGTTCGTTATCAGGTTCGTATGGTAACCCTAGATGGAACAGAGTTACGTACAGGTGGTTCCTATGCAGGTGGAGCTAATCGCCAGAATAACAGCATTTTTATCAAGCCAGAACTGGAGCAATTACAAAAAGAAATTGCTGAAGAGGAAGCAAGTCTTCGTTCAGAAGAAGTGGCTTTGAAGACCTTACAAGACCAGATGGCTAGATTGACCGAATCATTAGAAGCCATCAAATCTCAAGGAGAACAGGCTCGTATTCAGGAGCAAGGCTTGTCCCTCTCTTACCAGCAGACCAGTCAGCAAGTTGAAGAGCTAGAAACGCTTTGGAAACTCCAAGAAGAGGAATTAGATCGTCTTTCTGACGGAGATTGGCAAGCAGACAAGGAAAAATGCCAAGCACGCCTTGCTACTATTGCCAGTGATAAGCAAAATCTGGAAGCTGAGATTGAAGAGATTAAGTCCAACAAAAATGCCATCCAAGAACGTTATCAGAACTTGCAAGAAGAGGTAGCGCAAGCTCGTTTGCTTAAGACAGAATTGCAAGGGCAAAAACGTTATGAAGTAGCTGATATTGAGCGTTTAGGCAAAGAATTGGACAATTTAGATATCGAACAAGAAGAAATCCAGCGCCTTCTTCAAGAAAAGGTTGATAATATCGAGAAGGTTGATACAGAATTGCTCAATCAACAGGCTGAAGAAGCCAAAAACCAGAAAACAAATCTCCAACAAGGTTTAATTCGCAAGCAGTTTGAGTTGGATGATATTGAAGGTCAACTGGATGATATTGCTAGTCATTTGGATCAGGCTCGCCAGCAGAATGAAGAGTGGATTCGCAAGCAAACACGTGCTGAAGCCAAGAAAGAAAAGATCAGCGAGCGCTTGCGCCATCTACAAAGTCAATTGACAGACCAGTATCAGATTAGCTATACTGAGGCTCTAGAAAAAGCACATGAGTTGGAAAATCTCAATCTGGCAGAGCAAGAGGTACAGGATTTGGAGAAGGCTATTCGCTCACTGGGTCCAGTCAACTTGGAAGCTATTGACCAGTACGAAGAAGTTTACAATCGTCTGGATTTCCTAAATAGCCAACGAGATGATATTTTGTCAGCGAAAAATCTGCTCCTTGAGACCATTACAGAGATGAATGATGAGGTCAAGGACCGCTTTAAATCAACCTTTGAAGCTATTCGTGAGTCCTTTAAAGTGACCTTCAAACAGATGTTTGGTGGGGGGCAGGCAGACCTGATTTTGACTGAAGGAGACCTGCTGACTGCTGGGGTTGAGATTTCTGTCCAACCTCCAGGCAAGAAAATCCAGTCTCTTAACCTCATGAGTGGTGGTGAAAAAGCCTTATCAGCTCTTGCTTTGCTTTTTTCTATCATTCGAGTTAAGACTATCCCATTTGTCATCTTGGATGAGGTAGAGGCTGCACTTGACGAAGCCAATGTTAAACGTTTCGGGGATTACCTCAATCGATTTGATAAGGACAGCCAGTTTATCGTCGTAACCCACCGTAAGGGAACCATGGCAGCGGCTGATTCTATCTATGGAGTGACTATGCAAGAATCAGGTGTCTCAAAAATTGTTTCGGTTAAGTTAAAAGATTTAGAAAGTATTGAAGGATGACAATTAAACTAGTAGCAACGGATATGGACGGAACCTTCCTAGATGGGAATGGGCGCTTTGATATGGACCGCCTCAAGTCTCTCTTGGCTTCCTACAAGGAAAAAGGGATTTACTTTGCGGTGGCTTCAGGACGCGGATTTCTGTCTCTAGAAAAATTATTTGCTGATGTTCGTGATGACATTATTTTCATCGCGGAAAATGGCAGTTTGGTAGAGTATCAAGGTCAGGACTTGTATGAAGCGACTATGTCTCGTGATTTTTATCTGGCAACTTTTGAAAAGCTGAAAACTTCACCTTATGTAGATATCAATAAACTGCTCTTGACGGGGAAAAAAGGCTCTTATGTGCTAGATACGGTTGATGAGATCTATTTAAAAGTGAGTCAGCACTATAATGAAAATATCCAAAAAGTAGCGAGTTTGGAAGATATCACAGATGATATTTTCAAATTTACAACCAACTTCACAGAAGAAACGCTAGAAGCTGGAGAAGCTTGGGTCAATGAACATGTTCCTGGTGTTAAGGCTATGACAACTGGCTTTGAATCTATTGATATTGTTCTGGACTATGTCGATAAGGGGGTGGCCATTGTTGAATTAGCTAAAAAACTTGGTATCACAATGGATCAAGTTATGGCTTTTGGAGACAATCTAAATGACTTGCATATGATGCAGGTTGTGGGACATCCTGTGGCTCCTGAAAATGCACGACCAGAAATTTTAGAATTAGCAGAGACTGTGATTGGTCACCATAAGGACCAGTCGGTTATAGCTTATATGGAGGGCTTATAATGGCAGATATAAAATTGATTGCATTGGACTTGGACGGGACCTTGCTGACTACTGATAAAAGGCTGACGGATCGTACCAAGGCAACCTTGAAAGCTGCGCGTGATCGTGGTATCAAGGTCGTATTGACAACTGGTCGTCCCTTAAAAGCTATGGATTTCTTTCTCCATGAGCTAGGGACTGACGGTCAGGAAGATGAGTATACGATTACCTTTAATGGTGGTTTGGTTCAGAAAAATACAGGTGAAATCCTTGATAAAACAGTCTTTTCATATGATGATGTGGCACGCTTGTATGAGGAAACAGAGAAATTATCACTGCCTCTTGATGCCATCTCAGAAGGAACTGTTTATCAAATTCAATCCGACCAAGAAAGTCTTTATGCCAAATTCAATCCAGCTTTGACTTTTGTTTCAGTTGACTTTGAAGACTTATCTAGTCAAATGACCTACAATAAGTGCGTGACTGCCTTTGCTCAAGAACCCTTGGATGCAGCCATTCAGAAGATTTCTCCAGAATTGTTTGACCAATATGAAATCTTTAAATCACGTGAAATGTTGCTAGAGTGGTCACCAAAGAATGTTCATAAAGCAACAGGTTTGGCAAAACTAATCAACCATCTCGGAATCAACCAAAGCCAAGTCATGGCCTGTGGTGACGAGGCCAATGACCTTTCTATGATTGAATGGGCAGGGCTCGGTGTTGCCATGCAAAACGCTGTTCCTGAAGTCAAGGCAGTCGCAAATGTAGTGACTCCAATGACCAACGATGAAGAGGCTGTAGCCTGGGCTATCGAAGAATATGTGCTAAAGGAGAACTAAGATATGGGATTATTTGACCGTCTATTCGGAAAAAAAGAAGAACCTAAAATCGAAGAAGTTGTAAAAGAAGCTCTGGAAAATCTTGATTTGTCTGAAGATGTTGAGTCTTCTCTTACAGAAGCTGAGGAAATTCCTCAAGAAGAAGCAGAGGTTGAAAGTTTTGAAGAGCCTGTGATTGAAGAAGAGGAAATCAAAAAAACTGTTGAAGAAAATTATGATTCAGAGTCAGTTGTAGAAGTTTCTCAAGAAGAAGTCGAAGAATTGCCAAACTCACAAGAAGTCCCAGAGGAAGAGAATCCTGACCTCTTAGAGACTGTAAAAGAAAATAGTTCTGAAGTGCTTGAAGCAGAAAGGCCTCAGGTAGAAGAAACTGTTCAGGAAAATATGACCGAAGTCTCAAGAAAACTCGTACAGGCTTCGGTGCCCGCTTGAACGCCTTCTTTGCTAATTTCCGCTCTGTTGATGAAGAATTTTTCGAGGAACTGGAAGAACTGCTGATCATGAGTGATGTTGGTGTCCAAGTCGCTTCTAACTTAACCGAGGAGCTACGCTACGAAGCCAAGCTAGAAAACGCCAAGAAACCCGACGCACTTCGCCGTGTCATCATTGAGAAATTGGTTGAGCTTTATGAAAAGGATGGCAACTACGATGAACGTATCCACTTCCAAAATGGCTTGACAGTCATGCTCTTTGTCGGTGTTAATGGTGTTGGTAAAACAACTTCTATCGGAAAATTGGCCCACCGCTACAAACAAGCTGGTAAGAAGGTCATGTTGGTTGCGGCAGATACCTTCCGTGCTGGTGCCGTTGCCCAATTAGCAGAATGGGGACGCCGTGTGGATGTTCCAGTTGTGACTGGACCTGAAAAAGCTGACCCAGCCAGTGTCGTATTTGATGGCATGGAACGTGCCGTGTCTGAAGGTATCGATATTCTTATGATTGATACCGCTGGTCGTCTGCAAAATAAGGATAATCTTATGGCTGAGTTGGAAAAGATTGGTCGTATTATCAAACGTGTTGTGCCCGAAGCTCCGCATGAAACCTTTTTGGCACTTGATGCATCAACAGGTCAAAATGCCCTGGTACAGGCCAAAGAATTTTCAAAAATCACGCCATTAACTGGAATTGTCTTGACTAAGATTGATGGAACTGCCCGAGGTGGTGTTGTTCTAGCTATCCGAGAGGAACTCAATATTCCTGTAAAATTGATTGGATTTGGTGAAAAAATCGATGATATTGGAGAGTTTAACTCAGAAAACTTTATGAAAGGTCTTTTGGAAGGCTTAATCTAATCAGAAGCAAAAATCCTGCAAGGTACAAACTTGCAGGAAATTTTTTTATTCTAAACGACCATCTTGACGATAGGCGATATCTGGTTGCCAAGTCCATTTGGCACCGAATTTTTCAAGTAAGTCAAAGCTAGCTTGAGGTCCCATGCTTCCAGCTTTATAGTCATGAAGTGGGGCACCATTTTCAGCCCAGAGCTCTTCGATACGATCAATCAATTTCCATGACGCACCAACTTCATCCCAGTGGCTAAAGTTAGTTGAGTTGTTATTTAGGACATCATAAATCAATTTCTCGTATGGTTCTGGAGAAGCACCAGTTGCGGTCGCATCTGTACGGTAATCAAGTGAGTTAGGAGCCAAGTTAAATTCTTCTCCTACCTGCTTCCCATTTAGGCTAAGAGAGAAGCCTTCTGTTGGTTGGATATAGATGGTCAAAATGTTTGGAGCAAGTGGCTCTCCAAAGATAGAGTCCATTTGTTTAAAGACGATGTTGACATGAGTTCCTTTTTCAGTCAGACGTTTACCAGTACGGAAGAAGAAAGGAACACCACGGAATCGATCACTGTCTACAAAGAAGGCACCAGATGCAAAAGTTTCTGTTGTAGATTCTGGATTCACATTTGGCTCGCTACGATAAGAGATATATTTCATGCCATCAATCTTACCTGAACGGTATTGACCACGGATAAAGAGCTCTTTAAGCTCTTCATCAGTTGGATGATAGAGGTTTTTAAAGACCTTAATCTTTTCAGCACGAATCTCGTCTTTTGTGAAGCTTGCTGGCTTGTCCATGGCAAGGAGGGAAAGCAGTTGGAGTGTATGGTTTTGTACCATGTCACGGAGGGCACCAGATTGATCATAGTAGCCACCACGCTCTTCTACACCCAAGCGCTCCGCAAAGGTAATTTGAACATTGTCGATAAAATCCTTGTTCCAAACGTTTTCGAAAATCAGGTTGGCAAAGCGAACTGCAAAGATGCTTTGGATCATTTCCTTACCAAGATAATGGTCAATACGGAAAATTTGTTCTTCGTCAAATGTTGCTAGGAGTTCGTCATTCAACTTGCTTGCAGTTGCGTAATCTGTACCAAATGGTTTTTCAACGATTAAGCGCTCAAAACCTTTACCGTCAACAATGTTTTCAGACTTAAGGTGTTTGGCAATAGTTCCAAAGAACTGAGGAGCCATAGACAAGAAGAAGAGCTTGTTGTGTTCAGATTGGTACTTGTCATTTAGTTCAGCCTGCAATTGACGCAAAGCAATATAGTGCTCCGTATCATTGACATCGTGACTTTGATAGTAGAAGTGACTAGCGAATTCTTGAGCCTGTTCGGTACTATCTGCCAAATCAAGGATAGATTCGACTACAACAGATTCAAAATATTCCTTGCTCCAAGGACGACGGGCAGTTCCAATAACTGCAAAGTGCTTGGAGAGATTGCCGGATTTATATAGTCTAAAAAGGGAAGGGTAGAGCTTGCGTTTAGCCAGGTCTCCACTCGCACCGAAAATTGTAACAATAACCTTAGATGACATCTAGCTACCTAATTTCTATTTTTATTCCTAGTCTTGCTAGGTATGAGGAAATCTCATTTCATAAACTTAATTCTAACATAATTTTCCGAAAAATCAAAAAATCCAATACGAGATAGAAAAAAACTGCAAGGAAATCCTTACAGTTTGAGTATTAGACGTTTAATACCTTGTCCAAGAACTCTTTCAGACGTGGGTGTTGTGGGTTGTCAAAGATTTGATCTGGTGTTCCGTCTTCAAGGAATTCACCATCTGCAGTAAAGATAACGCGGTTGGCAACCTGACGAGCAAATCCCATCTCATGGGTTACGATAATCATGGTCATGCCTTGCTCAGCCAATTCCTTCATAACGTTTAGTACGTCTCCGACCATCTCAGGGTCAAGGGCTGAAGTTGGTTCATCAAAGAGCATGATGTCTGGATTCATTGCTAGTCCACGAGCGATAGCCACACGTTGTTTTTGACCACCTGATAGGCTATCTGGGTTGGCATTAGCTTTATCTGCTAGTCCAACCTTTTCAAGCAACTCCATTCCCAATTTCTCAGCTTCTTCCTTAGTCATCAACTTGTGCTCAATAGGAGCAAAAGTAATGTTGTCCAATACAGACATGTGTGGGAAGAGGTTGAAGTGTTGGAAGACCATTCCGATATTTTCACGGACGTGGTCAACGTTGGTAGTTTTTTCAGTTAAATCATAGCCGTTCACAGTGATGTGACCGCTCGTAACTTCTTCTAGAAGATTGAGGCTACGAAGGAAGGTTGATTTACCAGAACCTGAAGGACCGATGATACAAACGACATCTCCTTCATAGAACTTAGTCGTGATTCCTTTTAAAACTTCATTTTTTCCGTAGCTTTTGTGTAAATCATTTACATCAATTTTTAATTTTGCCATTAACGAATCCTCTTTTCTAAGCGTTTCGCTAGTTTAGTCAAAAGTGTGATAATTACAAGATAGAAGATAGCAAGAATTGCATACATCTTGAAACTTTGGTAGTTACGGGCAATGATAATCTTACCAGTTTGGAAGAGTTCAACCAAACCGATAGCAGATACGATAGTTGTATCTTTAAGAGCGATAACGAATTGGTTAACAAAGTTTGGCAACATTAATTTAGTTGCTTGTGGCAAGATAATCTTACGCATGGTTTTTCCATAAGAGATACCCAAGCTTCGGCTGGCTTCCATTTGGCCAACTGGAACGGCCTGAATACCACCACGAACGATTTCAGCGATATAAGCTGCTGCGTTGAGTGAGAGGGCAATAGTACCAGCTACGAAGTCGTTAATTGGACTTTGTTGGCCTGTGATGGACTCGATGAAGTTTGGAATACCCCAGAAGATGAAGGCTGCAAGAATCATCAATGGAATACCACGGATAACGTCAACGAAAATCTCAGAGATTACACGAAGAGATTTGTATGGGCTAACACTAAACATACCGAAGATAATCCCGATAACAATAGCAATAGCAAATGAGATAAGAGCTAGAGCAAGAGTGATACCAAGACCACTAAGGAGTTGTTTGTAGTTGTTTTGGAGCAAGCCCCAGATAGTTGTCTCATCAACAGTGCTTGTTGAAGCAGATGAAGATTCGCTAGCTAGATATTTATCAAGAATCTTTTGGAATTCCCCGTTTGCTTTAAGGTTTGCAAGTCCGTTGTTGAACATTTCAATCAATTCTGGATTTGCTCCTTTTTTAACGGCAAAGGCTGTTTCACCGATTGGAGTTCCAGCGATTGGAGTCTTCAATTTTTGACCTTGGCTGATAGAATATTTGAGAACAGGCTCATCATCCATAACGGCATCGATGGCCCCAGTATTTAAACTGTCATACATTGACGAACCATCAGCGAAGGTTTTAATTTTGTAGCCGTATTTACTTTGATTTTCTGTTAGGAAGGTTTGAGAAGCAGTTCCGTTTTTAACACCAACTGTCTTCCCTTTCAAGTCTTCATAAGAAGCAATGGTGCTTGATTCTTTGACACCAAGGATAGTATTGGCTGTGTAGTATGATTCTGAGAAGTCAAAAGTTGCCTTACGAGCATCTGTGACAGACATACCAGCAATGATACCATCAGCTTGTCCAGCTTGAACAGCACTGATAGCGGCATCAAAACCAGGATTGGTGATTTCAATTTCGAAACCTTGGTCTTTAGCGATTGCCTTAATCAATTCCATATCAATACCAGTAAATTGGTTGCTTGAATTTTGGAAAACAAAAGGTGCAAAAGAAGAATCGCTGGCAATAATGTATTTAGCTTTAACAGGAATGGCTTTTAATCCTGCTAGAGTAGATGTAGTTGGCACTGCTGAAGATGATGAAGCAGTCCATTTCTTGATGATTTTATCAAGACTACCATCTTTTTTCATTTCAGCCAAGGCTTGGTTAAATTCAGTGACTAAGTGCTCGTATTTGCTACCTTTTTTAACACCGAAAGCAAAGCTACCTACAGCTTCACCATCCATTTCAATATGGAGGTCTTGCCCTTGGTTAATGGCATACTCGATAACAGGTTTGTCATCCATCATGGCATCGATGGCACCAGCACTCAAGCTGTTGTTCATCAAATCACTAGTGTCAAATGTTTTAATAGTAAAGCCGTATTTATCTTTGATTGTTTCAAGAAAACGTTGAGCAGCAGTTCCGTTTTTTACACCAACGGTTTTGCCAGTTAATTGGTCATATTTACTAATCTTGTGTGCCTTTGTAGTTGCAATGACAACTTTTGTATCATAGTAAGTATCAGACATGGTGAAGACTTTTTCACGTTCTTTCGTCTTTGTCATCCCTGCCATGATAGCGTCAGCTTGACCAGCTTGAACTGCATTCACCGCTGCGTCAAATCCAGGATAGGACATCTGAATGTTCCATCCTTTAATCTCAGCGACTTTATTGATAATGTCAACATCAATTCCTTTATAAGTTTGATCTGAATCTTTAAACTCAAAAGGTGCATAGGCGGTATCAGAAACAATCTTAATCGTCTCTGCTTTCGCAATACCTAATGAGAAAATTGGGAATAAAATTAGCAAAAATGCTAGAAATTTTTTCTTCATTTTTAGTCTCCTTTTCCGAATATTTTCCCATTATATCAGAAAAAGTAAAAAAAGGCAAATTTTTATATTTCTGTGTCAGAAAATATAACATTGTTTTTTCCTTTTCTTTCTTGAATTGCTACTATAAAGTGCTATAATAATAGTATATGATAGAAGAAAAGAGGACAGGGATATGAAGAACAAAAGAATATTTAAAGACTTCCAAGCTTCAAAAATGAGTTTAAACATTTACACAAGCCCCTTGTTAGCCTTTGCTTTTGTCTTCATAGGAGAGTTTGTGGCTTATACTCTGTATGGTATTAGTTTGTTAGCTCTCATCGGACTTGCTAGAAATTTTGGAGAGGCTGGTCAAAATCTTGCAAGCTACTTACAGACCTTGCAGCAGAGCTTGATGGATAAAACAAGTGACTTTCATTTAATTTTAGAATTGCTGTCTTTTGGTTTTATTCTCAACACTGTGTTCAGATGGACTAGAAAAGTAGAGAAAAGACCTATTCGAACTTTAGGATTTTATAGAGAGAATTGCCTCAGCAATCTTCTGAAAGGATTTGGTCTAGGCCTGGCACTTTTTCTTCTGACCTTGCTAGGTTTGGTGGCCTTAGGGCAATATCGTTTGGAATCCATTCACTTGGATCCATATTCGCTTGTCTTTGTCATTTTTACCATTCCATTTTGGATTTTACAGGGGACAACAGAAGAAGTGGTTTCCCGTGCATGGCTCCTTCCTCAATTGGCTTCAAGAACCAATTTAAAACTTGCTGTTCTTATATCTAGCCTATTCTTTACTTTGCTCCATGCTGGGAATTCTGGTCTAACACCTCTATCTCTAATGAATCTCTTCTTATTCGGAGTTGCTATGGCTCTTTATCTTCTCAAAACCGATACAGTTTGGGGTGTTGCAGGTATTCATGGGGCTTGGAATTTTGCTCAGGGTAATCTTTTTGGGATTTTAGTTAGTGGTCAACCGTCAGGAACGTCTTTGATGACCTTTTTACCACAAGGCAATCAAGGCTGGTTATCAGGAGGATCTTTTGGGATTGAAGGTTCTATCATGACAAGTTTAGTCTTGTTACTTTTGATTGTCTATCTCGCTTACCAATTAAAGAAAGAAAATGAAAGGATGTGACTTCGGTCCGTCCTTTTCTTCGTGAAAATGCTACAAGTATGCTAAAATAGGAATAGCACATGGAGAGAGGATTCTTATGATTAACCGCATTACAGACAATCAATTTAAACTAGTATCAAAATATCAACCATCAGGAGATCAACCCCAAGCTATCGAGCAGTTGGTTGATAATATCGAGGGGGGAGAAAAAGCTCAGATTCTGATGGGGGCGACCGGAACAGGGAAGACCTATACCATGAGTCAGGTCATTTACAAAGTCAATAAACCAACTCTGGTCATCGCCCACAATAAAACTCTAGCAGGCCAGCTATATGGAGAGTTCAAGGAATTTTTCCCTGAAAATGCAGTTGAGTACTTTGTGTCTTACTATGATTATTACCAACCTGAGGCCTATGTCCCTTCTAGCGATACCTATATTGAAAAGGATAGCTCTGTTAATGATGAGATTGACAAGCTTCGCCACTCAGCTACCTCAGCCCTTTTGGAGCGTAATGATGTTATCGTCGTAGCTTCCGTTTCTTGTATCTATGGTCTGGGTTCGCCCAAGGAATACGCTGATAGCGTCGTTAGTCTGCGTCCAGGTCTTGAAATTTCTCGTGATAAACTCTTAAATGACTTGGTTGATATTCAGTTTGAGCGAAATGATATTGATTTCCAACGGGGAAGATTTCGTGTGCGTGGGGATGTAGTGGAGATTTTCCCTGCTTCCCGTGATGAACATGCCTTTCGAGTGGAGTTTTTCGGAGACGAGATTGACCGTATCCGTGAGGTTGAGGCTCTGACAGGCCAGGTATTGGGAGAAGTGGATCATTTGGCGATTTTCCCAGCTACTCACTTTGTGACCAATGACGACCATATGGAAGTGGCTATTGCCAAGATTCAGGCAGAGTTGGAGGAGCAGTTAGCTGTCTTTGAGAAGGAAGGCAAATTACTTGAAGCTCAGCGTTTGAAGCAGCGGACAGAGTACGATATCGAAATGCTGCGCGAGATGGGCTATACAAATGGGGTTGAAAACTATTCACGCCATATGGATGGCCGTAGCGAAGGTGAGCCACCTTATACGCTTCTCGACTTCTTTCCAGATGATTTCTTGATTATGATTGACGAGAGTCATATGACTATGGGACAAATCAAAGGTATGTACAATGGTGACCGTTCGCGTAAGGAAATGCTGGTTAATTATGGTTTCCGTTTGCCATCAGCTTTGGACAATCGTCCTCTCCGTCGGGAGGAGTTTGAGAGTCACGTTCATCAGATTGTTTACGTTTCAGCGACACCTGGTGACTATGAAAATGAACAGACCGAGACAGTGATTGAGCAAATCATTCGTCCAACAGGACTCTTGGATCCAGAGGTAGAAGTCCGTCCGACTATGGGACAGATTGATGACCTTTTGGGTGAAATCAATGCCCGTGTTGAAAAGAATGAACGAACCTTTATCACCACTTTGACTAAGAAAATGGCAGAGGACTTGACCGACTACTTCAAGGAAATGGGTATCAAGGTCAAGTACATGCACTCGGATATCAAGACCTTGGAACGGACGGAGATTATCCGTGATCTGCGCTTGGGTGTCTTTGATGTCTTGGTCGGAATTAACCTGCTCCGTGAAGGGATTGACGTACCTGAAGTGAGTCTCGTAGCCATTCTAGATGCTGACAAGGAAGGCTTCCTCCGTAACGAACGTGGCTTAATCCAAACTATTGGACGTGCTGCCCGTAACAGCGAAGGACATGTCATCATGTATGCGGACACGATGACTCAGTCTATGCAACGTGCCATTGATGAAACTGCCCGCCGTCGGAAAATCCAGATGGCTTATAATGAAGAGCATGGTATCGTACCTCAAACCATCAAGAAAGAAATCCGTGATCTTATTGCCGTTACCAAGGCAGTTGCTAAGGAAGAGGACAAGGAAGTCGATATTAATAGCCTTAATAAACAAGAACGCAAAGACCTCGTCAAGAAACTAGAAAAACAAATGCAAGAAGCTGTCGAAGTGCTTGACTTTGAACTCGCAGCTCAGATTCGTGATATGATGCTGGAAGTCAAGGCGTTGGATTAGAATAGTATCTAAAGGAGAAAATATGTCCCGTTCCCAATTAACAATTTTAACAAACATTTGTCTGATTGAAGACCCCGAAACTCAGCGCGTGGTTATGCAGTATCGCTCTCCTGAAACAAATCGCTGGTCTGGTTATGCCTTTCCTGGAGGTCATGTTGAAAATGGTGAGGCTTTTGCGGAGTCTGTCATTCGTGAAATCTACGAAGAAACAGGATTGACTATCCAAAATCCTCAACTTGTCGGCATTAAAAATTGGCCACTAGATACAGGTGGGCGCTATATTGTCATTTGTTATAAGGCGACTGAGTTCTCTGGTAGCCTTCGCTCTTCAGATGAAGGAGAAGTTTCTTGGGTGCAAAAAGACCAGATTCCAAACTTGGATCTGGCCTATGATATGTTACCCTTGATGGAGATGATGGAAGCTCCTGACAAATCAGAGTTTTTCTACCCTCGCCGTACAGAAGATGATTGGGAGAAGAAAATCTTCTAGTCTTTTACTAAATAACCTAGCTGATCCAAGGCCTCCTCAATATAGTGGAGGTCTTGTTGTGTTTCGTATCTAATAGTAATAGGATATTAGTAAAAACATGTGTACTCTGAAATAAATTTAAAATATTTCTAAAAAAGTATTGACAAAATAAAAGAAAACGCTTACTATATAAATAAGGGAACGGTTCCACAACGTAAGAAGGAGGAGTGATGACTACAATAAAACAGGTTGCTGAAGAAGCTGGAGTATCAAAATCAACAGTTTCAAGATATATTTCGAAAAAAGGCTATGTCGGAGATGATGCTAGAGAAAAGATAAAAAATGCTATCAAGAAATTAAATTACACGCCGAATGTATTAGCACAATCTTTGAAAACTAAAAAAAATCAAATGGTAGGACTCTTATTGCCAGATATTTCTAATCCCTTCTTCCCAAGATTGGTTCGAGGAGCTGAATCATATTTGAAAGATAAAGGTTATAGGATTATGGTTGGTACTATTTCAGATCATGATTCGTTAGAAGAATATATAAACCTTTTGTTAAAAACAAATGCAGCTGGTATTATAACGACACTTGACTTTACAAAGGAATTTCCAAATCTGACGTTACCTGTCGTTGTGGTTGACCGGATTAGTAAAGATACAGGTTACGGTGTCTTTTCTGATAATCAGTTGGGTGGACGTTTGGCTGCTAAAGCAATTTGGAATGCTGGCGCTAAGCAAGTTATGATTATTAAAGTTTTAGATGATAAAGCTGAGAACATTGCGGAACGATTTGAAGCAAGTTTAAACTATTTGAGGAATAAATCTTTAGAGATTCGTATTGAAGAAAGTGAAACATTTGAGTTTGAAAAAATTCAAACAGAAGCTAAAGAGAATCTAAAAAGAAATCCAAATATTGATAGTATTATAGCGCCTTCTGATATTCATGCGATAGCTTATATTCATGAAATTTTAGCAATTGGTAAAAAAATCCCAGATGATATTCAAATCATTGGTTATGATGATATTGTACTTAGTCAATTTATTTATCCTTCTTTATCAACTATTCACCAATCATCATATAAAATGGGAGAACAGGCTGCAAAGCTAATCTATAATATGGCAAATAAGTTCTCTATAGATGAAGCTAAAATTAAACTACCTGTTAGATACGTAGAAAGAAATACATTAAGGAGAAAGTAATGAGTAAAATTGTTGTTGTTGGAAGTATTTCAATGGACTTAGTTATGAGAACAAAAAGGATTCCAGAAGGAGGTGAAACGATTTTTGGGGATTCATTTAATATAGTTCCGGGTGGAAAAGGTGCAAATCAAGCTGTAGCTATTGGTAGATTATCCAGTGTAGAAGATAATATTTACATATTTGGAAACGTCGGAGAAGATATTTTTTCAGCAGATTTACTAAGTAATCTGCAAAATAATAATATTTCTACAGAACATGTGGGAACGGTACCACAATCTACAGGAGTTGCACAAATTACTTTATATGGAGGTGATAATAGAATTATTTATTATCCCGGAGCGAATAATTTAGTTAAAACAAATGATTGGAAAAATGAGTGGGAATTGATTAGTGAAGCAAGTATTGTTGTATTACAGAATGAAATACCACATGAAGCCAACCTATCTATAGCTAAATTTTGTCAAGAAAATAAAGTTAAGGTACTTTACAATCCTGCACCAGCTAGAGAAACAGATATAGAGATGATTCCTTTTTGTGATTTTATTACTCCTAATGAGCATGAATGTTCAGAGCTTTTTCCAGATAAGAAATTAGAAGAAATTATTAAAATTTATCCTAATAAAATGATTGTGACATTAGGAGTTGAAGGTTCTATTTATTATGATGGGGCAGCAGTTCAGAAGATTCCTGCTATAAAAGCAGAAGTAGTTGATACTACAGGAGCAGGAGATACGTTTAATGGTGCTTTTGCTTATGCTGTCTCAAAAGGAAAAGAGATGAATGTTGCATTGTCCTTTGCAACGATTGCTTCACATCTTTCTGTTCAAAGATTTGGAGCGCAAGGTGGCATGCCGAGTTTGAAAGAAATAAAGGAGCATCCAGGATATGAAGAAATATGGGATTTTAAATAGTAATATAGCAAAACTAGCTGATGATTTAGGTCATATGGATTTGGTTTGTATTGGAGATTTAGGATTGCCAGTTCCAAAAGGTATTGATAAAATTGATTTAGCATTAAGAAAAGGTAGTCCAAGTTTTTTAGAAGTTTTAAAAGAATATTCAGATCATGTACTTATTGAAAAAATTTTCTTAGCAGAAGAAATTAAGGAAAAAAACAAAGAACAGTGGCAAGCAGTTCTAGATCTTTTAGGATCGAATATAATTATTGAATATATTAGTCATGAAGAATTGAAAGCTATGAATACTACAGTTAAGGCAGTTATTCGCACTGGGGAAGATACACCATATTCGAATATAATCTTGCAATCAGGAGTTATTATTTAGAAGGGAGTTGCCTATGAAAATTGAAATGAAGAACATTTCAAAATCTTTTGGGAATAATCGTGTTTTAGAAAGTATTGATTTGGTTCTTAATTCAGGAGAAGTTCATGCTTTAATGGGAGAGAATGGTGCAGGCAAATCAACCTTAATGAATATTTTAACTGGACTTTTTCCAGCTACTTCAGGAACTATTTTTATTGATGGAAAAGAAAAAACATTTTCTAATCCTCAAGAGGCAGAACGGTTTGGACTGAGTTTTATTCATCAAGAAATGAATACTTGGCCAGATATGACTGTACTTGATAATCTTTTTTTAGGAAGAGAAATTAAAAATTCGATTGGGTTTCTAGATAAAGCTAGTATGGAAAGGAAAGCTAAAGAAGCATTTAAACGTCTTAATATCTCTATTCCTCTCGATGCAATCATTGGTCAATTATCAGTCGGACAACAACAAATGATAGAAATAGCAAAATGTTTATTATCAGAAGTTTCCTTGTTAATTATGGATGAACCCACAGCAGCTTTAACTGATCGTGAAACTGAAACACTTTTTAAAGTGATAGAAGGATTAAAATCTGATGGTGTAGGTATTGTGTATATTTCACATCGGATGGAAGAAATCTTTAAGATTACAGATCTTATAACTGTTATGAGGGATGGGTTTGTAATTGATACCAAGAGAACGAAGTTAACTAATGCAGATGAATTAGTTCAGAAGATGGTAGGCCGTGAATTAGAAGATTATTATCCAGAAAAAAAGGCTGAGATTGGGAATATTGTTTTTCAAGCTAAGAATCTTTCTGGTGATGCTTTTACGGATATTTCTTTCTATGTACGTCAAGGGGAAATTCTTGGTTTTTCTGGTTTGATGGGTGCTGGTCGTACTGAAATAATGCGAGCAATTTTTGGAATTGATTCTTTAAAATCTGGTCAAATTATAATAAACGGAGAACAACTGATAATTAAAAATCCTTTTGAAGCAATTAAGCATGGAATTGGTTTCTTAACAGAAGATCGTAAAGATGAGGGATTGATTTTAGATTTTTCTATTAAAGATAATATGACTTTACCTAGTACTCGTGATTTTGTTAAAAATGGCATTTTCGATAATAAAACAAGTGGTATATTTGTACAACGTTTAATTGATAGGCTACGAATTAAATCAGGTTATCCAGATAAGGAAGTTGGGACACTTTCTGGTGGTAATCAACAGAAAGTAGTTTTAGCAAAATGGATAGGTATTGCTCCAAAAGTACTGATTCTAGATGAGCCAACTCGTGGGGTAGATGTTGGTGCTAAGCGTGAAATTTACCAATTAATGAATGAATTGGCTGAACGAGGTGTGCCGATTATTATGGTATCTTCAGATTTACCAGAAGTGATCGGAGTCAGTGATCGCATTATGGTCATGCATGAAGGAAGAATTAGTGGAGAATTAACACGTCAAGAAGCTACACAAGAAAAAGTTATGCAACTAGCCACAGGAGGACAATAGTGTGAAAAATACTATGAAGTATATGTCAGAATTGACAACAGTAATAGCATTGATAATTTTAATGGCTGTCATCACTATTATCAATTCAAATTTTTTAACAGCAAATAATCTGTTAAATTTACTATTGCAAGTAACATCAAATGCACTGATTGCTTTTGGAATGACCTTTGTTATTCTAACAGGTGGAATTGATTTATCAGTTGGATCAATTTTAGCCTTATCCAGTGCGCTAACAGCTGGCCTATTAGGATCTGGAATGCCTGTTACATTAGCAATTCTAATCTCTTTAATTTTAGGTTGCATTCTGGGGGTGATGAATGGTTTATTGATTTCCTACGGGAAATTAGCTCCATTTATCGTTACTTTAGCAACTATGACTATTTTTAGAGGCGCAACACTTGTTTATACAAATGGGAATCCTATTACAAAAGGATTAAGTGATACATTCTTATTTCAATTTTTGGGGCAAGGTTACATAGTCGGAATTCCATTTCCTGTAATTATTATGTTTATTGTATTTATTATTTTATATGTTTTACTTCATAAAACAGCATTTGGTAAATCTGTATATGCTATAGGGGGGAATGAAAAAGCAGCATATATATCAGGTTTAAAATTAAATAAAGTGAAAATTATCATTTATTCAATATCAGGTATTATGGCTTCAATTTCTGGATTGATTATAACATCACGCTTAAGTTCTGCTCAACCAACAGCAGGTGCTAGTTATGAAATGGATGCTATTGCAGCTGTTGTTCTTGGGGGAACCTCTTTATCTGGAGGCAAAGGTCGTATACTGGGGACCTTAATAGGTGCTTTAATTATTGGGGTTTTGAATAATGGACTTAATATTATCGGTGTTTCAGCATTTTGGCAACAAGTAGTAAAAGGAGTTGTAATCTTAATTGCTGTTCTGATTGATCGTTTTAAAGTTGTAAAACAGTAGAATAATTTTCAATTTTTTTTGTAAATAGTAACAATTTATTAGATGACATACAATAATCGGGATTGAAACTATCCCTATAGATATATATTACGAGGAGTAATAACATGAAAATTATTAAAAAAATTAGCATTTTTGCTTTGTTTGTAACATTTATTTTTGCTTTAGTAGCTTGTGGAAAAACTGGTTTAGGAAATTCATCAAATGATAATAAATCTACGATTCAAAAGTCGGCAAAAGAATTAAAATTAGGAGTTTCTATTTCAACTACTAACAATCCCTATTTTGTAGCTATGAAAGATGGTCTTGAAAAAGCTGCAGGAGAAAAAGAAGTAACTTTGAAGATAGCAGATGCACAAGATGATGCTGCTAGACAAGCAGATGATATTCAAAATTTTATTAGTCAAAATGTAGATGCTTTACTAATTAATCCAGTTGATTCTGATGCAATTGTTACATCTATTAAAGCTGCTAATAATGCAAATATTCCAGTAATCTTAATTGACCGCGGTAGTAATGGAGGTGAAGTCTTGACAACTGTTGCTTCTGATAACGTAGAAGCAGGTAAAATGGCTGCAGAATTTATTACCAAGCAATTGGGAGAAAAAGCAAAAACTTTTGAATTATCAGGAGTCCCTGGCGCTTCTGCAACTGTAGATAGAGGTAAAGGATTTGAACAAATTTCAAAGACAAATTTAGATGTTCTTTCTAGTCAATCCGCTAATTTTGACCGCGCAAAAGCTTTGAATACAGCGCAAAATATGATTCAAGGAAACAAAGAAGTGCAAGCAATCTTTGCACAGAATGATGAGATGGCGTTAGGAGCTGCACAAGCAGTAAAAGCAGCTGGTCTTAGCAATGTATTAATTGTTGGTATTGATGGTCAACCAGATGCACATGATGCTATTGCAAAAGGTGATATTACTGCCACTATTGCTCAGCAACCAGCTAAGATGGGTGAAATTGCTATTCAATCAGCAATAGATCATTATCAAGGGAAAAAACTGGAAAAAGAAACAGTTTCTCCAATTTATCTTGTGACTAAGGATAATGTTGATCAACATAACTGGTGATATATTTTTAGTAAGCAAGTAGTTGTTAATTTTCATTCAATGTGGTTTTTAAATATCATTGTTACTATTTGAGCTATTGGATTCAAAAAGACCAGATTCCAAACTTGGATCTGGCCTATGATATGCTACCTTTGATGGAGATGATGGAAGCTCCGGACAAATCTGAATTTTTCTACCGTCATCGTATAGAAGATGGCTGGGAGAAGAAAATCTTCTAGTCTTTTACTAAATAACCTAGCTGATCCAAGGCCTCCTCGATATAGCGGAGGTCTTGCTGTGTTTCAGCTTCGACTAGGTGGTAATGGATGCCATCTGTCAATTCAGACAGAGGTCTAAAATCTGAATGCTCGACTTGTTCTAGAAAATGTTGCACGTCTCGGCGACAAGACAGTTTCAGCAAGGTTTCGATTTCTCCATAAACGGGATGGTCAATCAAGGTATTTTGAACACGTCCACCATTATCAACGATAGCAAGGAGTTCTTGACCGATTTCTTCAACTTCATGTTTCACCTTGAAAAGTTTGTGAACATAAGGGTTGGTTTCAATTTGCTTATAGACGTAGCCACGATTGGTGGATAGGATAGGAGCGCCATCGGCTCTTAAAATTGCAATGTCCTGTACAATGACCTGGCGTGTAACATGAAAATGTTCAGCTAAACTTTGGCCATTGAGGGCTTTAGGAGTTTCTTTCAAGAGTTGGAGCAGGGCTTGTTTGCGATCTTTTGTCATAGCTTTTCCTTTTAACGGCGTTTTCGAAGCACTTTATAGACAGCTAGTGCTAATGTATAGTCTACCATACTATGGATAATTGTGCCAAATCCAACTAGTATAAATAGAACATAAAACATATTTTCTACATTGGTACCCGAAGTTGCATAAAAAACGACACAAGCTAATACTTCAGCAAGAGCATGGACAAGCGCTAACACAAAGTTGAAAACCCAGGAAGATTTTGGTTTATCTAGGGTATCGGGGAATTTTTGTAGGTAAAGAGCCCCCAAAGTCCCAAAAAAGATATGGGAAAAAGCTCGAAAAACGATCACCATGGGATAGCCAGCCATCAAAAATCCAAAACTAGAGGCTAAGATGACAAAAACAGCCATCAAGGGCGATAAGAACATGGCGATAAAAATAGCGATGTGGCTTCCTAAAGTATAGGAAGCAGGTGGAATGACAATCTTAAAAGGCATAACAATTGGAATCAAAATTGCAATAGCCGTTAAGAGGGCAGTCATTGTCATAAATTGTGTCTTTTTCCGTGTGTTCATAAGAATCTCCTTTTAACTGTATATACACTAGTATAGTACACCAAACAAGACAATAAAGCAAGGATTTACTTAGGTTTATAGGTCATTTTTAAGTTGAAAGCTGGTAAAAATTTCACTAAAAAACAAACTACATCAAACAAAATCTCCACCTTCGAGCTTGAAAGCGGAGATTGTTTTTATTTCTTCAAAGTTTGTAGTCGTGGAACAATAGCTAGAGTAAGAACTGCAGAAATAACTAATTCGGCAATTGAATTTGTTGAGATAACAGTTGCTAGGAGTTTTTGGATATTACCATCAAAGACATTTCCAAAAAGGTAGAAAATTCCACCAAGTACAAAGACTGTGTTGGTAAGTGAACCAAGGGCACCAGCTAGGATTAACCCAGTCTTGTTTCTCATCAGTTTATAGACTAGATAAGGAGTTAAACCAATCAAAATACGTGGGACAATGGCAATGATAGCTGAGTAGATATTTCCGTTTGGTACAAATGGTGAGAAGAGGTAGCTGGTTGGCAGAATCGTAATTGTATTAACGGTCAAACTAAGTAGTCCCATCAAAAATCCAAGTGTAACCCCAACTCGTGGACCGTAAATAATGCTAGCAATAATGACAGGAATATGAACGATGGTCGGTTTGATTGGGAATGGAAAAAGGTTAAAGATAAGTGAGCTCAGAAAATGAATCACAAGCATAGTTGCAAAGAAGATAGCAATAGGCGCAATATTAGAGCGTTTTTTCATCGAGAGTTTCCTTTATTCTTTCTAAAATAATTGTGAGGTCAGCTAAGGCTCCTCGTCCGTGGTCTCCACAAGCTAGTAGGGATTCCTTAGGAGCAATCAGCTGATAGCCGTAGGTTTCTAATGTTTTCAGATTAGCCTGAGTTGCTGGATGGTCATACATTTTTGTATTCATAGCAGGAGCTATTAGTTTAGGAATATGACTTGGCAAGGCCAGAGCCATACAGGTTATCATGTTGTCCGCAAAGCCGTGGGCTAGTTTTGCAATAGTGTTAGCTGTTGCAGGTACCACGATAAATAAATCCGTTTCTTTACCAAGTTCGATATGATTAACCTGTTCAGGATAGGGTTCCTTCATGACATCCAGGTGGACAGGATTCTGTGATAATACCTGTAGAGTCAAAGGTTGGATAAACTCTGTAGCAGCCTGGGTCATTAAGACAGTGACTTGATGGCCTTGTTTTTTAAGCGAACTAACTAAATCTGCCGACTTGTAAGAGGCGATTGAGCCCGTTACAGCCAAGAGAATATGTGCCATAGCTTTCCTTTCTATGAATGATAAGCTTGAATTTTTTCAAGGAGGAGTTCTGCAATTTCTTCTTTAGTCTGGACTGTTTGAAGCTGATCTTTTTCAACAAAGATTGCTCTGTGCTGGTTTGCTGAGATTTGAGTGAGGTCATTTGCGATAATCAAGTCTGCTTGGTTCTTTATAAGACTTTTTCGGGCAATGTCAACCAGATGATCTTCGGTAACATCAACCAGCAGTTTGAAACCAATCAGGTGAATAGCAGGATTCCATTCCTTGATTAGAGAGATGATTTTTGGAGTCTTTTTTAGGAATAAAACCTGAATCTCATCAGTCGAAGAAATCTTTGCCTGATGATTCTGCTTGCTTAAAAATTCTTCTAGATTGGAACTAGACTGAACTTCCTCTAGACCTGTCATATAAACAGGAGTGTAATCAGACACAGCCATTGAGTGAATCAAGACCTGATAGTCCTTGACACGTTCTTGCATTTCAAGGAGAAGGTCGTTTGTATTGTTAATTTCTCGAATACTTAGGTTGGGATGGGGTTCTGGCTTCACAGCTCGTTTTGTTGTTATCAGACAAACTTCATGCCCCGCAGCAAGCAATGTTTCTGTGATGTTTTTCCCCAAGTGACCCGTAGAATGGTTAGTGATAGAGCGGACGCTATCAATAGCTTCACTGGTACCGCCCGATGTAACTAAAATTTTCATAGCACTATTGTACACAAAAATAAACGGTAAGTAAAATGAAAGTGATAAAATTTCGGTAAAAGAAAAGAATATAGTTTCAAACTATAAAGCCATATAAAATTTAAGAAAGGACTCTAAAAACCTTAAAAACAGGGATATTTACGAACGTTTAGAGAGTTTTCGGATGTTAAAAATCTTGTTTTGTGTTATAATGAATTATCATATAAGAGGTTAGAGGAGTTTTGAATGAAAACAGATATTGAAATCGCACAGAGTATTGAGTTGAAGCCAATCGTTGATGTTGTAGAGAAACTTGGTATTTCTTACGACGATTTGGAGTTGTACGGAAAGTACAAGGCTAAGCTCAGCTTTGATAAAATTCGTGCAGTTGAGAGCAATCCAGTTGGAAAATTGATTCTGGTTACTGCCATCAACCCAACACCTGCAGGTGAAGGAAAATCAACCATTACCATTGGTTTGGCGGATGCCTTGAATAAGATTGGCAAGAAAACAATGATTGCTATCCGCGAACCATCTCTTGGTCCAGTAATGGGGATTAAGGGTGGTGCTGCTGGTGGTGGTTATGCCCAAGTTCTACCAATGGAAGACATCAACCTTCACTTTACTGGGGATATGCATGCCATTACAACTGCTAACAATGCTCTTTCTGCCTTGATTGACAACCACTTACACCAAGGAAATGAGTTGGGAATTGACCAACGTCGTATTCTCTGGAAACGTGTAGTGGACTTGAACGACCGAGCACTTCGTCACGTGACCGTAGGACTTGGTGGCCCTCTAAACGGTATTCCTCGTGAGGATGGCTTTGACATTACCGTCGCTTCCGAAATCATGGCGATTCTTTGCTTGGCTACGGACATCGAGGACTTGAAACGCCGTTTGGCTAATATTGTTATTGGTTATCGTTACGACCGTACACCAGTTTCTGTAGGTGATTTGCAGGTTGAAGGTGCCTTAGCTTTGATTTTGAAGGATGCTATTAAACCGAACCTGGTTCAGACAATTTACGGTACACCTGCCTTTGTGCACGGTGGTCCATTTGCCAATATTGCTCATGGATGTAATTCAGTCTTGGCAACTACAACAGCCCTTCACTTGGCTGATTATACAGTCACTGAAGCTGGTTTTGGTGCGGACCTTGGTGCTGAGAAATTCCTTGATATCAAGACACCAAACTTGCCAACTTCTCCAGATGCAGTAGTTATTGTCGCAACTCTTCGTGCCCTTAAGATGAATGGTGGTGTGGCTAAAGACGCTCTTACAGAGGAAAATGTGGAGGCGGTTCGTGCAGGTTTTGCAAACTTGAAACGCCACGTTGAAAATATCCGTAAGTTTGGTATTCCAGCAGTTGTGGCTATTAACGAATTTGTCTCTGATACAGAAGCTGAAATTGTAGCCTTGAAAGAACTTTGTGCCTCAATCGATGTACCAGTTGAGTTGGCAAGTGTCTGGGCTGATGGTGCAGAAGGTGGAGTAGCACTTGCTGAAACGGTTGTCAAGACTATTGCTGAAACTCCAGCTAACTATAAACGTTTGTATGACAATGACCTTTCTGTTCAAGAAAAGATTGAAAAGATTGTTACTGAAATCTACCGTGGTAGCAAAGTGAACTTTGAGAAGAAAGCTCAAACTCAAATCGCTCAAATCGTTCAAAACGGTTGGGACAAATTGCCAATCTGTATGGCTAAGACCCAGTATAGCTTCTCAGACAATCCAAATGCCCTTGGAGCACCTGAAAACTTTGAAATTACCATTCGTGAATTGGTACCAAAATTAGGTGCAGGCTTTATCGTTGCCTTAACTGGTGATGTCATGACCATGCCAGGCCTACCAAAACGTCCAGCAGCTCTCAACATGGATGTTGAAAGTGATGGAACAGTATTAGGCTTGTTCTAGTATATTGCAATTGACTTTATACTCTTCGAAAATCTCTTCAAACCACGTCAGCTTTACCTTGCCGTACTCAAGTACAGCCTGCGGCTAGCTTCCTAGTTTGCACTTCGATTTTCATTGAGTAATAAATGAGTTTGGAAACACTATCCAAGCTCATTTTTTATCTAGATATAAGAAGTTGCCTTCTAGACGTAACCAGTCTAGGTAAAGATATTTTCCCTGAATTCTGATATAATAGAAATATTGACTTCAAGAGTAAGGAAGAGAAGATGAACGCATTATTAAATGGAATGAATGACCGTCAGGCTGAGGCGGTACAAACGACAGAAGGTCCCTTGTTGATCATGGCAGGGGCTGGTTCTGGAAAGACCCGTGTTTTGACCCACCGCATTGCTTATCTGATTGATGAAAAGCTGGTCAATCCTTGGAATATCTTGGCCATTACCTTTACTAACAAGGCTGCGCGTGAGATGAAGGAGCGTGCTTATAGCCTCAATCCAGCCACTCAGGACTGTCTGATTGCGACCTTCCACTCCATGTGTGTTCGTATTTTGCGTCGCGATGCGGACCATATTGGCTACAATCGCAATTTTACTATTGTAGATCCTGGTGAACAGCGAACGCTCATGAAACGCATTCTCAAGCAGTTGAACTTGGATCCTAAAAAATGGAATGAACGGAGCATCTTAGGAACTATTTCCAATGCTAAGAATGATCTGATTGATGATGTTGCCTATGCTGCCCAAGCTGGTGATATGTATACGCAAATCGTGGCCCAGTGTTACACTGCTTACCAAAAAGAACTGCGTCAGTCGGAGTCGGTTGACTTTGATGATTTGATTATGCTGACCCTGCGTCTCTTTGATCAGAATCCTGATGTTTTGACCTACTACCAGCAGAAGTTTCAATACATCCATGTTGATGAATACCAAGATACCAACCATGCCCAGTACCAATTGGTCAAACTCTTGGCTTCCCGTTTTAAAAATATCTGTGTGGTTGGGGATGCTGACCAGTCTATCTACGGTTGGCGTGGTGCTGATATGCAGAATATTTTGGATTTTGAGAAAGATTATCCCCAAGCCAAGGTTGTTTTGTTGGAGGAGAATTACCGTTCAACCAAAACCATTCTCCAAGCGGCCAACGAGGTCATTAAAAACAATAAAAACCGCCGTCCTAAGAATCTCTGGACCCAGAATGCAGATGGGGAGCAAATCGTTTATTATCGTGCCAATGATGAGCTAGATGAGGCTGTGTTTGTAGCCAAAACCATTGATGAACTTGGTCGGAGTCAAAACTTCCTTCACAAGGATTTTGCAGTTCTCTATCGGACTAATGCGCAGTCCCGTACTATTGAGGAAGCCCTGCTCAAGTCAAATATCCCTTATACAATGGTCGGAGGAACCAAGTTCTACAGCCGTAAGGAAATTCGCGATATTATCGCTTACCTCAACCTCATTGCTAATTTGAGTGACAATATCAGCTTTGAACGTATTATCAACGAACCGAAGCGTGGAATTGGGCCAGGTACAGTTGAGAAAATCCGTGACTTTGCGAATATGCAAGACATGTCCATGCTAGATGCTTCAGCTAATATCATGTTATCTGGTATCAAGGGTAAAGCAGCCCAGTCTATCTGGGATTTTGCCAATATGATTCTAGATTTACGTGAGCAGCTAGAACACTTAACTATTACTGAGTTGGTTGAGGCTGTCCTTGAAAAAACAGGTTACGTCGATATTCTAAATGCTCAAGCGACCTTAGAAAGCAAGGCTAGGGTTGAAAATATCGAAGAGTTCCTTTCTGTAACGAAAAACTTTGATGATACCTCTGATGGGCCAGAAGAGGAAACTGGTCTGGACAAACTGAGTCGTTTCTTAAATGACTTGGCCTTGATTGCCGACACAGATTCAGGTAGTCAGGAGACATCAGAAGTGACCTTGATGACCCTGCATGCTGCCAAAGGTCTCGAGTTTCCAGTTGTCTTTTTGATTGGGATGGAAGAAAATGTCTTTCCACTTAGTCGTGCTGCTGAAGATCAAGATGAATTGGAAGAAGAGCGCCGTCTGGCCTATGTAGGAATTACGCGTGCAGAGAAAATTCTCTATCTGACCAATGCCAATTCGCGCCTGCTTTTTGGTCGTACCAACTACAACCGTCCAACTCGTTTTATTAACGAAATCAGTTCAGACTTACTTGAGTATCAAGGATTGGCCCGTCCAGCCAATACAAGCTTTAAGGCATCTTATAGCAGTGGTGGCCTTGCCTTCGGTCAAGGTATGAGTCTTGCCCAGGCCCTTCAAGAGCGTAAACGCAGTGCTGCTCCAAAAACTATCCAGTCAAGAGGTCTCCCATTTGGTCAATTTACAGCTGGCGCAAAATCCGTGTCTAGTGAGGCAAATTGGTCTATTGGTGACATTGCCCTCCACAAGAAATGGGGAGAGGGAACCGTTCTGGAAGTTTCAGGTAGCGGTGCTACGCAGGAATTAAAAATCAATTTCCCAGAAGTAGGTTTGAAAAAACTTTTAGCCAGTGTGGCTCCAATTGAGAAAAAAATCTAATTTTCCATCCTTCTCACGAATAATAAAGTGAGGAGGATTTTTATGTACAGTATTTCATTCCAAGAAGATTCATTATTGCCAAGAGAGAGATTGGCCAAGGAAGGAGTAGAAGCGCTCAGTAATCAAGAGTTGCTAGCTATTTTACTCAGGACAGGAACACGTCAGGCTAGTGTTTTTGAAATTGCCCAGAAAGTCTTGAACAACCTTTCAAGTCTAACGGATTTGAAAAAAATGACCCTGCAGGAAATGCAGAGTCTGTCTGGTATCGGTCGTGTTAAGGCTATAGAATTACAAGCTATGATTGAACTGGGGCATCGTATTCACAAGCATGAGACCATTGAGATGGAAAGTATTCTCAGTAGCCAAAAGTTGGCCAAGAAGATGCAGCAGGAATTAGGGGACAAAAAACAAGAGCACCTGGTGGCGCTCTATCTCAATACTCAAAATCAAATCATCCATCAACAGACCATTTTTATCGGTTCTGCAACTCGTAGTATCGCTGAGCCTCGAGAGATTCTTCACTATGCTATCAAGCATATGGCGACATCTCTTATCTTGGTTCACAATCATCCTTCAGGAGCAGTAGCGCCTAGCCGTAATGATGATCATGTCACTAAACTTGTCAAAGAAGCCTGCGACCTGATGGGAATTGTCCTCTTGGACCATTTGATTGTCTCACATTCTAGTTACTTTAGTTACCGTGAAAAAACAGATTTAATTTAAAGTTCATTAACGACATAGTCAAAGAGGTTTTTATCTTTGGGACGATTTTCAAATAGAAATTCTGGATGCCATTGGACACCGAGAAAGGCGACATCATCCGTACTCATGACAGCTTCAATGATACCATCCTTAGGATCATGAGCTGCAATCTTTAAGTTAGGTGCTAAATCCTTAATACTCTGATGGTGGAAGGAGTTGATATGGGAGATTTCTCCATAGATTTCTCGGAGAACGGTATTTGGTTCTGTCACTAAGCGTTGGGTTGTGTACTCGGCAGAACAATCCTGCCAGTGATCTTCGATATCTTGGTACAAAGTTCCACCCATGGCAACGTTAAAGAGTTGTGTTCCACGGCAGACAGAAAAAATTGGCTTTTTCTGTTTAATAGCTTCCTTGATGAGGGCTAGTTCAAAGATATCTCTTTGAAGATGGTAGTCATCGCTGTCGATGGTTTTTGGTTCACCATAGAATTTTGGATCAACATTTTGCCCACCTGTCAAGATGAGTTTGTCAATCATACTGATATAGTGGCTAGCCATTTCTTGATCACCAATCGGTAGGATGATGGGAATCCCTCCAGCGTCTTTAACGCCTTCAACAAAGCCTTTTGCTACGTAGCTCATCATGATGTCATCATCTGGATGAGTTTTTTCGTTTCCTGTAATCCCTATAACTGGTTTTTTCATAAAATGATGTTCGCTTTCTAATCCTCTTTTCGCATGAAATAGAGGAGGGTTTGGAGTTCACTTGTCAAATCTACGTACTGAACGACCACATCTTTTGGTAAATGCAGATGGACAGGTGAAAAACTGAGAATTCCTTTCACGCCAGCATCCACCAAGAGATTAGCAACCTCTTGTGACTTAACGCTGGGAACGGTCAGGATAGCAGTCTTAACATCAGCATCCTTGATTTTATCCTTGATTTGAGAAATTCCGTAAATAGGAATCCCATCAGGGGTTTGGCTACCGACTTCAGGATGGTCATCTAGGTCAAAGGCCATGATAATCTTCATCTTGTTACGTTCGTGGAAGCGGTAGTGGAGAAGGGCATGGCCCATATTTCCAATACCTACAAGCATGACATTGGTAATGGAGTTATCATTGAGCAAATCGGCAAAAAACGTCATCAGTTTTTTGACATCATAGCCAAAGCCACGACGACCAAGTTCACCAAAATAGGAAAAATCACGACGTACGGTCGCGGAATCAATCCCAATGGCCTCTGCAATTTGCTTAGAGTTGGCACGTTCAATCTTTTCTGCATGAAATCTCTTAAAAATTCGATAGTAGAGAGAGAGTCTTTTCGCTGTAGCTTTTGGAATAGCAGACTGTTTATCTTTCACAAAATCACAACCTTTCTATTCTTCTATTTTATAGAAACATTGTGAAAAAATCAACAAAAACAAGAAAAAACTAAGAAAAATCTTAGTTTTGATGTAAAAAATCTGCATGTGATAGAAATCGGTAGAGGTCTCCGACCAGACCCTGATAAACTTTCTGGCCATTAAAAGTCAGAGAAGTCACATAAAGTGTATCTGGTAGGGTCACACATCCTGACAGAGCCAGCATGAGAGCCTCATAATCTTCATACTTGAGAGTCCGCTCTACATGATAGTTATCCTTATAGGTCAGTTCAAACATATGGGACCTATCTTTCAGATTTTGTAAAGACACCACGTTCTACCAAGCTATCCATGAGGAAATAGAATTTTTCCTGATGAATGTGGTGGTCTTCTGATTTGAAAATATCAACTAGACGTAGCCCAAACTTGTCAGTGATATTGATTTTAGCACCTGTAAGTTCCTTGTTAATGATGATTTTGAGTTGGAATCCCTCACCGCTGTTCGGAACTTTTTCCAAAAGGCGAGTCAATTCATAGTTACCAACCTTAGTCTCAAAAAAGGTGTTGTCCTTAAGGGTGAATTTTTTAACAGAAGGGCTAAGAGTGTAGTCGTAACGACAATTTTTTAACTGAATGGTTTTTTCAAATGCCATATGGCTAACCTCCGATAATTTCTTTTAAGGTTTTTGCGAGGGTTTGTAGGTCTTCAACGGTATTTTGTGGCGACAAACTGATGCGAACGGATTCCTTCAAGCGTTCTGAATTTGCTCCGTACATAGCTTCAAGAACATGGCTGGATTGGACAATGCCTGCCGTACAGGCTGAGCCAGTAGAGATAGAAATTCCAGCTAAATCTAGACGAAGGAGTAAGAGGTCATTTTTCTGGTCAGGAAATCCAATATTGAGAACATAAGGGAGATGGTGTTCGCCTCTATTCAGGTAATATTGAACTCCCTCTAGCTCTGCCAGAAAAGCAGTTTCTAAATTTTGTACATGTTGAAAATGTTCTTCTTGTTTTTCTAGGTCTTCTTTTAGGGCTGCAACCATAGCCACTATGGCAGCTAGATTTTCAGTCCCTGCACGTTTTTTCTGTTCTTGGTCTCCACCATGGAGATAGGAATCAAAGTCCATGCTAGAAGCGTAGAGAAAACCGATTCCCTTAGGACCATGGAACTTGTGGGCAGAAGCAGTGAGAAAATCAATGCCCAATTCTTCTGGGTGTATAGGGATTTTACCAATAGCCTGAACTGCATCGACATGATAGGCGGCTGGGTGTTGCTTGAGTATTTGGCCAATTTCAGCAATGGGCAATAGGTTTCCTGTCTCATTATTAGCAAACATGGTAGAAACTAAAATCGTATCGTCACGCAAAGCCTTTTGAATTTGTTGGGCGGTGATTTCTTGATTTTCTGGTTGGATAATGGTTACTTCAAAACCAAAGTGTTGAACCAAGTAATCAATGGTTTCAAGGACAGCATGGTGCTCAATAGCAGTTGTGATGATATGTTTTCCTTGCTCTTGGTGACGAAGGCAGTAACCAATGATGGCAGTATTGTTGCCTTCAGTACCACCAGAAGTGAAAAAGATATGCTGAGGTTTTGTCCCCAGTAACGAAGCTAGTTCCTGACGGGCTTCTCGCAAGAGTTTACCAGCTTGACGACCATGACCATGAATACTAGATGGATTGCCATGAGTTTCTTGCATAACCTTGGTCATAGCTGAGATAGCAACTGCTGACATAGGAGTCGTTGCAGCATTGTCCAAATAAATCAAAGAATCACCTTATTTCTTTTTGTTGTAGGCAAAGAGTGGGCTGACTGGTTTTCTTTCGTGGATACGGACGATAGCATCACCAATTAACTCACTAGCAGTGATGTAGCATACGTTTTTAGGAGTTTTTTCTTTTGTTGCTACTGAATCAGTCACAAGAACTTCTTTAATATTAGTATTGTCAAGAAGTTCAGCAGCTCCTTCGACGAAGAGACCGTGGCTAGAAACAGCATAAATTTCTGTAGCTCCTTCACGTTCAACGATTTTAGCAGCTTCAGAGAAGGTACGTCCTGTATTAAGAATATCATCAATCAAGATGGCTTTCTTACCTTCAACATCACCAATAATATAACCTTCGTTGCGAGTTGCATCGTCTTGAGGATAGTCGATAATGGCGATAGGAGCATCAAGGTATTCAGCTAGGCTACGAGCACGTTTTACCCCTGAATTTTTAGGGCTAACGACAACCACATCTGAACCAAGTAGGCCCTTATCGCAGTAATGTTTTGCAAATAGGGGAACTGTGTAGAGGTTGTCAACAGGAATATCAAAGAAGCCTTGCACCTGAACAGCATGTAAATCAAGCGTAAGAACACGGTCAACTCCAGCCTTAACCAGCATATTAGCAACTAGTTTAGCTGTAAGTGGCTCACGTGGTGAAGCAATGCGGTCTTGACGTGCATAGCCAAAATATGGAAGGACAACGTTGATACTGTGGGCACTTGCGCGCACACAAGCGTCAACCATGATCAACAATTCCATTAGGTGGTTGTTAACAGGGAAACTTGTTGATTGGATGATGTAAACATCATAACCACGGACACTTTCTTCGATATTCACTTGGATTTCTCCGTCTGAAAATTGACGTGATGATAGTTTTCCAAGTGGGACACCAACAGCTTGTGCAATTTTCTGTGCAATCTCTTGGTTAGAGTTGAGTGCGAAAAGTTTCATGTTTTTTCTATCTGACATTATAGACCGTCCTCTGTAAACTTTTTAAATCCTAGCCATATCTGCCTAGCCTATATGAACTGGGATTTTTGTATTTTATCTTTTCTATTTTACCAAAAAATGGAGATTATTTCAGCTATTTTTCATGCTTTTGACAAATCGGACCAATTTTGAGGGAGCTTTTTGATAAGCAATCTGATTTTCCTCTAAAAATTGTTGGAAATCCTGTTTGCCTTGCTCATGATTTTCCACTTCGAGCTCTAATTCGTAATCTGTCATATCAAAATACTGACTTTCATCCAGCGCCATGAGACCAATAGCTGTTTGCATTTCATAGCGAAGTGTCGTTAGACAACCGAGCACTTGCCAGTTCTTGCTCTGGATACCATGTTTAGCTAATTCATCGAGCACCAGTCCCTGAGGAAGTTCTTCCTTAGCCAGATAGTTTTCAGCATCTTTTAGTTGTAATTTTTGATTGTACTCCATGTTTCCGACACTTTGAGGGACTTTGAGTGTCAATTCTGCCCAGTCTTCAAAAGTGCGAATGCGCATAGCAACTTTCTTTTCTCGCAGTTCAAAATTAGGCGTGTCGATGTAGTAATTTTTTTGAAGAACAGGAGTGACACCTGTGAACTGGTCTTTTAGACGATTGTATTCATCTTTTTTCAAGAGTGTTTTCAATTCAATTTCTAAATGTTTCAATTTTCTTACCTTTTCTTTATCGTTGAAAGCGGATTTATGATATAATAGCTTTGTATTTATTGTATATAAATCTGGAGAAAAAATCAAAGATATTTTTGAAGGATAATATGAGAACAAGGGAGAATATATGACCTTAGAATGGGAAGAATTTCTAGATCCTTACATTCAAGCTGTTGGTGAGTTAAAGATTAAACTTCGTGGTATTCGTAAGCAATATCGTAAGCAAAATAAGCATTCTCCGATTGAGTTTGTGACTGGTAGAGTCAAGCCGATTGAGAGCATCAAAGAAAAAATGGCTCGTCGTGGCATTACTTATGCGACCTTGGAACACGATTTGCAGGATATTGCTGGTTTGCGTGTGATGGTCCAGTTTGTAGATGACGTTAAGGAAGTAGTGGAAATTTTACACAAGCGTCAGGACATGCGGATCATACAGGAACGAGATTACATTACTCATCGAAAAGCCTCAGGCTACCGTTCTTATCATGTGGTAGTAGAATATATGGTTGACACCATCAATGGAGCTAAGACTATTTTGGCAGAAATTCAAATTCGTACTTTGGCCATGAATTTTTGGGCAACGATAGAACATTCTCTCAACTACAAGTACCAAGGGGATTTCCCAGAGGAGATTAAGAAGCGACTGGAAATTACATCCAAGATTGCCCATCAGTTAGATGAAGAAATGGGTAAAATTCGTGATGATATCCAAGAAGCCCAGGCCCTTTTTGATCCTTTGAGTAGAAAATTAAATGATGGTGTAGGAAACAGTGACGATACAGATGAAGAATACAGGTAAACGAATTGACCTGATAGCCAATAGAAAACCGCAGAGTCAAAGGGTTTTATATGAATTGCGAGATCGTTTGAAGAGAAATCAGTTTATACTTAATGATACCAATCCGGATATTGTCATATCCATAGGTGGGGATGGCATGCTCTTGTCGGCCTTTCATAAGTACGAAGACCAACTTGATAAGGTACGCTTTATCGGTGTTCATACGGGACATTTGGGCTTCTATACGGACTACCGTGATTTTGAGTTGGACAAGCTAGTGACCAATTTGCAGCTAGATACCGGAGCAAGGGTTTCTTACCCTGTTCTAAATGTGAAGGTTTTTCTTGGAAATGGAGAGGTCAAGATTTTTCGTGCCCTCAACGAAGCCAGCATTCGCAGATCCGATCGAACCATGGTGGCAGATATTGTCATCAATGGTGTTCCCTTTGAACGTTTTCGCGGAGATGGCTTAACAGTTTCGACACCGACTGGTAGTACAGCCTATAACAAATCACTTGGTGGAGCTGTTTTACACCCTACCATTGAAGCTTTGCAATTAACGGAAATTGCCAGCCTTAATAATCGTGTCTATCGAACGCTGGGCTCTTCCATTATTGTGCCTAAGAAGGATAAGATTGAACTCATTCCAACAAGAAATGATTACCACACCATTTCGGTTGACAATAGTGTCTATTCTTTTCGTAGTATCGAGCGAATCGAGTATCAAATTGATCATCATAAGATTCACTTTGTCGCGACTCCTAGCCATACCAGTTTCTGGAACCGCGTTAAGGATGCCTTTATCGGCGAGGTGGACGAATGAGGTTTGAATTTATCGCAGATGAGCATGTCAAGGTTAAGACCTTCTTAAAAAAGCACGAGGTTTCTAAGGGGCTACTGGCTAAGATTAAGTTTCGAGGTGGAGCTATACTGGTCAATGATCAACCACAAAATGCGACGTATCTATTGGATATTGGAGACCGAGTTATCATTGATATTCCTGCTGAGGAAGGCTTTGAAACTCTCGAAGCTATCGAGCGCCCACTGGATATTCTCTATGAGGATGACCATTTTCTAGTCTTAAATAAACCCTATGGAGTGGCTTCTATTCCTAGTGTTAATCACTCCAATACCATCGCTAATTTTATTAAGGGTTACTACGTCAAGCAAGACTATGAAAATCAGCAGATTCACATTGTAACTAGACTTGATAGAGATACTTCTGGCTTGATGCTCTTTGCCAAGCACGGCTATGCCCACGCACGATTAGACAAGCAGTTGCAGAAGAAGTCCATTGAGAAACGCTACTTTGCTTTGGTTAAAGGTGATGGACACTTGGAAACAGAGGGGGAAATTATTGCTCCGATTGCGCGTGATGAAGACTCTATTATCACCAGAAGGGTAGCTAAAGGTGGGAAGTACGCCCATACTTCCTACAAGATTGTCGCTTCCTATGGAAATATTCACTTGGTAGACATTCGCCTGCATACTGGTCGAACCCACCAAATACGAGTCCACTTTTCTCATATTGGTTTTCCTTTGTTGGGCGATGATTTGTACGGAGGTAGTCTGGACGACGGCATTCAACGTCAGGCCCTGCATTGCCATTACCTATCCTTTTATCATCCATTTTTAGAGCAAGGCTTGCAGTTAGAAAGTCCCTTGCCGGATGATTTCAGTAACCTTATTACTCAGTTATCAACTAATACTCTATAAAAACTGTTTCAGAGTATAATTATTATCTTAAAGGAGAAAACTCATGGAAGTTTTTGAAAGTCTCAAAGCCAACCTGGTTGGTAAAAATGCTCGTATCGTTCTCCCTGAAGGGGAAGAGCCTCGTATTCTTCAAGCAACTAAACGCTTGGTAAAAGAAACAGAAGTGATTCCTGTTTTGCTTGGAAATCCTGAAAAAATTAAAATTTATCTTGAAATTGAAGGTATCATGGATGGTTATGAAGTCATTGACCCTCAACATTATCCTCAATTTGAAGAAATGGTTGCTGCCTTGGTGGAGCGTCGCAAGGGCAAAATGTCTGAAGAAGATGCACGCAAGGTTTTGGTTGAAGATGTCAACTACTTTGGTGTCATGTTGGTTTACCTGGGCTTGGTTGATGGAATGGTATCAGGTGCGATTCACTCAACTGCTTCAACAGTTCGTCCAGCCCTTCAAATCATCAAAACTCGTCCAAATGTGACTCGTACTTCAGGTGCCTTCCTCATGGTTCGTGGTACTGAACGTTACTTATTTGGAGACTGTGCCATCAACATCAATCCAGATGCAGAAGCATTGGCTGAAATTGCCATCAACTCAGCAATCACAGCTAAGATGTTTGGCATCGAGCCTAAAATTGCTATGCTGAGCTATTCTACTAAAGGTTCAGGATTTGGTGAAAGCGTCGATAAGGTTGTAGAAGCCACTAAAATTGCTCACGACTTGCGTCCTGATCTTGAAATCGATGGTGAGTTGCAATTTGATGCAGCCTTTGTTCCCGAAACTGCAGCTCTTAAAGCTCCGGGAAGTACAGTAGCTGGTCAAGCAAATGTCTTCATCTTCCCAGGTATCGAGGCAGGAAATATCGGATACAAGATGGCTGAACGTCTTGGTGGTTTTGCAGCTGTAGGACCTGTTTTGCAAGGTTTGAACAAACCAGTTAACGACCTTTCTCGTGGATGTAATGCAGATGATGTTTACAAGTTAACCCTTATCACGGCAGCTCAAGCAGTTCATCAATAAAGAGAAGTGCTACTAAATAATTCGTATTTATAATCAAAAAACGCACAGTATCAGGAGTCGAAAACCTTGATACTATGCGTTTTATTGTGTGAAGATTTACTTCATTTTCTCTTAAAATTGAGTTTTTGCCCAGCCTATTTTTAGTCTTTATAAGCTACGATACCAATGATGGTATCAACTGCACGTTCCATAGTCTGAAGGCTAACATATTCAAAACGTCCATGCATGTTTTCGCCACCAGCAAAGATATTTGGAGTTGGGATTCCCATAAAGGAAATTTTAGAGCCGTCTGTCCCTCCACGGATTGGTTCGATAATAGGAGTGATACCTAAATCTTCCATAACGGATTTAGCAATGGTAATTGGAGTCATATCTTTTTCAATGACTTCTTTCATATTGTAGTACTGGTCTGTCAAGTTGAGAGTGACACGGTCGCTACCAAGTTCTTGATTCATCTTATCAGCGATAGAATGCATTGCTGCTTTACGAGCTTCAAAGGCATCTTTTTCAAAATCACGAATGATGTAGCTTGCACGAGCCTCTTCGACACTACCTGTCACATTCATTAGATGGTAGAAACCTTGGTAACCTTCTGTTAACTCAGGTCGGTCATTCTCAGGAAGTTGATTATGAAAATCAATTGCTAACTGAAGGGCGTTGACCATTTGCCCTTTGGCAGTACCAGGGTGGACATTGCGTCCTTGGAAATGCAATTCAGCACCCGCTGCTGAAAAGGTCTCGTACTGAAGCTCACCTAGTGGCCCACCATCAACTGTGTAGGCAAAATCAACATCAAAATCTTCTGCATCAAATTTATTAGCACCAACACCGATTTCTTCATCTGGACCAAAACCAACACGAATTTCACAGTGCTTGATTTCAGGATGAGCAGTCAGATATTCAATGGCAGTCATAATCTCAGCAATTCCTGACTTGTCATCAGCTCCTAGCAAGGTTGTTCCATCTGTTGTGATGAGCGTTTGTCCTGGATATTTTTCAAGACTCTTAAAGTCAGCTGGATCGAGTTTGAAACCAGAATTTCCAAGTTTAATCACACCACCATCGTAGTTTTCAATTACCTGTGGATTGACTCCTTCGGCATTAAAGTCAGCAGTATCCATATGGGAGATGAAGCCAATTTTACGTGTTAAAGATGGATCATTGGCTGGTAAGGTTCCAATTGCAAAACCATTTGGTAGATAATAAACATTTTGTAATCCAACACGGTTCATTTCAGGGATAAGAACATTGGTTGCGAAGTCAACCTGACTCTGTGTACTTGGAGTAGTAGTAGAGTGTTCATCAGAGCGCGTGTTGACCTTAACGTAGGTTAGGAATCGGTCCAAGAGATTGGGATAAGTCATAAAAAACTCCTTTTGAATTCATTTTTTCCATTGTATCATAGAAAAGAGAGAAAAACAAAAGACTGAAGTTAGGGAAATTCACTATGTTGGCGTTTACTTATTAACGAATTAATGATAAAATAAACTTGATAAAAATATCACAAGGAAGCGATTATGAAAAAAGCAATTTTAATGATGACTTTCGGTTCGCCAGAAGAGATTACCTTTGAAGGTGTGGCTGATTTTTTCACAAATATTCGTCGTGGAGTGAGACCTCAAGACCACGAGATTCAAACTCTCTATGATAATTATGTACTAATTGGAGGGACGCCTCTGCAAAAAATTACTCGAGAAGAGGTTGCCTTGGTAGAAGGCAGGCTGGGGAATGAGTATAGTGTTTATTTTGCTAATAAGTTTTCTAGACCCTTTATTCCAGATGTGATTGGTCAGATGGAAGCAGACGGCATTGAACAGTGTATTTGCTTGATTTTGGAGCCTCATTATTCTTTCTACTCTGTCATGGGCTATGAAAAATTTTTAGAAAGCAAACAAATTAAATTTTTAGTCATTAAGGACTGGTATCAAGAAGAAGCGCTCTTAAACTATTGGGCAGATGAAATTGCTAAGATTTTAAAAGAAGAAGTAAAGCAGGATAGCTTTAAAGTCATCTTTTCAGCCCACAGTGTTCCTATTTTTGCCTTGGATTTTGGTGACCCCTATATCGACCAAATTTTCGAAAATAGCAAGTTAGTCGCTGAAAAACTAGGCTTGAGTTCAGAGCAATATACTAACACTTGGCAGAGTGAAAGTGATATCGGGATTCCATGGATTAAGCCAGATGTTTTAGAGTATCTCAGAGAACAGAAAGAACATCCAGACCATTATATTTTTGTTCCTATCAGCTTCATTAGCGAGCATATTGAAGTCTTGTTTGACAATGATGTGGAATGTTATGACTTGTGTCAGGAATTTGGTGTGAACTATCATCGTCCACCAATGCCAAATACAGATTCTCGTTTGATTGATGCCTTGGTCAATACAGTCAGAGCCAAAATGAACACCAAGAATTTAAGGAATTTCTCCCAGAAGAAGAAACCTTTGATGAATTAGTTCCTTCAGATGAGACTAAAAACATTTTGGCCGAATCTGAAGATTTACAAATGCCAGAATTTGTGAAAAAATTGATTGAGAAAAAAGGTCGTGAAAATGTTAAGATGCCATATCTTATCAAAAAAATGCTTGAGAAAGCAGGTAAGTTACCAAAAGAGTAAAGAAAAAGGATTTAGCTTTGCACTAGATCCTTTTAATCGATTATTTTTTCTCAAGAAGGGATTTGATTTCTTGAAGTACTTCCAACTCAGTTGGAGCAGCTGGAGCTTCCTCAACAGCCTCTTCTTTCTTAGTAAGGCTTTGAGCTTTTTCGATACCTTTGATAACAAAGAAGAGAACAGTACCGATAACTAGGAAGTTGATAACAGCGCTCAAGAATTTACCATATGTAACACCATTCCAAGCAAGCTCAGCGATGTTTTGTACTTTCGCAGCTTCCAAGGCTGGATTCAAAATAAGTGGAGTGATGATATCGTTAACAAGTGATGTAACGATTGCACCAAAAGCAGAGGCAATGATCACACCGACAGCAAGGTCAACAACATTACCACGAAGCAAAAATGCTTTAAGATCTTTTAACATTTTCATAATTTCCTTTCAAAAAAGTTTACACCTAATTATATATTAATTAAGAAAAGCTTGCAAGCTATATGCTCAGAAATTTTATTTTTCAAAAATAAAAACCTTACTAAAAATATAATTAAGGATAATTATCAATAATTGTGCAAGTATTGTTTCGATTGCATTGATTTTGTCAAGATTACCGTTTACGAACTGACCAATAATATTAGGAAACTGGGTTACAAATAGAAAAGTAAGGAGCAAGTCTAACAGAAAAGTAGAAAGGCGGGCAAGAGAAAATTTCACTAAACGTCTTGGCCAATTCTGCCTAGCTTGCTTAAATACAATCCTATCATTTGTGATAAAGGCAAAGAGGATACCAATAATATTTGCCAAGGTCGTAGCAAGAAGTTCCTGATGACTTAGTTGATAAATGACTAGTCGTGTGAGAATCGAAACTAGAGTTGTTGCAAGGCCAAAGAAGAGATAGGCTAAGATTTCATTGTTAAAAAATTTTTGAATAGGAATTTTCATGGTTTAAGTATAGCATAAAGCAGGCTATTGTGCTATACTAGTAAGGTTGAATAAAGCAACCCTTGGTGCTTAGCTTCTTTCACCAAGCATATTACACGCGGGCAACCGCTAAAGGAGAAAAGATGAAAAAATTAACTATTCGTGATGTTGCAGACATTGCAATCGTTGCTGCTATCTATGTCGTTTTAACTGTCACACCACCTCTAAATGCCATTAGCTATGGTGCTTATCAGTTCCGTATTTCAGAAATGATGAACTTTATGGCTTTTTACAATCCTAAGTACATCATCGGAGTTACCATCGGTTGTATGATTGCTAATTTCTTTAGCTTCGGACTGCTAGATGTCTTTGTTGGTGGTGGATCAACCCTAGTATTCCTCAGTCTAGGTGTTTGGCTTTTTGCAAAATACAGCAAAGATTACCTCTTTAATGGATTAATTCGAAAAGATCATTTCTTTTTTTCAATCCTCTTTTCAATTTCCATGTTTACTATCGCTGCAGAGTTGAATATCGTAGCGCAATTACCATTTTTCCTTACTTGGTTCACAACAGGAGTTGGTGAATTTGCCTCATTGATTATTGGAGCGATTATTATTGGTAAAATTGGTCATCGAATTGATTTAAGCAAATAGAAGAAGACAAGCTAGGTAGCTCTTACCTGGCTTTTTCTTATGGAAAATTTTTAAGGAAAACTTGACAGGATTTTCTGATTATAGTATACTTTTCAAGTAAGCTGATTTAGCTCAGTTGGCAGAGCGCATCCATGGTAAGGATGAGGTCGCCGGTTCAATCCCGGCAATTAGCATGAAATAGACAGAAAAGCCCTTTATTTACAAGGGTTTTTGTTATGTCTGCCCCAAATTTTTAAAAGATATTTCTATTCAGCTGTGTAAATGAAACTAATACTCAATGAAAATCAAAGAGCAAACTAGGAAGCTAGCCGCAGGTTGCTCAAAGCACTGCTTTGAGGTTGTAGATAGAACTGACGAAGTCAGCTCAAAACACTGTTTTGAGGTTGTAGATAAGACTGACGAAGTCAGTCGCATATATACGGTAAGGCGACGCTGACGAAGTTTGAATTTAGTATAAAGAGTTTCGTCTGTTGACAAAAGTCATTCTCTTTAGTAGAATAGAAGATGCGATGAGTCGATAGGTAGTCTTCGGACTACTATTGAGCATAAGGAGGTCATAACGCAGGAGCGGACCTTGATGAGTTGTGTGAACCTGCTCATCACATGAAGATGCCTCTTAGTCCCTGGTCTAACGACTGGGGATTTTTATTTTCTAAAAAATGATGAAAAAGCTTTGCAATTCATGGAAAAAGTAGTATAATACATCTATTATAGAAATTTTTAGAAAATTCCGAAAGAGGTTACTTATGGGATATACAGTTGCTGTAGTCGGCGCGACAGGTGCTGTCGGTGCTCAGATGATAAAAATGTTGGAAGAATCAACACTTCCAATTGATAAAATTCGTTTACTTGCTTCTGCACGTTCAGCGGGCAAGACTTTGAAATTTAAAGACCAAGATATTACGATTGAAGAAACGACTGAAACAGCTTTTGAAGGAGTTGACATTGCTCTCTTTTCAGCGGGTGGTTCGACATCAGCTAAGTATGCACCATACGCGGTTAAAGCTGGAGCGGTAGTGGTTGATAATACATCTTATTTCCGTCAAAATCCAGACGTACCATTGGTTGTTCCAGAGGTCAATGCTCACGCACTTGATGCCCACAACGGGATTATTGCTTGCCCTAACTGTTCAACAATCCAAATGATGGTGGCTCTTGAGCCAGTTCGCCAAAAATGGGGCTTGGACCGTATCATCGTTTCAACTTACCAAGCAGTTTCAGGTGCTGGTATGGGAGCGATTCTTGAGACACAACGTGAACTTCGTGAAGTCTTGAATGATGGAGTGAAACCACGTGATTTACACGCAGAAATTTTGCCTTCAGGCGGTGACAAGAAACACTATCCTATCGCCTTTAACGCTCTTCCACAAATCGATGTCTTCACAGACAATGATTATACTTACGAAGAGATGAAGATGACTAAGGAAACTAAGAAAATCATGGAAGATGATAGCATTGCAGTATCTGCAACATGTGTGCGTATTCCAGTCTTGTCAGCTCACTCTGAGTCAGTTTATATCGAAACAAAAGAAGTGGCTCCAATTGAAGAAGTCAAAGCAGCTATCGCAGCCTTCCCAGGTGCTGTTCTTGAAGATGATGTAGCTCATCAAATCTATCCACAAGCCATCAATGCAGTTGGTTCACGTGATACCTTCGTAGGTCGTATCCGTAAAGACTTGGATGCTGAAAAAGGAATTCACATGTGGGTTGTTTCAGATAACCTTCTCAAAGGTGCTGCTTGGAACTCAGTTCAAATTGCAGAAACTCTTCATGAACGTGGATTGGTTCGTCCAACGGCCGAATTGAAATTTGAATTAAAATAGTAATATCGTTTAGGAGTTCAAATGAACTCCTTCTTTGAAATAGAGAGGTGTTTCTCATGTCTTATAAAGATTTAAAAGAGTGTAAAATCATCACAGCCTTTATTACTCCCTTCCACGAGGATGGTTCCATCAATTTTGATGCTATTCCAGCCTTGATTGAACATTTATTGGCTCATCATACGGATGGAATTCTTCTTGCGGGAACGACTGCTGAGAGTCCAACCTTGACCCACGATGAAGAGTTGGAACTCTTTGCAGCTGTACAGAAAGTTGTCAATGGACGCGTTCCTTTGATTGCGGGTGTGGGTACCAATGATACGCGTGACTCGATCGAGTTTGTCAAAGAAGTAGCAGAATTTGGTGGTTTCGCAGCTGGGCTTGCTATCGTACCTTACTACAACAAGCCTTCTCAAGAAGGAATGTACCAGCACTTTAAGGCCATTGCAGATGCTTCTGACCTACCAATTATTATCTATAACATTCCAGGGCGTGTGGTTGTCGAATTAACTCCAGAAACCATGCTTCGCTTGGCTGACCATCCAAATATCATTGGGGTCAAAGAATGTACTAGCTTGGCCAATATGGCTTACTTGATTGAGCACAAGCCAGAAGAGTTCTTGATTTATACAGGTGAAGATGGAGATGCTTTCCATGCCATGAACCTTGGTGCGGATGGGGTTATTTCTGTTGCCTCTCATACAAATGGGGATGAAATGCACGAGATGTTTACTGCTATTGCAGAAAGCGATATGAAGAAAGCTGCAGCTATTCAACGTAAGTTCATTCCTAAAGTCAATGCCCTCTTCTCTTATCCAAGTCCTGCTCCAGTTAAGGCAGTTCTTAACTATATGGGATTTGAAGCTGGACCAACTCGTCTACCTCTAGTTCCAGCACCAGAAGAAGATGCCAAACGTATTATCAAGGTCGTTGTAGATGGCGACTATGAAGCGACTAAGGCCACTGTAACAGGTGTATTAAGACCAGATTACTAATAAATATAAAATCCATGACCGAATGAACGATCATGGATTTCTTATTTTCCTAAACAGAATTGGCTAAAGAGTTGGGTGATGAGTTCATCAGGAGCCGCATCTCCAGTGATTTCTCCGAGGATTTCCCAAGTACGGGTCAAGTCAACTTGAAGCAAGTCAACTGGCATTCCCAGTTCAAGACCTTCATTAACAGCTTGTAGGCTTTCAACAGCCTTCTCAATCAAGGAAATATGACGGGCGTTTGACAAGTAAGTGGCATCTTGCTCTACAAGACCAGCATTTTCAAAGAAGAGGTTGTTGATTCTTTCTTCAATCTTATCAATATTTTGGTTTTTAAGAACTGAAATGCGGATGATATCTTCAGGTAGTTCTGAAGTTTCAATCGTTTCTGGTAGGTCAGTTTTGTTAAGAAGAATAATTCGGTTGGTATCCTGACTGATTTCTAAGAGTTGTCTGTCTTGAGAAGTCAGTGGTTCACTAGCATTTAGAACTAGTAAAACCAAGTCAGCTTCCTTAAGGGCTTTTTTTGAACGCTCAACACCGATTTGTTCAACGATATCATCCGTTTCACGAATACCAGCTGTGTCAATCAATTTTAGGGGAACACCGTTGATGTTGACATACTCTTCAATGACATCTCGAGTAGTACCAGCAATATCTGTAACGATAGCCTTGTCCTCACGCAAGAGGTTGTTGAGAAGGCTAGATTTTCCAACGTTGGGGCGTCCGATGATAGCTGTGGAAATTCCTTCACGAAGGATTTTACCGCGACGGGCTGTTCTAAGGAGATTTGTTAGCAATTGCTCAAACTCCATAGTCTTCTCACGGACAACAGCAGTAGTGGCTTCCTCAACATCGTCATACTCAGGATAATCAATATTAACCTCGACTTGGGCAAGTGTGTTAAGGATTTCTTGACGGGTATTGTTAATGAGGTCAGAAAGGGAGCCGTCTAATTGCTTAACTGCAATGTTCATGGCCTTGTCAGTCTTGGCGCGGATGATGTCCATCACGGCCTCAGCCTGTGTCAAATCTACGCGACCGTTTAGAAAGGCACGTTTAGTAAATTCACCAGGTTCTGCCAACCGAGCTCCTTCACGGATAGCTAGCTGGAGAATCTCATTGGTCACGGCAATACCACCGTGGGTGTTAATCTCGATAATATCCTCACGAGTAAAGGTCTTGGGAGACTTCATAGCCCCGACCATAACCTCGTCCATGACCTTCCCTGTCTGAGGGTCAACAATGTGACCGTAGTTAAGGGTATGGCTAGCAACCTGACTCAAGTCTTTTCCTTTAAAAATCTTTTGCGCAATAGCAAAACTGTCAGTTCCGCTCAGGCGGACAATACCAATAGCCCCTTCACCTAGTGGAGTAGAGATAGCAGCGATGGTATCAAATTCACGTGTAATCATAATATTTCCTTTAATAAATGGCTCTTTTCTTGGAAATTTTTCCAAGTCTCTTTTCAAATTGTAACAAATTTAGGATATTTCTTCAATGAATGCTACTTGGAGATTGAAAAAGCCTAAGCAATTCTGCTTAAGCTAGCTTATTTGGTGCGCATTTCCCCTTGTGGGAAATAAGTTCCTTCTGGCATGTCGTTGATGATGACATGGACAGCAGATTGAGGTGCTCCAGTGTTGCGAACAACAGCTTCTGTTACTTCCTTAGCAAGAGCTTTCTTTTGCTCGAGCGTGCGTCCTTCAAATAAATCGATGCGTACAAATGGCATAATAGCTTCCTCCACTAGTTTTTGATTTCTTCTATTTTACCACATTTTGCCGTTTAAAGCTTAAGAAAATTATGATATACTAGAATGTAGCAAAAATTTAGAAATGGACGTGAAGCAAGAAACATGGCACAGTTGTATTATCGTTATGGGACCATGAACTCTGGTAAGACCATTGAGATTCTCAAGGTGGCCTATAACTACGAGGAGCAGGGAAAAGGTGTTGTGATTATGACCTCGGCTCTAGATACGCGTGACGGTGTGGGCTATGTATCTAGTCGGATTGGTATGAAACGCCCAGCAATTGCGATTGAGGAAACAACTGATATCTTCGGCTATATCCGAGACCTATCAGAAAAACCTTACTGTGTGTTGGTCGATGAGGCTCAGTTTCTCAAGCGTCACCATGTTTACGACCTAGCTCGTGTTGTCGATGAGCTAGACATACCTGTCATGGCTTTTGGTTTGAAAAATGACTTTCGTAATGAATTGTTCGAAGGTTCCAAATATCTCTTGCTTTTAGCAGACAAGATTGATGAGATTAAGACCATTTGCCAGTTTTGTAAGAAAAAGGCGACTATGGTCTTGCGTACACAGGATGGATTGCCTGTTTATGATGGAGAACAGATCCAGATTGGTGGTAATGAAACCTATATCTCAGTTTGCCGTAAACATTATTTTGCCCCTGAAATCAATAAGGAGAATGAAGAAAAATGAACATCTATGATCAACTACAAGCTGTAGAAGACCGTTATGAAGAATTAGGAGAATTGCTGAGTGACCCAGATGTGGTTTCGGACACCAAGCGTTTCATGGAGCTTTCAAAAGAGGAGGCTTCTACTCGTGACACAGTAACAGCCTACCGTGAGTATAAGCAAGTCCTCCAAAATATCGTCGATGCTGAAGAGATGATTAAGGAATCAGGTGGAGATGCTGACTTGGAAGAAATGGCCAAGCAAGAGCTCAAAGATGCCAAGGCTGAAAAAGAAGAATACGAAGAAAAACTAAAAATCTTGCTCCTTCCGAAAGATCCAAACGATGACAAGAACATCATCCTTGAAATCCGTGGAGCGGCTGGTGGTGACGAAGCGGCACTTTTCGCCGGAGACCTTCTAACTATGTACCAAAAGTATGCAGAAGCCCAAGGCTGGCGCTTTGAAGTCATGGAAGCTTCTATGAACGGTGTCGGTGGTTTCAAAGAAGTCGTTGCTATGGTTTCAGGTCAGTCTGTTTACTCTAAACTTAAGTATGAGTCAGGTGCCCACCGTGTGCAACGTGTTCCTGTGACAGAAAGCCAAGGTCGTGTCCATACATCAACTGCCACAGTTCTTGTCATGCCTGAAGTCGAAGAAGTAGAATACGATATTGATCCAAAAGACCTTCGTGTTGATATCTACCACGCATCAGGTGCTGGTGGACAGAACGTCAATAAGGTTGCGACAGCCGTTCGTATCGTTCACTTGCCAACCAATATCAAGGTTGAGATGCAGGAAGAACGTACTCAGCAGAAAAACCGTGAGAAGGCTATGAAAATCATACGTGCACGTGTGGCTGACCACTTTGCTCAGATTGCACAAGACGAACAAGACGCTGAGCGTAAGTCAACGATTGGTACTGGTGACCGTTCAGAACGGATTCGTACTTATAACTTCCCACAAAACCGTGTCACAGACCACCGTATCGGTTTAACCCTCCAAAAACTAGATACCATTTTGTCTGGTAAATTGGATGAAGTTGTGGATGCCTTGGTTCTTTATGACCAAACACAAAAATTAGAAGAATTAAACAAATAATGAAATTAGCTCAATTATTTTCAGATTTTGAAGAAGAGTTGATAAGACAAGGAGAGGAAGCTGAAAGCCTCTCTTTTGTCTATCGTAGCCTGAAAAATCTCTCTTTTACAGATTTCGTTTTTGCCCTACAGCAAGAAGTAACAAAAGAGGAAGAAGTATTTGTAAAAGGAATTTTCCAACAGTTAGCAGCTCATAAACCGGCCCAGTACATCATCGGTCATGCAGATTTCTTTGAAATACGGTTAAAAGTTGATGAACGGGTTTTGATTCCTCGTCCAGAAACAGAAGAGTTGGTGGAGCTTATCCTGGCTGAAAATCCTGAAGAAAATCTTAAGGTCCTAGATATTGGAACAGGTAGTGGAGCTATTGCTCTCGCTCTAGCAAAAAATAGACCAGATTGGTCAGTGACAGCAGCAGATATTTCCCAAGAGGCTCTTAACCTTGCATCCGAGAATGCTAAAAATCAAAAACTTAATATATTTTTTAAAAAATCTGATTGTTTTGCAGAAATTTCTGAAAAATATGATATAATTGTATCCAATCCACCCTATATCTCTCGTGAAGATGAGTCAGAGGTAGGCTTGAATGTTTTGCATTCAGAGCCTCACCTAGCCCTCTTTGCAGACGAGGATGGCCTAGCTATTTATCGTAGAATTGCGGAAGATGCAAGAGACTATCTCAAAGATGGTGGTAAGATTTACCTTGAAATTGGATACAAGCAAGGTCAAAGTGTTCCTGAACTTTTTAGGAAATACCTTCATGAAAAACGAGTACGAACGCTCAAGGATCAGTTTGGTCAAGATAGGATGGTTGTAGTTGATGATGGACAGGATTAGACAAGAGTTGGAAAATGGTGGAGCTGTTGTTCTGCCTACAGAGACGGTTTACGGTCTCTTTGCCAAGGCTCTAGACGAAAAAGCAGTTGACCATGTTTACCAACTCAAACGTCGTCCAAGAGACAAGGCTCTTAACCTCAATATCGCCTCTCTAGAGGACATCTTGCACTTTTCTAAGAATCAGCCAACTTATCTACAAAAACTTGTAGAGACCTTTTTACCAGGTCCCTTGACCATTATACTCGAAGCCAATGACCGAGTTCCCTATTGGGTCAATTCTGGCCTTGCAACGGTGGGATTTCGGATGCCTAGTCATCCCATTACCCTTGATTTGATTCGAGAGACAGGTCCTCTGATTGGACCGTCTGCTAATATCTCAGGTCGGGCTAGTGGAGTGACCTTTGCTCAAATTCTAGAGGATTTTGACCAAGAGGCTTTGGGGCTAGAAGACGATGCTTTTCTAACTGGACAGGATTCAACTATTTTGGATTTGTCTGGAGACAAGGTGAAAATCTTACGCCAAGGGGCCATTAAGCGAGAGGATATTCTTGCTCAGTTGCCAGAGATTTCTTTTGAGGAGGCATGAAATGCTAAGAGATTTACAAGAAACCGATGTGAAAGCTATATGTGACATCAACCAAGAGGCGTTGGGTTATTCTTTTAGTCCAGAGGAAACGGCTAGCCAACTAGCTAGACTATCTCAGGATTCCCATCATTTCCTACTTGGCTATGAGGATAAAGCTAGTCATTCCTTGCTTGGATATGTCCACGCTGAGGTCTATGAATCACTTTATTCTAAAGCAGGATTTAATATCTTAGCCTTAGCAGTTTCACCTCAAGAGCAAGGTCAAGGTATTGGTAAAAGCTTACTGCAAGGGTTGGATCAAGAAGCAAAAAGACGTGGTTATGGGTTTATCCGCTTAAACTCTGCCGATCATCGTCTGGGTGCTCATGCATTTTATGAAAAAGTTGGTTATACTTGTGATAAAGTGCAGAAACGGTTTATTCGCATCTTTTAGTTTATTTTCTTGTTGTAAAACAAACTAAAGGACCAGTCACACTATAAAGGAGAAGACCTATGATTTTTGACAAAGATGATTTTAAAGCATACGATGCTGATCTATGGAATGCTATTGCCAAAGAAGAGGAACGCCAACAAAACAATATCGAGTTGATTGCTTCGGAAAACGTAGTTTCTAAGGCTGTAATGGCAGCTCAAGGGTCTATCTTGACCAATAAATACGCCGAAGGATACCCAGGACGTCGTTATTATGGTGGAACTGATGTGGTAGACGTGGTAGAAACTCTAGCTATTGAACGTGCAAAAGAAATTTTTGGTGCCAAATTTGCCAATGTCCAACCCCACTCAGGAAGCCAAGCCAACTGTGCTGCCTATATGGCTTTGATTGAGCCTGGCGATACGGTTATGGGAATGGATTTAGCAGCTGGTGGACACTTGACTCACGGAGCTCCTGTCAGCTTCTCTGGTCAAACCTACAACTTTGTTTCTTATAGTGTGGATCCTGAGACCGAACTCTTGGACTTTGATGCTATTTTGAAACAAGCCCAAGAAGTAAAACCAAAACTGATTGTAGCAGGTGCTTCAGCCTATTCTCAAATTATCGACTTTTCAAAATTCCGTGAAATTGCTGATGCTGTTGGTGCTAAGCTCATGGTGGATATGGCCCATATCGCTGGTTTGATTGCGGCTGGTCTTCACCCAAGCCCAGTACCATACGCCCATATCACTACAACAACGACTCATAAAACCCTTCGTGGACCACGTGGTGGTTTGATTTTGACCAATGACGAAGAACTTGCTAAGAAAATCAATTCAGCTATTTTCCCTGGTATTCAGGGAGGTCCTTTGGAACATGTTGTGGCTGCGAAGGCTGTTTCCTTCAAAGAAGTTTTGGATCCAGCTTTCAAGGAATATGCTGCCAATGTTATCAAGAACAGCAAGGCTATGGCAGATGTCTTCTTGCAAGACCCTGATTTTCGTATCATTTCTGGAGGGACTGAAAACCATCTCTTCCTAGTGGATGTGACTAAAGTTGTAGAAAACGGAAAAGTTGCTCAAAACTTGCTGGATGAAGTCAATATTACCCTAAATAAAAACTCAATCCCTTACGAAAGCTTGTCACCATTCAAGACAAGTGGTATTCGTATCGGAGCAGCAGCCATTACTGCACGTGGATTTGGTGAAGAAGAAAGTCGCAAAGTGGCTGAACTTATCATTAAAACCCTTAAGAATGCAGAAAATGAAGCTGTCTTAGAAGAAGTGAGAAGCGATGTCAAAGCATTGACAGATGCCTTCCCATTATACGAGGACTAAAACTTTTATGGACATTTATATTAAGAAAGCCATTATCCATCAGTTCAGTCCGGATGACACCGAGCTGTTCCTAGCGGATAAATTTCTCAATATTACTCCAAAAATCGAAGAATATCTGCGTAAAAAAATTGAACGTGTATATTCAGATGAAGCTAAGACTGGGATTTTCGAAGAAGAAAATCCCTTCTTCAATCACATCACAGACGATTTGTTGGAGACATCAGTAACGCTGGCTAATCTCTGGAAAGAGGAGTTCGGCATTTCAGAAAATCTCAAGACCAATGACTTGATTTTTGTGCAATTTTCTAAAGAAGGTGTAGAACATTTTGCTTTCTTACGAATTGCCCTGCGGGAGACCTTGACTCACCTCGGTGGAGAAGTTGATAATCCAATCAAGCTGACTCAGAATAACCTGCCTGGATTTGGAACGGGTGCTGACGAGGCCTTGGTGGTCAATCTTCAGAGCCGCAAGTACCATCTGATTGAAAAACGAATCAAGTACAATGGAACTTTCTTGAACTATTTTTCAGAAAATCTCCTTGCCGTAGCCCCTAAGATTTCTCCTAAGAAATCTATCAAAGAACTGGAAAAAACGGCCCATAGAATTGCTGAGACTTTTAACACAGATGATTTTCAATTTCAATCCAAGGTCAAATCAGCGATTTTCAACAACCTAGAAGAAAGCAATGAATTGTCACCTGAAAAATTGGCCAACGACCTTTTTGACAATAATCTGACGGCTCGTTTGAGCTTTATTGATCAAGTCAAGGAAGCTGTCCCAGAACCTGTTCAATTTGATGAAATTGATGCCAGTCGCCAGCTTAAAAAATTTGAAAACCAAAAACTCTCCTTGTCAAATGGAATTGAGCTCATCGTTCCCAATAACGTCTATCAAGACGCCGAGTCTGTTGAGTTTATTCAAAATGACAATGGAACCTACTCTATCTTAATCAAAAATATCGAGGATATCCAAAGTAAATAATGTTTAAACGAATTCGAAGAGTGCTTGTACTAGCAGTCTTCCTTTTTGCTGGATATAAAGCTTACCGTGTTCACCAAGATGTCAAGCAAGTCATGACCTATCAACCCATGGTGCGAGAAATCTTGAGTGAAAAAGACACCCCAGCAAACGAAGAGCTTGTGCTCGCTATGATTTATACTGAAACAAAAGGAAAAGAAGGCGATGTTATGCAGTCTAGTGAGTCTGCAAGTGGTTCTACTAACACCATCAATGATAATGCCTCTAGCATTCGGCAAGGCATTCAAACACTGACAGACAATCTTTATCTGGCCCAGAAGAAGGGGGTAGATGTCTGGACGGCTGTTCAAGCCTATAATTTTGGACCTGCCTATATCGATTTTATTGCCCAAAATGGCAAGGAAAATACCTTGGCTCTAGCCAAACAGTACTCTCGTGAGACTGTTGCTCCCTTGCTTGGTAATACCACTGGAAAGACTTATAGTTATATTCACCCCATTTCCATTTTTCATGGATCCGAACTCTATGTAAATGGAGGAAACTATTATTATTCTAGACAGGTGCAACTCAACCTTTACATCATCAAATGTTTCACTCTCTTTTCGACATCTGGCTAGCCCAGGTGTTTTTGTTATAAGTTTTCTTTAAGATAGATATATTACTCTAGAAAGGTAAAGGAGGGAATTCCCTATGAGAAAGAAACTCTTTCTGACCAGTGCTGCGGTCTTGTGGGCAGTAACAGCTATGAATAGTGTCCATGCAGCAACAGATGTTCAAAAAGTCATCGATGAAACCTATGTCCAACCTGAATATGTCCTAGGTTCATCCCTATCTGAAGACCAAAAAAATCAAACCCTTAAAAAACTGGGCTACAATGCCTCAACAGATACCAAAGAACTCAAGACTATGACACCTGATGTCTATTCTAAAATCATGAATGTGGCCAATGACTCTAGTTTACAGTTGTATTCATCAGCCAAGATTCAAAAACTAGGTGACAAGTCGCCACTTGAGGTCAAGATTGAAACACCAGAAAACATCACTAAGGTGACTCAGGATATGTACCGAAATGCAGCCGTAACTTTGGGTGTGGAACACGCCAAAATCACTGTAGCAGCACCTATTCCCGTTACAGGTGAGAGTGCTTTAGCAGGGATCTATTATTCGCTAGAAGCTAATGGAGCCAAGGTGCCACAAGCCAATAAAGACTTGGCTCAAGAAGAGTTGAAGGCTTTGTCAGATATCAATGCTGAAAACAAGGACAAGTCAGGCTATGATGCTAATAAATTAAACGTTGCCCTAGCCGATATTAAGTCAGGACTAGCCAAAGCTAAAGAAAGCAAGGGAAATCTTACAGAAGAAGATGTCCGTAAAATTGTTGAAGATACCTTGAAAAATTACCAACTTGATCAGGTTATAACAGGAAACCAAATCAATATCATCATCAATTTTGCTTTGAATCTCTCAAAGAGTGATATACTCAGCAATGCAGACTTCACTAAAACCCTAAATGACCTTAAACAAAGTATTGTTTCACAAGCTGGCGACAGTTTTAAAAATATCAACCTTAACTTTGATGCTGATAAGGCGCTAGAGGACGGCGGCAATTTCCTAAGCTCCCTCTGGCAAGCCATTGCCAACTTCTTCAAGAGTTTTGGTTCTTAAGCCGTTACAAAAAGGTAGTCAGATTTTTTTCAGAAAAATGTTTTATAAATATTCACAAATCTCCTATATTTATGGTAAAATAGAATCATCATTTTATTTTGGAGTCAAATATGAATATATTTAGAACAAAGAATGTAAGTTTGGATAAAACGGAGATGCACAGACATTTGAAGTTATGGGATTTGATTTTGCTGGGTATCGGAGCCATGGTAGGGACAGGCGTCTTTACAATTACAGGTACTGCAGCTGCAACACTTGCTGGTCCAGCGCTAGTGATTTCAATCGTGATTTCTGCCTTGTGTGTGGGATTATCAGCCCTCTTTTTTGCAGAATTTGCTTCGCGAGTACCTGCTACAGGTGGTGCCTACAGTTATCTCTATGCTATTTTAGGAGAATTTCCAGCTTGGTTGGCTGGCTGGTTAACCATGATGGAATTCATGACAGCCATATCTGGTGTGGCTTCGGGTTGGGCAGCTTATTTTAAAGGCTTGCTCTTTCAATACGGGATAGCCCTTCCTCAGGCTTTAAATGGTACCTTTAATCCTCAGGCAGGAACATTTATTGATTTATTGCCTATTCTTGTCTTGGTCTTGGTGACCTCGCTTGTTTTACTTAATGCTAAGGCAGCCTTACGCTTTAATTCGATCCTAGTTATTTTGAAATTTTCCGCTTTAGCCCTCTTTGTTTTGGTAGGAATTTGGCATATCAAACTTGATAATTGGAGCAATTTTGCTCCTTATGGGTTTGGACAAATCTATGGAGCTAGTACTGGTATTATGGCTGGTGCGTCCTTGATGTTCTTCGGATTTTTAGGCTTCGAATCCATCTCTATGGCTGTAGATGAGGTCAAGACTCCTCAAAAAAATATTCCTAGAGGGATTGTTTTATCGCTTTCTATCGTAACCATTCTTTATGCCTTGGTGACGCTTGTCTTGACTGGTGTGGTTCACTATAGTCATCTAAATGTCGACGATGCCGTTGCCTTTGCCCTTCGTAGTGTTGGGATTAGTTGGGCAGCAAACTATGTGTCATTGGTGGCTATCTTGACCTTGATTACAGTTTGTATTTCGATGACCTATGCCCTATCGCGTATGATTTACAGTTTAGCGCGTGACGGATTGATACCTGCCGCCTTTAAAGAACTAACGAAGACTAGCAAGGTACCAAAGAATGCTACTATCTTGACCGGTCTAGCTTCAGCAGTAGCAGCAGGAATGTTCCCTCTTGCTAGTATCGCAGCCTTCTTAAATATTTGTACCTTGGCCTACTTGATTATGCTTGCTTACGGCTTGATTCGCTTACGGAAAGAAAAAGGAATGCCCAAAGCGGGCGAATTTAAAACACCATTGGTACCCTTATTACCGATTTTATCAATCATCATTTGTTTATCCTTTATGTTACAGTATAATATGGAAACTTGGATTGCTTTCCTAGTTGCTTTGTTGATAGGAAGTATCATTTACTTCACTTATGGTTATAAGCATTCTACCATAGAAGAATAATACTCTTCGAAAATCTCTTCAAACCACGTCAGCTTCGCCTTGCCGTATGTATGGTTACTGACTTCGTCAGTTTCATCTACAACCTCAAAAACATGTTTTGAGCTGACTTCGTCAGTTCTATCTGCAACCTCAAAGTCGTGCTTTGAGCAGCCTGCGGTTAGCTTCCTAATTTGCTCTTTGATTTTCATTGAGTATATAAAGTGAGAATCTGTTGAGTTATTGAAACTCAGCAGATTTTTATATGTGAAAGAAATTTCAATTTTTTTCTTAAAATAGCTTGACAGATTAAATTTTTAGGAGTAGAATGTTTACCAGTTAATTAAATAGTTAAGGGGTTATCCATGAAAAAACAAAGTTTATTTTTAGTATTGTTAAGTGTCTTTCTTTTGTGTTTAGGTGCTTGTGGTCAAAAAGAAAGCCAGACAGGGAAAGGGATGAAAATTGTGACCAGTTTCTATCCTATCTACGCTATGGTTAAGGAAGTATCTGGTGACTTGAATGATGTTCGAATGATTCAGTCAAGTAGTGGGATTCACTCCTTTGAACCTTCAGCAAATGACATCGCGGCTATCTATGATGCAGATGTCTTTGTTTACCATTCTCATACGCTAGAATCTTGGGCAGGAAGTCTGGATCCAAATCTAAAAAAATCTAAAGTGAAGGTTTTAGAGGCTTCAGAGGGAATGACTTTAGACCGCGTCCCAGGGCTAGAAGATGTGGAAGCAGGGGATGGAGTTGATGAAAAAACGCTCTATGATCCTCATACTTGGCTCGATCCTGAAAAAGCTGGCGAAGAAGCTCAGATTATCGCTGATAAACTTTCAGAGGTGGATAGTGAGCATAAAGAAACTTACCAGAAAAATGCGCAAGCCTTTATCAAAAAAGCTCAAGAACTAACTAAGAAATTCCAGCCTAAATTTGAAAAAGCGACTCAGAAAACATTTGTAACACAACATACAGCCTTTTCTTATCTAGCGAAGAGATTTGGACTTAATCAACTTGGTATTGCAGGTATCTCTCCTGAACAAGAACCAAGTCCACGACAACTTACAGAAATTCAGGAATTTGTAAAAACCTATAAGGTTAAGACGATTTTTACAGAAAGTAATGCTTCTTCGAAAGTAGCTGAAACTCTTGTCAAATCAACAGGTGTGGGTCTTAAAACTCTGAATCCTTTAGAGGCAGACCCACAAAATGACAAGACCTATTTAGAAAATCTTGAAGAAAATATGAGTGTTCTAGCAGAAGAATTAAAGTGAGATAAGAATGAAAATCAATAAAAAATATGTAGCGGGTTCAGTGGCAGTTCTTGCCCTAAGTGTTTGTTCCTATGAACTTGGACGGTACCAAGCTGGTCAAGTTAAGAAAGATTCTAATCGAGTTGCTTATATAGATGGTGACCAGGCTGGTCAAAAGGCAGAAAATTTGACACCAGATGAAGTCAGTAAGAGAGAGGGAATCAACGCCGAACAAATTGTTATCAAGATTACGGATCAAGGTTATGTGACCTCTCATGGAGACCATTATCATTACTATAATGGTAAGGTTCCTTATGATGCCATCATCAGTGAAGAATTGCTGATGAAAGATCCGAATTATCAGTTGAAGGATGCAGACATTGTCAATGAAATCAAGGGTGGTTATGTGATTAAGGTAGACGGGAAATACTATGTTTACCTTAAGGATGCTGCCCACGCGGACAATATTCGGACAAAAGAAGAGATTAAACGTCAGAAGCAGGAACATAGTCATAATCATGGAGGCGGTTCTAACGATCAGGCGGTAGTTGCTGCCAGAGCTCAAGGACGCTATACAACGGATGATGGTTATATCTTTAATGCCTCTGATATCATTGAGGATACGGGTGATGCCTATATTGTTCCTCATGGCAATCACTTCCATTATATTCCTAAGAGTGACTTGTCTGCTAGTGAACTAGCTGCTGCCCAAGCCTTCTTATCTGGAAAAGGTGGTCAATTAAGTACGGTTGAATATCGTTCAAGCAGAGCTGAAACAAGATCTAGTGTGAGAACGAGTCAATCTGAGACACCTCAAAATCCTGCAACAGATTCTGAAAGTCAAAGTGAGGATTTAGCTAGTCTCCTTCAAGAATTGTACGCTTTGCCACTTAGCCAACGTCATGTGGAGTCTGATGGATTAGTATTTGACCCAGCACAGATTACAAAACGTACAGCCAATGGTGTAGCAGTGCCTCACGGGGATCATTTCCATTTCATTCCTTATTCACAAATGTCTGCTTTGGAAGAAAAATTGGCTCGAAATCTACCAATTGGAGGTCAGCCAATTCAAAGTCATGCTGATAATACGAAACCAAGCAGTCCTGAGAAAACAAGTTCAACACCAAGTTCAACCATTAAACCAAACTTTAATCTCAATACGCAGGCACCAAATCGAGGAACTGGAGGTGCCTATACAACGGATGATGGGTATGTCTTTAGTCCGACAGATGTGATTGAAGATACAGGTGACGCTTTTGTTGTGCCGCATGGCAATCATTTCCACTATATTCCTAAGAGTGATTTGTCAGCAGGAGAATTGGCTGCTGCCCAAGCCTATTGGAATGGGAAGCAGGGCTCACATTCTGCTACAAGTTCAAGTAAACCAAGTAGTGATAATGCTAAACCAGCCCAACCAAGTTTGACAGAGACTCCAAACCTGACTGTCACCCCAACATATCATCAAAATCATGGGGAAGACATTTCAACACTTTTAAGTGAATTGTATGCCAAACCTTTATCAGAACGACATGTAGAATCGGATGGCTTAGTCTTTGATCCGGCACAAATCATCAAACGTACAGCTAACGGTGTTGCAGTGCCACACGGAGATCATTATCACTTTATTCCTTATTCACAAATGTCTGATCTAGAGCAGAAGATTGCAAGAATGATTCCACTTCATTATAGTTCAAGTCATTGGTTACCATCAAGACCAAATCTAATCCCTGCTCCAGAGCTTACCCCAGTACCAAGTCCGCAACCTACCCCAAATCCTCAACCATCTCCAAGCAATCCATTTGATGGAAAATTGGTGAAACAGGCTGTTCGAAAGGTAGCTGATGGTTATGTCTTTGAAGAGAATGGAACCTCGCGTTATATTTCTACTAAGGAGCTTTCAGCAGAAACTGTTATAGCCATTGATAATAAACTTTCCAAACAAGAAAGTTTGTCTCATGAGTTAGGAGCTAAGAAAAGTACCATCCCTTCTAGTGAGCAAGAATTTTACAACAAGGTTTATGATTTACTAGCAAGAATTCATAAAGATTTGATTTCTAATAAGGGGCGCCAAGCTGATTTTGACGCTTTGGATAAACTATTGGAACGTCTTAATGATGTCTCAAGTGATAAGGTCAAGTTAGTTGATGATATTCTTACCTTCCTAGCACCAATTACCCATCCAGAGCGACTTGGCAAATCAAATGCTCAAATTGCTTATACGGACGATGAAATTAAATTAGCGAAATTAGCAGGTAAGTATACAACAGAAGATGGCTATATCTTTGATCCTCGTGATATAACTAGCGATGAAGGCGATGCCTATGTAACTCCGCATATGACTCATAGTCATTGGATCAAGAAAGAAAGTTTGTCTGAAGCTGAAAGAGCAGCAGCTCAGGCTTATGCTAAAGAGAAAGGTTTGACGCCTCCTTCAACAGATAATCAGGGGTCAGGAAATACTGAGGTTAAAGGAGTAGAAGCAATCTATAATAAAGTGAAGGCAGCTAAGAAAGTTCCACTTGATCACATGCCTTACAATCTCCAACATACTGTTGAAGTTAAAAACGGTAGCTTGATTATACCTCATTATGATCATTACCATAACATTAAATTTTCTTGGTTTGACGAAGGACTTTATGAGGCGCCTAAAGGCTATAGTTTAGAGGATCTCTTTGCGACTGTAAAATATTATGTTGAACATCCAAATGAACGCCCTCATTCAGATAATGGTTGGGGAAATGCCAGTGACCATGTTCGTAAAAATAAGGCAGACCAAGACAGTAAACCTGATGAAGATAAGGAACATGATAAAGTAAGTGAGCCAACTCGCCCTGAATCTGATGAAAAAGAGAATCATGCAGGTTTAAACCCTTCAGTAGATAATCTTTATAAACCAAGCACTGATGAAGACGAGACAGAGGGAGTAGCTAACGATACAACAGACGAAGCTGAAGTCCCTCAAGTAGAGACTGAAAAAGTAGAAGCCAAACTCAAAGAAGTAGAAGCTTTACTTGATAAAGTAACGGATGCTAGATTGAAAAACAATGTGACAGAGAGCCTAGCTGGTTTACGAAATAATCTGAGTCTCCAAACCATGGATAATAATGGTATCATGGCAGAAGCAGAAAAATTACTTGCTTTGTTAAAAAGGTAGTGAGTCAGTTATGACGAAATCAGAAGCATAATTTTATCTTGTTAAATTAAAATGATGTAAGAGTCAGTAGCAATACTGGCTTTTATTTGTCTCGCTCCGTAAGGTTCAGGCTAAATAAACCACCTGATTTTTTGGTGGCTTTGGATTCATTTAGGAGAAATCAATCTACATCCAAGGTTAGTAACTTAACCATAGGTCTTCCTTTGTTAGAGAAGATGATGGTAAAAGGGTAGAGGCTAATTGATTTTACAGTTTAGGATGTTTTGATGACAATTTATGATTTGAAGAGTATATTTTGAAAAGATATTCTATACTAAACTTGTTATGCAGTTAAGTAAACCATTATATTCAATAATCTAGCCAAGGAAAACAGAGGATTTAATATGAAAAAACGGATTATTCAGATTTTACTAGCATTGTCCTTAATTTTTTACAAATCAACTTGGTTTTGGGGGCTTTTCAATCATCTCGTAAAGCCTTATCTACCAGCAAGTCGTGAGTTTTTTCAGATTCTACTTTTGATGGAGAGTGGAGTTCTTTTATTAGCGGTCATCTATCTACTAGTTTTTGCAGGAAAGAAAACTTTTCATTTCAAGTGGCAGCTGAGGTACTTTATCTACCTTTTACTGGGCTACATCATTTCGTATATGTCGGACTTCCTCTTGTCTTATTTCATACCCTCGTCTTCAAATCAAATTTCTTTGAATGAAACGATAGAAATGATGGGGAGACAGGAATTACCCTATTTCTTGCTCATAGCTTGCTTCATCGGCCCTATTGCTGAGGAATTGATTTATCGCGGTGTGCTTATGACAACCTTTTTCAAAAACTCGCCTTGGTACGGAGATGTCTTGCTTTCTGCTATTATTTTCGGTTATATTCATATCAATTTTGCTTTAACTCCTCTTGCTTTTTTCATTTATGCTAGTGGAGGGCTTATTTTGGCTCTATTGTATCGCATGACTAAAAATCTCTACTATCCAATACTAGTTCATATTCTCATCAATATCACTTCTTTCTGGAATGTGTGGTTACTCCTATTTTCAGGAAGTTAGCTTACTAAAACAATGTCGGAACTTTCCGGCATTTTCTTTTCAACAGGTGAGCAAGAACTGATTATTTTCAGACTTGGCTGGCCAATCATGGTATAATAAAAGGTAATGAAAAATTCCAACGAGGCAGAGATGAAATTACTTTATACTGATATTCGTACTTCTTTGACAGAAATTCTAACCAGAGAGGCGGAGGAGCTAGTTGCTGCTGGCAAGCGAGTCTTCTACATCGCCCCCAACTCTCTTTCTTTTGAAAAAGAACGCGCCGTGCTGGAATACTTGTCCCAGCAGGCTTCTTTTGCGATTACCGTCACGCGCTTTGCGCAGATGGCTCGTTACCTGATTTTGAATGGCCTACCTGTCAAGACCAGTCTAGATGACATTGGTCTTGGGATGGCCTTTTACAAATGCCTCGCCGAACTTGATCCCAAAGACTTACGTGTTTATGGTGCGATTAAGCAGGATACTCAATTCATCCAGCAGTTGATTGAATTGTATCACGAAATGACCAAGGCTCAGATGAGTTTTTTGGACTTGGAGAGTTTGACGGATGAGGACAAGAGGGCCGATTTAGTCTTGATTTTTGAGAAAGTAACTGCTTATCTCAATCAGGGGCAGTTGGCTCAGGGAAGTCAGTTGTCCCATTTGATTGAGGCTATTGAGAATGACAAAGTTAGTAGTGATTTTACTCAAATCGCCTTGGTTATTGATGGATTTACCCGTTTTTCTGCTGAGGAAGATCGGATTGTAGACTTACTTCACGGCAAGGGTGTTGAGATTGTTATTGGGGCTTATGCTAGTAAGAAAGCTTATACCAGTCCATTCGCTGAAGGCAATCTTTATCAAGCCAGTGTGGAGTTTCTCCATCATTTAGCTGCTAAATACCAAACGCCTGCTCAGGATTATTCTCAAACTCATGAGAAGATGGATTGCTTTGACAAGGCCTCTCGTTTGCTGGAGTCTTCTTATGACTTTTCAGAATTAACATTGGATGTCGATGAAAATGATCGTGAAAACTTACAAATCTGGTCTTGTTTGACACAAAAGGAGGAGTTGGAGTTGGTAGCGCGTAGCATTCGTCAGAAATTGCATGAGAACTCAGACCTGAGCTACAAGCATTTTCGTATTCTCTTGGGCGATGTAGCTTCTTACCAGTTATCGCTGAAAACCATTTTTGACCAGTATCAGATTCCTTTCTATCTTGGTAGAAGCGAATCCATGGCTCACCATCCCTTGACACAGTTTGTCGAGTCTATTTTAGCTTTAAAACGCTATCGTTTCCGTCAGGAGGATTTGATAAACCTTCTTAGAACAGGTTTGTATACCGACCTTAGTCAGGCTGATATTGATGCTTTTGAGCAATATATCCGCTATCTTGGTATCAATGGCTTGCCAGCCTTTCAGCAAACCTTTACCAAATCCCACCATGGAAAATTTAATCTGGAACGTTTAAATGCTCTTCGTCTGCGTATTTTAACACCTCTTGAAACCCTCTTTGCTAACCGAAAACAAAAGGCTGAAAATCTCTTGAAAAAGTGGAATGTCTTTCTAAAAGAAGGAGCTGTGACTAATCAACTCCAAGATTTGACAGCCACTATGGAAGCTGTAGAACAGGAAAGACAAGTCGAAGTTTGGAAGGCTTTCTGTCATGTTTTAGAACAATTTGCGACTGTTTTTGCTGGTTCGCAAGTTAATCTAGAGGACTTTCTAGCCTTGCTACATTCTGGAATGAGCCTATCTCAATACCGTACCATTCCAGCGACAGTGGACACCGTTCTGGTGCAGAGTTACGATTTGATTGCACCACTGACTGCTGACTTTGTCTACGCCATTGGGCTAACACAGGACAATTTACCAAAAATCGCGCAGAATACCAGCCTTTTGACAGATGAAGAAAGACAAAGCTTAAACCAAGCGACAGCAGATGGAGCGCAATTGCTGATTGCCAGCAGTGAAAATCTCAAGAAAAATCGCTATACTATGCTTTCCTTGGTCAATTCTGCTCGTAAGCAGTTGGTCTTGTCAGCTCCAAGCCTTTTTAACGAAAGTGAAAGCAAGGAATCTGCCTATCTTCAAGAGCTGGTCCATTTTGGATTTAGGCGGAAAGAGAAGAGGATGAATCACAAAGGGCTGTCTAAGGAGGATATGGGGTCCTATCACAGTCTTTTGTCCAGTCTGGTTGCCTATCACCAGCAGGGCGAGACGAGTGATACTGAGCAAGATTTGACCTTTGTCAAGGTTCTGGCGCGTGTTATGGGTAAAAAACTAGAACAGCAAGGTCTGGAAAATCCTGCCATCCCAACCAGTCCAAGCAGTAAGCCCTTAGCCAAGGACACCTTACAAGCTCTCTATCCTGCAGAACAGGAGTTTTACCTGTCTACCTCTGGTTTGACGGAGTTTTATCGCAATGAATACAGTTATTTCCTCCGCTACGTTTTAGGCTTGCAAGAAGAATTACGCCTACGTCCGGATGCTCGTAGTCACGGAAATTTCTTGCACCGTATATTTGAACGTGCCTTGCAGTTGCCTGACGAAGATTCCTTTGACCAACGTTTGGAACAAGCTATCCACGAAACCAGTCAGGAACGGGAATTTGAAGCTATATATCAAGAAAGTTTGGAAGCCCAGTTTACCAAGGAAGTTTTGCTTGATGTTGCACGGACGACTGGACATATTCTCCGACACAATCCAGCTATTGAAACCATCAAAGAAGAGGCAAATTTCGGTGGGAAAGAGCAAGCCTTGATTCAATTAGACAATGGACGCAGTGTCTTTGTACGAGGTAAGGTTGACCGCATTGACCGCTTGAAAGCTGATGGGGCGATAGGAGTAGTAGACTACAAGTCTAGTCTAACTCAGTTCCAGTTTCCTCATTTCTTTAATGGACTCAATTCCCAGTTACCAACTTACTTAGCTGCCCTAAAAAAAGAAGGGGAGCAGAACTTTTTCGGTGCCATGTACTTGGAAATGGCTGAACCTGTCCAATCCTTATTAGCAGTTAAAAATCTGGCAGGTGCAGTAGTAGAAGCCAGCAAGTCTATGAAATACCAAGGCCTCTTTTTAGAAAAAGAAAGCAGTCATTTGGGTGAATTTTACAATAAAAACAAGGCCAATCAGCTGACGGATGAGGAATTTCAGCTCCTACTGGACTACAATGCCCATCTTTACAAGAAAGCAGCAGAGAAGATTTTAGCAGGCCAGTTCTCTATCAATCCATACACAGAAAACGGCAGAAGTATTGCCCCATATGTTCAGCAACATCAAGCCATCACAGGATTTGAAGCAAATTACCACTTGGGCCAAGCCCGTTTCCTAGAAAAATTGGATTTAGCTGATGGTAAACGTCTGGTCGGAGAAAAACTCAAGCAAGCTTGGTTTGAAAAAATAAGAGAGGAGTTGAATCGATGAAGCCTATTCCCTTTTTAACTGAGGAGGAAATTCAAAACTTGCAAGAAGCAGAAGCAAATTCGAGCAAGGAACAAAAGAAAACTGCCGAGCAAATCGAAGCTATCTACACTTCTGGTCAGAATATCCTGGTTTCAGCATCGGCTGGTTCTGGGAAGACTTTTGTCATGGCAGAGCGCATTCTAGATCAATTGGCGCGTGGTGTGGAAATCAGTCAACTCTTCATCTCGACCTTTACCGTCAAGGCTGCCACAGAGCTTAAGGAACGTTTGGAGAAAAAAATCAGCCAGCAAATCCAAGAAAGCGATGACGTTGACCTCAAACAACACTTGGGTCGCCAGTTGGCAGACCTACCCAACGCGGCTATTGGTACCATGGACTCTTTTACACAAAAATTCCTTGGTAAACATGGCTATCTGCTTGATATTGCACCTAATTTCCGTATTTTACAAAACCAAAGTGAGCAACTCCTTCTAAAAAACGAAGTCTTCCATGAGGTCTTTGAAGCCCATTACCAAGGTAAACAGAAAAAGAAGTTTAGCCATTTGCTGAAAAATTTTGCTGGACGTGGAAAAGATGAACGTGGTCTGCGCCAGCAAGTCTATAAAATTTATGACTTTCTCCAATCCACCAGTAATCCTCAAAAGTGGCTTAGTGAATCTTTCCTCAAAGGCTTTGAAAAAGCTGATTTTAGCAGTGAAACAGAAAAACTGACTGAGCAGATCAAACAAGCCATTTGGGATTTGGAAAGCTTTTTCCGTTATCATCTGGATAATGATGCCAAGGAGTTTCCAAAGGCCGCTTATCTAGAGAATGTTCAGTTGATTTTAGATGAAATTGGCTCCCTAAATCAGGAATCCGATAGTCAGGCTTATCAGGCAGTGCTTGCGCGTGTTGTCGCCATTTCGAAAGAAAAAAACGGTCGGGCTCTGACGAATGCCAGTCGTAAGGCTGATTTGAAGCCCCTGGCGGATGCCTACAACGAAGAAAGAAAGGTCCAGTTTGCTAAACTAGGACAACTGTCAGACCAGATAACCATTCTCGACTATCAAGAACGTTATCATGAAGACACATGGGAACTAGCTAAAACCTTCCAATCTTTCATGAGCGATTTTGTGGAAGCTTATCGTCAGAGAAAACGACAGGAAAATGCCTTTGAATTCGCTGATATCAGCCATTACACAATTGAGATTTTAGAGAAATTCCCTCAAGTCCGTGAGGCTTATCAGGAGCGCTTCCATGAAGTCATGGTCGATGAGTATCAGGATACCAATCACATTCAAGAACGGATGCTGGAATTGCTGTCTAATGGCCACAATCGCTTTATGGTGGGAGATATCAAGCAATCCATCTATCGTTTCCGTCAGGCAGACCCGCAGATTTTCAATGAGAAATTCCAATGCTATGCGCAAAATCTACACGAAGGCAAGCTGATTCTCCTCAAGGAAAATTTCCGTAGTAGTTCAGAAGTGCTATCAGCAACCAATGATGTTTTTGCACGACTTATGGACCAAGAGGTCGGCGAAATCAACTATGATAACATGCACCAGCTTGTTTTTGCCAATACCAAACTGACTCCCAATCCAGACAACAAGGCAGAATTTCTCCTCTACGATAAGGATGACACAAATGAGGAAGAAGAGAGCCAAGTTGACACTAAACTGACTGGTGAAATGCGCTTAGTTATCAAGGAGATTCTGAAACTTCATCAAGAAAAAGGTGTTGCCTTTAAAGAAATCGCCCTTCTGACCTCCAGTCGCAGTCGAAATGACCAGATTCTCCTCGCCTTGTCTGAGTACGGGATTCCAGTCAAAACTGACGGAGAGCAAAACAATTATCTCCAATCTCTAGAAGTACAAGTCATGCTAGATACCCTTCGTGTCATTCACAATCCCCTGCAAGACTATGCCTTGGTTGCCCTTATGAAGTCTCCAATGTTTGGATTTGATGAGGACGAGTTAGCACGTTTGTCCCTTCAGAAAGAAGAGGACAAAGTCCAAGAAAATCTCTTTGAGAAACTGGTCAACGCTCAAAAACAGGTAAGTAGCCAAAAAGGCTTGATTCACTCAGCTCTAGCTGAGAAACTAAAGCAATTCATGGATATCTTGGCTTCTTGGCGCCTGTATGCCAAAACACACTCCCTCTATGACTTGATTTGGAAGATTTATAACGACCGTTTTTATTATGATTATGTTGGGGCTTTGCCAAATGGTCCTGCTAGACAGGCCAATCTTTATGCCCTAGCACTGCGTGCTGATCAATTTGAAAAGAGCAATTTCAAGGGTTTGTCGCGTTTTATTGGTATGATTAACCAAGTTTTAGAAGCCCAGCACGATTTGGCAAGCGTGGCCCTTGCACCGCCAAAAGATGCAGTAGAACTCATGACCATCCACAAGAGTAAAGGGCTAGAGTTTCCTTACGTTCTTATCCTCAATATGGATCAAGATTTCAACAAGCAAGACTCTATGTCAGAAGTCATTCTCAGCCGTCAGAATGGTCTTGGTGTCAAGTATATTGCCAAGATGGATACAGGAGCAGTGGAAGATCACTATCCTAAAACCATAAAACTCTCCATTCCTAGTCTGACCTATAGGCAGAACGAAGAGGAATTACAGCTGGCAAGCTACTCAGAGCAGATGCGTCTACTGTATGTTGCCATGACGCGGGCTGAGAAAAAGCTCTATCTTGTCGGCAAGGGTTCTCGTGAAAAGCTGGAAGCCAAGGAATACCCAGCAGCTAAAAATGGAAAACTAAATAGCTCTACTAGACTGCAAGCAAGGAATTTCCAAGATTGGCTTTGGGCTATCAGTAAAGTGTTTACTAAGGATAATCTCAGCTTTAGCTATCGTTTTGTTGGTGAAGATCAGCTGACTAGAGAAGCTATCGGTCAGTTGGAAAACAAAAGTCCTCTCCAAGATAGCTCCCAAGCAGACAATCGCCAGTCTGAAATCATTAAAGAAGCTCTTGAAATGCTGAAAGAAGTGGAAGTTTATAATACTCTTCACCGTGCAGCCATTGAACTTCCTAGTGTTCAAACCCCAAGTCAAATCAAGAAATTCTACGAACCTGTTATGAATATGGAAGGCGTTGAGATTGCAAGTCAAGGCCAGTCAGTAGACAAGAAAATCAGCTTTGATTTGCCAGATTTTTCAACCAAAGAAAAAGTAACTGGAGCTGAAATTGGTAGTGCCACCCACGAACTGATGCAGAGAATGGACCTCAGTCAGCGACCAACGCTTGCTAGCCTGACAGAAACTCTCAAACAAGTTCAAACCAGCCCAGGTGTCAGAGATAAGATAAATCTTGCTAAAATTCTTGCATTCTTTGACACAGCACTCGGTCAGGAAATTCTTGCTAATGCCGACCATCTTTATCGCGAGCAACCTTTCTCCATGCTCAAACGAGACCAAAAGAGTCAGGAAGACTTTGTTGTCCGTGGTATCCTTGATGGCTATCTACTTTACGAAGACAAAATTGTTCTGTTCGACTATAAGACAGACCGCTATGATGAACCAAGTCAACTCATAGACCGTTATCGTGATCAGTTAGCCTTATACGGAGAGGCTTTATCTCGAGCCTATTCGATTGAAAATATTGAGAAATACTTGATTTTACTAGGTAAAGACAAGGTTCAAGTTGTAAAAGTATAATCTAGAAAGGAGACCTCATGACACTTCCAGTTAGAAAATCCCTGCATAATGCGGTTTTACAAGCTTCAAAAGCTGATACTTGGGAACAAGCTACCAAGGAATGGAATGAAGTTTCCTTGATTTTTAACGGTATCGGCCGTAGCAATTGTGTCTGTGGAAATTCCATCAAGTACGCCTACGAACTCTTTAACGGTGTCACAGGTCAACGCCTCTTTCCGATTGGTAGCGACTGTGTTCGTCATTTTCATCGATTAAACCTCGACCAGCAATTGGAAAAGGAGGAAAAACTACTCAGAAAGGTTGAAAATCTGACCAGAAAAGCCCAGAAAAAGGAAAAAATCAAGGTCAATAAAAGTGACTTTGACGAGCGCCTTCTAAAATGGCTCTGGGAAAAAGGTGTTTTCAAGCCCAATCGTGGAAATCAGTTCTCACCTGAGAAAGACTACCAGCTCTTCCTAGAAGTCTTTCAAGGAGGAAGTTGGACCAAGGCAGAACCAAAGAAAAAGGCTCGGATGGAAGAAGTCCTTGAAAAGTGTATCAAACCCTTTTTACTTGGAAAGCCAGATGACCAACTCTACCTTGTCAAGCTAGGTAAGGAGAAAATTGACTACGAGCAAGAACTCCGTATCCAGGCAGAGAAAGAGCGCAAGAAGAGGGATAAAATCGCCAAGCAGTATGCAGACAATCTGGTTCTAGCAATGGGACCAGCAGAGCGTGCCTATCAAGATTACTTTGGCTTTACAGAAACCCTAACCCAAGAAGAACGCAAGTGGGAGAAAATTCTTTTTGGTAAAAATCGAACAGAACGGGCTATCAAGGCCAAACAATACCAAAAAGAGCTGGAAAAAGACCAACGAATTGCCAGTCAGGATCCAATTGAGAGAAAGCAGAAGCAGACCTGGCTTCTCAATTCCTATTTTCGTGAGCTTCCTGAAGAAAAATCCCGATTTGCTCGGCTTTTATTAGCATATCGAAAAAGTGGTGAAGTACCCTTTTCAACCGCATACCTGTCAGATCCTCTCATCGACTTTTTCTATAAAATGAAAGCCTTTGAGTTTGAAATCGCACCAGAACAAGTCCGAGACTTTTTAAAAGAAAGCCTTCAGACAGAACATCTATCCTCAGCACAAGAAAGCTGGATAGAAGGAATTCTCCTCAACTGCGTCAAACCATTTTTAGAACGATTAATGATATAAGTAACACCTACCGTGGAAATTCCATGGTAGGTTACATTTTATCCAAAAAGAGAAAATAGGAAATGGCAAACCTTGCTCCTTTGTATTTTATATATAAAACAAAGTATGAAAGCGTAACTCAATTTTAAGACTTTTTTGTAAATTAAGAGTATAATTAAAGTATGTTACCTTTTTATAAGATAACAGCTAATATAATAAAGTTTGCCTTACATATTTTTAAATTTTATTTCAAGGAGGAATGATGGAAAAGTATTTTGGTGAAAAACAGCAGCGTTTTTCATTTAGAAAATTATCAGTAGGACTTGTATCTGCAACGATTTCAAGTTTATTTTTTATGTCTGTATTAGGTAGTTCATCTGTAGAGGCTCAAGAGACTAAAGGTGTTCACTATAAATATGTGACAGAGTCAGAGTTATCATCAGATGAAAAGAAGCAGCTTGTCTATGATATTCCGACATACGTGGAGAATGATGATGAGACTTATTATCTTGTTTATAAATTAAATTCCCAAAATCAACTGGGGGAATTACCCAACACTGGAAGTAAGAATGAGATGCAAGCCCTAGTTGCTGGTGCTAGCTTAGCTGCTCTGGGAATTTTAATTTTTGCCGTCTCCAAGAAAAAGGTTAAGAATAAAACGGTATTACATTTAGTATTGGTTGCAGGAATAGGAAATGGTGTCTTAGTTTCAGCCCATGCTTTAGAAAATCATCTTTTGCTAAATTACAATACTGACTATGAATTAACTTTAGGAGAGAAATTACCTCTTCCTAAAGAGATTTCAGGTTACACTTATATTGGATATATCAAAGAGGGAAACATAACTTCTGAATTTAAAGTAAGCAATCAAGAGAAATCAGTAGCTACTCCCAAAAATCAACAAAAGGTAGATTACAATGTTACACCAAATTTTGTAGAGAATCCATCAAAGGTACAAACTATTCAGGAAGAAAAACCTGTTTCTTCAACTAAGCCGACAGAAGTTCAAGCAGCGTTGCCGGAAACAGGCGTAACAGATAAAGGTGAACCTGAAGTTCAACCAGCTTTACCAGAAGCTGTAGTAACCAACAAAGGCACACCAGAAGTCCAACCTGCATTGCCAAAAGCAGTTGTAAGCGATAAAGACAAACCAGCAGTTCAACCTACGTTACCTGAATCAGTTGTAACCGATAAAGGCGAGTCTGCAATTCAGCCAGAGTTACCAGAAGCTTTAGTCACGGAAAAAGGTGAAGCCGAAGTTCATCCTGCATTACCCGCAGCTGTTGTTACTGAAAAAGGCGAGCCTGCAGTCCAGTCAGATTTACCAGAAGCAGTTGTAACCGACAAAGGCGAACCCGAAGTCCAACCTGCATTGCCAAAAGCAGTTGTAAGCGATAAAGACAAACCAGCAGTTCAACCTACGTTACCTGAATCAGTTGTAACCGATAAAGGCGAGTCTGCAATTCAGCCAGAGTTACCAGAAGCTTTAGTCACGGAAAAAGGTGAAGCCGAAGTTCATCCTGCATTACCTGAAGCTGTTGTTACTGACAAAGGTGAGCCTGCAGTTCAACCAGCGTTACCAGAAGCGGTAGTCACGGAAAAAGGTGAAGCCGAAGTTCATCCTGCATTACCAGAAGCTGTTGTTACTGAAAAAGGTGAAGCCGAAGTTCATCCTGCATTACCTGAAGCTGTTGTTACTGACAAAGGTGAGCCTGCAGTTCAACCAGCTTTACCAGAAGCTGTAGTAACCAACAAAGGCACACCAGAAGTCCAACCAGCGTTACCAGAAGCGGTAGTCACGGAAAAAGGTGAAGCCGAAGTTCATCCTGCATTACCAGAAGCTGTTGTTACTGACAAAGGTGAGCCTGAAGTTCAACCAGCTTTACCGGAAGCAGTAGTAACCGACAAAGGCGAGCCTGCAATTCAGCCAGAGTTACCAGAAGCAGTAGTCACGGAAAAAGGTGAAGCCGAAGTTCATCCTGCATTACCAGAAGCTGTTGTTACTGAAAAAGGTGAGCCTGAAGTTCAACCAGCTTTACCAGAAGCAGTAGTAACCGACAAAGGCAAGCCTGCAATTCAGCCAGAGTTACCAGAAGCAGTAGTAAGTGATAAAGGTGAACCTGAACAGGTAGCCCCACTTCCAGAATATACTGGGAAAATCGAGCCGCTGAAATCAGAAAGTACAAAACCTTCTGAAGAAACTAACAATACAACAGAAACGAATAATGTTCAAAAAAATGCCAGTGCACTACTTAGAATGAATTTTGTTAAAGGTAATCAAGCGTTATCTGGAACTGGTTCAGCTACATTTATAGCACCTAATGTATTATTGACAGTAGCACACAATTTCATTAATAATTCTTCAGATAACAGCACGGGTGAATTTAGAGGAGAAAAGTCTAAAAATACATATGAATGGGTAACACCTGATGGACAAAAAGGTTCATTTACTTCAGAGGATATTCATTTTTATAATCAAAAAGATTATCCAAAAGGATTTATCTATGATTTAGCAGTGATTAAATTACCACAATCTTTAGAAAGAAAACATGTAAATCTAGTAGAAAATTACTCGAAAGTAAATATTCATGACAAACTAAATGTCTATGGATATCCAGGTGGGGAATATACGCACTTAAAAGATGCTACAGTTGAAATGGAACAAAAATATGCGAATAATACCTACGGTGTTCAATATCAAGGTGGAAAACCTGGTATGAGTGGTGGAGGAATATTTAATACTAACGGTGAAGTCATTGGTGTACACCAAAATGGTGCTAAGAACCGTTCAGGAGGATTAATATTATCTCCAACACAATTAGACTGGATTAGAAGTATTATAAATGGTAAAGAAATTACTCCGACATATGATGCACTAGAACGTCATAAAGATGAGAAAAAAGACGATGTTAAAGAAGAAGATGTTAATAAGAAATTAGAGCTTAGAAATATATCTTCTGTAGAACTATATTCAAAAGAAGGTGATAAGTATCGTCATGTAACTTCACTTGATTCTGTGCCAAATGACCCACAAAATTACTTCATGAAAGTAAAATCAGAGAACTTTAAAGATGTGATGCTGCCTGTTTCAAGTATTACTGATGATAATAAAGATAATAGAGATAATAGAGCTGTTTATAAAATAGTAGCAAGTGCAAATAATCTGATACAACATGAAAATAATAAAGTACTAGATAATTATACATACTATTTACCTAAAACTCAGCAAAGTGAAACTGGGGTATATACATCATTTAAAAATTTAGTTGACGAAATGAATAGAAATCCTTATGGAGAATTTCATTTAGGTGCAACTATGGATGCTCGTGAAGTTGAACTACCAGATGGCCAAGAAAGTTATGTGAAAAATGAATTCCATGGAAAATTAGTAGGAACAAATAATGAGAAATATTATGCTATTTATAATCTGAAAAAACCATTGTTTGGGGGATTAAATGGCGCTACAGTAGAAAATCTTTCATTAAAAGATGTCAATATTTCAGCAAAAGAAGATGCTGCAACAGTAGCTAAAGAAGCGAAAAATAGAACTGCAATTAGTAATGTTCATGCTGATGGAGCGATAGCTGGGGAACATGGAATAGGAGGATTAGTTTCACAAGTTAATAATTCTACTATTTCTAACAGTAGCTATACAGGTAGAATAACTAATACATATAAAACAGTTGCTAGTTATCAAATCGGAGGTTTAGTAGGTAAACTTTCTGGTTCGGGAGCATTAATAGACAAGTCGGTTGCATCTATCGATATGGCGACGAATGCAACGCAAGGAGATCAGTCTATTGGAGGAATAGCTGGTGCAGTAATTGATAATGCCGTAATAAGTAGTAGTTATGCTGAAGGGAAATTAAATAATGTTAAACCTTTTGCTTATGTAGGTGGTGTAGTAGGAGACCTTTGGGATCCAGTGGATGGTTTAGAAAAATCTGGAAAACTATTAAATGTACTAAGCGATGTTAATGTTACAAACGGTAATGCTATAGCTGGTAAACATTTTGATAATATGAAAGCAACTAATGTTTATAGTAATAAAAATAATAAGGTTGTAAATGTAGTACCAGAGGATGATGAAATCTTAACTAAGGATTCTACTGTTCAAAGAGGAGAAGTCTTAGAAGATGCTCAGATTAGAGAGAAAAAATCTGCTTTTGCATCTAAAAATATTATTAAAACAGAAGATTTTAACTTCTCTTCTAGATATGTAACTGACTATAGAAGTCTTGAGAATGCTGATTCATCAAAAGAAAAAGTATATAAAAATATAGAAAAACTATTACCGTTCTATAATAGAGAAACAATAGTTAAGTACGGAAATTTAGTAGAGTCAAGTAGTAATCTTTACAATAAGGAATTATTATCAGTAGTTCCTATGAAAGATAAAGAAGTAATTAGTGATATTAACCAATACAAATCAAGTATAAATAAACTACTACTATATTATACGGACAATACATCAGAGAAACTTAATGTAAATTATCAAAGTGATTTTTCAAATGTAGCAGAGTATAGAATAGGCGATACAAAATTAATTTACACACCGAATACATTACTTCACAATTATAATAATATTTTAGATAAAGTATTACCAACATTAAATAGTGTAGAATATAAATCAAAGGAAATTAGAAAAGTATTAGATGTTTCAAATGATGTTAGTTTAACAGAACTATATTTAGAAGAACAATTCAATACTACAAAAAATAACTTGAGAGATAGTTTAACGAAACTACTTACTGCAGATGCTGCAATAGCTGAAAATAACAATAAGATAATAGATAATTATGTAATCGAAAAAATTAAAAATAATAAGGAAGCTTTACTTCTAGGATTAACATATTTAGAACGTTGGTACAATTTCAAATATGGTAATACAAAAGCGAAAGATTTAGTTATGTACCACTTGGATTTCTTCGGTAAATCAAATAGTTCAGCGTTAGATAATGTTATCGAACTAGGTAAATCTGGATATAATAATTTACTAGCGAAAAATAATGTTATAACTTATAACGTTTTATTAGCGAAAAATTATAAAACTAATAATTTATTTGATGCTTTGGAAAAATATAGAAAAGCTTTTGTACCAGATAAAACAAATAATGAGTGGTTTAAAGAACAAACTAAAGCTTATATAGTAGAAGAAAAATCTACAATTAAAGAGGTAAGTGATAAGCAATCAATAGCTGGTAGTCCATATTCAATTGGAGTATATGATAGATTAACTAGCCCATCTTGGAAATACCCAAGTATGGTCTTGCCGCTATTAACATTACCTGAAAAATCGGTGTTTATGATTGCGAACATTTCGACAATAGGTTTCGGTGCTTATGATAGATATAGAAGTAAAGAACATCCAGCAGGAACAAATTTAAATAACTATGTTGAGACAAAAGCAAAAGAAGCGGCCGTTAGATTTAGAGATCACTATGATTATTGGTATAAAATACTAGATGATAAAAATAAAGAAAAATTATATAGAAGTGTTCTAGTCTATGATGCATTTAGATTTGGAAATGATGAAGATAATAGGTTACAAGAAGCTACTTTTGAAACTAATCATCCGGCAATAAAACATTTCTTCGGTCCAGCGGGAAATAATGTTGTCCATAATTCTAATGGAGCATACGCTACAGGGGATGCATTCTATTATATGGCGTATCGTATGCTTGATAAAGATGGTGCGGTAACTTATACACACGAAATGACGCATAACTCAGATAGAGAAATTTATCTAGGAGGATATGGAAGAAGAAATGGACTTGGACCAGAGTTTTATGCTAAAGGATTGTTACAAGCTCCTGATCATCCAAATGATCCTACTATTACGATTAACTCTATATTGAAATATGAAAAATCAGAAGATCTAACTAGACTTCAGGTGAAAGATCCTACAAAACGATTTAATAATGCAGAAGATTTACAAAAATATATGCATAATATGTTTGATGTAATTTATATGCTAGAATATCTAGAAGGTAATGCAGTTGTTAAATTAGATATTTCTAAGAAAAATGAGTTGTTGAGAAGAATAGAAAATAAATTTGAAACAGATCCAGACGGAAGTAGAGTTTATGCAACCAATGTTATTCGTTATTTAAATACTAGTGAACTTAACAAATTAACCTCATTTAATAGTTTAATTGAAAATGATGTTATTACAAGAAGAGGATACGAAAATGGAAATGACAATACTTTTAAACGAAATGGATATTATACAATTAAACTATTCTCACCAATATATTCTGCTCTAAGTAATGATAAAGGAACTCCGGGTGATTTAATGGGTCGTCGTATGGCGTTTGAATTGTTAGCTGCAAAAGGATTTAAAGATGGAATGGTACCATATATTTCTAATCAATATGCGGAAGAAGCAAAAGCCAATGGTGATGTTATTACATCATATGGTAAAGTAATCGGTAATGTAACTGATGAGTTAGTACTTCAAAAAGTGTTTAATAATGAATATAAATCATGGGTTGATTTCAAAAAAGCAATGTATGAAGAACGAAAAGCTAAATTTAATAAATTAATGAGCATTAGCTTCGATAACCCAAATGGAAGTTGGTTCAGAAAAGATAGAGTGACAATAAAAAATATAGAAGATCTTCAAAGAATGATAACTACTGCTGTCAATGAAGATGCTGAGGATTATCTTGTGAATATATATCCAGAAAGAAGTAGAGTTCATAAACTTAAACAGGCAATCTTTAAAGCCTATCTTGATCAAACCGATGATTTTAGAAATTCAATTTTTGAGAATAAAAAATAGTATTTGCTATTAGGAAATAAAAAGTAAAGGTAGAGGATTACAATTGTCATTATTAAAAAAAGATAGATTTTCCATTCGGAAAATAAAGGGTATTGTTGGTTCGATATTCTTGGGGAGTCTTTTATTTGCACCGTCAGTTGTTGGTGCATCGACTTATCATTACTTGGATTATAGTAATTTGACACAAACTGAACGTGATCAACTCAAACAAGGTAGACCTGACGAATCAAAAGAATCATATGCTTTGGTTTATGAGAAAGACGCACTACCAAATACTGGTCAATCACAATCTATTATGACTGTATTGGGTTTATTGACCATCGGTAGTCTTGTTGTAGTTATTACAAAAGATAAGAGAAATAAAAAAATAGCTACATTTTTGATTGTAGGGGCGACAGGTTTAGTTACACTATCAACTACTTCAGCACTTAATTTGAATGCTAACATCCATGAGTCTGGACGTGATGGTGTGTTGCAAATTTCTGGTTACAGATATGTTGGTTACTTGGAATTTGATGAGAGAACGGTTTCATCGGTTTCGCTAGTTGAACAATCCAAAGTTATGACAGACAAAGGCGAACCCGAAGTTACAACAGCTTTACCAGAAGCTGTTGTAACTGAAAAGGGCGAACCTGAGGTGCAACAAGCTTTACCAGAAGCTGTTGTAACTGAAAAGGGCAAACCTGAGGTTCAACCAGCCTTACCAGAAGCTGTAGTAACTGAAAAAGGCGAACCTGAGGTGCAACAAGCCCTACCCGAAGCTGTAGTCACTGAAAAGGGAGAACCTGAGGTTCAAGCAGCCTTATCAGAAGCAGTTGTAACTGAAAAAGGCGAACCCGAAGTTCAACCATCGTTATCAGAAGCAGTTGTAACTGAAAAGGGGGAACCTGAGGTGCAAACAGCTTTACCTGAAGCTGTAGTCACTGAAAAGGGAGAACCTGAGGTTCAACCATCGTTATCAGAAGCTGTTGTAACTGAAAAGGGGGAACCCGCAGTTCAACCAGCCTTACCCGAAGCAGTTGTAACTGAAAAGGGGGAACCTGAGGTTCAAACAGCCTTATCAGAAGCAGTTGTAACTGAAAAAGGGGAACCTGAGGTTCAAACAGCCTTACCAGAAGCCGTAGTCACTGAAAAGGGAGAACCTGAAGTTCAAACAGCCTTACCCGAAGCCGTAGTCACTGAAAAGGGAGAACCTGAAGTTCAAACAGCCTTACCAGAAGCCGTAGTCACTGAAAAGGGAGAACCTGAAGTTCAAACAGCCTTATCAGAAGCTGTTGTAACTGAAAAAGGGGAACCTGAGGTTCAAACAGCCTTACCCGAAGCTGTTGTAACTGAAAAAGGGGAACCTGAGGTTCAACAAGATTTACCAGAAGCTGTAGTCACTGAAAAAGGAGAACCTGAGGTTCAACAAGATTTACCAGAAGCTGTAGTCACTGAAAAGGGAGAACCTGAGGTTCAACAAGATTTACCAGAAGCTGTAGTCACTGAAAAAGGAGAACCTGAGGTTCAACAAGATTTACCAGAAGCTGTAGTCACTGAAAAGGGAGAACCTGAAGTTCAAGCTGAGTTGCCAGAATATACGTCAAAAGTTGCTCCAACTTTGACTTTAGATAAGGTTACAGAAGATGCGATGGATCGTTCAGCTACATTGGATTACACTCTTGAAAATACAGGTAATGCTGAAATCAAGAGCATTATAGCTGAGATTAAAGATGGGGACACTGTTGTTAAGCGAGTTGATTTATCTAAAGAAAAATTGACAGACGCTATTCAAGGTTTGGATTTATTCAAAGATTATAAAATTGCAACAACAATGACTTACAACCGTGGTGAAGGTGATGAAACATCTAAACTGGATGAAAAACCTTTGCGTTTGGAGTTGAAAAAAGTTGAAATTAAAAATATCGCATCTACTAATTTAGTGAAGGTGAATGATGATGGTACTGAAACACCTAGTGATTTCATGAGCGAAAAACCTTCTGATGAAGATGTGAAGAAAATGTACTTAAAAATCACTAGTCGTGATAATAAAGTAACACGTTTAGCAGTTGATAAAATTGAGGAAGTAACTGAAGAAGGTCAAAAACTTTATAAAATTACGGCTGAAGCTCAAGATTTGATTCAACACATTGATCCATCTAAGGCGCGCAATAAGTATGTTTATTATATAGAAAAACCCCATCCTAAAGAAGATAATGTCTACTATAACTTTAAAGATTTAGTAGATGCTATGAATGTTAATAAAAACGGTACATTTAAAATTGGTGCAGATTTGAATGCTACAAATGTACCAACACCCTTTAAACAATATGTCCCAGGTACGTTTAAGGGACATCTATCAAGTGTTGATGGTAAACAATATACAATTCATAACATTGCTCGTCCCTTATTTGACCGTGTTGAAAATGGTTCAGTAAAGAATATTAATTTAGGTAATGCGGATATCAATATGCCTTGGGCTGACGGAATAGCACCTGTTGCCAATATGGTGAAAAATGCAACTGTTGAAGATGTTAAGGTGACTGGTAATGTAGTTGCTAATAACAATATTGCAGGTATCGTCAATAAAATCGATAGTGGTGGTCAGTTGACAAATGTAGCCTTCATCGGTAATCTTACAGGTGTTGGTGATAAAGGTCAATATATGGCTGGCATTGCCGGTGAGATTTGGAGAGGTAATCTTGCAAAAGCATATGTCGAGGCTGATATTGTTGCCAACAGAGCCCGTATAGGTGGTTTAGTTGCTAAAACAGATAATGGTAACGACTCTATGGGAATTGGTAAATACGGTTCAATTCGTAAATCGGTCGCCAAAGGAACCATTAAGACTAAAGTTTTGCTTGAAACAGGTGGATTTATCAATAGCAATCTTCCTTTTGGTAAACTGGAAGATAATATTTCAATGATGAGAGTTGAAAATGGTGAAGAGTTCTTTGGTTCTTCAGATTTGGACTACGATGGTGGTTATTTCACAAATGGCTGGTTAGAGCGTAACTTTGTTGTCAAAGGTGTCAGTTCAGGTAAGCATTCATTCAATCGTTCTCGTGACAAAATTAAAGAAATTAGTCAAGATGAAGCTAACAAGAGAATTGCAGCCTTTAATATTACTGCTGATAAATACGAAATCAACGAACCTGTTGTCAATCGCTTAAATCGTTTAACCAGAAGAGAAGATGAATATAAGTCAACCCAAGACTATAAAGTAGATCGAGATCTGGCTTATCGTAATATTGAGAAACTTCAACCATTTTATAACAAAGAATGGATTGTCAACCAAGGTAACAAACTTACAGAAGATTCAAACTTAGCTAAGAAAGAAGTCCTTTCTGTTACGGGAATGAAGGATGGTCAATTCGTGACCGATTTATCGGATATCGATAAAATAATGATTCACTATGCTGATGGTACTAAGGAAGAAATGGATGTTACTAAGAATGCTGATTCTAAAGTGAAACAAGTTCGAGAATATACCATCGCTAGACAAAATGTTGTTTATACACCAAATATGGTTGAGAAAGACCGTGTGAAACTGATTGCAGATGTGAAAGAGAAGTTATCTTCAGTCACATACGATTCGCAAGATGTTCGTAAAATTATTGGAAATCCAGCTGATTTGTATCTAGAAGAAAGCTTTACTGACGTCAAAGACAATCTTGATAAATTTGTGAAAGCTTTAGTCGAAAATGAAGATCATCAATTGAATAGTGACGAAGCTGCGATGAAAGCACTTGTGAAGAAAATTGACGATAATAAAGCGAAAATTATGATGGCTCTATCTTACTTGAACCGTTACTATAACATTAAGTATACTGACAACAGTATGAGTATCAAAGACATTATGATATTTAAACCTGACTTCTACGGTAAAACACCAAGTGTGTTAGATCGCTTGATTAACATCGGGTCTAGCGAGAAGAACTTAAAGGGTGACCGAACTCAGGATGCTTATCGTGAAATCATTGCAAGTAATACTGGTAAAGGTAGTCTTCGTAACTTCCTAGAATACAACATGCGTTTGTTTACAGAGGATAAAGACATCAATGATTGGTTTATCCACTCAGCTAAGAATGTTTATGTTTCAGAACCTAAAACTACAAATCCTGACTTTGTCAATAAACGTCATAGAGTCTTTGATGGTTTAGATAACGGTGTTCATGGTCGTATGATTTTACCACTTCTAACGCTTAAAGATGCCCATATGTTCTTAATTTCAACATATAACACGATGGCGTACAGTTCATTTGAGAAATATGGTAAGTATACAGAAGAATCTCGAAACGAATTTAAGAAAGAGATTGATAATGTTGCGAAAGGTCAACAAACTTACCTTGATTTTTGGTCACGTTTAGCATTGCCAAGTGTACGTGACCAATTACTCAAAAGTCAAAATAGGGTTCCGACACCTGTTTGGGATAACCAAAACTATCATAACGTTGAAGGTGTAAATCGTATGGGTTATGATAAGAACAATAAACCAATTGCACCTATTCGTGAATTATATGGACCAACTTGGAAATTCCATAATACCAACTGGAATATGGGAGCTATGGCATCTATTTTCCCAGATCCTAATAATAATGACCAAGTTTATTTCATGGGAACAAATATGATTAGTCCGTTTGGTATTTCAGCCTTTACTCACGAAACAACACACGTAAACGATAGAATGCTTTACTTCGGTGGTCATAAGCATCGTCAAGGTACAGACGTTGAAGCCTATGCACAAGGTATGCTGCAAACACCTGACAGCTCAACGACTAATGGTGAATACGGCGCACTTGGAATTAACATGGCTTACCATCGTCCAAATGATGGTAACCAATGGTACAACCCAGATCCTGACAAATTAAAGACACGTGATGACATTGACCGCTACATGAGAAACTACAATGAAGCTATGATGTTGCTTGATCATGTAGAAGCTGATGCTGTACTTCCTAAAATTAAAGGAGACAATAGTAAGTGGTTCAAGAAGATTGACAAAGAAATGCGCTTTAAGATTCAGTATAATGATCTTTTAGGTCCAAACCAATGGGATAGTGTCCGTGATTTGAAAGATGAAGAAAAGGTAATGACTTTATCTAGCGTCAATGATTTAGTGGATAATAACTTCATGACAAAACATGGAAATCCAGGTAATGGACGTTATAGACCAGAAGATTTTACACCAAACTCAGCTTACGTAAATGTCAATATGATGGCTGGTATTTATGGTGGTAATACAAGCAAAGGTGCTCCTGGTTCATTATCATTTAAACACAATGCTTTTCGTATGTGGGGTTACTTTGGATATGCAAATGGATTCATTGGATATGTCTCTAGCAAATATCAAGATGAAGCTAATAGACAAAATAATAGCTTATTAGGAGATGATTTTATCATCAAGAAAGTATCTGGAGACAAGTTCAAGACACTTGAAGAGTGGAAGAGACATTGGTACGAGGAGGTTCTTGCTAAAGCTAAGAAAGGCTTTGAAGGTATCGATATTGATGGCGTCCATATCAGTAACTATGATGAGTTAAGGCCTTTATTTGATAAAGCAGTCGAAGAAGATTTGGAAAAAACAGATGACTTCTCTCATACTGTAGCTCTTAAATCTAAGGTATTCAAAGCCCTTCTTAAAAATACAGACGGTTTCTTTAACCAACTGTTTAAAAAAGACATTTAAATGTTTAGAATATAAAGGGAACAGTTTTTTGCTCCCTCTGAAAAGTCATCATTTGATGGCTTTCAAAAAGCACCTCAAAAAAGGTATTGGCAAGTTGCAATACCTTTTTTTGAGGCTCTTTTATCTTGTCCTTGTTTCAATTGACGATACCACATTATGTACTGTTTTGCTTCATTTTATTATAAAAGGACTTAGTCCTGTGCAGTACAGAACTAAATCCTTTCAATAATTATTTGTGCAACTTTTTGGGGTTAGTAAAGAGAAACTCGTTTTTGTTTATTCTCTTTCTGTGTCAAGTCTCTTAATCTTTATTTTCGTATGGTAAGATCAAGTTCAAGATGATTCCTGTCATGGCTGATAGGGCAGTACCTGAAAGGGTAACTGGACCGAGTTTAAGGATAGCTCCTCCAAGTCCAAGGACCAACATAGCACTTGCGATGATTAGGTTACGCATTTGAGCAAAATCAACACGTTCTTTAATCAAGACTTTCAAACCGTTGCTGGCGATAACTCCATAGAGAAGGATTGACATACCACCAAGTACAGCATTTGGAATGGTTGAAATCAAGGCAGTGAATTTACCAAGGAAGCTAAGGGCAATCGCGATAAAGGCAGCGTTACGGATAACTGAGACAGAAGCGATACGAGTCATACCGATAACCCCTGTATTTTCTCCGTAAGTTGTATTGGCTGGTCCACCAAGGAAGGCAGAAACTGAAGTTGCGATACCGTCACCAAGAAGAGTACGGTGAAGACCTGGTTCTTTCAAGAATTGACGGCCACAGATTTGACCCAAAACAGTATGGTCTCCGATATGTTCAGAAATTGTTACGATAGCGATTGGCAAGATAGCGATGGTTTCTGGACCAAAGTAAAGATTGTATTCTTTAAAGGCACCACCAGTGCTAAATGGCAAGTAGAAACCAGGAATCTCGAACCAGTTAGCTTTAAGAACTGGTGTAAAATCAACCAAGCCAAGGGTTAGTGCGAAGAGGTAACCACCGATAATAGCAAAGAGGAATGGAATGATTCGTAGGAAGCCCTTTCCTTTAGTATTGATAAAGGCAGCAATCAAGAAAGTAACAACTGCTACAAGAGCATTTTTCCAATTTCCGTCCGCTACAAGTCCAGCGTTAGTAACTGCTGAACCTGCCAGTCCTAGACCGATAACGATAATCATAGGACCGATAATGATTGGTGGTAAGAGTTTATCAATCCATTTTGTACCTGCAAAACGAACACCAGCAGCCACAAGGACATAGACCAAACCAGTCAAGATAACCCCTGTTTGGGCAGCAGATACATCACCACCCATTTCTTTCATAGCCAGTGACATAGCTGTGATAAAGGCAAATGAAGAACCTAGATAAACTGGAACTTTAAATCCAGTTGAAATCATGTAGATGAGTGTTCCAACACCTGAAGCAAAAAGGGCAACAGATACAGGCATTCCCAAAATCAAGGGTACCAAGATGGTTGCACCGAACATGGCGAAAACGTGTTGGAAGCTAAGGAGAATTCCTTTTCCAGCTGAAGGACGTTGGTTAACGTCTAGTAACAAATCAACAGTTGATTCTTGTTTCATATAAACCTCACTTTTGGGCATCAAAAAAGAGCCCATTATTTTACAGCAATAGGCCCTCAGAGTAAGACTTCTTTAAAATCTAGACTTTAAAGAGTTTCAAATATTTCTGCGTCTTCGTCACCTCACGGGATGACATTAAAAACCTTTGCTTAGGATAGTATAGCAGAAAAAAATGATTTTGTAAATCATTTTTTCCCGAGCCTAGAAATAAAAAAGCGAGGTTGACTTTGTAAATATTTTTTTACTAAAAAGATTAAAGCGGGCGTTTATTGGGCATGCCAGCCTTACGTGGATATTTATTTGGTGTTTCTTTTTTCTTTTCTACTACTGTGATGTAGCGCGGATCTCCATTAGGTAGAGCGTAGCTGAGATTGTCTTCGACCTTACTAAAAAGGAGGTTGAGGGCATTCTTAGCTTCTAATAATTCCTCAGGCGCATTGCTGGCCTTGAGTGCCAATAGTTTTCCGCCAACTTGCAGGTAAGGAATTGTCAATTCAGATAAAACCTGCATGCGGGCAACCGCACGAGCTGTTACAAAATCATATTGAGCACGGAAGTTCTTATCTTGGGCAAAATCTTCGGCACGTCCATGGTAGAAATGAACATTGTCTAAATCCAGTTCTTGAGCCAACAGTTGGAGGAAGTTGATGCGCTTATTGAGTGAATCAATGATGGTCACATCTAACTGAGGATAGAGAATTTTCATTGGTAGACTAGGAAATCCTGCCCCAGCACCGATGTCAAGAAGTTTGATAGTTTCATTGGGAATCAAACCTTGAAGAATGGGTGCAATCGAATCGTAAAAATGTTTGAGATAAACTTCTTCCTTGTCCGTAATAGCTGTTAAATTAATCTTTTCATTCCACTCGACCAAGAGTTCAAAATAACGATCAAATTGTTTTTTTTGCTGGTCCGAAAGTGGAATATTTTGCTCGGCAAGCAAGTTGTAAAATGTTTCTGATTTCATAGTTATTTCCTTCTTTAGTATCATCTTATTTTACCACAATCATTAAAAATTTGATATACTGGTACTAATCTAAAAGTAGAAAGGACTTATATAATGACTTGGATTATTCTTGGAGTTATCGCTCTTATTGTTATTTTTGTAATTGTTAGCTATAACGGTTTGGTTAAGAATCGTATGCAAACAAAGGAGGCTTGGAGTCAGATTGATGTTCAGTTGAAACGTCGAAATGATCTCTTGCCAAACTTGATTGAGACTGTAAAAGGTTATGCTAAATATGAAGGTTCTACCCTTGAAAAGGTGGCAGAACTTCGCAATCAAGTTGCTGCAGCGACTTCACCAGCAGAAGCTATGAAAGCTAGTGATGCCCTCACTCGTCAGGTTTCAGGTATTTTTGCTGTTGCAGAAAGCTATCCAGATTTGAAAGCTAGTGCCAACTTTGTTAAATTGCAAGAGGAGTTGACAAACACAGAAAATAAAATTTCATACTCTCGTCAACTTTACAACAGTGTTGTCAGCAACTACAATGTAAAATTAGAAACTTTCCCAAGCAATATTATCGCTGGAATGTTTGGATTTAAAGCAGCAGATTTCCTTCAAACACCAGAAGAGGAAAAAGCAGTTCCTAAAGTTGATTTTAGCGGTTTAGGTGACTAAGATGTTGTTTGATCAAATTGCAAGCAATAAACGAAAAACCTGGATTTTGTTGCTGGTATTTTTCCTACTCTTAGCTCTTGTTGGCTATGCGGTTGGTTACCTCTTTATGCGATCTGGGCTTGGTGGTTTGATTATCGCACTGATTATTGGCTTTATCTATGCCTTGTCCATGATTTTTCAATCGACAGAGATTGTCATGTCCATGAACGGGGCGCGTGAGGTTGATGAACAAACGGCACCAGACCTCTACCATGTAGTGGAAGATATGGCTATGGTGGCTCAGATTCCTATGCCCCGTGTTTTCATCATTGATGAACCTGCCTTAAATGCCTTTGCGACAGGTTCTAACCCTCAAAATGCGGCGGTTGCTGCGACGTCAGGTCTCCTAGCTATCATGAATCGTGAGGAGCTAGAAGCTGTTATGGGACATGAAGTCAGTCATATTCGTAATTACGATATCCGTATTTCGACTATTGCTGTTGCCCTTGCCAGTGCTATCACCATGCTTTCTAGTATGGCAGGTCGTATGATGTGGTGGGGTGGCGCAGGTCGCAGACGAAGTGATGATGATCGGGATGGAAATGGCTTAGAAATCATTATGCTAGTGGTTTCCCTACTTGCAATTGTGCTGGCACCTCTCGCTGCAACCTTGGTGCAACTAGCTATTTCTCGCCAGAGGGAATTCCTAGCTGATGCTTCCAGTGTCGAGTTGACGCGCAATCCGCAAGGGATGATCAATGCTCTACGTAAGTTGGATAATAGTAAACCGATGAGTCGTCCTGTCGATGATGCCAGCAGTGCACTTTATATCAATGATCCCAAGAAAGGGGGAGGGTTCCAAAAACTCTTTTATACCCATCCACCTATCTCAGAACGGATTGAACGTTTGAAACATATGTAAAATATGCCTATACAATCCTAAAAAATGAGCATTCTCGTAGTTGGAGATGCTCATTTTCTTATATAAGGAACTCAGAAATCAATTTGTTATGATACAACTTATATTCTTCGAAAATCTCTTCAAACCGCATCAGATTCGCCTTGCCGTACTTAAGTCCAGCCTGCGGCTAGCTTCCTAGTTTGCTCTTTGATTTTCATTGAGTATTAGAATTTCTTTAGGAAACTTCGTTCAGAACACATGATATATCGAAGAAGAATCTAGCATCTATGTCAAATGGAGGAGGGCAACTGATCTCGTTTTTCGAAAATTAGAGAATATTTTTGGTGAGCTCAGAGTGTGTGTTAGAGACAAGTAGGCCAGCGTAGTAGAGCTAGGATTCATCTTAATCAGCATGGAGTTTACAAAATTGTCCAAGAATTCAATCTACAGATCAGTTATTTAAAAATCACTGTGTGCTTTTAGTTAGAAGTTAGTTTTTGTCCAGCCGCTTTTATAGTCTATTTCGGAAAACTTCGTACATGAGAATAGCCGCAGCAACACTGGCATTGAGACTTTGAACATGTCCATTCATCGGAATGGTAATCATCTCGTCGACCTGTTTTTTGATGTTGCTAGAGATGCCTTTGCCTTCATTTCCGATGATGAGGGCGATTTTCCCTTTTGTATTCCACTTATGGCAAGGAGTCCCATTCATATCTGTTCCAAAGGTCCAGAAGCCTTCATCCTTGAGTTTGTCTAGAGTTTGGCTTAGGTTGGTCACTCGTGCAATGGGAACGTGTTCAATAGCACCTGTGGCCGTTTTGGCAACGACAGGAGTAACTCCGACAGCACGGTGTTTGGGAATGATGACACCTGAAACGTTGGTCGCATCGGCCGTTCTCAGGATGGAGCCTAGGTTGTGAGGGTCAGTTAAGCCATCCAGAATCAACAGAAGTGGATTTTCTTCTTGGCGTGTTTTTGCTAGGATGTGTTCTAATTCGCTATAGGCAAATTCAGATACTCGTAGAACAAAACCTTGGTGGACAGCACCTTCAGTCATCTCAGAGAGAGATTTTTTTGAAGTCCAAGAAATGGACACCTTCTTTTCTGTAGCCAGTTCTTTGACTTTCTCAACATTCTTACCTCGGAGATCTTCTTGGAGGTAAAGTTTGTTTCCTGTGTTTGCAAGGAGGGCTTCGGTAACGGCGTGAACGCCATAGACAATATCATTTGTTTTCATGCCTCTATTATAACACAAAACCCCGTCTTGCAACGGGATTTTCTTTATTCTAGAATTAGTAAACCATCTTTAACTGCAAATGGGTCTTTTTCATTGATACGATCGTAAAACATGATTCCGTTAATGTGGTCAATTTCATGCTGAACAACGATGGAGTTGTAGCCTTTGAGTTTGATACGGTGTTTTTCTCCATCCTTGTCAAAGTAGTCAACAGTAACGCGGGCATGGCGAACAACATAGCCAGGTACGTTGCGGTCAACAGACAGACAACCTTCTCCTTCACCAAGAGCAGCGTCTTGAACAGAGTGAGAGACGATTTTTGGATTGTACATAATGGCTTGCAAATCGTAGGCTTCCTCTGGAGTTTCTCCTTCTTCAACAATATTTGGTACTAAAACAGCGATAATGCGTTTTGAGATATCCAATTGAGGAGCAGCAAGTCCAACCCCACCGCGTAGCCCCATCTTTTCAGCCATGACAGGATCTTGGGAATGTTTGAGGAATTGCATCATCTTTTCACCAAGGATGATTTCCTGGTCAGATAGGGGGAAAGTAACTTCCTCAGCAACCGCGCGTAGAGTTGGGTTCCCTTCGCGGATAATATCTTTCATATCAATTAAGTGAGCAGCTTTTGTAATACGTTCTATAGCAGACATTTTCTCTCCTTTCATTACTTCTACATGATATCACAAAATGACAAGGATTGAAAGCATTACGGCATCGAGCTTTTATAGAAAATGCCTACTAGGTTCAATTCAATTGTGAAAGAATTACTTATCTGTGATATAATAAAAAGAAAAGGCTTGCATTAGAAAGTAGGGAGAATGAAGATGCAAAGAAGACAAGATAGAAATCAGGGTGGTTTAGCTTTTCGTTTTATGAGGGGCTTGGTAAACTTTTTTAGGAGTTATCGTAAGTGGAGCAACAAGGGATTTGTGGCGGTACTCTTGCTAGCAGTTGCTTTATCAATGGGCTTGGTCTTGTTGTTTGAAAGCTTCCAAGGTATGCCTATGACCAGTCAAAAACGAAATACTATTTCTCAAGAAGGAACTAAGAAAAATTCTCAGGAGCAGGAAGAGGAAAAAACTGCTAGAATTATGGCTCATGGTGATTTGCTTTATCATGATATTCTTTACTTTTCAGCAAAAAAGGATGATGGAACGTATGATTTTCATGAGAATTTTGAGTATGTTACTCCTTGGCTTAAGCAAGCAGACTTAGCTATTGGTGACTTTGAAGGAACCATTAATAAGGATCATTATTTAGCAGGTTATCCTCTCTTTAATGCTCCTGCTGAAGTTATGGATGCCATTAAGGATGCAGGTTACCATGTTCTAGATTTGGCTCATAATCACATTTTGGATTCGCAAATTGAGGGGGTTATTTCAACGGCAAATGCTATCGAAAAAGCAGGAATAACACCAATTGGAGTTTATACGCACGAGCCACGTGATCAGGCTCCGCTGGTCATTAAGGAAGTGAATGGTATCAAGGTTGCACTTTTGGCTTATTCTTATGGATTTAATGGAATTGAGCAAAATATTTCTCAAGAGGATTATAATCACTATCTTTCAGATTTAGATGAGAATAAAATGAAGTCTGAAATTGAACGGGCGGAAAAGGAAGCAGATATCACCATTATCATGCCACAAATGGGTGTTGAGTATCGCATAGAACCGACTGAAGAGCAAAAAGCTCTTTATCACAAGATGATTGATTGGGGAGCAGATATTATCTTTGGAGGGCATCCACACGTAGTTGAACCGTCTGAAATTGTTGAAAAAGATGGGGACAAGAAACTCATTATCTATTCAATGGGGAACTTCATTTCCAATCAACGAATTGAGACCATGCAAGGGGTAGAAAATGCTAAGTGGACTGAACGGGGTGTTCTCATGGACGTGACCATTAAGAAGAAGGATGGAAAAACAACTATCGGAACAGCTAAAGCTCATCCTACTTGGGTCAATCGAACACCAAAGGGAACCTTTTCACCAGAGGGCTATCCTTTATATCATTATCAAACCTATATCTTGGAAGATTTCATAGAGGGTGGCAGTCATCGTGACCAGTTAGATGAAGTGACTAAGGAACGAATTGATACAGCCTACAAAGAAATGAACGAACATGTTGGATTGAAGTGGGACTAGCTTGAATCCAGAGGAAAGAAAATGACGATTAAAGTAATTGCGACAGATATGGATGGGACCTTGCTGGATGCTAGAGGCCAGCTTAATCTCCCACGATTGGAAAAGATTTTAGATCAGTTGGATCAAAGGGGTATTCGTTTTGTCATCGCGACGGGCAATGAAATTTACCGCATGAGGCAATTACTGGAGCACTTGGTGGATCGAGTGGTTCTGGTTGTTGCCAATGGTGCTCGTATTTTTGAAAATAATGAACTGATTCAGGCTCAGACTTGGGATGATGCCATTGTCGATAAGGCTTTGGCTCATTTCAAGGGTCGAGCGTGTCAGGACCAGTTTGTTGTAACGGGGATGAAGGGTGGTTTCGTCAAGGAAGGTACTATTTTTACAGATCTTGAAAGTTTTATGACTCCAGAAATGATTGAAAAATTCTACCAACGGATGCAGTTTGTGGATGAATTAACCTCTGACCTCTTTGGTGGTGTGCTTAAGATGAGCATGGTAGTTGGTGAGGAACGTTTGAGTTCGGTCTTGGAAGAAATCAATGACCTCTTTGATGGCCGTGTTCGTGCTGTATCCAGTGGCTATGGTTGCATTGATATCCTCCAAGCTGGGATTCATAAAGCATGGGGCTTGGAAGAATTACTCAAGCGTTGGGACTTGAACCCCCAACAAATCATGGCTTTTGGCGATAGTGAAAATGATGTTGAAATGCTTGAAATGGCTGGAATTGCCTATGCGATGGAAAATGCTGATGATAAAGCCAAAGCTGTGGCGACTGCTCTAGCGCCAGCCAACAGCCAAGGAGGAGTTTATCAAGTCTTGGAAAATTGGTTAGAAAAAGGAGAATGAAGTGGCAGTACAGTTATTAGAAAATTGGCTCCTAAAGGAACAAGGTGAAATTCAAACCAAGTATCGTCACCTAAATCAAGTTTCTGTTGTAGAGCCAGACATTCTTTTTATTGGGGATTCCATTGTCGAGTATTATCCTATACAGGAGCTATTTGGAACTTCGAAGACGATTGTCAATCGAGGCATTCGAGGTTATCAGACAGGACTGTTATTAGAGAATCTGGATGCGCATCTATACGGTGGGGCGGTAGATAAAATTGTCCTTTTGATTGGGACAAATGATATCGGAAAAGATGTGCCTGTGAATGAGACTCTCAATAATCTCGAAGCTATCATACAATCCATTACTCACGATTATCCATTGACTGAGATTAAATTGCTTTCTATTTTGCCAGTCAATGAGGGAGAGGAGTACAAGCAGACAGTCTATATCCGCACAAATGAAAAAATTCAGAAATGGAATCAAGCCTATCAAGAGCTTGCTTCTGCCTATATGCAGGTGGAATTTGTACCAGTTTTTGATAGTTTGACAGACCAAGCAGGCCAACTCAAAAAAGACTACACAACTGATGGGCTGCACCTCAGTGTTGCTGGTTATCAGGTTTTGTCAAAAGCCTTGAAAGACTATCTTTTTTAGTTAGTTGATTTCCCTTTTGCATTTTTTAGTTAGATAAGGTATAATGGTTTTATTGTCTTTTGGGGTCGTTACGGATTCGACAGGCATTATGAGGCATATTTTGCGACTCGTGTGGCGACGTAAACGCTCAGTTAAATATAACTGCAAAAAATAACACTTCTTACGCTCTAGCTGCCTAAAAACCAGCAGGCGTGACCCGATTTGGATTGCTCGTGTTCAATGACAGGTCTTATTATTAGCGAGATACGATCAAGTCTTGTCTAGCGGCTTGATAAGAGATTGATAGACTCGCAGTTTCTAGGCTTGAGTTATGTGTCGAGGGACTGTTAAACTAATACATAACCTATGGTTGTAGACAAATATGTTGGCAGGTGTTTGGACGTGGGTTCGACTCCCACCGGCTCCATTATTCCTTTGCATTCTTTTGCATTCCTTGGTAAAACGTTGTTAAATCAACGTTTTTTATTTTTGTCTTTGGTATTCCTTGGTATTCTTTTGCGAAAAAGGCAGACCCTAAAACAGACCCTGTTTTTAAAAAAGGGATACAAAAAAGGATACAACATTTTTGTCGTATCCTAAAAATCTATGTACTTCACAAAGCGTTCTTCGGATCCATTATGCATTTTTGTGATTTTAAAACTTGCTAGCTGATTTTTTACAATCCTGCAAAATCTTTGATTTCTTGTGCTGACATTGAAGAGTCGCAACGAACATTGATTTGTCCATCTGCAATGTGAACGAAGCCTGGTACAGTTGGGATGCCATAGCGTGAGCGGAATGCTTGCAACTCATTGAGTTGGCTTGGTTCTTCACTATTGATGAAGTAGATGTGAGCTTTAGTTTCAGCTACGACACCTGACAATGTACCTGCAAATTTACGGCAGTAAGGGCAAGTTTTACGACCGATAAAGAAGGTTGCAGTTTCTTTTTTATCAAGAGCTTCTTGCGCACGCGCAACTGTAGTGACTTCAAGGTCTTTGATGTTATCTAAAAATTGTTCCATGAGATTACCTCGCTTTCATTGATAAGTCTAGTATGCCATAAAGTTTCTAAAATTGCTTAGATTTGATACGAAAAAAGATGAGATTGGTTTGTCTCATCTTTTATAGGGACTTATTTTACAAAAGCATTGATTTCTGCTTCGATGTTAGCAATCTTAGCTTGTGATTTTTCGTTGGTTTCCCCTACAACTGCAATGTAGAACTTGATTTTTGGTTCTGTCCCTGAAGGGCGAACAGCAATCCATGAACCGTCAGCAAGTGTGTATTTCAAAACATCACTTGGAGGAGTTGTCAAGTTTGTAACAGTACCGTCAGCAGCAGTAGCAGTTTGTGCCTTGAAGTCTTCTACGACAGTGATAGCTGTTGTGTTCCATTCTTTTGGAGCATTGTTACGGAATTTAGCCATAATCGCTTTGATTTGTTCAGCACCATCGACACCTGAAAGAGTAACAGAGATTGTCTTTTCTGCGTAGTAGCCGTACTCTTTGTAGATTTCTTCGATACCATCAGCAAGTGTCAAACCGCGTGAACGGTAGTAGGCAGCAAGTTCAGCAACGACTAGAACAGCTTGGATAGCGTCTTTATCACGTACGAATGGTTTAATCAAGTAACCGAAGCTTTCTTCAAATCCCATCATGTAAGTGTGATTGTGTTTTTCTTCGAATTCTTGGATTTTTTCAGCGATAAATTTGAAACCAGTCAAGACGTTGAACATAGTTGCGCCGTAGCTTTCAGCAATCTTAGTTACCAAGTCAGTTGATACGATAGATTTGCAGAGAGCGGCATTTTCAGGAAGAGTTCCAGCATTTTTGTGGGCTTCCAAGATGTACTTAGCCATGATAGCACCGATTTGGTTACCTGAAAGGTTGAGGTAGCTACCATCTTTTTGAAGAACTTCCACACCAACACGGTCAGCGTCTGGGTCAGTTGCTACAAGAACATCTGCACCAACTTGACGACCAAGTTCTTCAGCAAGTGCAAAGGCTGCTTGGCTTTCTGGGTTTGGAGATTTTACAGTTGAGAAGTCTGGGTCAGCAGTTGCTTGCGCTTCAACGACTTGAACAGAGTCAAATCCTGCTTGGGCAAGAGCACGACGAGCCAACATTTCACCAGTACCATGAAGTGGTGTGTAGACAATCTTCATGTCTTTACCAAATTCTTCAATCAAGGCTGGGTTGATGTTTACGTCCTTAACCTCTTTAAGGTATTCTACGTCAACAGCTTCTCCGATAACTTCAATCAAGCCAGAAGCTTTTTCAGCTTCCACATCAGCAACTTCTACCGCAAATGGGTTTTCGATTGCACGGATATAAGTAGTCAAAGCGTCTGCGTCGTGTGGAGGCATTTGTCCACCGTCTTCACCGTAAACCTTGTAACCGTTAAATGGAGCAGGGTTGTGGCTGGCTGTGACCATGATACCTGCGAAACAGTTGAGATGACGAACTGCAAATGAGAGTTCTGGAGTTGGACGAAGGCTTTCAAATACATAAGATTTGATGCCGTGTTTAGCAAGAACTGCCGCAGATTCAAAGGCAAACTCAGGTGAGAAGTGACGGCTATCGTAGGCGATTGCGACACCACGTTCTTTTTCGTTTCCACCTTTTGACTCAATCAAACGAGCCAATCCCTCAGTAGCTTGGCGAACAACGTAGATGTTGATGCGGTTTGTACCAGCACCAATCAAGCCACGCATACCTGCAGTACCAAATTCAAGATTTGTATAGAAGGCATCTTCCTTTGTTTTTTCGTCCATATTTTCCAAATCTTGACGAAGGTAGTCAGGAAGCTCCGCAAAATCAACCCATTTCTGGTAATTTTCTTGGTAAGACATTAAAATTCTCCTTTTTGTAAATTGTTTTAACCGTTCACATTATAGCACTTTTTAGCGTTTTAGTAAAACGGTAGCATAATTTTCAGAAAAGTAGTGACATATGCCTGTTTATCAAGTCTTGAATGCCTTAGGGAAACATGCTATACTACTTGTATGATTATTTTACAAGCTAATAAAATTGAACGTTCATTTGCAGGAGAGGTTCTTTTTGATAATATCAACCTGCAGGTTGATGAACGTGATAGGATTGCCCTTGTTGGGAAAAATGGAGCAGGTAAGTCTACTCTTTTGAAGATTTTGGTTGGAGAAGAGGAGCCAACTAGCGGAGAAATCAATAAGAAAAAAGATATTTCTCTGTCTTACCTAGCCCAAGATAGCCGTTTTGAATCTGAAAATACCATCTACGATGAGATGCTTCATGTATTTGATGACTTACGTCGGATGGAGAAACAACTTCGTCAGATGGAGCTGGAGATGGGTGAAAAGTCTGGTGAAGATTTAGAGAAACTGATGTCAGATTACGATCGCTTATCAGAGAATTTTCGCCAAGCAGGTGGCTTTACCTATGAAGCCGATATTCGAGCGATTTTAAATGGATTCAAGTTTGATGAATCTATGTGGCAGATGAAAATTGCTGAGCTTTCTGGTGGTCAAAATACTCGCTTGGCACTTGCCAAAATGCTTCTTGAAAAGCCCAATCTCTTGGTCTTGGACGAGCCAACCAACCACTTGGATATCGAAACCATCGCCTGGCTAGAGAATTACTTGGTAAATTATAGCGGTGCTCTCATTATTGTCAGCCACGACCGTTATTTCTTGGACAAGGTTGCAACGATTACGCTGGATTTGACCAAGCATTCTTTGGATCGCTATGTTGGCAACTACTCTCGTTTTGTCGAGCTGAGGGAGCAAAAGATAGCTACTGAGGCAAAAAACTATGAAAAGCAACAGAAGGAAATTGCAGCTCTGGAAGACTTTGTCAATCGCAATCTAGTCCGAGCTTCGACGACCAAACGTGCCCAATCTCGTCGTAAACAACTGGAAAAAATGGAGCGTTTGGACAAGCCTGAAGCTGGTAAGAAATCAGCCAACATGACCTTCCAGTCTGAAAAAACGTCGGGCAATGTTGTTTTGACTGTTGAAAATGTGGCTATTGGCTATGATGGGGAAGTACTGTCAGAGCCTATCAACCTAGACCTTCGTAAGATGAATGCTGTTGCTATCGTTGGTCCCAATGGTATCGGCAAGTCAACTTTTATTAAATCAATCGTGGACCAGATTCCTTTTATCAAGGGTGAAAAGCGATTTGGCGCCAATGTGGAGGTTGGTTACTATGACCAAACCCAAAGTAAGTTGACAGCAAGTAATACGGTGCTGGATGAACTCTGGAATGATTTTAAACTGACACCAGAAGTTGAAATCCGTAACCGTCTAGGTGCCTTTCTTTTTTCAGGAGATGATGTTAAAAAATCAGTTGGTATGCTGTCTGGAGGAGAGAAAGCTCGTTTGCTTTTGGCTAAATTGTCTATGGAAAACAACAACTTCTTGATTCTGGACGAGCCGACCAACCATCTGGATATTGATAGCAAGGAAGTGTTGGAAAATGCCTTGATTGATTTTGATGGGACCTTGCTCTTTGTCAGCCACGACCGTTACTTTATCAATCGTGTGGCAACTCATGTTTTAGAATTATCTGAAAATGGTTCGATTCTCTATCTTGGAGATTACGACTATTATGTCGATAAAAAGGCTGAAATGGAAGTCAGTCAGATAGAGGAAGATTCAACCAGCAATCAAGCAAAAGAAGCAAGTCCAGTCAATGATTATCAGGCACAGAAAGAAAGTCAAAAAGAAGTTCGTAAGCTCATGCGACAAATTGAAAGTCTAGAAGCTGAAATCGAAGAGTTAGAAAGTCAAAGCCAAGTCATTTCTGAACAAATGTTGGAGACAAACGATGCCGAAAAACTGATGGAATTGCAGGCTGAACTGGACAAAATCAGCCACCGTCAGGAAGAAGCCATGCTTGAGTGGGAAGAATTGTCAGAGCAGGTGTAAAGATGGAACATCTTGGAAAAGTATTTCGTGAATTTCGGACAAGTGGTAATTATTCCTTAAAGGAGGCCGCAGGCGAGTCCTGTTCAACTTCTCAGTTATCTCGCTTTGAGCTTGGGGAGTCTGACCTAGCAGTCTCACGTTTCTTTGAGCTTTTGGATAACATTCATGTCACAATCGAAAATTTCATGGATAAGGCAAGGAATTTTCATAATCATGAACATGTTGCCATGATGGGACAAATTGTGCCTCTTTACTATTCAAATGATATTGCAGGTTTTCAAAAGCTTCAAATAGAACAACTTGAAAAGGCTAAGAGTTCGACGACTCCCCTTTATTTTGAGCTGAACTGGATTTTGTTACAAGGTTTGATTTGTCAAAGAGATTCGAGTTATGAGATGAAGCAGGATGATTTGGATAAGGTAGCAGATTATCTCTTTAAAACAGAAGAATGGACCATGTATGAGTTGATTCTGTTTGGTAACCTCTATAGTTTCTACGATGTGGATTATGTCACTCGGATTGGTAGAGAAGTTATGGAGAGGGAGGAATTTTACCTAGAGATTGGTCGCCATAAGAGATTAGTGTTGATTTTGGCCCTCAATTGTTACCAGCATTGTTTAGAGCATTCTTCTTTTGACAATGCAAGCTATTTTGAGGCTTATACAGAGAAGATTATTGGTAAAAACATTAGTCTGTATGAACGAAATATTTTACATTACTTAAAAGGTTTTGCCTTGTACCAAAAAGGACAGTGTAAAGAAGGCTGTAAGCAGATGAAAGAGGCCATGCATATTTTTGACGTGCTAGGTCTTCCAGAGCAAGTAGCCTACTATCAGGAACACTACGAGAAATTTGTCAAAGATTAATTTTCCCAAATAAGGGAAAAAATAAAAAGCTCCTTTCAGTTTTGATACAATAGTTTCAAAATTTGAGAGGAGTTTTTATATGAATCGCTATGCAGTACAGTTGATTAGTCGTGGAGCTGTTAACAAGATAGGGAATATGCTCTATGATTATGGAAATAGTGTCTGGTTGGCTTCCATGGGGACTATCGGGCAGACTGTTTTAGGAATGTATCAGATTTCTGAACTCGTCACATCTATTCTCGTAAATCCCTTTGGCGGAGTCATTTCAGACCGATTTTCTCGTCGTAAGATTTTAATGGAGACAGACCTTGTTTGTGGGATTCTTTGTCTGGCTATTTCTTTCATAAGGAATGATAGCTGGATGATTGGGGCTTTGATTGTTGCTAACATTGTGCAGGCTATTGCTTTTGCCTTTTCTAGACCGGCAAATAAGGCCATTATCACAGAATTGGTAGAGAAGGATGAACTGGTCCTCTACAATTCTCGTTTGGAATTAGTGATGCAGGTTGTCAGTGTGAGTTCCCCTGTACTATCTTTTCTGGTCTTACAATTTGCAAGTCTTCGCATTACCTTGGTATTAGATGCCCTTAGTTTTTTTCTCGCTTTTGGCTTAGTAGCCTTGCTTCCAAAGAAAGAAGAGAAGACTTTGGGGGAGAAGAAACTTACATTCAAAGTTATTTTTTCTGATATCAAGGAGGGAGTTCACTATATTGTGAAGCAAAAGGAAATCTTCTTTTTGTTAGTCATGGCTTCAAGTGTCAATTTTTTCTTCGCAGCTTTTAATTACCTCCTTCCCTTTTCGAATCAGCTTTACGGGTCAGAAGGAGCCTATGCCACTATTTTGACAATGGGGGCTATCGGATCTATTGTTGGGGCTTTGCTAGCTAGTAAGATTAAAGCCAGTATGGAAATGCTTCTGTTTTTATTGGCTCTGACTGGACTTGGAGTGATGATAATGGGCTTCACTCTCCCATCCTATCTGACTTTTTCAGGAAATTTCGTTTGTGAATTGTTTATGACGATGTTCAATGTTCACTTTTTTACTCAGGTACAAACCAAGGTTGAAGGTGAATATCTTGGTAGAGTTCTCAGTTCGATTTATACCTTAGCTATACTATTTATGCCTATTGCAACAGGTTTAATGACCTGGCTTCCAAGTGTTCATCTTTATTCTTTCTTGATTATTGGGCTAGGAGTTGTCATCTTATCCTTCTTAGCTTTAGGCTATGTACGAACTCGTTTTGAAAAAGAGACATAAGTTTGTTTGGACTTCAAAAATAATTCCAATCTAAGTGTTTTTTCCGCCCTTCTCGTTTGTGAGGAGGGCTTACTTTATGGTAAAATGGTTTTATGAATAAAAGAATGAATGAGTTAGTCGCCTTGCTCAATCACTATGCAACTGAGTACTATACCAGCGATAATCCCTCGGTTTCAGATAGTGAGTATGATCGCCTTTACCGAGAGTTGGTTGAGTTAGAAACTGCCTATCCAGATCAAGTGTTAGCAGATAGTCCGACCCATCGTGTTGGTGGCAAAGTCTTAGATGGTTTTGAAAAATACAGTCATCAGTATCCTCTTTATAGTTTGCAGGATGCTTTTTCACGTGAGGAGCTTGAAGCTTTTGACGCGCGTGTTCGTAAGGAAGTGGCTCATCCGACCTATATTTGTGAGCTGAAAATCGATGGCTTGTCTATCTCGCTTACTTATGAAAAGGGGATTTTAGTTGTTGGTGCAACACGTGGAGACGGTTCTGTTGGGGAGAATATCACAGAAAATCTTAAGCGTGTTAAGGACATTCCTTTGACCTTGCCAGAAGAACTAGATATCACAGTTCGTGGGGAATGTTACATGCCACGCGCTTCTTTTGACCAGGTCAACCAAGCTCGCCAAGAAAATGGAGAGCCTGAATTTGCCAATCCTCGTAATGCGGCGGCAGGCACACTACGTCAGTTGGATACAGCAGTAGTTGCCAAGCGTAATCTTGCGACTTTCCTCTATCAAGAAGCCAGCCCTTCAACTCGTGACAGCCAAGAAAAGGTTTTGAAGCACCTAGAACAGCTCGGTTTTGTAGTCAATTCTAAACGAATTCTGGCTGAAAGCATGGATGAGATTTGGAATTTTATCCAAGAAGTAGGAGAGGAACGGGACAATCTGCCTTATGATATCGATGGGGTGGTGATCAAGGTCAATGACCTAGCAGGTCAAGAAGAACTTGGTTTTACCGTTAAGGCTCCAAAGTGGGCAGTGGCCTACAAGTTTCCTGCTGAGGAAAAAGAAGCTCAACTCTTATCAGTTGATTGGACAGTTGGCCGTACGGGTGTTGTAACCCCAACTGCGAATCTAACACCAGTACAACTAGCCGGAACAACTGTTAGCCGTGCGACCCTGCACAATGTGGATTATATTGCTGAAAAAGATATCCGAAAAGACGACACGGTTATCGTTTATAAGGCTGGTGACATCATCCCTGCTGTTTTACGAGTGGTAGAGTCCAAACGGGTTTCTGAAGAGAAACTGGATATCCCTACAAACTGTCCAAGTTGTAACTCTGACTTGCTGCACTTTGAAGATGAAGTGGCCCTGCGTTGTATCAATCCGCGTTGCCCTGCTCAAATCATGGAAGGCTTGATTCACTTTGCTTCTCGTGATGCTATGAATATTACAGGCCTTGGTCCATCTATTGTTGAGAAACTCTTTGCTGCTAATCTGGTTAAGGACGTGGCAGATATTTATCGTTTGAAAGAGGAAGATTTTCTTCTTTTAGAGGGGGTTAAGGAAAAGTCTGCTTCTAAACTGTATCAAGCCATTCAAGCATCTAAGGAAAACTCTGCTGAAAAACTCTTGTTTGGACTAGGGATTCGCCATGTCGGAAGCAAGGCCAGTCAGTTGTTACTTCAACATTTTCATTCAATTGAAAATCTGGCTCAGGCAGATCCAGAGGAAGTGGCTAGTATTGAAAGTCTGGGTGGTGTGATTGCCAAGAGTCTTCAGACTTACTTTGCTACAGAAGGCTCTGAAATTCTCCTCAGAGAATTGAGAGAAGCTGGGGTCAATCTGGACTATAAAGGTCAGACAGTAGTTGCGAATGCGGCCTTGTCAGGTTTGACCGTGGTATTGACTGGAAAATTGGAACGTCTCAAGCGCTCAGAAGCTAAAAGTAAACTCGAAAGTCTGGGTGCCAAAGTGACAGGCAGTGTTTCTAAAAAGACCGACCTCGTCGTGGCAGGTGCAGACGCTGGAAGTAAACTGCAAAAAGCACAAGAACTTGGTATCGAGGTTCGAGATGAAGCTTGGCTAGAAAGTCTGTAATGATTGTTTAAAATCAGAGTTTAGACAGTATAACTAGTTTGTTAATCGGGACAAAATCGGTCAAGAATTTATTAGTGAAACAGAAACAAATTAAAAAAGGAAAAGGAAAAATAAAAATGTATAACTACCCTATGCGCATTCATTACCATCGCAAGAATGGTGAATACGACACTTGCTCTTTTGTAAAGAGTAAGGATCAACGAATTGATTTACTGACTTACCAAGAAGATTATTTTGGTGCTTTATTTAGTTTCGAACACCCAAGTGCTCATCCCTTAGAAAGCTTGAATTTTGTGGTTCATACCGGCCAAACTAGTAAAGAATATGCTATCCGTTTTAATCACTATCCCCTCTTAACAGAGGTCTGGATTTTGGAAGGCGATGATAGAATTTATTATTCTGAAAATCCTGCAATTGCAAGTCCTTTCTATAAAAATCAAAATCCTTTTGCTTTTGACAAGGCTATCAATAGCGCTAGTTTCGACCACCACTGGGGCTACCAAGGGGAATTGGGGTGCTGTGTAGAGGACAATCAGGCTCATTTTGCTCTCTGGGCTCCAACAGCGACAGAAGTGCAGGTTGTCGTTTATGAATCAGCTACTAATGATGCTCCTGTTTGGAAGACTTTTGAGATGGAGAGAGGCAATAGCTACTCTTATAACCATAAGGACAATACTATTGGTGTCTGGAGTTTGGATGTTGAGGAAGATTTGACTGGTAAGGCTTATCAGTATCAAGTCCAATTCCCTCACCACCAAACACTGACACGCGATCCTTACACCATCGCGACCAGTCCTGATGGCAAACGTTCAGCTATCCTGAGCCATGAAGAAAAGCAAGTTGCAAACTTCGAGGTCAAGCACGGTGCTGAGGCTACTTGGCGCTTGGCAAATCCATGTAAGGCAGTTATTTGTGAAATGCACATTCGTGATTTGACCAAATCACCGACCTCAGGTGTAGATGAACATCTTCGAGGAACTTTCTTAGGTGCTGCTCAGACTGGAACGGTTAACCAGTATGGCCAGTCAACTGCTTTTGATTACATCAAGAAGATCGGCTACAATTATGTTCAGTTGCAACCAATTGCAGATCGTCACAAAGAATATGATGCGGATGGAAATGTAACCTACAACTGGGGTTATGACCCACAAAACTATAACGCGCCAGAAACGAGCCTTTCAACAAACCCAGATGATCCTGCTCAGGTTATTCGTGATTTGAAGACCATGGTTCAAGCTTACCACGATGCGGGAATTGGTGTTATTATGGATGTGGTCTATAACCATACCTTCTCAGTTGTTGATGCACCTTTCCAAACAACTGTCCCTGATTACTATTATCGTATGAATCCAGACGGTACCTTCCAGAATGGAACAGGCGTTGGAAATGAAACAGCCAGTGAACACGAAATGTTCCGCAAGTATATGATTGATTCTCTTCTATACTGGGTGCAGGAATACAATATTGACGGCTTCCGTTTTGACTTAATGGGGATTCATGATGTCAAGACCATGCAGATGATTCGTCAGAGTTTGGATGAAATTGACCCTAACATTATCCTTTATGGAGAAGGTTGGGACATGGGAACAGGTCTTGCCCCTTATGATAAGGCTAAGAAAGACAACGCCTACGAAATGCCAAATATTGGTTTCTTTAATGACAATCAGCGTGATGCTGTCAAAGGTGGAGAAGTTTATGGTGCTATCAAGTCAGGTTTTGTCAGCGGTGCTGCGACAGAGCCAATTCTTGCCAAAGCAATCCTAGGCAGTCGTGAATTAGGAACCTATACACTTCCAAATCAAGTACTTAACTATGTGGAAGCCCATGACAATTACAATCTTCACGATTTATTGGCAACTCTTCATCCAGACCAAAGTTCAGAACAAATCATGCGCAAGGTTGAGACAGCCACAGCTATGAACCTACTCATGCAAGGGATGGCCTTTATGGAAATCGGTCAAGAATTTGGTCGTACCAAACTAGTTGCGACTGGTGAAAATGGTGAGTTGACCCATGATGATAGAGAGCGTGCGATGAATAGCTATAATGCTCCAGACAGTGTGAACCAAGTGAACTGGGACTTGATTAATGAGCGTCAAGATAGTATTGAGTTTATCCGTCAGATGATTCGATTGAAGACAGGAACCGGTGCCTTTTCTTACCCTACTTATGATGAAATTTACCATCATGTTTTTGTTCATTCAGCAAATGAACATAGTGGTTTGATTGTCTATGAGATTCAAGGGGAAGACCATTTACTGGTTGTATTTAATGCTAAAGGGCAAGACTTCCAGTTTGAAAATGCTGGAAATCTAGAACTATTGGTGACCAATAGCCATTTAAGTGATAAAGACATGGTTGGTGGCGTTAGCACCAGCGTCTTTAAAGTCTTGTAGAAAAAATCAAAAGTTTTCAATTGTATCGTATAATTTCTAGGATATCTTCTTGCTAAAAATTATAAAACTCAATGAAGAATAACATAGCATGAAAAAGGTTTAGTTCATCTAAGCCTTTTCTTCTTGTACTGACTGCTTAACAAAAGAGTTCAAATAGTTTGAAAAGTCAAGCTTGTGAAAATAATCTCAAAAATATTGTAAAAAGGGTTGTAATTTTCTGAAAATTTGGTAAAATATATCTTAATCATTTTCAGGAGGACGAGAATTTGACAAGATATCAGAATTTAGTAAATGGAGAATGGAAATCATCTGAAAAAGAAATTACGATTTATTCACCAATCAATCAAGAAGAATTAGGGACAGTACCCGCTATGAGCCAAGCAGAAGTAGATGAGGCTATGCAAGCTGCGCGTGCAGCATTGCCAGCATGGCGAGCTTTATCAGCAGTTGAACGTGCGGCTTATTTGCATAAAACAGCAGCTATTTTAGAACGCGATAAGGAAGAAATTGGTACTATCCTTGCCAAAGAAGTAGCAAAAGGGATTAAAGCAGCAATTGGAGAAGTCGTGCGTACAGCAGACTTGATTCGTTATGCTGCTGAGGAAGGTCTCCGTATCACTGGACAAGCAATGGAAGGTGGTGGTTTTGAGGCAGCAAGTAAAAATAAACTGGCTGTTGTCCGTCGTGAGCCGGTTGGAGTCGTGCTAGCTATTGCTCCCTTTAACTATCCAGTCAACCTTTCTGGATCTAAGATTGCTCCGGCCTTGATTGCAGGGAATGTGGTTATGTTTAAGCCACCAACACAAGGTTCCATTTCTGGTCTCTTGTTGGCTAAAGCCTTTGAAGAAGCAGGGATTCCAGCAGGTGTTTTCAATACTATTACGGGTCGTGGTTCAGAAATTGGAGATTATATCATTGAGCACAAAGAAGTCAACTTCATCAACTTTACAGGTTCAACTCCTATTGGAGAACGTATTGGTCGTTTAGCTGGTATGCGTCCTATCATGTTGGAGCTTGGTGGGAAAGATGCAGCTCTTGTACTAGAAGATGCAGATTTGGAACATGCTGCCAAGCAAATTGTTGCGGGTGCCTTTAGCTACTCAGGCCAACGTTGCACGGCCATTAAACGGGTCATTGTTCTTGAAAGTGTAGCAGATACATTAGTTACTTTGCTTCAAGCAGAGGTTGCTAAATTAACAGTTGGTGATCCATTTGACAATGCTGATATTACACCTGTTATTGACAATGCTTCAGCCGACTTCATCTGGGGCTTGATTGAGGATGCGCAAGAAAAAGGGGCTCAGGCTCTTACACCAATCAAACGTGAGAGCAATCTTCTCTGGCCAGTGCTTTTTGACCAAGTTACAAAAGATATGAAAGTAGCATGGGAAGAGCCATTTGGCCCTGTTTTACCAATTATTCGTGTGGCTAATGTAGAAGAAGCAATTGCCTTTGCCAACGAATCTGAATTCGGCCTTCAATCCTCAGTCTTTACAAATGATTTCAAAAAGGCCTTTGAAATTGCTGAAAAACTTGAAGTGGGTACAGTTCATATTAATAATAAAACCCAACGTGGTCCAGATAATTTCCCATTCCTTGGTGTCAAAGGTTCTGGAGCTGGAGTGCAAGGAATTAAATATAGCATTGAAGCGATGACAAATGTCAAATCCATTGTTTTTGATGTGAAATAAAATGTAAAGTCAGGAAATTGTTTTCCTGGTTTTATTTTTTACTTTAAAACAACAATTTTATTAGTAAAATGACGAACTTTATGATAGTATTGTAAAAAAACAATTCGTTTTCATAATCTGTTTGAAAATTTCTTGATTTACAAGTGAACACATCAGTGAATTTGTTGAAGACTTTCAAAAGATTTTTTTGCAAATTCCGTAATTTACTTGAATCTTCCCTAAAAAGGTAGTATAATAAATCTATAGAAAACGCTTACAGAAAAAGAGGAGGTATTATGGATAAAAGAGAAGCTTTGCGCACCTTTATGACAGGAGAAAATTTTCACCTTCAGCATTATCTAGGAGCACATAGGGAAGAACTAAATGGAGAGTACGGTTATACATTTCGTGTGTGGGCTCCCAATGCTCAGGCTGTCCACTTGGTGGGGGATTTCACCAATTGGGTAGAAAATCAAATTCCGATGGAACGAAATGAATTTGGAGTTTGGGAAGTCTTTACCAGCCTTGCTCAAGAAGGACAAATTTATAAGTATCATATCACGCGTGCAAATGGTCATCAGTTGATGAAGATTGACCCTTTGGCTGTACGATATGAGGCACGTCCGGGAACTGGAGCGATTTTAACAGATATTCCAGAAAAGAAATGGAAGGATGGGCTTTGGTTAGCTCGTAGAAAACGCTTGAGCTTTGAAGAGCGTCCTGTCAATATTTATGAGGTCCATGCTGGATCTTGGAAGAGAAATCTTGATGGCACACCTTATAGTTTTGCTCAATTGAAAGATGAACTCATTCCTTACTTGGTTGAGATGAACTATACTCACATTGAGTTTATGCCCTTGATGTCTCACCCTCTCGGTTTGAGTTGGGGTTACCAGCTTATGGGTTACTTCGCTTTAGAGCATGCCTATGGTCGCCCTGAAGAGTTTCAAGATTTTGTTGAGGAATGTCACTTAAACAATATTGGGGTTATTGTAGACTGGGTACCTGGTCATTTCACCATTAATGATGATGCCTTAGCTTATTATGACGGGACACCGACTTTTGAGTACCAAGACCATAATAAGGCTCATAATTACGGTTGGGGTGCACTCAATTTTGACCTTGGAAAAAATGAAGTCCAGTCCTTCTTGATTTCTAGCATTAAGTTTTGGATTGACTTTTATCATTTGGACGGTATTCGCGTGGATGCGGTTAGCAACATGCTCTATCTTGACTACGATGATGCTCCATGGACACCTAATAAAGATGGTGGCAATCTCAACTATGAGGGTTATTATTTCCTTCAACGCTTGAATGATGTGATTAAACTAGTTCATCCAGATGTTATGATGATCGCAGAAGAAAGTTCGTCAGTAACCAAGATTACGGGAATGAAAGAGCTTGGTGGTCTAGGATTTGACTACAAGTGGAATATGGGCTGGATGAATGATATTCTCCGATTCTATGAAGAAGATCCGATTTATCGTAAATATGACTTTAATTTGGTGACTTTCAGCTTTATGTATGTTTTCAAGGAAAATTATCTCTTACCATTCTCACATGACGAAGTGGTTCACGGTAAGAAGAGTATGATGCACAAGATGTGGGGAGATCGTTATAATCAATTCGCAGGCTTGCGCAATCTCTACACTTACCAAATTTGTCACCCTGGTAAGAAATTGCTCTTCATGGGTAGTGAATACGGCCAATTCCTAGAATGGAAATCTGAAGAGCAGTTGGAATGGTCTAATCTAGAAGATCCAATGAATGCTAAGATGAAGTATTTCACTTCTCAGCTAAACCAGTTTTACAAAGACCATCGCTGTCTGTGGGAAATCGATACCAGCTATGATGGGATTGAAATCATTGATGCGGATAATAGAGATCAGAGTGTTCTTTCCTTCATCCGTAAGGGTAAGAAGGGCGACATGCTAGTCTGCGTCTTTAATATGGCACCTGTTGAACGAAGAGATTTTACAATCGGACTACCCGTTGCAGGAATTTACGAAGAAGTATGGAATACTGAGTTAGAAGAATGGGGAGGCGTTTGGAAAGAACATAATCAAACTGTTCAAACGCAAGAAGGACTATGGAAAGATTATGAGCAGACCTTGACCTTTACCCTACCGGCTATGGGAGCAAGTGTTTGGAAAATCAAACGCCGCTTGAAATCTGTAAAAACCGTCACAAGTAAAAACCAAAAAGGAGTAGAAAATGAAGAATGAAATGTTAGCTTTGATTCTTGCCGGTGGGCAAGGAACTCGTCTCGGAAAACTCACTCAAAACCTTGCGAAACCAGCTGTACAATTTGGCGGACGCTACCGTATCATTGACTTCGCTCTTTCAAACTGTGCCAACTCAGGGATTCACAATGTTGGAGTCATCACCCAGTATCAACCACTTGCTCTTAACAATCATATTGGAAACGGTTCAAGTTGGGGATTAGACGGTATTAATTCTGGTGTCTCTATTCTTCAACCGTATTCTGCAAGTGAAGGAAATCGTTGGTTCGAAGGGACTAGTCATGCTATTTACCAAAATATCGACTATATCGACAGTGTCAATCCTGAGTATGTCTTGATTCTGTCTGGGGACCATATCTACAAAATGGATTATGATGATATGCTCCAGTCTCACAAGGATAATAATGCCAGTTTGACAGTAGCAGTTCTGGATGTTCCTCTGAAAGAAGCTAGCCGTTTTGGTATTATGAACACAGATGCCAATAACCGCATTGTTGAATTTGAAGAAAAACCAGCTCAACCTAAATCTACCAAAGCTTCTATGGGAATCTATATCTTTGATTGGCACCGTCTCCGCAATATGCTCGTTGCTGCTGAAAAGAGCAATGTAGATATGTCAGACTTTGGTAAAAATGTCATTCCAAATTACCTTGAGTCAGGTGAAAGTGTCTATGCATATGAGTTTAATGGCTACTGGAAAGATGTTGGTACCATTGAGTCACTTTGGGAAGCAAATATGGAGTACATTTCTCCAGAGAATGCCTTGGACAGCCGTAACCGTCAATGGAAGATTTACTCAAGAAACTTAATTTCACCACCAAACTTCCTTGGGGCAAATGCTCATGTGGAAGATTCCTTGGTTGTTGATGGCTGTTTTGTAGATGGAACTGTTAAACATTCTATCCTTTCAACAGGTGCGCAAGTTCGCGAAGGGGCAGAAGTAGTAGATTCAGTTATCATGAGTGGTGCAATTGTTGGTCAGGGAGCTAAAATCAAACGTGCCATTATTGGTGAAGGTGCAGTTATTTCGGACGGTGTCGAAATTGATGGAACAGAAGAAGTACAAGTTGTAGGATATAATGAAGTAGTGGGGGTAGCAACAGATGAAGATTGATAAATATTCAGCCATTTTAGGAAATACAGTTGGTTTTCATGATATGTCAACACTGACAGACCACCGTCCAGTAGCTAGTTTGCCATTTGGTGGTAAATATCGTTTGATTGACTTCCCACTTTCCAGTCTTGCTAATGCAGGTGTCCGTAGTATCTTTGGTATTTTCCAACAAGATAATATCAGTTCTGTCTTTGACCATATCCGTTCAGGACGTGAGTGGGGCTTATCAACCCTTCTTAGCCACTATTATCTAGGTATTTACAATACCCGTGTGGAAAGTAGTACAGTTGGAAAAGAATACTACCAACAGCTTCTTACTTATTTGAAACGTTCTGGCTCAAACCAAACAGTTGCCCTCAACTGTGATGTTTTGATTAATATTGATTTGAACCAAGTTTTCCATCTACATAGTACAACAAAAGGGCCTATCACTGTAGTTTATAAAAAACTAGCTAAGAAAGACATTTCAGAAGTAAACGCAATCTTGGAAGTGGATGAAACAGACCATGTTCGTTCTCATAAACTCTTTGATAGCAAGTTACCAGATCAAATCTATAACATGTCTACAGATATCTTTGTCGTTGATACACCTTGGTTGATAGAACGCTTGGAAGAAGAAGCTAAAAAAGAACATCCAGAGAAGTTACGCTATGTTTTACGGGATTTGGCTGCAAAAGAAGGGGCTTTTGCCTACGAGTATACAGGCTACCTTGCAAATATTCATTCTGTAGAGTCTTATTACCAAGCTAACAAAGATATGCTTGAATCACAAAAATTCTACTCTCTCTTCTCACCAAACCAAAAGATTTATACAAAGGTCAAAAACGAAGAGCCAACTTACTATGCCAATACATCTAAGGTAAGTACTTCTCAGTTTGCTTCTGGTAGTATCATTGAAGGTCAAGTGGCTAATTCTGTTTTATCACGTAATATTCATGTCCATAAGGATAGCTTGGTTAAAGATAGTCTACTCTTCCCTCGCGTTGTTATTGGAGAAGGTGCTCAGGTCGAATATGCTATCTTGGACAAGGGTGTGGAAGTTGAGCCAGGTGTTGTGATTCGAGGAACTGCAGAACATCCAGTTGTCGTTAAGAAAGGTAGCAAAGTAACAGAGGATATTCATTCATGAAAATTTTATTTGTAGCAGCAGAGGGTGCACCCTTCTCAAAAACAGGTGGTTTGGGAGACGTTATTGGCGCTCTTCCAAAATCACTGGTAAAAGCTGGACATGAAGTTGCAGTGATTTTACCCTACTATGACATGGTAAAGGCTAAATTTGGAAATCAAATTGAAGATATTCTTCATTTTGAGGTGTGTGTTGGTTGGCGCAGACAGTACTGTGGGATTAAGAAAACAGTACTAAATGGTGTGACCTTCTACTTTATTGACAACCAATATTATTTCTTCCGTGGTCATGTTTACGGTGATTTTGATGACGGAGAACGCTTTGCCTTTTTCCAACTTGCTGCCATTGAGGCTATGGAAAGGATTGACTTTATTCCTGACCTTCTCCATGTTCATGACTACCATACAGCTATGATTCCTTTCTTGTTAAAGGAAAAATACCGTTGGATTCAAGCCTATCAAGGAATAAAAACTGTTTTAACCATTCATAATTTGGAATTCCAAGGACAATTCTCAGAGGGAATGTTATGGGATTTGTTTGGAGTTGGCTTTGAGCGTTATGCTGATGGTACCCTTCGATGGAACAACTGTCTGAACTGGATGAAGGCTGGTATTCTTTATGCTGACCGTGTTTCAACCGTTTCACCTAGCTATGCTCATGAAATTATGACCAGTCAGTTCGGATGTAACTTGGATCAAATTCTTCGAATGGAATCAGGTAAAGTATCTGGTATCGTGAATGGGATTGATGCTGACCTGTATAATCCTCAGACGGATGCTCTTTTAGACTATCATTTTAATCAGGAAGATTTGTCTGGAAAAGCCCAGAATAAGGCAAAATTGCAAGAAAGAGTTGGCTTGCCAGTTAGGGCTGATGTTCCACTGGTGGGAATTGTTTCTCGTTTGACACGTCAAAAAGGTTTTGATGTGGTGGTGGAAAGTCTGCACCATATCTTGCAAGAAGATATTCAGATTGTTCTTTTGGGAACTGGTGATCCAGCCTTTGAGGGAGCATTCTCATGGTTTGCTCAGATTTACCCAGACAAGCTATCAGCTAATATCACTTTTGATGTCAAACTAGCTCAAGAAATCTACGCTGCTTGTGACCTCTTCCTCATGCCAAGTCGTTTCGAACCGTGTGGCTTGTCTCAGATGATGGCTATGCGTTACGGAACCTTGCCATTGGTCCATGAAGTTGGAGGCTTGCGAGATACCGTTCGCGCTTTCAATCCAATCGAAGGAAGTGGTACTGGCTTTAGTTTTAACAATCTATCACCTTACTGGTTAAATTGGACTTTCCAAACAGCTTTGGACTTGTATAGAAACCATCCTGATGTTTGGAGAAATTTACAAAAACAAGCTATGGAGTGTGATTTCTCATGGGATACAGCTTGCAAGTCATATCTTGACTTGTACCATAGTTTAGTTAATTAATAGATAAAATCGTATGATGACTTCATACGATTTTTAGGCTGTTTAGAGAGGAGAACTGATGTTTCAAGTAAAAGGCTTGTGTGTTATGGATGTAGATGGAACCTTAATCCTAGAAGAAGTGATTGATCTTTTGGGAAGAGAGGTAGGTCGTGAGGAGGAAATTTCGCTGATTACAAGTCGGGCAATGCAAGGAGAGTTGGACTTTGAAAGCAGTTTACGAAAAAGAGTGTCCTTGTTGGAAGGTCTTCCTGTTTCGGTTTTTGATAAAGTCTTCAACACTATTCATCTAACGTCAAATGCCCAGGAATTCATTTCCATTCTCCAAAAGAATGGAATCCTAGTTGGTCTGGTGTCAGGTGGATTTACTCCAATAGTTGAGAGATTAGCAAAATCCCTCGACATTGCCTATTTCTCTGCAAACCAACTTGAAGTCAAAGACGGTTTTCTAACAGGAAAGTTAGTTGGACAAATTATTAATCCCGAAGTCAAAAAAGCAACTCTGGAAAAATGGAGAGAGGAACTAAAACTTTCTAAAGAAAGAACGATTGCAATCGGTGATGGGGCCAATGATTTATTAATGTTGAAGTCGGCGGAGCTAGGAATCGCCTTTTGTGCCAAAGAAGTGCTCAAAAAAGAAATACCGAATCATGTTGACAAGAGGGATTTTTTAGAAGTTCTTCCTTTGATTGACTGGTTAGAATGAGGGAAAATATGAAGATTGTAATTGCACCAGATTCATTTAAGGAAAGCTTGACAGCTCAACAGGTAGCTGAAGCAATAAAAAGAGGCTTCCAACAATCGATAGCAGATGTAGAATGCCTCCTCTGCCCTGTTGGTGATGGTGGCGAAGGTACAGTAGATTCCATTCGACATTCTCTTGACCTTGAAGAAAAATGGATCCAAGTGACAGGACCTTTTGGACAAAAAGAATCCATGCGCTATTTTCAAAAAAGTCAACTGGCACTATTTGAAGTTGCCGACTTGATTGGCCTTGGAAAAATTCCGCTAGAGAAACGAAATCCACTTCAAATCCAAACTTGTGGTATTGGAGAGTTGATTCACCATCTCATTGTTAAAGGGATTAAAGAAATCTATATCGGTGTTGGTGGTACGGCCAGTAATGACGGAGGAATTGGGATCGCTGCTGGTTTAGGTTATCGATTTTATAATAGGGATGGAAATGTCTTGCCCGCTTGCGGTCAGTCCTTATCAAACTTAGCTTCTGTTTCAATAGAAAATCGCTATGAAATTCCAGAAGATGTTCAAATTCGTATTTTAGCAGATGTCGTGAGTCCCTTATGTGGATATCAAGGTGCGACCTACACGTTTGGCAAGCAAAAAGGCCTAGATCCTACTATGTTTGAGGCCGTAGATCAAGCGATCCAAGATTTTTATGAAAAAGTCTCACCTGTAACATTAGAAATTAAAGGAGCAGGAGCTGGTGGAGGCCTTGCTGGTGGTTTGTGTGCCTTTGCTCAGGCAAGAATCGTATCTGGGATTGATACCTGTTTAGATTTGATTGATTTTGATAAGAAAGTTGCAGATGCTGACTTGGTTGTTGTAGGAGAAGGAAGGCTAGATCGTCAAAGTTTAGCAGGGAAAGCGCCGATAGGCGTAGCAAAAAGAACCCCTGTCGGAGTTCCTGTCATTGCTATTTGTGGTAGTCTTGCTGAAGATTTACCTTCCCCACCATTTGAAAATATCCAAGCAGCTTTTTCTATTTTAGAGAAAAGCGAACCTTTAGAAGATAGTTTGAAAAATGCCAGCCTCTATCTGGAGCGCACGGCAGCCAATATCGGGCACTTATTAACTATGCGCAATGTTTAGCCAAACCATTTCTTCCAGATGGATGTTTTGGCAGGTTCTTCCTTTTTACCTTCCCAAAGTTTTGCAAAAGCAAGTCGAAGATCCTTTTCTTCTACTTGAACTGGTGCATTGCTATGGATAATCAGGCCAAAAGGAGAAGAAGTATGCTCTTCAGATACAATGGTAGCTTGACTATCAGTTTCTTTAGCTTCTTTTAAATAGAAAACTTGCTTGTCAAATTCGATATTTGGAGAAATCTTTACAAATAGTGGCTCTGCTTTTTCCTGAAGGTTTTCTAAAATAGATAAAAAGCCTTTTTCTAACTGAGGGCTATTTGCTGTGTCAATATCTGCATATCCAAGAACTCTTTCCTCAAAAGTGCCAAGATAGCGTCTTTGCTCATCTGGATTTAATTTTGCTCCACCATGAGCTTTTTCAAGTAATTGTTTTGATAAATCTGTCATGAAAACAGTATATCATAAAAGTTAGAATAAAACAGACAAAAGAAAGCGATTACTTTATAAAGTTAAGGAAAATTTGCACAAAGATAACGTTTTTTCTTGAAAAAGGAGGGTTTTTAAGGTATTATAGAGGTGTAAAAAATTTAACTCATAAGGAGAGTAAAAAATGTCAATTATTACTGATGTTTACGCTCGCGAAGTCCTAGACTCACGCGGTAACCCAACACTTGAAGTAGAAGTTTATACTGAATCAGGTGCTTTCGGACGTGGTATGGTTCCATCAGGAGCTTCTACTGGTGAACACGAAGCAGTTGAACTTCGCGACGGTGACAAATCTCGTTACGGTGGTCTTGGTACACAAAAAGCTGTTGACAACGTAAACAACATCATTGCTGAAGCTATCATCGGCTACGATGTACGTGATCAACAAGCTATCGACCGTGCTATGATCGCTCTTGACGGTACTCCTAACAAAGGTAAATTGGGTGCTAACGCAATCCTTGGTGTGTCTATCGCTGTAGCTCGTGCTGCTGCTGACTACCTTGAAATCCCACTTTACAGCTACCTTGGTGGATTCAACACTAAAGTTCTTCCAACTCCAATGATGAATATCATCAACGGTGGTTCTCACTCTGACGCTCCAATCGCTTTCCAAGAATTCATGATCGTACCTGCTGGTGCGCCATCATTCAAAGAAGCTCTTCGTTGGGGTGCTGAAATCTTCCACGCACTTAAGAAAATCCTTAAATCTCGTGGTTTGGAAACAGCCGTAGGTGACGAAGGTGGATTTGCTCCTCGTTTTGAAGGAACTGAAGACGGAGTTGAAACTATCCTTGCTGCTATCGAAGCTGCTGGATATGTTCCTGGTAAAGACGTATTTATCGGATTTGACTGTGCTTCATCAGAATTCTACGATAAAGAACGTAAAGTTTACGACTACACTAAATTCGAAGGTGAAGGAGCAGCTGTACGTACTGCTGCAGAACAAATCGACTATCTTGAAGAATTGGTAAACAAATACCCAATCATCACTATCGAAGATGGTATGGATGAAAATGACTGGGACGGTTGGAAAGCTCTTACTGAACGTCTTGGTGGTAAAGTTCAATTGGTTGGTGACGACTTCTTCGTAACAAACACTTCTTACCTTGAAAAAGGTATTGCAGAAGGTGCTGCTAACTCAATCCTTATCAAAGTTAACCAAATCGGTACTCTTACTGAAACATTCGACGCTATCGAAATGGCGAAAGAAGCTGGTTACACTGCCGTTGTATCACACCGTTCAGGTGAAACTGAAGATTCAACAATCGCTGACATCGCAGTTGCAACTAACGCAGGACAAATCAAGACTGGTTCACTTTCACGTACAGACCGTATCGCTAAATACAACCAATTGCTTCGCATCGAAGACCAACTTGGTGAAGTAGCTGAATACCGTGGATTGAAATCATTCTACAACTTGAAAAAATAAAATAGTTCAGTGAACTATTTTATCCCGAACCTTGAAATTCAAAAGTTCGGCCGTTGATTTAACAACGTTTCTAGCCCCTCGGATTTTATCCGAAGGGCTATTTTTGTATTCAGGGGGCAAAAAAGGGGCAAAACTTTTTAAAAAATCTTTTTCATAACTTTTTCCAGTACATTGATTGCTTCATCTTTCATGTTCTTTGTGACGTGGGTGTAGATGGAAGTAGTGACTTCAGAGTCGGAATGATCAACCATGTCCGTGATTATTTTTAAAGGAATTTTATTTTCTGATAAAATATTGGCCATCACAGGCAGCATGCTTTTATAGGTGCTTAATTTGATTTATTTTTGTGGAATCCTCTTATTTTGAGATGAATACCAATTATAAGTGATTTGCATATCCAGGATATTACAAAGAAAGGCAAGCTAGTGGCCACATAAAATTTATTTCATATTCTTTAAAGCTATTTACTCTGTTAGCAATTGTATTTGATATGATCAAATAAGATTAATAGTTTATTGAATCCCTTTTTTATAAATTACATAATTTATTTTATGTAATTTATAAACTATCCAGAGCATTCTTTTGTTCATCGTTGACGATATGGGTATAGAGGTCAGTGACTTGTGTGCTGGCATGTCCTAGCTGGTGACTGACCAAAACTTGCGATTTAGTAGCATCATAGAGTCTAGTTGCTAGGGTATGGCGAAGTTTGTGGGGGGTTACACGAACTTTGAAGTCTTCAGAGTATTTAGCAACCATTTTCTCAACGCTAGAAGTATCGATACGATTAGGAACACCTCTGTAGAGAGTCAAAAAGAGGGCTGTATCTGTTTTTTCCGTCTTATAGCGTTGATTCCGAATGGCTAGATAATTCTCTAGATAAGGCTTAGCAAAGGCAGCGACATTGACCGAGTCACGTTTGCCACCTTTTCGGGTGACATCAATAATCATCATCTTGAGATTGAGATCTCTTAGATCCAGATTAACAGCTTCAGATAAGCGAACACCCGATGCCAAGAGAAGGGCAATAATGGCCAAATCACGTTCTTTATTTTTATTAAACGATGATAGAGCACGATTTGAGAGCTGTTGTGGGTAATCTTGGTCTATATAAGTCAGAAACCCTTCTGTTTCATCACCTAGAAAGAGCTTTTGTTTGATGTTTTCAGCTCTGGCAGCAAGTGTCTCTTTCTTTTTCTTGGTTGAAACTTTCTTCATTACATTTCGATAGAAATAAGGTTCTCCCTGGTCATTTTCAACCTCCTCAGTCAGATACTTGTAAAGACTGGAAAGGGCTGACAAGGTCCGATTGATAGTCGTCTGAGAAACACCTTGCTTGGTTGTATTGGCATTCAGCAAAGGACGTTCTCGAAGATAAAGGATAAAAGCCTCCATATCTTTCTTTGACATATTTTCCAAGACAGATAAAGGAATATTAGACATTTTATCAGAGTTTGAAATCCCAGACTCTAAAACCCAGCTGAAAAATCGATCGTATTCCTTGAGGTATTCGTACAGGGTTGTGAAACTATAGGGGACAGCAAGCTTAGATTGGTAGTATTCCAGAACATACCAGGGCATGATTTGTTTTAATTTATCGATTCGTTCCAGTAAAATTTCACGCTTCATGTATTTTCTCCATATATAAGTCTACTAGTAGTATAGCATAGACTTATATATTTTTCAAGAAAATTATAGTTTTTCTGAAAGATGTTATAGGAGTTTTTTAAAGTGATAAAAAGACTTAGACCTGCAAACAAAACAGATCTAAATCTTTGGAGTTATTATTGTGAATTATTATTTAGTGCTTTGTATCTCATAGCTTCTTATATAGCTCTTCAATTGTGTAGTATTAACAGAAGTTTAGTGGGTGAGTTCTTTTTTATTCTGGTTATTTTTACCAAAGTTCAATTATTTGTATGTGAAATGTTTTATCAGTAAAAAAGAGGGGGAGTCCCCCTCTCAAGATTTTATTTTACTGCTTCTTTCAAAGCATCTACCTTGTCCAAACGTTCCCATGGAAGGTCAATATCTGTACGTCCCATGTGTCCATAAGCCGCTGTTTGACGGTAAATTGGACGCTTAAGGTTCAGCATTTGGATAATCCCTGCAGGGCGAAGGTCAAAGATTTGACGAGTTGCTTTTTCAAGCTTGCTTTCAGCTACTGTTCCTGTACCAAAGGTATCAATACGGACAGAAACAGGCTGGGCAACACCGATAGCATAGGCCAACTGTACTTCTGCTTTCTTAGCAAGACCGGCAGCAACAATATTCTTGGCAATATAACGAGCTGCATAGGAAGCAGAACGGTCAACCTTTGTCGCATCCTTACCAGAGAAGGCACCGCCACCGTGACGAGAATAGCCACCATAAGTATCTACGATAATCTTACGGCCAGTCAAACCTGAGTCTCCTTGAGGTCCACCGATTACAAAACGACCAGTAGGATTGATGAAGAATTTTGTTTGCTCATCTAAGTAAGAGGATGGAATAACCTCTTTGATAACCTTATTAATGACATCATTGTGAATTTGTTCGTTGCTGACTTCTGGATCGTGCTGAGTTGAAATAACGACTGTGTCCACACGTACTGGACGGTCATTTTCATCATACTCAACTGTAACTTGTGATTTAGCATCTGGGCGAAGATAGCTGATTTCCCCAGATTTACGAAGATCTGCTAAACGACGAACTAACTTGTGGCTGAGTGAAATTGGCAATGGCATGAGCTCTTCTGTTTCATCCACTGCAAATCCAAACATGAGACCTTGGTCTCCAGCACCAATTAAGTCCAGCGGATCTTGGTCTGCATTTCCACGAACTTCTAAGGCTTCATTAACCCCTTGGGCGATATCCGGTGACTGCTCAACAAGAGACGGATGGACTCCCACCGTCTCTGCAGAAAATCCATACTCTGTATTGGTATAGCCAATCTCTGCAATGGTATCACGAACCACACGGTTAATATCCACATAGGCATTTGTAGATATTTCACCAAAAACATGGACGGAACCAGTATATACAGCTGTCTCAGCAGCAACGTGCGCCTCTGGATCCTTAGCTAAAATAGCATCCAAAATCGCATCTGAAATTTGGTCTGCAATCTTATCTGGATGCCCCTCAGATACAGATTCAGACGTGAATAATTTACGTTCTGACATAAAAATGTCCCCCCTTAAAAATAGTGTTATAGAGTTACAAAGTACTGATAGAAATCCTATCATCTACGAGTTGCGACTCGAAAGAAAAAATAGAAATTTCTACCATCTTATCGGGACTATATAACTTTACCATTATACCATTTTTAAGCGCAATTTGCAGTCTATATACTCAATAAAAATCAAAGAACAGCTTTTTGATTGTAGATAAAATTGACCAAATTAGTAACATATACCTAATACAAGATGACGCTAACTTGTTTTGAAGAGTATTAATGTACTGTTTCAATTTCTACTAATCTATTTTTAATAGGTGTTTAACAATCTTAATATTATGCGTACTATTATTTTCAAACTATAGTGTCCTGAACAATAGTTTGAAAATGAAAAGGGACTTTATTCTTTTTGTAACCTTACTGTAATAATTATCCGATTAAAAAATGATAAAATAGGTATGTACAGTTAAGGAGAGAATAATGCCTGTAAGAAAATTACAATCCTATGAGGTAGACTATCAAGAAGAATTAAACCATCAGGTTCCTCGCTATCAAGATTATACACCTGAAGCGCAATCTGATGCCAATCTCAAGGAAATCCTATTTTTTGTTAATATCGCTGTTTTTTGTATCTGTATTGCTATCTTTAGTTTTATCTTTTTAGCATTAAAATTATCAACTGCTCTTGCCTTTGCCGCAGCAATCGGATCCAGCTTACTTATTTTAAAAGTCCAACGCTCTATTATCAAACGAAAATTTAGAAGATAAATCATAATAACCCATCTAAGTTGATTTGTAAAAAATTAAGGAAAACAGAGGATTTAAGATGAAAAATGTGTTATTCATCTTAAATCCTCTGTTTTTTTGACCAGCTTGCCAAATATAATTATCTACTTAATTGAATAACGTGTAACCTTTTCTAATAAACGTTCTCCAAACATCCTAAACTATAAAATCAATTAGTCCCAAGCTTCCTATCAATTTCTTCTCCAAAATATGCTATAATAATACCAAAAGAAAAAGAAGGAAGTCTTATGATTAAACTACTAGCCTTGGATATGGACGGAACCCTCCTTAATGAATCTAAGGAAATCCCACAAGCTCACATCACAGCCATTCACCAAGCTATTGAAAAAGGTGTCAAACTGGTTCTCTGTACGGGTCGCCCGCTTTTCGGTGTCCTCCCCTACTACAAAAAACTGGGGCTAGACCTCCAGAACGAATATGTCATTGTTAACAACGGTTGTTCAACTCACCAGACAAGTGACTGGGGACTAGTTGACTGGCAAGAACTTAGTCCAGCTGACATTGAATATCTCTACGAACTTGCTGAAAAAAGTGATGTTCAGTTGACTCTTTTTGATGAGGAGCATTATTTTGTCCTCGGTGGTAAGCCTAATGAAATCATTCAAAATGATGCTAAACTAGTCTTTTCAGACCTGACTGAAATTTCTCTTGAGGAAGCGACTAGTGGTAAGTACCGGATGTTCCAAGGGATGTTTTTGGGTACAGAGAGTCAAACAGACGATTTTGAAGAGCGTTTTGCTACAGAACTCTGTCAACGATTTAGTGGAGTTCGTTCGCAGCCTGTCATTTATGAAGCCATGCCACTTGGTACAACAAAGTCTACCGCTCTTTCACGACTATCTGAGATTTTGAATATCGAGCCATCAGAAATTATGGCTATGGGGGATGCTAATAACGATATCGAAATGCTCCAGTTTTCAGGCCTCGGTATTGCAATGGGAAATGCCAGCGATTATGTCAAATCCCTAGCTGATGCCGTTACAGCCAGCAACGAAGAAGACGGCGTTGCGCGTGCCATTGAGAAATATATTTTATAATTAAGAAGCCCAGTTCATATCAACTGGGTTTTGATATTTAAGAATTCCTAAAACTTTAGAAACTCTTTAGAAATCCTTGAGCTTTCTTTGATTTCTATGCTTTATACTAGAGTTATCAAAATAAATCAAAAGGAGAGAATCATGAAAACAGTACTCGACATTCATGGATTGTCCAAAAACTTTGACAAACAAGCTATTCTTCAGGATCTTCATCTAACGATAAGAGAAGGAGATATTTATGGACTTATCGGAAAGAACGGAGCTGGGAAAACCACCTTGATAAAAATCATTACGCAACTACTCTTTGCGGACAAAGGAACTGTTTCCCTCTTCTCCAGCAAAACGGAAAATGAGTGGAGCAAGTCTCTATCTCGAGTAGGTTCAGTGATCGAATCACCTGTAGCCCATAATCACTTAACAGCCTATCAAAATCTGAAATATTACTGTATGATTCGTCATATTCCAAATGCTGATCAAGTCATTCGAGAAACGCTGGACTATGTAGGCTTGTCAGATACAGGTAAAAAAGTCTTTCGTGATTTCTCGCTAGGAATGAAACAAAGACTTGGTATCGCCATTGCCCTTCTCTCCAAACCAGATTTCCTAGTCTTAGATGAACCTATCAATGGACTTGATCCAATTGGTATCAAAGAATTTCGTCTGATGATTCAACGGCTCAATCAAGAAAAAGGAATCACCATTCTCATTTCTAGTCATATCTTGTCAGAACTCTATCTCGTAGCAAATCGCTTTGGTATTCTAGATCAAGGCAAGATAATCCGTGAAATCAGCAAAGCTGAATTTGAAACACTAAGTGAGGATTATATTGTGCTTAAGACAGCTGATAAGGAGAAAGCTTGCCAAGTATTGAAAGAACAAATCCAGCTCCAGTTCAAGGTTGTTAATTCAGAAAACGAAATCCACATTTTTGGTCAGGAACAAGATGTCAAACAGATTCTTAAGAAATTAACCTTAGCAGATGTCGCTATTGACGAGATTTACTACGCCCGTCAAAACCTAGAAGAATACTTCACTCAATTGGTAGAATAGGAGGAAAATCATGATACATACCATTCAAGCAGACTTTTACCGTCTTTTCCGTTCCAAAGGATTCTGGATTACAGAGTTCATTCTCTTTTCTCTCATGCTAATGGGCGCAACTGTAGGAGCTACTGGCCATCTGATGGCAATCCAGACAGAAGAGCCAGAAATTCCAACCCATGGTTGGGACGGTGTACAAGCCCTGATTAACGCATCTAGTCAAGGTTCAAACCTCGTTTTTCTCTGTATTATTCTAACTTGTCTAGTTCTCGGTGTTGATTTAATCGGAAAGCTCTATAAAAATAGTTTGACAGTAGGGGTTTCTCGTACAGAGTTTTTCCTTGCCAAAGCCTTTGTAGTGGCTTGTATTGCACTTTTGCAACTTATCATCAGCCTTGTGATTGCCTTTATTCCAGCAACTATCTTAAATGGATTTGGAACTATGCCTGATGGCTTTATTGGCAATCTACTGATAACCATTTCCCTTCAATTCCTTTGCCTCCTTGCTTGGCTTTCGATTGTTTCCTTCATTCTCTATGTTAGCCATTCTTATCTTGCAGTATTTATTGGTTACTTGGTCAGCTCTATCTTACTTTCTATGCCAATGCTCATCTTCCCAAGTATCAAAATTTTGCCATATTTATCATTGCAGTTTTTCTATGCCATGACTGCTAATAGTGAATCCATTTTCTATACCCTTATAGTTACCTTAGCTGTTATTCTAATCTTTAATCTAAGTGGACTGGCAGTTTTCAAAAAGAAAAGTCTATAAAAAATGACCTCCTCTAGCCTACAGAGGAGGTTTCTTTTCGTTAAAAATAAATGAAAACCGATAACCACTGCCCATCTGTGCTCAGTTTCATCTCTGTACCGAGAAGATGACATAATTCCTCAGTGATATAAAGGCCTAAACCAGAGGATTCTTCCGTGTCTGATAGATTTTCAGAATAAAAACGATTGCTGAGATTTTCTATTTTTTTGATGGGCTGTTTAACAAGGTTTGCAATCTCTAAGACAAGCTGTTCCTGTTCCTTTTCCTTTTTCAAAGATAGCCGCGCTTCTTCCTTGCCATGCTTGAGGACATTTCCAAGTAAATTTTGTAAAATACGATCCAGCAAGTCTTCATCAGTCCTCGTTGTTAAACCAGCTTCAACCTTAAAATCAAGCGTGATATTTGCCGCCTGAAAAACATCATAATAAGCCAAAGTCTTTTTGGTGATAAAAGCTGAAAGTTCTACTTCTTCCAGTTTTGGCTTGACAGCTCCTTCCATCAAGCGACGGTATTCTAGGAGAGCCTCCAAACGTTTGGAAACTAAATCAAGATGCTGGGCTACTTTTTGTAAGGTTTCTCCTTTGTTTTCAGGAGACTTTATCAATTGTTGGGTGTAGCCTGACGCGATAGTCAAAGGCGTCCGAATATCATGGGAGATATTGCTGATGGCCATATCCAGAGTCTGCTTTTCCCTTTTCATCACTAACCGAGATTGTTCCACTTCCTGAAATAGATTCTCAATCTGCTGGTAGAGATGTAAAAAATGTTTGGAAAAAATGCTGACTCCGACTCTTTTCATACTACCTGTGAGAATCTTGTCTTCAATCTGTTGACTCAAGTTTTTAAGTGCTATATGGTAGCGAATCAATGTAATCGATAAAATAATTAGGAGTACTAGTAGGACAAAAATTATCATGTAGGTCATTGCTTGTCTCCTTTTAATCTTACCCCAACTCCCCAGATGGTTTCAATATATTCTTGATTTGGGTCAAGCTGGTTTAATTTTTTACGAAGATTACTCAAATGCGTATTGAGGGTATTATCTCCAGGTAGATAGCTCTCCTCCCAGACCAATTCATAAAGTTCTTCCTTGGTGAAAATTTTCTTAGGGTGTTTAAGGAGAGTTTGGAGAATCAAGCATTCTTTCTTGGCAAGGCGAATTATTTCCTGACTATTTTTGATTTCAAAACTTTCTGCATCAAACTGGATATTTTTCAAGTTTTGTGGTAGATTTTCAGCTTTTCCTATTTCCACAGGCTGTTTTTCTACACTTTGGCGTAATTGAACAGTAACTCTAGCAAAGACTTCGTCCAAATCAAAAGGTTTGACTATGTAATCATTGGCACCGTCTAAGAGATATTGACTGATTAGCTTCTTATCGCTCAAAGCCGTTAGCATAATGACAGGAATTTGACTTTGTTCCCTGATAGCTTTTAAAACCTGATCCCCATTTTTCCCAGGAAGCATGATATCTAGCAAAACGAGTTCAATCCCACCTTGGTCAAAACGCATGATTCCTTCTGTACCAGAAAAGGCTTGAATCACCTCATGTTCCTCAGTAAGAAGTGTTCGCAAAATCTCTTGAATGTCACTATTGTCTTCAATAACCAATATCCTAGCCATAAATACCAACCTTTCTGCAACTATTATAGCATGTTTTATTGATAAAGCTTAAACAGAAAAGCTTTTTCCTATTTTTCATTAGAATCGTGTTCATTAAAATCGTGCAACTTTTTTCAGATTGTTTTAAAAGATTGTATTTCTTATATTTTTCCTTTATACTGGATAAAAAGGAGAATAGTATGTCAGAAACAAATCACGAAATCGATTCAAATTTTGCAGGTCGTTTAAATATCCTACGAGCGGGTGTTCTTGGTGCTAATGATGGAATTATTTCCATTGCTGGTGTGGTTATCGGGGTTGCTAGTGCTACGAGCAATATCTGGATTATCTTTTTATCAGGATTTGCAGCTATCTTAGCTGGTGCCTTTTCAATGGCTGGTGGAGAATATGTATCCGTTTCAACTCAGAAAGATACCGAGGAAGCAGCCGTTGCGCGTGAGAAACTCTTGCTAGACCAAGATATGGAGCTAGCCAAAAAGTCTCTCTATACTGCTTATATCCAAAATGGAGAATGCGAAACCTCTGCTCAACTCTTGACCAACAAGGCCTTTCTTAAAAATCCACTCAAGGCTTTGGTAGAGGAAAAATATGGGATTGAGTATGAAGAATTTACCAATCCTTGGCACGCTGCCATCTCTAGCTTTATTTCTTTTTTCCTTGGTAGCTTGCCACCAATGCTGTCAGTGACCATTTTCCCAAGTGAATACCGCATCCCTGCTACTGTCCTCATTGTGGGACTTTCACTATTGGTGACTGGTTACACTAGTGCCAAACTTGGAAAAGCCCCAACCAAAACAGCTATGATTCGGAACCTTGCTATTGGTCTCTTAACTATGGGAGTTACCTTCCTGCTAGGACAACTTTTCAGCATTTAGAACACAATAAATACCTCGATTTTCAAGTCGAGGTATCTTTTTTACATTTGCACAATCTTGCGATAACTTCTTGAGGTAATCATGAAAATCAGCACATAGGCGATGAGGAAGATAGCGCAGATAGACAAGGTCACAATCAACATCATATTCGTATCTATTACACCAATCACTTTTAAAATCAGACTAAGCATATGGTAGGCAAAGGCTAGATGTATGAAGGCAAAAAGCAAAGGAAGGAAGAAAACAGTTAAAACCTGTTTGTTAATGGTTTGCTTGATTTGCTTTTGATCTAAACCGACTTTCTGCAAGATAATAAAACGCTCACGGTCTTCATATCCTTCAGAAATTTGTTTGTAGTAGATGACCAGAACGGTTCCGACCATAAAGATAATGGATAGGAAAATACCAATAAAGAAGACACCACCAAAGAGGGCACTCATCTGAGAACTAGCATCTGCTAGATTGCTACCATAAACATAGCTACCTTCCGTGTTTAATTGTGCATTAAATTGATCGAGGTATTTATCATACTCGTCAGCAACCTTGAGTTGTTCTTCTTCACTGGCATTTACATTCATACCACCGTACAGCTGATTATAGATAGCCGAATCTGGGAATTGGTCTAAAAATGCTTGCAAATTAGGAACAACAAGGTAATTGTAATCAGTAGTAAAAATATTAAACTGATTTGGGACATGATTCACAATAAAATCTGTATTAAATTCTTCTTTGACAGAAAATTGATGGTTATTTAGAGTTAGAGCTTTCTGTCCTTTCAGTCCGTCATTTTTGGCAAAGAGACCGACCTCATTCCCTGATAGAGAAAGCTTTTGACCAGTCATATTTTCATAATCTTTTTGGTCAAATACCATGAAGACTGTTTTAGGTTGGACACGGTTTTGTCCTTTTTCAAAAATGGTTAACTTGGTTCCTTCTTGATTTGCAATACCAAAGTTACTGTAACGAAGCACTTCTTTCTCTTTGACACTATAACCTTTGTCACTTGCAAACTGGCTCAAGAGTTTGTCCAAATCTTCTTTTTCAACATTTTGTCCAGTAATGCCAAAGTCATGCGGATTCATCACTTTCTTAAAGGATTCTGAGGCATTGAAAATGCTTGTCGCGGCTGACATGGTTACCAAAACCATTGTTGATAAAATTGCGATAGTTGCTAGTCCAACCGCATTTTTCTTCATACGGAAAATCAAGTTGGAAACAGAGATGAGGTTATTGGGTTGGTAATAGTATTTCTTGTTTTTCTTTAAGATTTGAAGGAAAACGGTAATACCTGCATTAAACAAGAGATAGGTACCAAAGATAACCAGCAAAACAGCTAAGAAGAAGGTTGTTAGGGCTGTAAGGGGATCTTTTACGGTAAGGGAAAGATAATAGCCAATCCCTAAACTTATGGAACCAAGAATAGTTTGGAGAGGTAGGAAACGACCTCTTTTCTCTCCGCTTGCTTTCTCACGCGAGAGCTGGAGGGCATTCATACGGGCGATTCGAAGGGTATTCAAGAACATGAGCCCTAGAAAAATCAAGCCAAAGACAACAAGTACTGTAATGACAACTTTCATCTGGAAGGTAGCAACCAGCTCAACCTTCAATTTCATCAGTTTGAGCAAGAAAGCAAAAATCAACTTGTCAAACAAGGCTCCAATACCGATACCTGCTCCAACAGTTAGAATCCCAAATACCACTAACTCCTTAAAAGTCATACTAATTAGATGGCGTTTCTCCAAACCCAGCATGCCATAAATCCCTAGTTCCTTGGAACGATTTTTCATGACAAAACTATTGGCATAGAGGACGATAATGGCTGACGCAAGGGTGACGACAAACATACCAAATCCTAGAGTAGCTTGAATCGTTTCCCCTCCACGGATTTCCGCAATCTTTGGATTGAAAGTTAGAGAGTAAAAGAGATAGGTGACAGTGACTGCCAAGAGAACAGCCAGCGCAAAAGGATAGTAGAGTTTGCGGTTTTTAATCAAGTTCGATACCGCTAACTTATTGGTTAATCGAAACATACTAATTCACCTCGCTTGCCATGACAGTCAAGGTATCAGAAATTTCTTGGAACATCTGACGTTCTGTCTTCTCTCCACGGTAGATTTGATTGTAAAGAATGCCGTCTTTGATAAAGAGTACACGTTTAGCCCTGCTAGCTGCTGCCGTTGAGTGGGTTACCATGAGAATGGTTTGGCCACGCTCATTGATTTCATCAAAAACATCAAGAAGAGCTGCAGATGACTTGGAATCAAGGGCTCCTGTTGGCTCATCCGCAAGGAGAATTTCAGGTTCTGTGATGATGGCGCGGGCTACTGCTACACGCTGTTTCTGACCACCAGAAATCTCGTAAGGGTACTTCTCTTGCAATTGGTTGATACCTAGATTCTCAGCTGTCACCACCAATTTCTTCATCATCTCCGTAATGGGTCTTCTTGACAAGACAAGGGGAAGCAAGATATTGTCCTTAACAGACAGAGTATCTAGTAAGTTAAAGTCTTGAAAGACAAAGCCCAACTTTTCACGACGGAAGCTAGAAGCCTGTGAATTTTTAATGGTTGCGGTGTCAGTTCCATTCAAGTAAACCTGACCACGTGTTGGTTTGTCCAGCATAGCTAGGATATTGAGAAGAGTGGATTTACCAGAACCAGACTCACCCATGATGGCAACGTAGTCACCCTTTTCTACGGTAAAGTGAATATCCTTGAGGGCTTCTACTTGGTTGCCCTGAAAACGAGTTTTATAAATTTTTTGAACGTGTTTTACATCTAAAAGTGTCATGAGAATCTCCTTTCTTAATATCCCATCAAATGAAATGTTGCTTGCATCATAGCGCATCCCAGCTGAACGCGCTCGATATCTTTGTGACTTGGTTTTCTAGTTTTCTTATGTAAGATTTGTTTCATGATGTTACTCCTTTGTTCTTTATGAGTCTAGTTTACATCAAAAAAAGACTGCTTGCCATAACCTAACCTTACAAAAAAGACTTTAATCTTACATTTTTGTAAGATTGGGAGAAATGTAAGCAAAATTACTTAGAAAATGATTTGATTTCCTATTTTTAAAGTTGTAAAATATAATTGTGAAAAGGCTTACTTTGGAAAGGAGGAATCGGAACTAACATTTGAGTAAGCCTACTTCGATGAAACACCATTCAATTGAACTCTTGCAATTCCGTCCTCCCTATAAGGAAAGAAGGTGCGCTTTAATGAAACATAAAGAACATATACTCATCGGACTTCTCTATCTACTCTCTCCATTCATCGGTCAGCTCTTAGTTGAAAAAACATACTTTATCGGTATAGAATTTACAGCTACTGCTTATGCTATTTGCTGGCTATCAGTTGTTATCAGCATCCATCATTTTTCAAAAAATGTATTGTCTCAGCATGAAAAATCAGATTAGAAACATGAGTTCAAAATATTATTTTTAATTTGTATATGAGGCTGAGAAAATCTTATTAAAAGTAAAAAAGCTTTAAATCAAGCAGTTTAGACTATTGATTTAAAGCTTTTTGCTTATTCCAAATCTTTTGTTAAACCTCACCAAAACCAGCCTTCATTATCGTCAATGGCTTGGGCTTCTTTGCGTTTGCGTGGACCTGTTCCGTACATTTCTGCTTCAATTTCTTCCTTGGTTGGCATGATAGAAGCTAGGATGATATAGATAATCACACCAAGTCCAAAGTTTGCGACTGTAAAAATGGCAAACAAGAAACGAACAAGGGTAACATCAAAGTTCCATTTGTCTGCTAGACCTGCCAGAACTCCTGAAATCATGCGATTTCGTCTCATTTTATAAAATTTACTGTTCATGGTATTACCTCTTTCTACTAGGTTAGACTTAGTATATCATGGGTAGGCTCGGCTTTCATCAGTCCTCAGGCTGATTTATCAGTAGCAATTTACCTCGACAAAGTCCACAGCGATAGCGTTTGGTATCAATCCTCCGCTTGCGCTGATAAGTTTGCTGGCAGGATTGGCAACGATAGAGCTTGATTGGCTTGGAGTTGCTATTGGGCAAGGTTGGCACAAAGCGTAACCCATCCACCGCTTTCAACAGTTCCTTAAAATCCCGATCTTTATGTTGATAGCCCTTCCCTTGAAAATAGAGGTGATAATGACATAGTTCATGTCGGACAATTTTCCTAAAAACGTCTAAACCAAGTTCCTGATAAACCTTAGGATTAAAATCCAAATGCCCATCTTTGGGAAAAAATCGCCCACCTGTCGAACGTAGACGAGAATTCCACTGGGCTTGATGGATAAAAGGTCTGCCGAAGTCTTCTAGTGAAACCTGCTTAATGTAATCAGTCAGATTCATCTGGAGCTAGAAGCGACAGATTGACTTTTTCACGTTCAGTATCAATTTTCTTAACCCAAACGGTCACTAAATCTCCAACTGACACCACTTGGCTGGGGTGTTTGATAAACTTGCGACTCATATGCGAAATGTGAATCAAGCCGTCCTCGTGAATACCGATATCAACAAAAGCACCGAAGTCAACGACATTACGCACTACTCCTTCTAGCTTTTGCCCAACCACTAAGTCTTTGATATCTAGGACATCTTGGCGAAGCACAGGTGCATCAAAGGAATCACGGAAATCTCGACCTGGTTTGAGAAGATCGGCAATGATATCTTTGAGGGTTTCTTGTCCAAGATCCAATTCTTGAGCCATCTCTGTGATTGAAACGGATTTTAATTTTGTTTGAGCTTCTTCAGTCAAGTCCTTGATATCTAAACGCTTAAAGAGTTCTTTAACAGCAGCGTAATTTTCTGGGTGAACTCCTGTATTATCAAGGATATTGCTACTTTCTGGTATTCGAAGGAAACCAGCTGCCTGTTCAAATGCCTTGGTACCCAGACGAGGGACTTTCTTGATTTGGGCGCGTGAAGTGATTTTTCCTTCTTCTTCACGATACTTGACGATATTTTCAGAGATGGTTTTATTGAGTCCAGCTACGTGTGAAAGAAGAGCTGGGCTGGCCGTATTGATGTTGACACCGACTTGGTTTACCACTGTATCGACAACAAAGTCCAGACTCTCAGATAATTTCTTCTGGCTGACATCGTGCTGGTATTGACCAACGCCGATTGACTTAGGATCGATTTTGACCAATTCGGCAAGAGGATCTTGCAAACGACGGGCGATAGAAATAGCAGAGCGTTTTTCAACGGTCAAGTCTGGAAACTCCTGACGGGCAAGTTCACTGGCAGAATAGACCGAAGCACCACTTTCATTGACAATGACATAGCTGACTTCAGGAAAATCTTTCAGAACTTCCGCCACAAAGGCTTCACTTTCACGACTGGCCGTTCCATTTCCGATGGCAATAATCTCTACACCGTATTGACCAATCAAATCTGCCAAATCTTTCCTGGCTTCTTCGATTTGACGAGCTGATGCTGGTTTGACAGGATAAACGACCTGAGTTGTCAGCATTTTCCCTGTTGCATCCACGACAGCTAGCTTGGCACCTGTACGAAAGGCAGGGTCAAATCCAAGAACCACGCGCCCTTTCAGTGGAGCAACCAAGAGGAGATTGCGTAGGTTGTCAGAAAAGAGTTGGATAGCTCCTTCTTCTGCTTTCTCAGTTAATTCTGTCCGAATGCGTCTCTCGATAGATGGCAAGACCTTTTTCTTAACAGATTGCTGAACTACTTCATCTATGTAGGCATTTTTTACCTTGAAACGAGCTGCAAAGAAGGCAAGAATACGGTCCGTTGCATGTTCAAAACCGACCTTCAAGACACCAAGTTTCTCCCCACGATTGAGGGCCAAGGTACGATAACCTTGCATAGTTCCAACTGTCTCTGAAAAATCATAATAAATCTGAAAAACCTGCTTTTCATCAAGACTTTCATCCTTGGCTTGAGAAGTGAGTTTAGAGTGTCTCAGCACTTCCTGATAAGTCATGGAACGCAAGGTCACATCTTCCGATAAAGCTTCAACCAAAATATCAACTGCACCAGACAATGCTTCCTTACCAGTCGCAAATCCTTCACAGACAAACTTTTCAGCCTCTTTCTCTAAGTCGGCTACATTCTGCAAAATCAAGCGAGCAAGTGGGAAGAGTCCGGCTTCACGGGCAATGGTTGCCTTGGTCCGACGCTTTTCCTTGTATGGAAGATAGAGTTCTTCTACGTCCGCTAATTTTTCGGCAGCTAAGATAGCTTCTTCCAATTCCTTGGTCAACTTACCTTGTTCTTGAATCTTCGCCAAAACAGCTTCCTTGCGGTCATTGAGATTGGTCAGACTTTTATCCAAATCGATAATGGCCTTAATCGCCACCTCATCCAGACTACCAGTCATGTCCTTGCGATAACGCGCGATAAAGGGAATAGTCGCCCCTTCAGCAGTCAAACTTAGAACGGTATCGATTTGCTTTAACGTCACTCCCAAATCCTGGGAGATTTTTTCATATTTTTTATCCATGAATCTATTATACCACAAGCTAATATTATTCAAATTATCTCTTACAATTTTAAAACATAAGTTGGGAAATAAATTTACTTCATTTCAATATTCTATTCATTGAGAAGGTTGCAATTTAATTCTAATAGTTTACAAAAGAATCTATGAGTAATTTCACTGTTTTTATTTTTTACAAAACGCTTTATAAAGCTATTTGTTGAAGTTAACGAATCAATTTTCAGAGCAAATAAAAAATCGCAAGCCTAAGCCTGCGGTGGGGATAATCTTTTTTGAAATTTTTAAACAAAAAAGGAGCATTTAAGCTCCCTCCTTTGAAATAACGGACACTTGGCTGGTCGGTGTACCCAGCATCTCAGATACCTTTTTCGAGGTGCGGCAGGAACCTTTCTGCCCTCAAATGTCTTCCGTTAACTTTATTCTAGCACTATCTACTTTTTTTGTCAAGCTTTCTCAATCTACCAGACTTAATTATGACAAAACATAAACACCTTACCCTTTCAGACCGTAATGATATCCAATTAGGCTTAGAGCGAGGTGAAACCTTCAAAGCTATCGGACAATCCATTCTAAAAGACCCGACCACTGTTTCCAAAGAAGTCAAACGAAACAGACAAGTCCGAGAGTCTACATGCGATAAGCTTCCTTGCCCTCTACTCAACAAAGCTCCCTTTGTCTGTAATGGATGCCCTAAAAGAAGACAGAATTGTGGCTATAAAAAGATCTTCTACCTCGCTAAACAAGCTCAAAAACAATAAGAACAAACTCTTGTCGAAGCTCGTGAAGGAACTCCCCTCAATTCCAAGACCTTCTGGGACATGGACAAAATCATTTCTGATGGTGTTAAAAAGGGACAACACATCTATCATATCCTCAAAACTCACAATCTTGATGTCAGCTCCTCAACTGTCTATCGACACATCCGAAAAGGATACCTATCTATCGCTCCTATTGACCTAGCCAGAGCCGTTAAATTCAAAGAAAGACGGAAAAGTAAGCTACCTTCCATTCCTAAAGAATCTAAAAAAGGACGTTCCTATGAGGATTTCCTAAATTATTTGGCTCTTAAGCAACTGAATTCTTGGCTGGAAATGGACACCGTTATGGGCAGGATGGGAGGTAAAGTCCTACTCACCTTCAATCTCTCTTTCTGTAACTTTATCTTCGCTAGACTACTGGATAATAAAACCGCCCTTGAGGTTACCAAACATCTCTATGATATCAAGAACACTCTTCACCAAGCGGATAAAGATTTCTTTCAACTCTTTCCTGTCATCCTGACTGATAATGGTGGAGAGTTTGCCAGGGTCGATGACATCGAAATGGATGTTCGAGGAGAGAGTAAACTCTTCTTTTGTGATCCTAATCGCTCTGACCAGAAAGGGAGAATTGAGAAAAATCACACGCTGATTCGCGACATTCTACCAAAGGGAACTTCTTTTGACAACTTAACTCAGGAAGACATCAATCTAGTTTGTTCGCATGTCAACAGCGTCAAACGTGCTGCTTTGAATGGAAAGTCAGCCTATGAACTCTTTGCCTTTACCTATGGAGAAGAAATTCCTAAACTTCTCGGCATTTCTAAAATACCTGCAGAAGACGTCTGCCAGTCGTCTACATTACTCCAACATAAGTTCTAAAAACTAATCTTCAACCCCATTCAAACGTCTCACACTAACTTCCACCATAGCGGAACTTAATCTGAAACGCTTTCAGATGAGGGGATTTTGTGCGCTCTTTTTTTCGATTCATTTTGGTTACAAAAGCGATGAAATCAAGCATGATTAAAACCAGTGGAACTTACCCTGACACGGATTTCCACTGGTTTTTAGAATTTTTATCAGACTAACTTCCACTTGGATTAGCGGTGGAACTTAGTTTGGGAATTTACCATCAGGATATATCAAGCTCTATTATTCGTTAGATACTCAATTTTAACTTTTCCCTTTTCCTCAAAATAATAGTATAATAGAGGTAGAATTTAGAATCGAGGTACACATATGGCTGTAAAATTTACAAAAACGGACGACTTGGACAAGATGTTTGAAGAGTTTGCGAAACTCCCTGATTTGAAGCAAGTTACTTTCCCTGATGACAAAGAGAAAAAAGTCAAAGCAGAAAAGAAAAACTAGATGACTGCTTTCCAACAACTCCCATCTAGTGTGCTTCAAACTGGGGCTATTTTTCTCTCTATAATTATTGAAGCCCTACCCTTTGTTCTGATTGGAAGTATTGTTTCAGGGCTGATTGAGGTTTATATCACACCTGACAAGGTTTATCATTTTCTCCCTCGAAATCGTTGGGGGAGAATCTTTTTTGGCACCTTCGTCGGGATTCTTTTTCCCTCTTGTGAATGTGGAATTGTCCCCATTATCAACCGTTTTCTGGAAAAGAAGGTTCCTAGTTACACGGCTGTTCCCTTTCTTGTAACAGCACCTGTCATCAATCCCATTGTTCTCTTTGCAACCTATTCTGCCTTTGGCAACTCCTTCCATGTCGCTCTGTTACGAGCTCTGGGTTCTATTGTTGTGGCTGTGATACTTGGGATTGTTCTAGGATTTTTCTGGCAAGAACCGATTCAAAAAGAAAATCGTTTGGCCTGTCATGAGCACGATTTTTCTCACTTGAAACCTACAAAAAAAGGTTTTCAAGTCTTTGTGCAAGCCATTGATGAATTTTTTGATACGGGACGCTATTTGGTATTCGGCTGTCTCTTTGCCTCTGTTATACAGGTCTATGTTCCGACACGGATTCTAACCTCTATCAGTGCGACCCCTCTTTTTGCCATCCTGCTCTTGATGCTTTTGGCCTTTCTTCTTTCTCTCTGTAGTGAGGCCGATGCTTTTATCGGGGCTTCTCTTCTCTCGAGTTTCGGCTTGGCACCAGTTTTGGCCTTTCTCGTCATTGGCCCAATGCTGGATATCAAAAATATTCTCATGATGAAAAATTACTTGAAAGCACGATTTATCAGTCACTTCATAACGATTGTGACTCTTGTCGTCTTAGTGTATTCTCTCTTGATTGGAGTTATCCTATGATTCGATTTTTAGTTTTAGCTAGCTATTTTGAATTGACCATCTATCTCCATCTGTCGGGCAAGTTAAACCAGTACATCAACATGCACTATTCCTATCTGGCCTATATTTCCATGGTACTTTCCTTTATTTTGGCAATTGTTCAACTGTATATCTGGATGAAGCAAGTCAAAACCCATAGTCATCTGAACAGCCGATTGGCGAAGGTTACTAGTGTTGCTCTTCTGGCCATTCCTATTGTCGTCGGTTTAACTTTTCCAACTGTTAGCTTGGATTCTCAGACCGTTTCTGCCAAAGGCTATCACTTCCCCCTATCGGAAGGAACGGATCAAGCCATTCAGACAAGTGAAGGGACGACAAGCCAATATTTGAAACCAGATACCAGTTCTTATTTTTCAAAATCAGCCTATGAAAAGGAAATGCGAACGGCAGCGGATAAATATTTGTCCCAAGATAGCATTCAGATCACTAATGAAAACTATATGGAAGTCATGGAGGCTATCTACGACTATCCAGATGAATTTGAGGGCAAGACAGTCCAGTTCACAGGCTTTGTCTATAATGACCCCAGTCATGCTAATAGCCAATTTTTATTCCGCTTCGGCATTATTCACTGTATCGCAGATTCAGGTGTCTATGGATTGCTGACCAAGGGAAATACCCGTCAGTATGAGAACAACACCTGGATAACAGCCAAAGGAAAACTAGTCAATCATTACCATAAAGAACTCAAACAAAATCTCCCAACCTTGGAAATCGACAGCTTTACCAAAGTCGATAAACCAGAAAATCCCTATGTGTATCGAGTGTTTTAAAAAGCAAACCAAATTCATAAAAAACTCTAAGCAGGCAGAGCCTGCTAACTCATGACAGAAAAAGAAGTTTATCTTATAATGAAGATGAACAATACCAATCCATAGTGTTTAATAGGGCTTTTCCTAGCCTCTACAAAAAACTGGATGAACAAGAGTCGTGAAATAACTCTAATATGTCTTGAGCATGAAAATATCTTACTAGTAGCCTCTTGTTCTATTATTCAAATAGTTAACAGGAGGTTTTTATAATGGAAGTTATGATTGAAACGTGTTGTGGAATTGATGTCCACCAAAAGTCTATCGTTTGTTGTATCCTAGATGGTCCACTAGATAGCAATAAGCCAAAGAAAATTCAGAAGAAATTTGAGACAACTACTGTAGCTCTTCACAATGCCTTAGATTGGATGGTATAGTTGCTTAGTTTAAAATAAGCATCTTATAATAAAGCTATGGCATATAGTAGAGATTTTAAACAAGGAGCATTAGATTACATCAAAGAAGGACACAGCCATGTCGAGGCAGCTAAAATTTTTGATGTTGGCGTCAGAACTCTCTTCACGTGGGAAAAGAAAGACTTGAACAAGGATACTTAGAGCGGAAAAAGCGAGTCGTCAAAAAGCGAAAGATTCCTTTAGAGGAATTGAAAGCCTTTGTAGAGGCTCATCTAGACGCTTTTTTACGGGAAATTGCGGTACATTTTGATTGTGCTGTTCCTTCAGTATGGACAGCTTTAAAGCAAATTCATATCACTTTAAAAAAAAGACGACTAGCTTTAAGGAACAAGATTCTGAGAAAGTCGCTGAATTTCTTGATATTTTGGATAACCTAAAAGATTTATCAATCGTATATATTGACGAAACGGGAATCGATCGCTACTTCTATCGTCCTTATGCACGGGCTCCTAGAGGGGAGAAAGTCTATGAAAAGATTAGCAGACGGCATTTTGAGCGAACTTCAATTGTTGCAGGACAAGTAGATAGAGAGTTTATAGCTCCCATGATTTACAAGGAAAGTATGATGAGCGACTTCTTTGTGGAGTGGTTCAAAACGCAACTCCTGCCTGCTTTGAAGACACTTCATGTCATTGTTATGGACAATGCTAGTTTTCATCCCAAGAACATCTTGGATAAACTGTGCATCCAAGATAGACACTTTTTCTTACCTCTACCACCTCATTCACCAGATTTGAATTCTATTAAGCAAGTTTGAGATATTTTGAAGAAGAAAGTGACTGATTTATTAAGGAAAGTTCCAAATATTTTTGAATGTTTGGGCGCTTTTTTTAAACTAAATGACAATAATACGAGGGATTTGATGATTTTTCTTGACGATAGAAGACTTAGAGTTCATCATTTTAGAGCATATATTTATAATGAATTGAATCTAGAATAGTACACAACTAATTCTAAAACCTGTATAGAAATTAATTTGAATTCACTAATCTTTTTGTTCGTATCCTATTTCAATTCACTAACTCAATTCCATAATAAAACACCTCAAAAGTTAGATTTTCTAGCTCTAACTTTTGAGGTGCAGCTCATTTATGTATGATAGTCTTTTGGTTATTATTTATCTATCCTTATTAAAAGAAAGAATATTTATTATGAATTTGGGTCATCAAGACTACGGCCATGTAACCCTTTTTCACGTTGGACTTGACGTAGTTTCTCTGGTGTAACATCGTTTCCTTCTTCGTCCACAATTTTAATTCCTTCGATGTGGTGACGAACAGTGCGACGATAACCTTCGATGTACTCCTCACGTAGTTTGGCTTGTTCTACTTTTTCTTCTGGGGTCAAGCCTTCTTCTTTTTTCTTTTTAGCGAGCTCGTTGATACGAGCAATTTTTTTCGGATCCATTTCTTCTCCTTTGTGATAAGATAAAGTCCGTTTATCAAATTTTATTTAGTATTAATTTGGTTAAAACGAGCAAGCTTAGATGCTTTCTTGGTTAATTGCGACAAGATTGCCAAACGATTTTGACGAACTGCCTCGTCTTCAGCCATAACCATGGTATTTTCAAAGAAGGCATCAATGACTGGGCTAAGAGCAAAGAGTTGTTTCAATTGTTGACTTGCAGTACCTGATAAAACAAGCGACTCTACAGCTTCTGCCAAAGCTTTCTCTTCTTCATTCTCAAAAAGTGCTGAATCAACTGCAACAACTCCTTCTGCCTTCTCAGCCAAGTTAAAGGCACGAGAAAGTGATTCGACAGATGGTTTGAAGTCTTCTTCCTTGCTTGCTTCTACGAGAGCACTTGATGCTTCCAGCATCTCTGCTACAACAAAGTTTGATCCTGCAAGAACTGCTTCCTTGATATCTTTTGGAGTAGAGCCCATCATCTTATCAACACGAGCCTTGATAAAGTCCATAACCTCTGCTTTATTTTCATAAGTCAAGCTGTCAAATGTTAAAGCATAAAGGCTATCAATCAGCTCATCCATAGCAATGTGCCAACCAAAGGCATCCAAGATACGAACTACACCTTGAGTTGCACGACGAAGGGCATAAGGGTCATTAGAACCTGATGGAATCAAACCTACTGAGAAGAAACTCAAAATAGTGTCCAATTTGTCTGCAATGGCAAGCACTGCGCCGACTTTGCTCTTTGGAAGTTCTCCTTCAGCTGATGTAGGCATGTAGTGTTCACGAATAGCAGCTGCCACCGCTGGAGTTTCACCAGCAAGAAGGGCATATTTTTCACCCATAATTCCTTGGAGCTCGTCAAATTCACCAACCATACCTGTCAACAAGTCAAACTTGTAAATAGCAGCTGCACGGGCTAGGTCAATCGTTTCATCAGCTGACAAACCTGCTTTTTCTGCCAAGAGAATAGCAATCTGACCCGTACGAATCATGTGTTCACGAAGGGAACCGATTTTCTCATGGAAGGTCACATTGTTTAATTTCTCAACAAGGTCAGAAATAACTAATTTTTGGTCTTCACGCCAGAAGAATTCACCGTCTTCTAAGCGAGCGACCAAGACTTTTTCATTACCTTTGATGACATTTTCCAAATGCTCTGCGTTTCCGTTACGGACAGAAATGAAGTTTGGCAAGAGATTTCCATCTTGATCACGAACAACAAAGTAACGTTGGTGTTCTTTCATCGAAGTCACCAAGACTTCTTCCGGAACTTCAAGGTATTTGGCATCAAAGCTTCCCATAAAGGCAGTTGGGTATTCAACCAAGTTCAAGACTTCATTCAGTAAATCCGCATCAATTTCGATACGTACACCATGTTTTGCCTCAATTTCCTTGATTTGGTTAACAATCATTTGCTCACGTTCACGTGGATCTGCGATTACAAACTGCTTACGAAGATCTTCTTCATAGCTCAATGCTGACTGAATCTTGGTTTCTTGTCCTAAGAAACGATGGCCACGGCTCACACGCCCTCCCTTAATATCAAGGAAATCCAAATCAAACTCTTCTTCATCTAAAAGAACAGTTAAAGTGTGAACAGGACGAATGTATTCAAAGCTATTTCCAGCCCAGTGCATGCTGACAGGGAAAGTCAGTGACTTCAAGACATCCACAACACCAGGAACAATGGCTTCAACTGCTTGACCCACTTCTTCCTTGGTAACATAGACATATTCTTCACCCTTGATTTCACGGAATTCAATATCTTCAACTGTCAAGCCTTTCCCACGGACAAATCCTTGAGCTGCTTTGGTGAAGTTTCCATCACTATCCAAGGCAATTTTCTTTGCTGGTCCCTTGAAATCTTCTGTCAAATCAGACTGTTTGTCTGCAAGACCAGTTACACGAATAGCCAAACGACGTGGTGTTGAGAAGGTCTGAATAGCTTCAAAAGACAAGCGGTTTTCCTTGAGAAAGGCTGCCATTTTTTCACCTAGTTGTTTTTCACTTGGTGTGACAACATAGGCTGGTAATTCTTCAAGACCGAGTTCTACTAATAAGTTTTTTGTCATGTTTTTTCTCCGAAAATTATCTTTTTATTTTCCAGTTTGCCTTATGTGATTGGCACGCAAGCAACCAACTTCGTTGTTTCATTGCTAAAATTGGAGCCAAAAGTCTCCAATTTTGCCTAGTATCCTTAGCTTCACTAAGGATACCTTCATCACTGCGGCAACTGGTTCAGGGCTCACACTGTTCGCCCATTTTCGTAATTTGTCACTTTCTTTATTCTGCGTCTTCTGCTAAGAGTTTAGCTCTTGTTTCTTCATCTAAAAGTGGGTAACCTAGGCGTTTGCGTTCTGCGACAAAGGTTTTGGCTACGACACGGGCCAGGTTACGGATACGAGCGATATAGCCCGCGCGCTCCGTTACAGATACGGCACCACGCGCGTCAAGCAGGTTAAAGGTGTGTGAACATTTGAGAACATAGTCATAGGCAGGGTGAACCAAGCCCTCTTCCAAGGCACGACCAGCTTCTTTTTCGAACTTATCAAAGTTTTCAAGCAACATTTCTTGGTCCGAAATTTCAAATGAGTATTTTGAATGCTCGTACTCAGGCTGGATAAAGATTTCTCCGTATTTTACACCATCAGCCCATTCGATATCATAGACAGAATCAACCTCTTGGATATAAGAAGCCAAGCGTTCCAAACCATAAGTAACTTCAGCAGTCACAGGGCCAGTTGCCAATCCACCGACTTGTTGGAAATAAGTAAACTGAGTAATTTCCATCCCGTCAAGCCAAACTTCCCAACCAAGACCAGCTGAACCAGTTGATGGATTTTCCCAGTTATCCTCAACGAAACGAATATCGTGTTCCAATGGATTGATACCCAATTTTTCCAAAGACTCAAGGTAAAGCTCTTGAATATTTGATGGAGAAGGTTTCATAACTACTTGGAATTGGTGGTGTTGGTAAAGACGGTTAGGGTTTTCCCCGTAGCGACCGTCAGCAGGACGGCGTGATGGCTCTACATAAGCCGCATTCCATGGCTCAGGACCAATAGCACGAAGGAAAGTGTAAGGACTCATGGTTCCCGCACCTTTTTCATTATCATAAGCCTGCATAAGCATACAACCTTGGTCATTCCAAAATTGTTGCAAAGTCAAAATAATTTCTTGAAATGTTAATTTCTTAAACATTGTTTACTCCTTTTTATATAAATTACTTGCGACACGAGTCTGCCTCGTCGATCATACGAGGTAAGACGAGTTAGTACTGCGTCTAGCTCAGGCACTCTAGTGCTGAGTGTGAGGCAGCCCGACTGTAAGGAGGTCTCTGCCACTGACGCAGTGAAATGTTAATTTCTTAGACATTGTTTACTCCTTTAGTTTTTATATTTCTTTTTCAATTAATTTCTGCTGAACAAACCAATTCAACAAGGGAAGAGTTTTATCTGTATTTGCCCATAGATGATAAGAATCAAAGACCGCTTGTACACTACCTAGATTTTCTACCAACTTATCTACTGTCAAAAAACTGCGCCAGTATTCATAAAAAATACTTGCATAGTTCTTATCATAAGTAGAGGAACCAAAATCATTCAATGAATGCCAACCATACTTCTTCTGAAAAAGTTCTACGAGAGATTGATTACAAATTTTTTCCGCTTGAAATTCCTCTGCTGTCAAGAAATACTTGCGACTAATATATTCAACCATCCCCTCTTCGAACCAGATATAAGAGTCATAACCATCAAAATCATCTAAAAAATGCTCCGACCAATGAGCTAACTCATGTCCTACAATCTGTAAGAGGAAATTTTCAGATAAAGAATGATAGTGACTTTCTATTGCTTGAGTTTGCTGAGAACACTCGTAGTCCATCAACTGATACAAATACAACTCTTTCCAAACAGCTAAATCAGGCGTCATAACCATTCGTCTATTATTTGTATAGGCTGGAACAGCGCTTTCCCTAATAATCTGTGTAGCAGCATTAAAACTTGACCAAATAACGGCTTGCGGTAAATCACAGACTGCAAGTTCATTCTTTAAAAAAGATTGATAATCTTTCAACTTTTCAGTATTTCTTACTACAAAATCACGAAATGCAGCTAGTTGACTATCGTCTTTTACAAGATAAAGGTTTTCCACGTCTCTCCTTTCTTTCACACAATAGACTGAATAAGCAAAAGAACCGCGTCCGACAATCCTAGGTTGATTTAACCTAGGGGCGTCAGAAACGCGGTTCCACCCTAATTTATTACTTCATTGTTTTTGAAAATACTACAGAAAGTGCCAGCACTTTATTTTGCTCTACTTGGCTCCCACTATCCCAAGCTCGCTTGAAGAACGCCATAAGACTTTCTTTCCTGCATACTATTATATCAAAAATCAGAAGAATGTACAATTCTTTTTATGATTTTCTAGAAATCCATATCATCAACTCGTGGAGCACCCGACTGAACAGCTATCGTTTTTAATGTTTCTAGCTCCTCATGACTCAGTTCAATTCCAAAGCAATCAAGATTAGCTTCAATACGAGAAGCTGTGACAGATTTCGGAAGTGGTAAAAATCCTTCTGCTAAGCTCCAGGCCAAGGCTATCTGAGCAACCGATTTTCCATGATTTGCCGCGATTTCTTGGACTTCCTTACTATCAAATAGTTCTCCCTGACCAAAAGGTCCCCAAGCTTCCAATAAAATTCCTTTTTCTCGACAGTAATCTACGACTTCCTCTTGATAGACACCTGGAGCCAAACGAACTTGATTGACCGCTGGAAGAATTTTTGCTGTTTCAAGCAAGGCATCCAAATGATGGGGAAGGAAATTACTAACACCGATAGCACGGATTTTACCTTCTAGGTAAAGATCCTCCATCGCTCTCCAAACTTCTGAATTTCGGATTTTCCAGTGGTTATTTTCTCTGAGTGGTTTTGGATTTGGCCAATGAATCAAATACAAATCCAAATAATTCAAACCCAGCTTCTCTAAAGACTCTTCAAAAGCCTGACGAGCTTGCTCATAGGTGTGGTTTGTATTCCACAATTTACTGGTTACAAAAATTTCCTCACGCGGAACGCCACTATCTTGAATAGCACGACCAACGCTTTCTTCATTTTTATAAATCGCTGCCGTATCAATATGGCGATAGCCTGCCTTTAAAGCCTCTAGGACAGCTTGGTAGGCAATCTCCCCATTTTCAGCTTTCCAGGTTCCAAATCCTAGAACTGGAATTGTAACGCCATTATTTAAAGTGTAAGATTTCATTATTTTTCCTTTCTATGAGAAGAAAATCCAAAGAGCCAAATTTTCAAGGAAGACTTTTCTCTTTAGATTTTGTGTATTATTGATTGCGGTCGTAATAGAGTTGGTGAGGTTTAAGACGAGTATCTAACAAATCTGGAATTGTTACAAAGTCATAACCTTGCCCTTTCAAATAGTCAATAACCTTTGGTAAAGCATTCACTGTTTCAGCATGGATATCATGCATGAGAATAATAGAACCATTCTTGACTTCACGCTGAATTTCTGTCAAAATAGCTGCTTCATTTTTACTCTTCCAGTCCAGACTATCTACATCCCACATAATAAAACTCAAATCGAGGCTATTGCGAATGTCGTCTGTAATGGCTCCATAAGGCGGACGCATAAGTTTAGAGCTAGAACCCAACACTTTAGTTAGCGCATCCTCAGTATCAGTAATTTGTTTTTTAGCTTCATCAAGGGAAAGTTTTGAAAGCACTGGATGACTCCAACTATGGTTTCCAATAACATGGCCATCCGATTTCATGCGTTTCAAAATCTCTTCATTACCAGAAACATTCTTACCTAAAACAAAGAAAGTTGCCTTGATACCATACTTAGAAAGAGTATCTAATGCTTGATTTGTCGTTGCAGGATTTGGTCCATCATCAAAAGTCAGGGCCACTACTTTACGATTTTTCTTTTCATAATAGGCCTTATATAGCTCTGCATCCTTATCTAATAAATAAGAGGACTGAATAACTTCAAAGAAACTAGATACTGGCAAGGCAATCTCGTCTAGATTTTCAACTGTCTGACTTGGATAAAGGATAATCTGACTATCCTTATAATCAAAGTTCCATGCAGACAAGTCTTGGTCAGAGAAGGCTTTAACAACTTGATCAATCTTTTCTTGCTCCAATTTCTTATCCTGTAAAAAAGAAGTCAGTTCTTTTGTCAGCTTTTCTTTGGCTTTACTAGCATCTGAAAATAGTTGATCAAGGGTAAAAGGTTTACCATCTTCTGTCAAATGCACTTTCGCTAGACTAGTTTTTTCAGTCTCTTCAACTTTTGGCGAAGTTAAATCATAGACTTGTTTCATCACACTTCGGTTGACAATCCCTTTTAAAGTCGAATCTTGTTTCTCCGTATAATAAAAAACCAGATTTTCCTTGTCTTCCAGATTTTCCTTAATATCCTGTGTCATGATTTCTTTTACAGATGAAATCACTTGCTCCCCTTGGAGAGGATAATAGGCAATTACTTCTGCTTGTCCCTTACGAAAATGATCCTTCTGATTTCCCTCACTCAATTGATCATCTTTCTCTTTTTTGAGAGATTCAATCCTTTGTTCAAAACTTTGTTTTGTATATACTTTGTATCCAATCATTGAACCAAGGACACAAATACTTACTGAAAAGATAGCTACTAGGGCTATTAGACTCATTCTTATCTTATCGTGATTCTCACGCTTTGCTCTACTTTTATCCATAAGACCATCATATCAAATTCAAGCTATAATTTCAATGATTTTGGAGGAAATAGTATATTAAAAAATTTTTCAAAAAAAATTTTTCAAAGTCATTCTTGTAATTCAATTTCTCTAAAAAAATTCAATTGCCATTTTTGTGTTGATTGAGCCGTTGTATTTAAATTTGCGCACCAAGGCGGATAAAATCGCATGGACATTTTACCTTTGCTGTTTTTTGTCGAGAGAATTTTTTTACGAATAGCAACTTCGTTTGGAATAATAAATAGCCCCTTTTTATCATTATCGATGACAACTATAATAAGTTCAGTTCCCAAATCTTCATTGGTATAAGGAATGTTCATGTTATTTGTGTCTTTTTTCCAAAAAACTGTAAAATATCCTTCTTTTTTCGGTGTTCTTTTTGCTAAGCGGCATCTTTTATATCCTTGCTCATCCTTTATTTTGATAAGAATACCTTCATATTTTTCATTCCACTTTTCTTTAATGAACTCAAAATCACCATAAAACTCATATAGGACATCTAGTATTTTCATTATGATGTTTGTCCTCCCTTATCAAAATCAACAAAATATTCTTGATATGCGTTTTACATAATAAAAATTATGTAATGAATTTTTAGACTACAACAACAAATCTTTGACTTTCCCAATTTCACTTTTTGGAATAACAAGGTGAATCATATCACCGAGATACATTCTGGTTGAGCCGTTAACTGTTTGGCTCTTGCCATTATGAACTTGGGTGGTGATGAGTACGTTATGTGGCAAGTTGAGTTCGTGTACTTGTTTTCCTGCTATTTTATCTGAAACAGGGATTTCAATGAGGGTGACTTCTCCTTCATCTGACGCCTCTTCTGGTAGCATTTTTTCCAACATAGCCTCATAAACTGGCGCACCTTTAAGTAAGTCCATGATGATGTAGGCAACTAGGGTTACTAATCCAAGTGGCATAAGGTTGCGAATATCTCCTACCATCTCAGTTACGAGTATCATAGCAGTTAAGGGAGCCTTGGATATCGCTCCAAAATAGCCACTCATTCCCAGAATGACAAATATAGGGAATTGCTCCTGACTGACAAGTCCAAGATTGACACAAATAACACCAACTAGAGCTCCCAGTAAGGAGCCAAGCGCTAAAATTGGTAGGAAAATTCCTCCTGGAAGGCCACTTCCATAACTAATCATGCTCCAAACAAAGCGAATCAAAAAGTACGCTAATAGAACTTGAAAACTAAAATCTTGCTCAGTTAAGGAAAGAACCAGCTGATTTCCACCACCAAGGATTTGGGGTAAGAAGATTCCGACTGGTATGATGAGAATAAAAGCTAGAATTGGATAATAAGCTCTATCCAAACGGATTTTTTTACCAATCCAATCATAAACTCTGCCGACGTTGAGTACAGCTTTTTCATAGAGAAAACCAGAAAGTCCAAGAAAAACTCCCATAAGGAGGTAAATCCAATACTGATCTAGGGTCATGAGTGGGATATTGTCTGGCATATCCAGTACGGGTGTTAGGCCAAATATGAGCAGAGAAACAAAGTTTGCTACGAGACTAGCCGCTAGAGTTGAGACCCAGAAAAAGCGCGAAAAATGGTGATAGACTTCTTCTACAACAAAGAGAAGTCCTGCAATGGGAGCATTAAATGCAGCGGCTAATCCTGCTGCAGCTCCACTCGCAATCAAGGATCGTTCCTCTACTGGACTGGATTTAAGCCACTTGGCAATTCCTTTACCACCGACCGCTCCGAGTTGAATGCTTGGTCCTTCACGCCCTAGCATAAGGCCACTAGCAATAGCAAGAATTCCTAGAATATATTTTTTCCAAAGAACTCCCCACCAGTTGAGAGTCATCAATCCCTTTAATTCGGCTTCGACTTGAGGAATTCCTGAGCCTTTGATATCTTTTTCTGACCGAGTTAATTTCGCACTGAGCCAACAAACTATTAAATAAAATAGACCAATGATAAAAAGATTGCGCACTAGGTGCGCTTGTTCTTGATAAAGTCCTTGTATCAGGTGGAAGCCTTTTTCAATTAAGAAACGAAAGGATCCAACGATTATCCCAACGACAAGACCGACAATGATTCCTCGTCCAACTTGGGATAATATGGTGCTTGAGGCAAAGGCAAATTCTTTCTTGGAACTTAGTGTTTCTGACTGTTCCTCCATAATCATTCCTTCTAACTTAACTTTCTTTTTCTCCTGAAACCAGCGATTTAATGGGTTCAAAGCTGGTTCGGTGAATTGGGGTAACTCCTAGTTTATCCAGTCCTTCCAGGTGTTTAGCTGTTCCATATCCTGCATTAGTAGCGAAATCATAGCCAGGGAACTGCTGATCGTAGTCCTTCATCAATTCATCACGTGTCACCTTGGCTACTATAGAAGCTGCTGCAATTGAAAGGGAATTAGCATCTCCTTTGATGATAGATGTTTGTGAAATTGGTAAATCCAGTTTCATGGCATCTATCAAAAGGTGCTCAGGTTGAGGACTGAGCTGGGAGATTGCTTCCTTCATAGCTAGTTTGGTTGCTTCATAGATATTGACTTGGTCAATGACCTGATTATCCATGATACCAATGCCGATTGACAAGGCTTGATCTTGAACGGCTTGATAAATTTCTAGATGTTTCTTTTTAGGAATTTTCTTGCTGTCGTTGAGACCTTTAATTTTACAATTTTGAGGTAAAATAACGGCTGCAGCAACTACTGGCCCAGCCAGAGGACCTCGGCCGACCTCATCAACACCAGCAATTAAGGTCAATCCTTGCTTATAAAGTTCTTTTTCATAAGAAAGCATGGATTCCAAGCGCAAATTTTCATCTAATTCAGCTTGAATGGCTTTTTTACGCTTGCTGATTTCCTTTTGAACTCCAGAACGATTATCCTGCTCGAGTTCTAAAAAAATAGGGTTTTCTAACTCCTTGACCGTAGCAAGGAGTTCTTTGATTTCTTTAATCGTCGCCATCGAGGTCTTCCAATGTATCTAAGGTATAGTTACCGAGTTTGCCATCGCGGACTTCCTTCACGAAGAGACTGTAAAAGCGGTCATAGTCATCACGGAAACCGAGGGCACGGGTCATGTCCATAATAATAACAGGCGCTTCTTCCTCAATTTTCATTCGTTTGAAGCGTTCAGCCAGCTTTTCTGGATAATGTTCTTTGAAATAATTGAGACCAAAAATAGTTACCTCATCCATAGGAAGCAACTGGTCTTTAATAGCTCCAGTCAAGGCCAACTTAAGCGCAACAGTTTCATCCTCAAACTTAGGCCAAAGAATCCCCGGTGTGTCTAGGATTTCAAGGTCCTTATTAGTTTTGAGCCATTGTTGTCCCTTGGTAACCCCTGGTTTATTGCCGACAACGGCAATTTTCTTACCAGCTAAACGGTTCATGAGAGTTGATTTACCAGCATTTGGAATCCCAATAATCATGGTACGCAAGGTTTCAATCTGAATTCCACGTTCTTTTTGGCGAGCAATCTTATCAGCCATGAGTTTTTTTGCCGCATCTGTTACAACTTTTACAGTCACTTGCTCTTTGGAGTTGATAGCCAGAGTCTGGATTCCTTGTGATTCAAAATACTGACGCCATTCTTTGGTCATTGCTGGATCGGCCAAGTCTGCTTTGTTTAAAATCAAGAGTTTTGGTTTGTCACCAACAATTTTTGCCAACATAGGATTTTGACTAGATAGAGGTAAGCGTGCATCCACCAAAATCGTCACAAAATCAACAAATTTTAAATTTTCCTGAACCTGTCGACGTGCTTTAGACATGTGACCAGGAAACCATTGAATAGTAGCCATTGAGTTTTTTTCCTTTCGTAGCAAGGGTTTAGAGCCCCTATTTTATTTTACTATTGTCTAAACACCAAGCGAACACCAAAACTACCATGCAATGGAAAAACCTCTGATTTGATTCTCACTTGATTTCACAATCTTTATATCAAACTGTGGGTGGTATTTGACAATATCTTTTTTGATTTTTAATAGTAAATTTGAAACAATATTTTTAGGTGAGTAACGTGGACTAAGATGTAACAAGTCTTTGAACTCATCAACACTTAATTCTACTTTATTGCTATTATCACTAGTTTCAATGAATTTTTCAATCATTCTGGAATATTTACAGGTATAACTTTTCAATTCTTCAAAATGGAAATTGTGATTTTCTACAAATTGATTTAAGGCTTTTACAGTATTTTCTTGTGAACGATTTATATTATGTGTATAGCCCATTGTTGTCTCAAAGTTAGCGTGTCCTACTCTAGTCATAATATCTTTCACTGCTATGTGCATCTCATTACTTTGAAGGTAACTAATATGCATATGCCTAAACGAATGGGGAGTAACATGTTTTACCCACTTAAAACCATAGTCACTTAAACAATTTGTCAATAATTTTCCTTCTATTCGTTTCAAAATTTGACGAAAAGTGCTTGATGTTATTGGAGAGCCGTATTCTGTTCTAAATACACTTTCAGAATGTGTAAAAGCAGGACAGGGATGTTTCTCCATATAAGCATCAAACTCTTTATTTCTCTGTATTGCCCTTTTAATAGCTTCGCTTGCAGCTTCAGGCAAAGCTACTTCTCTAATTGAATTGAGTGTTTTAGTTGTATCAAAATGAAATTGCTCAACTTTTAAACAATGATATTGAAGTGCCTTATCAATATGCAAGATTCCTTTTTCAAAATCAATATCTGATGGTAAAAATGCTGCTTCACTAATTCGAATACCTGTAAGCAACAATACTATAGCAAGATCATAATAGTTTGCATTTCTGCATTGGCGTAATACATCAAAAAATGCATGTAATTCATGGATTTCTAGAAATTTAGAATCATGTCTTTCTTTTGCTTTACGTCTTTTTTCTAGTGAAATATCTAGTTTTACCGCAGTCATTGGAGAAAACTTAATGACATTATATAACACACCATGATTAAAAATCTTATTACAAGTACTTTTTATATGAGTCATTGTTGAAGGCGATGCATCATACATTTCTAAATATTTATTGAGACTATTTTTCATCAGAAGTGGAGTAATCCTGTCTAACAAAAAATCATCTCCTATAATTTTCCCAAGACGCTTTATAACCAGTAGTTCTCTCTGAATTGTTTGTGGTTTAACAGAGACACACCAAGTCTGAAACCAATTTTCTTTTAACTCTCCAAATGTTGTAATCAGTTCAGGGCTAAATTGACTTTCAAATGAAGTAGTTAGTCTATCTATTTTATCAAGAACCTCTCTTTCAGCTTGTTTCCTCGCCCTACTAGTATTCTTAGTATAACTTACAGTTACTGATTTCCACTTTCCTGTTAGTGGATCTTTGTACTTTTCAACCACTTGATATAAGGGTTGCCCTTTTGAATTTGTTTTAGTTACATAATACATAATTTAATTCCTCTTAACTCTTAAAAAGAAATAAATCATTGTTGTATAGAATAAATAACTACCCTATATTATACCATGACTTCCTTATTTTGTCCGCTTTTGCTTCCATCTTAAGAAACTTTCAAATCCTTCTAGATTAATGAAAACAAGTTTATGGGTTGGGTTAATTACATACATGGAAAATGATCTGTTTTCTCGCATTTCTTTAATCCATCTGTTTAATGTATATTGATTTAAACCATCCCATCTTTTTAGAATTCCTTTTTTATCAGCCCATTCTGCAATGGAATTTTCGACAGATATATATTTTATATTCATGTCATCATCCTTCCTAAAAAATATTTTCTCCTCCATGGTATGACTGATGAAGTCATCATAAGAATTTCACTTGCTGCTCTTTTACGTTGGCAGCCTGAACGGTCAGAAGTATCATTGTATATCATTTGTATCATGGCATATAAAGTATCGCTCTATTTTATTGATGGTTTTAAAATCGCTCTTATCATGGCGAGCCATTCAAATTTGCTCCACAAATGAGGAAAGTACCATTTTGGACTATTCAATTGTCAATGTGCTTTCTTAACCTACTACTTTTTGGAGTAATGGTCTTCTTTATTATCAACTCGACCTACAAGGTAGTCTAGACTCACCTTATAAAAATCTGCAAGTTTGATAAGGTCATTTATAGAGATTAACCTGCTACCAGCTTCCATTTTAGAATAAGCTGATCTTGTACAATTCAAAACGATTTTCGCAATATATTCTTGTGTCAAATCATCATCTTCACGTAAATCTCTAATCCTTTTCAACATTTGTTGTCTCCTAAAACAAGTATAATATAGTTATTTTCTTATTTTTAAATATGTGACAAATTGGCACATGAAACTATTCTATATATACTTTTTAGGAACCATATACTTATTAGGAAACTGTTTACTCTAAATGTATCTCATTTTCTTCAATAGATTTCATATTTTGTTTTTTCTTATATTTCTTTATTGTTTTATTAAACATTTCAAATAAATTTATTGCTTCTCTATGTTGTTCCTTCAGTGTTTCAATCTTTCCTTTATATCTGTATAAATCCTTCTCTATTGTATCTACTGAACTTTTACCTTGAATACTATTTGCTAAATTGTTAGAACTATTTGTCGTATTATTCAACAATACTTCCTCTAAACTAGTTAAATCATCAATTCTATTTTGGACTTGTTCAATCATATTCTCTAGATATGATATTTGGGCAATGAAATCATTTGTTATATCTTCAAAATCATTCGGACTATTTTCCGCAGATATAAGAAAATCTAATTGTTCTATTTTTTCTTTAATTTTGCTAAGAGGAATTCTTCTATACATATACTGTGGTTCATACTGAAGATTAAATTGTCTAATCAAAGTTTTACCTTTAATAAAGCGATTTTTTTCTGCTAAATCTTTATGGTATACATAGTAAGAACTAGTTTCTCTGATAAATACTTTAACTTTTTCCTCTTCCATATTGATCTGAATATTTGGTACAAAAATAAGTCCTTCTTGTCGGATGCCAAACTGTACCTTAATGTACATTCCATCGTCCACTACTTCTTCTATTTGATTAAGATTCAACTCTACCTCAAACTCATGAACTGCATCCCTATTTCTCTTGAAATCTTGATAGGATTTCCATACCACCTCTTCTGTCGGCAACTCTTTTTCTTTAATTAGCTTTTCTTCATTGTAAACTTCAACTAAATTTTTAGTATCTAAGACAACAGTTTCATTTTTGTTATTAAAATAGTCTTGAAAATAACTAACACTATACCGATTCGTTTTTACCAATTCCTGCTCTGAAAGCTTAATCCCATCAAATTCAAATAGAACATGTTTTTCTTTCGGAATTATTTTTAATCCAAAAAATTCTGCTCGTTGAATCAATTCATTCATATTCTTCATTTTCGGAAGCAAAAATTCTAAGATGTTTATGATTTCCCTTTGAACAAACTTTTTCTTAAAATAAGTTTCATCATAAGGTTGTTTTCTACTCAATTTACTATCACGTACGACTTGTTTCATATTTGAATCAGTCATAAAAAAAGTAACATGCTTGTGTCTAAAATCAATTTTTAAATGTAAAGCTTTTGCTTTTTTCTTGAAATCTTCAAAATTTTTCGAGTTCTCGATTAGAAAATATACTCGTTGTTTTATTTCATATTTGTAATTTGTTTTGCGATAAACTTCATACTGACGATGCGAATAACGATTTTCTATAATTTTTGCCCCTGCAATTTTTGAAAGACGATCAGAAACCATTCGTAGATTATGTTCTGACTTATAATTCCATAGAAACTTTTTATCAGAATTCTGATCAATTGAATTTAGAATGATGTGATTGTGGATATGATCTTTATCGACATGAGTTGCTACAATGAAACGAAATCTACCTCCTGTCAACTCTTTAACTGTCTCATAACCAATCCGATTGATTTGTTCGGGAGTAAGATGGTCATCTGGAGAAAAGGACTGAATGATGTGATGAGAATGAATTTTTCGTTGATTTACTTCTTGCCTATCATGACGAAATTCATAAAGAGTATCATTACTTAAAAAATTATCATTGTACATCCTCACTAGTTCTTTATAACTAGGAAAATCTAAATAATTTCTCATACCAAAATCTGAAACTAGTGTTAGATTTTTTGTTTTACTTGGATTCAAAATATATTTGATTAGTTTGCTACGATAATTTTTTCCATGAATCGCAAAGTGTTTAGTGATGACCATAAAATTTCCTCAATTTTTCAGATTGAATAAGAAAATCTTTCTCCACTTCTACTATTAACTCTTCTATACCTTTTCTCAACTCATTTAATTCAACTTCCGTTATTAAATTCGAATAATTTATGCTTCTGGCTATTTGATTAATATTATTTCCGATTCGTTTTAATTCAAAAATCAAATCTTGATAACTATTTGTATCAATGGTGATAAAATTCATACCAGGATCTAGTAGAGTTCGTCTAGCATATTCTGAGAATGATAAGCAGTTGCTTTTTGAGATATTTTCATTCAATTTGACTAATTCTAGGTCAGATAAAAAGACTTTTTTTAAATTTGTTCTATATCGGTGCTCCACTCTACTACCTCATGTATTTGTTACGAAAATTTTCACTAAGAAGACTTGTTTTTTCTACTTCTTTAATCAATTCCTGAATACAAGTTAACAAAATAGAAACATGTTCTTGAGTAACCTGATGATTTATTTTAGCAATTATTAATATTTCATAAACATCACGGCTAATTTGTTCCAACTTTTGTTTTTTCCAAAGGTTGAACCATTTTTCCATCTGTTGTTGTCCATCAGACAATAGTAAGCTTTTACGGAGAAAATCAGAAAAATTATCCTCTCCTTTCTCTCTCATTAAATCTAGTATTTGTTTTTCTTCCGTTTCTGTTAAGCGAAATTGTTTCCGAATACTACGTATATCTCTTTTCATATGACTTTTCCTCCTTCATTGATACCTGTACTGACAATGTAAGCTTACAGACACTGTCAGTACATTTTTCAAAATATCTTCAACGTTTTTGTAAGGCTTTGCGAGCTCAGATATTGTGTCCACAATATTCCAAAAATCATATCGCCTGCCATTTCAAACCTCACTGTTCAAAAAACAAACGATATGAAAATGTGGTGGCACGCCCCCAAACCCCCAAGATAAATCTAAATTAAAAAAAGTATAACAAATACTTTTTGATAAAATTATCACAGAAAAAAGAGCCCTATCGGACTCTTACAAACTAAAACAATGTCTCTGATATTCATACTGTCTAATGCCACTACTGTCTTTGTTCATCTTGATAGAAAAAACAAAATAATGGTCACGACCGTCTAAAGATTTGCTTTTGTTAAGTTTAAAATAATGTTTTTGAGACATAGCCATTGTGCGTAAAATGTCATCAGTGATAAATGTTAATGGAATGTCTAGAGCAGAGTACTTGTAAAAATCTGATTCAAACCGTAAATAAGAATCAGAAAAATAATCTAGCTGCAATTTATCGTCATATAATTCTTTACGATTCATGTAATTCCTCACCTTCTATCTGGATACCAAGTATATCTAACCATTCTAATCGAAGAAATCCAATGTCTGATTTTATAGATATAAACTCTTTCCCAATTTCTTTAACAATACCCGATACTACTTTTCTTCTATTTGAGTGCTTAAAAATAAACGTTGCAGGGAATGTATTCGTATAAAGTTGACGAACAAGTAAAACCTTCTCTTCCATTGATAAAGTAATTGAGACATCTTCTTTATTTTTTTCTTCCCAAAGAGAACTTGAATGTTCTGACAAAAAGAATCCCATCCACTTAGCCATCCCACGATCTTGATACTCTCTTGCAAATAAAAACGGCAAATAAGAACGATTCATCATTTTAGCCCATCTAATCCTCCAGCTGAATGACCACCAATGAGTTTACTTCTTGCAATTGTTCTAGAAGCCTGATCCAGGGCATTTCCTTTCAATAGTGAAGTAAAACCAAATTCTGTTCGAATAGCATCGATTGCGGACTGGAGCCTTTCTTCTTTTTCTATTTTTTCAATATCATCAAATAATGAAATCAATCCAAAGGATTCATCTACTAAACCAGAATAGTTAACCGCAACATTCCTAATAGCTCCTGAAGTATATTTAGTGTGAAATAACTTTAAAACGTAGTTTGTCAGTAGTGCTGTTTGATTGGTCGGTTCAATCTTCATTTGAGTATGAATAGATCGTTTCTGTTCCACTTTAGAATATCCTAAGTGTATAGAAACCACAGTCGCTTTTTTACCAGCTCTTCTCAATCTAACTGCAACTTGTTCTGCCATCTCACGAAGTATGATCTCAATATCTCTTTGTTTAATATAATCTCTTGGTAAAACTTGAGAGTTCCCTATCCCTTTTGACTTCGGCTTATAAGGTTTATGAACATTGCTTTCATCAATACCATTAGCGTGAAACCACAACTCTAGTCCCATAATCCCAAGCTCTTTTTTAATCAAGTCAGGATTAGCCTGTGCCAATTCTTTAATCGAAAAGATACTTAGATGATGTAATTTCTTCTCCATTCTATTTCCAATTCCCCAGAAATCTGTCATTTTAGGAATAGCCCATACTTTCTTTTCTATATCCTCATAGGACCAATTAGCTCTCATTGTCGGAGTCTTTTTAGCTTCATTATCTAGTGCTAACTTAGCTAATAAGGGATTGGCATTAGACATGCCTACCGTTGAATAGATTCCTGTTTTTCTCCAAATCTTTTTTTGAATAGCAGCCGAGATAATATCTAATTTATCTTTCCGACTAATACTTTTATCTGGCACAAAATAATTTAATGAACTTGTTAAATCAATAAATCCTTCATCGATTGAGTAGGGATAAATATCGTCTGGTGCCGCAAAATCTTGAAAAATTTTTTGAATTTCCATATTGACTGCTATATAAGTATCCATTCTCGGAGGAACAATCACGGTTGATTTTGCCCATTCCTCAATATAACGAACATAATCTATCGTTGTTGGTAAACCTTGCTTCTTAGCGTTATAGTAAGAGAACTTCCTAGTTTTTACATCAAATGGTAAATCATAGGAACGTCCAACGTTTGATTTTCCAAAGACCTTTTTAAACATAGGAGAGGAAGCAAGGATTAACCCGGCAGAATTATCTGCACGACTCATAACACAAAGCGAAGTCTTAAGTGGATGTAAGCCTCTATCGACACACTCTACACTTGCGTAAAAAGATTTCATATCAATAAATGCAATGTCACTCTTTGGTTCGAGACTATAATCAAACCAAGTCATACTCAATCCTCTAAAGGCATAAAGTTTCCAACGATTTTCCCTATGATACGAGGATTCTCATCATAAGGCGCAAAATTATCTGAATAGTTCCGATTGAGTGAAACTAATCGAAGCCCATTTTCTTCACGATACACTTTCTTAATATAGGTTTGACCATCCCAATCTATCGCATAGATAGACCCGTCATAATCAAAGCCCGTTTGCTTAATAAGAGCTACCGAACCATTTTCATATGTCGGTTCCATTGAATCCCCAAACACCCACGATGCAAAATCATAATCAAATTGATGATTAAAGTAAACAGTATCGTAATTACCATCATCAAAATAAGCTGTTCCGGTACCAGCTGATAATTTTTCATAAACTTTATAAGCAAAACGCTCAGGAATGTCTACAACCTTGGCATTCTGTTTGTTCAACAGTTCTGTAGCATAATTAAGTGTTGCTTCTTGATTCCTTTCCGTTAGTTTGAGATAGGTTTCAACTATTTCATACTCTGATTCAAAATATCGAAGATCTACATTCAAAATCTCACTCAATTTGCTTAAATTGTTTTGATTAGGCTTTGTTTTACCTGATTCCCAATTAAAGTATGAGGCTCTACTAATTCCCAAACTGGATGCAAGTTGAGATTGAGATAATACTTGACTTTCTCTTTTTCTTTTTAATTTAGTAGGTGAAAACATTTGTTCTCCTTTTTGTAAGTTTATTAACTAACAAAAGAATACCATAGCTGATAGAAAAAATCAATAGTTTAATGAAAAAGCGGCTGGGTAAAAATTCAATTTCAGGAGAAAATGAAGTAAATATCCCCACAATAAAACGCATAGCATCAAAGTTTTCCAATACCTGATACTATGCGTTTTTCTGATTCCAAAGACTTTTTTCCCAGCTTCTTCTAGATTTTATTCTTCGCCCCACTATAGTCGACAAAGAGCCGAAAAACATAGAGTCTGAAAAAATATTTTTGGTTCAAACTATATGTTTATATTCAAATCTTATCTCTTTGTTTTTACTTAAACAGTTGGTTAAAGAAACCGTCTGTGTTTTTAAGAAGGGCTTTGAATACTTTGGATTTCAAATTCTCAGTATTTGAGTAGTTTCCAGCTTTCTTGAGGTCTTCTGTGACAGCTTTGTCGAATAAGGCTTTCAATTCGTTATAATTGTGAATGGTTTGTCCATCAATTGTAATCTCTGTGAATCCTTTTTCAGCTCTGGCTTTCACATCATGATACCAATGTTTCTTCCAATCTTCAAGGTTTAAGAATTGGTTGTTTGAAACTTTTTTGATAATGAAATCATCACCCAATCTACCCTGGTTTTGTTTATCCGCTTCACCTTGGTATTTACTAGATACATATCCGATAAATCCATTTTCATAGCCAAAGTAACCCCACATACGGAAAGCATTATGTTTGAAGGATAGAGAACCGGGGGCACCTGGACTCGTATTACCACCGTAAATACCCGCCATCATATTAACATTGACATAGGCTGTACCAAAGTCCTCTGGGTGGAAGACTTTATTGCCTGGATTTCCGTGAATGGTCATGAAATTATTATTTACCAAGTCATCGATGGTTTCCAGCTTGGTTGCTTTCTCAGCATCTGTCAAGTCACGCACTTTGTCCCATTGGTGAGGAGCACCTAGTTTATTTCTATCCATAGGTCGACGTGTTTCGCGGTCAATTTTCTTGAACCACTTACTATTGTCACCTTTAACCTTAGGAAGCACAGCTTCAGCTTCTGCATAATCAAGCATCATCATAGCTTCATTGTAGTTCTTCATGTAGTGGTCGATTTGGTCGCGTGTTTGAAGTTTGTCAGGGTCTGGATTATACCACTGGTTTCCATCATTTGGTCGATGGTAGGCCATGTTAATACCTAATGCACCATACTCACCATTTGTTGTTGACTTATCAGGAGTTTGTAACATACCTTGAGCAAAGGCTTCCAAATCCGTACCTTGACGATGGTTATGTCCTCCAAAGTAAGCTACACGGTCATTAATGTGTGTGGTTTCATGTGTGAAGGCAGAAATACCAAACTGGTCAAGCATATTGGTTACCATGAAGTATACTTGCTCATCTTTCCACGGTTTTTCGTAGATTTTTGCCATCGCTCCCATAGCTCCATTAACTTGATGCCAACGGTCAGTCGGGCCGAATAGTTCACGAATAGGAGATACCACGGCTCCACCTTTTCCATAACCTTGACGATTTGCATCTTTAATTCCTGCATAAGATTGATTATCCCAAACAGGTGTTGGCACCATATATTCGCTCTTCAAAAGTTTGTTACGAACACTTGGGAGAGCTAAACGAGACCAGAAATCTAAGTAAGTTTGTTGCGCTTTAGCGACTTCATCAATACGTTTCTTCAATTCCTTACGTTCTTCTTCAGTGTTCTTACCATATTTCTCAAATGAGCTATAAGCCATCGTGTTATAGGTTGAAATCATAAAGATATGGGCTTTCTTCAAGTTGAGCAATGGTAAAATCATACGACCGTGAACGTCATTGTTTAAACCGTCAAATACACGATGTCGCTTATCTTTAAAGGCTTCTGTGCTTGTTTCAGGTTCTACTACATAAACGTTTTTCGCAGAATGAATAAACCAGTCATTCAAATCTTTATCTTCTGTAAACAAACGCATGTTATAGTCTAAGAAGCTACGTAAATCACCTTTACCAGTTGCACCAGCAATCACTTCTTTGTAGGCATCTTGTGTACGATCACCTTTCAAGAAATGCTCCCTTGAACCAATTTGAATCAAACGGTCGATGACACTTGGTGTTTTACCATAGAAATCAGGTTTGAACATCATCATATCCTTGATACTCAAATCACCATATTTGATATCATAGTAACGATTGAGATAAGTCAGTCCCATTATAATCTTAGCTTTATTATCTTCTACTTTCTTGAGTAGCGATTTCATCGCGGCATCATCACCGTTCAATTGATGGTCTTCATTTTCGATCAAGGATTTGACTAACTTATCTAGATTTTGCTTCACTTCGGCAAAACTTTCTTCTAAGTATAGATTACGAATATATCCATCTTTACGAGCATCTGTATTTTCTTCTGCCTTCTTACGTATATCCATTAACGCGCGTACTTCAGCTGAAATTAGGTCAACACTTGAAAGTCTTTCTTTCACATCTGCAATCAGTTTGTCTCGATTTTTAACAACCATATTTGGTGTATAGACAATGTTTTGACCTGCTACATCATACTCTTTTACTTGAGCTACTTTAGAATCAGCTTTAGCGGTAACTACCATTTCTTCTTTAGTGCCATCCGCATAGTGAACCATAATCTTATCAATATCTGATAAGTCCGTCACAAACTGACCATTCTTCATACCTGTTACAGATAACACCTCTTTAGTCATTAGGTTTGAACTTGTAGCCAATCTGTTACCTTGGTTTACAATCCATTCTTTATTGTAGAAGGGTTGTAGTTTCTCAATGTTGTGGTATGCCTGCTCACGCGTTGCGTCATAATCTTGAGTTGTTTTATACTCATTATCACGAGTTGTTAGGTTGTTAAGTCTATTCACAAGAGGATCTGTGATTTCATACTTATCAGCAGTGATATTGAAGGTTGCGATACGTTTATCAGCTTCAGCTTGATCTACACCCTGAATTTGTTTTGAACGTTCATATGAAACATTGCCTGACGCAACATCTTTCACATATACATTGTTCTTGAAGTAATGGAATCCAAAGTCTGGGTCGCCCGAATCCACTGAACCGGAACCGTACATGATTTCACCATTGTTTACTTTCATCATGCTGATGTTGTTTTCAACCCATCCCCAATTGTAGTTATCGTGAATGAGTCCACCGCTTTGGTTATTTGTTTTGAGAGTCATGGATCCTTTAACAACGGATTTAGTCAAGTGACCTTTTTGTTTTACATCCATAGGGTTTACACCGTGGTCGATTTTCGCAATCAGTCCACCGAATTTGGCGTTGTTTGCCTTAATATTTGCATCTACATAAGAGCTATCAACATTACTTCGCCAACTTTCGCTGACAAGTCCACCAGACCACGAACCTTTGTTACCCACACTTTCGATTTTACCAATGAAAGCAACATTGCGCATGATGGATTCGTCAAGTTTGTTCACCATACCCGTCACGTCATTGTTACCAACAACTTGGCCAGTCACTTTGATATTTTCTATTGTTGAATTCTTAAAGTTTTCACCGAGTGGTGCTGTTCGGTCAGCCCAAGGCATGTTTATGTTTACATTACCCAGATTAATGTCATGGATGTGAGCATTTTCAGCTCTTGCAAATAATGGCCGTGCTAGATTATGGATAGTGAAGTGATTACTTCCATCACTCAATAATTTTCCTTTGAACACATTCGTCACATATGATTTGTTCGGGGTTGGGGTGTTAGTTGCATTTAAGTCAGCCCCAAGTTTAAACTCACCATCAGGTTTTTTCTGCATATCTTCAATGAGTTCTTTGAAGTTGTAATATACATTTCCAACCTTTGGTCGTGGTTTTTCCATGTAATAAACGTACTCATTTCGTATCTTACTTGGGTCAGTATGCTGAATAAGGTCAACAGCTCTTGCGGTTACTTTGTAGAGAACTTGGCCAGCCTGATTAATCTCTTCGATTTTATCAACTGCTAAACGAGTCACTTTGTTATCCCGAGAAGTCACTTTGAGATAGTATTTTTCAGTCTCTGTTGGTGTCTCAGTCAGGAAGTCGTTCAATGTTTCTGTTCCATCTTCTTCAACTTTTACAAGATTTGTTGAGGCAATGTTTTTCAACTCAATTTTTTTCAAATCCAAGCGAAGTGGCTTCTCTTCTAATGTTGCAGTCTCTTCTCCCTTACCACGGTCATAGGTCATAGTGGTTTCTATCTTATAGTCCTTGTAGAATTTTAAATCTTCTACCTGCTTATTTAATTGCTCTGAAGTTAAATCTACTGTTTTGACAATTTCATTTCCATCTTTAATTGTCGCAGTAATTTTATTGATCTTGACTCCATCTGCATTAACTAAATGATAAGAAAGATTTGCGGAGCGGTCTAATACATTTGTATCTGTTCGTTCCAAAGTCAAAACAGGAGCCATTTTTTCTTTTGGTTTTTCTTTTGTACCTTTTACAAGAATTTCAGGCTTCATTTCTTTCAACACAGTTACGGTTTCAACTGGGTCACTGATTTTTTTGCCATGTAACTCTTCATAGCTAGTAACAATTTGACGTTCGCCATCTTCACCAACTTGTTTAACAGAATCATCGCCTATAAATTTGGTAGAATCAGATTCTTCTATAGTCGTTTTAGGAATAGTCTCTGTCCGAATGTCAGTGTGTAAAGAAGGTAGCTCCTCTATTTCTGGTGCAACTTCTGAAACTGTAGATAGTGGTTCAGTATACTCTGGAATGTCGATAACAGGTGGCTCAATCAAGTTTCCCTTTTCATCTACTCCTGTGGTGCCTACAGGTTCCGTGTATGCTGGTTTTTCATGAACTTCTGGTTCAACAAGATTACCGTCAATTGGAGCTGTATATTCTTGTTTCTCATGAACTTCAGGTTCCCCTTTATCAGTCACCACAGCTTCTGGTAAGGCTGGCTGAACTTCTGGTTTCCCTTTATCAGTCACAACAGCTTCTGGTAATGCTGGTTGAACTTCAGGTTCCCCTTTATCAGTCACCACAGCTTCTGGTAAGGCTGGCTGAACTTCTGGTTTCCCTTTATCAGTCACAACAGCTTCTGGTAATGCTGGTTGAACCTCTGGTTCTCCTTTGTCAGTTACAACAGCTTCTGGTAATGTTGATTGAACTTCAGGTTCCCCTTTGTCAGTTACAACAGCTTCTGGTAACGCTGGCTGAACTTCAGGTTTCCCTTTATCAGTCACAACAGCTTCTGGTAATGTTGGTTGAACTTCAGGTTCTCCTTTATCAGTTACAACCGCTTCAGGTAATGCTGGTTGAACTTCAGGTTCTCCTTTATCAGTTACAACCGCTTCAGGTAATGCTGGTTGAACTTCAGGTTCTCCTTTTTCGGTCACAACCGCTTCAGGTAATGCTGGTTGAACCTTAGATTCGCCTTTCTCAGTCACAACTTTGGGTTGCTCAACTGGCGAAACAGTTGATGCCGGAGAAACCGACGAAACAGTTCTATCATCAAGCTCCAGGTAACCAACATATCTGTAACCAGAAATTTGCAACACACCATCACGACCAGAATCATGGATGTTAGCATTCAAATTAAGTGCTGAAGCAGTTGATAGTGTAACTAAACCTGTCGCCCCTACAATCAAAAATGTAGCTATTTTTTTATTTCTCTTATCTTTTGTAATAACTACAACAAGACTAGCGATGGTCAATAAACCAAATACAGTCATAATAGATTGAGAACTTCCTGTGTTTGGTAGTGCGTCTTTCTCATAAACCAAAGCATATGACTCTTTTGATTCATCAGGAGTACCTGATTTCAGGTGAGCACGTTCATTTTGCGTCAAATTAGCATAATCCAAGTAGTGATATGTGGCTGCACCCACAACTGAGGGTGCAAATAAAAGACTCCCAAGAAATACTGAACCAACAATACCTTTTATTTTCCGAATGGAAAATTTATCTTTTTTTAATAATGACAATTCTAATCCTCTACATTTGCTTTTTATTTCCTAATAGTAAATACTATTTTTTATTCTCAAAAATTGAACTTCTAAAATCATCGGTTTGGTCAAGATAAGCTTTAAAAATCGCTCTCTTCAACTTATGAACCGCACTGTCAGTCTCTGGATTATAGTTATCCCAATGAGTTCCTTCTGCATCCTGACGGACAGCTTCATTCATTAGTTTCTGCAACTCATCTATACTACTTGTGGTTTTTGTTGCAAAGCTTGTCCACGATTTAGTTGTGTCCTTAAAGGTAACTTTGTTCAATTTGTTGAACTTGTCTTTACGCTCTGTATACATAGCCTTTTTAAAATCACTCCAAGTGTGGTATTGCCCATTAAATAATTTATGAAGTACCAATTTATCTGTCACTAACCCTTTTGTTTTACCATATGAGCTAATCGTTTTATTATTTTCCCTAGCATCGGGTTCAAATTGATTTGAAATATATGGTACCATACCATCTTTAAAGCCTTTAGCAGCTAATAGTTCATATGCCATACGACGTCCCATTAGATCACCTGGCGTTCCGTCATCATTACTTAATGCTGCATAAATCGGCGCAAATAGTTTTATAGTAAAATAGCCATTTCTTTCGTATGTTTTTGACGCATATTCCCTAGACGAAATAATATTATTATCAATCAAATCATTGAATGAACGTAGTTTTTTAGCTTCTTCTACTGTTAGATCTCTGACAACATTTGTTGCATATACGTTATTTCCATCTGGATCCTTGACGAATACATTCTCAATTTTTCTCAGTGCAGTCATTTTCTCTGCATTAGATAAATGTTGAATGATTGATTGTCCTTCAAGATATTCCAACATATAGACAACATCAAACATATTGTGGACATATTGCTTCAAATCATCTGCACTATTAAATCTCGTAGTTGGATCGAGTATTTGTAATCGTTCTCCTTCTTTGCTATCCGATTTTAAATGTTTCAAGATCGAGTTGATGGTGATGGTTGCGTCATTTGGATGGTCTGGTGCTTGCAATAAGCCTTTTGCGAAGAACTCTGGTCCCAAGCCACTTCTTCGACCATAGCCACCAAGATAAATTTCTCTATCTGAGTTATGCGTCATTTCATGCGTATATGTTACCGCACCAGATTTATCAAGCATACGATAAGCCATATAGTAGAATGCGTCCCCTGTTGCATATGCACCATTAGCATTGTGAACTACATTATTACCTGCTGGACCAAAGAAATGTTTTATTGCTGGATGATTAGTTTCAAAGTTAGCTTCTTGTAACTTATTATCTTCATCATTTCCAAATCTAAATGCATCATAGACTGGGATACTTCTAAATAATTTTTCTTTATTTTCATTATCTAGAATTTTATACCAATAATCATAATGGTCTCTAAATCGTTTAGCCGCTGCTTGTGCATTCTCTTCAACAAATTTATTTAATTTTTCTCCCTTAGGATATTCTTTACTTCTATATCTATCATATGCACCAAATCCAATAGTAGAGATATTCGCTATCATAAACACAGATTTTTCAGGTAGTGTTAATAACGGCAACACCATACTTTGATATTTCCATGATGGGCTAGTTAATCTATCATATACACCAATAGAATATGGACTACCTGCTATTGATTGTTTATCACTTACCTCTTTAATCGTAGATTTTTCTTCTACTATATAAGCTTTTGTTTGTTTTTTAAACCACTCGTTGTTAGAAGTTTTTGGTAAAAATACTTTTCTATATCCTTCTAATGCTTTAAATAAACTTTCAGTTCCATAATTTTTCGCTAATAATACATTATAAGTAATTACATTATTTTTCGCTAATAAATTGTTAAAGCCAGACTTACCTAGTTCAATAACATTATCTAAGGCTGAACTATTTGATTTACCGAAGAAATCCAAGTGATACATAACTAAATCTTTAGCACTTGCATTATCATATTTAAAATTATACCAACGTTCTAGATAAGTTAAACCTAGAAGTAACGCTTCTTTATTATTCTTAATTTTTTCTATTACATAATTATCAATTATTGAATTACTATTTTCAGCTATTGCCGCGTCAGCAGAAAGAAGTTTTGATAAACTATCTTCAATGTTTGCTTTTGTTTTGTCGAATTGTTCATCTAGATATAACTCTGTTAAACTAATACCTTTAGAAATATCTAATACTTTTCTAATTGCATCTGATTTATATTCTACTTTATTTAATTCTGGTAATACTTCATCTAAAATATTTTTATAATTTCGAAGTAATGTATTTGGTGTGTAAATTAATTTTGTACCATTCAAACTATACTCTGCTACATTTGAAAAATCACTTTGATATTGTATATTTATCGTTTCTGATGTATTGTCCGTGTAATATAGTAATAGTTTATTTATACTTGATTTATTTCCGTTAACATCACTAATTATTTCTTTATCTTTCATAGGAACTACTGATAATAATTCTTTTTTGTAAAGATTACTACTAGTCTCTACTAAATTCCCGTACTTAACTATTGTTTCTCTATTATAGAATGGTAATAATTTTTCAATATTTTTATAAACTTGTTCTTTTGATGAATCGGCATTTTCAAGATTTCTATAGTCAGTTACATATCTAGAAGAGAAATTGAAGTCTTCTACTTTAGTACTTTGTTTAGAAACTAACTCAACTTTTTTAGCATTCACTTTGTCAGATTCTAATATCGTACCTCTTTGTACATCTGAATCTTTAGTTACAAGTTCATCGTCCACTTGAACTACATTTACTACTTTATTATTTTTATTACTATATGTCTTAAATGCTTTAATACCATTAAAATCATAACCAACTATAGCGTTCCCATTAGTAACATTAACATCACTTAGCACATCAGATAGTCGACCTGAATTTTCAACTTCTCCTGAATTATCCCAAAGATTACCAACGACTCCACCAACTTTACCAAAATGTTTCACATTATTAACATTACCTTCAACATAGCTATTACTGATTGTCGCTCTATCATCAACAACTCCCGCTATACCACCAACAATTTGGTCTCCTTGATTAGCATTTGTCGCCATATCAATAGACGAAACTGATCTATCAATTGAAGCTCTAGCTCCTGAAAGTTTACCAACTAAACCACCTATTTGATAAGTAGCCGTTGTGTCATAAGTATTAGTTATTCTACCAGTATAACTACTATTCAAGATTTTAGAATCTGTAACTTGTGAAACTAAACCACCAATGCCACGTTCACCAGCAATTACACCAGATGAGTGAACATTAGTAATGTTAGTACCATTTTTCGCTTCTTTCGCTATTGTAGCAGCATCTTCTTTAGAAGAAACATTTGCTTCTTTTATTGAAAGATCTCGAATATTAGCATGATTTAAAACGTTAAATAACGGTTTTTTCAGGTTATATACAGCATAGTTCTTATCATTGTTTGAACCTATTAATGTACCACTAAATTCGTGATTAATATAACTTTCTTGACCTTCCAAAAGTTCTACTTCACGAGCATCCATAGTCGCCCCTAGACGAAATGTACCATGTGGGTTACTATTCATATCATCTACAAGATTTTTAAATGATGTATAAACACCATTTTCACTACTTACCGTCTTAGGTAGGTAGTATGTATAATTATCTAATACTCTATCATTTTCATGTTGTATCAGATTATTTACGCGAGCCACTATTTTATAGACTTCTCTATTATCTTTATTATCATTAGTAATACTTTCAACTGGAAGCATTACATCCTTAAAATTCTCTGACTTAACTTTCATAAAGTAATTTGAAGAGATGTTTGGCACACTTGAAAGTGAAGTTACATGACGATACTTATCTCCTTCTTTCGAATATAGTTCAACAGAAGAAATATTTCTAAGTTCTAATTTTTTAACAATTTCTTTCTCTTCTTTAGTGTCATCTTTTTTCTCATCTTTATGACGTTCAAGAGCATCATATTTAGGTGTAATTTCTTTACCGTTTATAATACTTCTAATCCAAGCTAATTGTGTTGGAGATAAAATCAATCCTCCTGAACGATTTTCAGCTCCATTTTGGTGTATGCCAATGACTTCTCCTTTAGAGTTAAAGATTCCTCCACCACTCATACCAGCTTTTCCACCTTGGTATTGGACACCATAAGTATTATTAGCGTATTTTTGTTCCATTTCTACAGTAGTATCTTTTAAGTGAGTATACTGCCCAGCAGGATATCCATGAACATTTAGTTTGTCATTAACATTTACTTTCGAGTAATTTTCTACTAAGTTGGCATACTGTCTTCTAGTAGATTCAGGTAATTTAATAACTGCTAAATCGTAGATAAAGCCTTTTGGATAATCTTTTTGATTATAGAAGTGAATATCATCTGAAGTGAATGAACCTTTTTGTCCATCAGGTGACTGCCATTCATATGTGTTTTTAGCTTTATCTCCCCTAAACTCACCAGTAGTGTTATCTGAAGAATTATTAATAAAATTATGCGCTACTGTCAACAATACATTAGGAGCTATAAAAGTAGCTGAACCCGTTCCTGATAATGCTTTGTTATCTTTAACAAAATTCATTCGAAGAAGTGCACTAGCATTTTTTTCTACATTATTGTTTTCTGTTGTATTGTTTAACTCTACTGCAGGTTTAGGCTTCTCTGTTTTCGGTGATTCAATTTTCCCTGTGTATTCTTTCGGTGGTTCCACTTTTTCTGGTTCGACTATCGCTCCAGCTTGAACCCCTGTATACTCTTTCGGTGGTTCTACTTTTTCTGGCTCGACTATTGCTCCGGCTTGTACGCCTGTATATTCTTTTGGTGCTTCTACTTTTTCTGGTTCGACTATCGCCCCAGCTTGTACTCCTGTATATTCTTTCGGTGCTTCTACTTTCTCTGGCTCGACTATCGCTCCAGTTTGCACACCTGTGTACTCTTTGGGTGGTTCTACTTGTTCCGGTTCAACTATTGCTCCAGCTTGTACTCCTGTGTATTCAGGTAGTGGTGCTACTTGCTCCGGTTCGACTACTGCCCCAGCTTGCACACCTGTGTACTCTTTGGGTGACTCTACTTTTTCTGGTTCAACCACAGCTCCGGCTTGCACGCCTGTATATTCTGGCAGTGGTTCTACTTGTTCCGGTTCAACTATTGCTCCAGCTTGTACTCCTGTGTATTCAGGTAGTGGTGCTACTTGCTCCGGTTCGACTACTGCCCCAGCTTGCACACCTGTGTACTCTTTGGGTGACTCTACTTTTTCTGGTTCAACCACAGCTCCGGCTTGCACGCCTGTATATTCTGGCAGTGGTTCTACTTGTTCCGGTTCAACTATTGCTCCAGCTTGTACTCCAGCATATTCCGGTTCAACTTTTTCTGGTTCAACAATAGCTCCGGCTTGTACACCTGTATATTCTGGTTTTTCATGAACTTCAGGTTCTCCTTTATCACTTACTACAGCCTCTGGTAACTCAGGTTGGACTGCGGGTTTAACAATAGATCCAGCTTGTAGGTCCTTATGTTCTGTGACAGTCTCAGGTTGTTCCTTTATAACTTGAGCTTTTTTAGTACCTTTTTCTACTATTCTTGAAACAGGCGCAGCCGTTGAAGTTGAAACAATTTCTCGCGAAACTTCTTCCTTGTTTACAGAGAATATTCTGACGATTTCAACTTTCTTACCTAATTTACCTTCTTGTTTTACTCTTATAGTTCCTTCAGCTAAATCAGGATTCTCCTGAACTTCTTCTTGAAAATCTATTTTTGTCTCTATAGTTTCGTCACGATATAAGAGTTCAGGTTTATTCAACTGACCTGATAGAACTTCATCCTGTGGATTTAATGTATTTACCCCAGTCTTTTCTTTTTGAGAAACCTTCTCGTCTTTCTTCGTTTCTAGATTCTTATGTTCGGCTAATTGTGCTTGAGAATCTGAAGATTGTTTCTCTTCTTTTCTTGGATTCGTTAATTCTGTAGAAAGAGGTTTTTCAACTACTTGAACTTCTGTCGGCTTAGTTGAAGAAACAGGTGTTTGTTCCTGAATAGCTTGTACTGTTGATGGATTCTCTACAAAATTAGGTGTAACACTATAATCAACCTTTTGTTGTTTTGTAGGAGTGGCTACTGATTTATCTTGATTATTTACTTTAGACTCAGAAGTTATGTTTCCCTCTTTGATATATCCAATATATGTGTAACCTGAAATGTCTTTAGGAAGAGGTAATTTTTCTCCAGAAGTCAATTCATAGTCAGTATTGTAATTTAGCAAAAGATTATTTTCTAAAGCATGAGCCGATACAAGAACACCGTTTCCTATTCCTGCAACCAATACTAAATGTAATACCGTTTTATTCTTAACTTTTTTCTTGGAAACAGCAAAAACTAAAATCCCCAGAGCTGCTAAGCTAGCACCAGCAACTAGGGCTTGCATCTCATTCTTGCTTCCAGTATTTGGCAATTCCCCCAGTTGATTTTGGGAATTTAATTTATAAACAAGATAATAAGTCTCATCATCATTATCCACGTATGTCGGAATATCATAGACAAGCTTATTCTGCTCATCTGATGATAGCTCTGAATCTGTTACATATTTATAGTGAACACCTTTAGTCTCTTGAGCATTCACAGATGAACTACCTAATACAGACATAAAAAATAAACTTGAAATCGTTGCAGATACAAGTCCTACTGATAATTTTCTAAATGAAAAACGCTGCTGTTTTTCACCAAAATACTTTTCCATTATTCCTCCTTGAAATAAAATTTATATTTATCTTGCGAAAGCCTTTTATATATTAGTGTATTATCTATAAAAAAGGCGTTACACTTTGATTATACTCTTAATTTACCAAAAAGTCTTAAAATTGCGTTGCGTTTTCATACTTTGTTTTATATATAAAATAAATATAGAAAAACTATACTGTAATTCATTAGAAGATTTATTTATAAATTGGAAGATTTAATAATTATTTTAAAAATACTTAGGAAGAAAAAAATGTAGAAAATAAAAAAGCTAGGCAAAAACTAATCTCAGAAGAAAATGGAGTAAATCTTCCTACCAGAAAACGCATAATATCAAGTTTTTCAACACCTGATACTATGCGTTTTTCTGATTTTAAAGACTTTTTTCAATCCTAAATAGACTATATTATAAAATTCGTGATCTAACAATCATTTCTATTAGTTAAATCTTTTAACCTTTCTTCTCCAGATTTAAGCATCTCTTTCTCCACTTGATTCCATTCTCCAAATAGTAACTCTTGAAGAACATCTGCTGCTGAAGTTGTATTTTCTTTTGAATCATATACACAACTTCTATCTCGTTGATAAATTTGAATTCTTTCAAAGATAGCTAGTTCTTCCAACTGCCGTGTATTATCAACTAGATGATTTACAATGAAATCATGATATTCTTTTGAAGTTGCGCGTGCTTGATTTGGATTAATAGCGTACAGTTCTTCGTATCGGATAAGAGTGCTCAGATAGGACAGCTTAGGCTTTGTCGCAATCAAGGCTAATTGTACTTCATATCCCCTACTTTTCAAGAGTTGTGCTGTTTTCTTTGGAACATCAACTGTTCGTAAAGTTCCCTCTATCAAAAGATTGTATCCCAAACTACTCAATTCTGTTACTAAAGACTCTACCATTTTCCCTGCAAAATCTTTGGTGTATTCTACACTGTCTTTGCCGTATTCTTGCTGCAGTTCTAAATAGTGTGGATGTTGAGAGCGAAAACTATCGCCATCTATGATAACAATATTTCCTTGAAATTCTTTCTGTTTAATACGATGAATTGTAGTCTTACCAGCACCACTTTGCCCTCCAAGCAAAATCGCTATAGGTTGCTTACTGGACTTTTTTCCTCTTGTCAGAGAACGAAGATTCCGTGCTAGAGCATGTTTGAATTCCCTATCAGTATAATCTTGGATTTCCATTAGGCTACCATCCGTTTTTCAGATATCTCTAACATACGTTCAATTCCATCCAAATAGCCGCTATATCTCTCTATTTCATCAAAAGTTTCTACTAAATAGATATTCGTATGAATCAAATCAGATAGATCATCACTCATTAAAATCCAAGGATTAGATTCATTATCAATGCTAATTCCCTGACTATCTTGATAACGATAGAGTCGAGATAAAAGATTAGCACCTCTTTCTTTCACAATTTCAATTTTTAAAGTCAATTCATAATCTTCAACAGGATTGAGCATTTTATCTTCTCCTACAATATCGACATAAGATACATTAAACTTCTGACAAATGATGTCAATTAATTCCGTAGAGACTGAACTTGTTCCATTTTCATAACGACTCAGACTATTTCGTGAAATACCTACAATCCGTGCAAATTCGGGTTGTGTTAAATCATGTGTTTTACGTAAGGATTTTATGTTCTTTCCAATCATGGCAAACTCCTTTATTTTTATAATTCAATTATAGCATAAAAAAGTATAACGCACCAATTTTGGTGCATTATTGGCTATTTTTCCTAAATCTCTCTAAATTCTTCTCCAATTGTTCCTTATGAAGTTGATTCTTAGCTTCCGTTAATGTGTCGTCCAAAGTTTCTTCTCTGTAAGTTGATTCTGTTTTTAGTTGTTCTGATTCTTGATCTGGAGTGAAAATGATATCTAGCAATCGGTCTATTTTTTCAAGATCTTGGGCAGACATATCAGATAGTCGATGAATTAGCTTTTTAAATACATCACCATTGTCTTGGCTTTTCTTAAAAAGTGTTGTAAACATCTATAACCTCTCAAAAAAAGCAGCTTATCAGGACTGCTTAGTGTAATTCGGCAATCGCATCATAAATGGACTGCAATTTCTTATTGTCTTTATTCTTTGTGTCAATCAAAGTATGTAGCTCTTCAATTTTCTTTTGACTACTTTGAATATCGCTATTGTTATCCGCAATCAGCCTTTTAAGATGTTGCTGATAACTTGTAGTGATATCTGTCTCTTTTCCTGTTCTAACCTCTGTAACTTTGGGTTTAGAACTAGAATTTGATTCCGTCACAGGTGCTTGTTTTCGCTTTTGAAAAGCTGCTTCATAATTTACATCATTACCTCCTTGATGATTTCCAAATAAGGCCGCAATTTTATCTGGATCTTCTTGATTTTCTGATTTACTCTCTAATGGTTGATTAAAATTCCAATCTTTTGTCATTCACTCATTTTATCCTTTCTAAATTCAGAATCATCGAATTGTCTTTCTCTACCGAAGGCATGATCAAGAGCTTCTTCAAAACTCATGTGACTAATGCTTTGACGCCTTTTGAACGTCGCAAACATCGCTGTCTCTAGTTGCTCTTTGTAAGCAGCTAGTTTTTCTGTCTCTCTTGCTACCTTACTTTCTTGCCTAGTGACCTTTTCTTCTAAGCGTTCAATAATGGTCATATACGATCCTCCTTCATTTTAATATTAGCTAAAACATCTTGATTTTGTTATCACAATTCTAAACATTGAGAGATTTGTCTTACTGGTTGATTCCCCAATGTCTCTTTTGCAGTCTCGATCATCAATTGTAAATCTGATTTCTTTTCTCTAAGGACATCATTCCAGTCTACTTTTTCTTTCCCTGATTCATTATCAGGAAAATCCAGGAAAACAGGAAATCCTGATTGAGATAACTTATCAGAAAAATCTTTTCCAGCATCATCACAATCTACCGCAAGTGTCAATAAATCAGGATGATTATCAAAATAGCTGGTGGTATCACGAATTGTATTAATCAAAGGCAATAACTTTGAAGGTATTAGTGTATCTAAAAATTCCAACTTCTGATTTTCTTCAGCTATTAGTCGTAAAGTTTGATAAGCGACAACAGACCTTTTTAATCCCTCCATAGATACCAAACGAACATCAGAAAGACTTTGTTGATGAAGTTCGTAATAGCTCATCAAGTCGATGAACGATTCACAAAAGACCAGTCTATTTGGTTTACCAATGTCAAAGGATATTCCAACATGTCCATGGCTTCCTTTTAGAATCGTTTTTAACCTCTCTCTTGGAAGAGAATGATTCTTATATATCCCTTGTAAGCTTGCTGCCTGCAGCTTGTGACGATGATCAAAGCTTTTAAAAACGATAACAGGTTCAACTGTTTCATTTGTTTTCCAACTAGCTTGTGCTATCAAACCTTGTTGAATCATCTTTTGTACGATTTCTTCTGCGATTCCTCTACATTCTGTTAAATAATATCTGGCTAGACTACAGTTAGAATCTTCTACTCTCTTTAAAGGATAATAAAATGGTCTCAATCTATTTTCTTGAACAGCTTCTTTTTTTAAAGGTTCTTCAGAAAGAAACGCTAGAGCTTCTTTAAAAGAAATTCCCTTAACAAGTCGAACAAAATCAATGACATCACCTTGAATATCTCTTGAAAACCATTTAAAAGTATTAGTAGTTGAAAAAATCCGAAATGAATCGTGTTCAGGATGCTCATAGACACTGCTCGAAACTTGTTTGAAGGAGATACCTAAACGATTGGCTACATCAAGAATTGAAATTTGCTTACATTCTTCTATTTCCATGCAATATCATCATTTTGTCGTAGTATTTGGCAGTGATGGTATTGATGATGATTCTTCTAAAGTTTTAGGAGTGGCCTTATCTAAATCATCTAACCCAGATTTCCAAACCTGTACTTGATTGACCAATAACTTACCAGGTAGTTTAGAATAGGACAATTTAACAGTTCTTGTTTCTGTCTGATTGGTCTTTGATTGGTTGGCATTCTTTAAATCGGATACATAGGTTACATTATAAGAGACCATGGCAATAGCTTGATTCGTAGTCTGATTGACAAAGATATCAGCTTTTTCAAAATGATAATCTAAAATATAATCCTTATACACTTGGTTCATGGCATCATTTTGACTTGACAATTCTTGAGAATAAGCCGATTCAGTCATATAAGGTTGAATACGTGTATTATTTTCTCCGAGCTTTTCTTTCGTATAGTACTGAGTCAAAAATTCTTTTACAGTATCCGATGACAAAATGCTGGCTTTATCTTCTGCTTGTTTGTCCTCTACAAGTTTAGCTGCAGCCAATTCGATTTCTTTGCGACTTTGTTTAGCAGTAGAATGTTGACCCACAGTATATCCCATCATGAGAATAAAGCTGGTTGCAGCCACTGCTCCAACACTAATTAAGGCTTTAGTTTTGACTTTATTTAACATCTTAGACCTTCTTTCTATAAAAACTAGGTCAAGAATAGCAGATAAATCTTGAAAAAAGTATCACAGAAGTAAAAATGCCACCCGAAGGTGGCCAATATAACTTACAAAATTAGTAATCCGTCTGATAAAGTTTTTTATACAAACCATTTTTCAGATACCATAAACATAATGATTTTCTCCTTAATTACTAATAGATTATCAAATATACCGTTTATTAGAATGAGTAATATGTGAAATTTTTGTAAATAAATTAAAAAAGCTACATCTTCTGCAGCTTTCTAATCTGGTGGAAAATAACCCAACTGCTCAGCGATATGAATCGCCTCCTGCCTGTTAGTCACTCCCAATTTTGAAAAGATATTGGCCAAGTGATTGGAAACTGTACGTTTACTCACATAGACCTTGTCACAGACATCATCAATGGTCAAGCCATTTCTAACCAGTTCTAGTATCTCGATTTCTCGTGGTGTTAGCACCTCTACCATCACTTCATCTGAAAAAACCTTACCACCTATATAAATCTTTTCCAGTTTTTTCACCAACTCATCTGGGTCCATACTTTTGTCCAGAAAGCCATAAGCCCCCATAACTTTAGCTCGGTGTTCATACATTTTTTTACTGTAACCTGTCAAAATCACAACCTTACTAGAACAACCATTGTCGATAATCTCTTGTGCCAAGGTCAGCCCATCATCTTGATACAGACTCGTCAGGTTGATGTCAATCAAAATAATGTCGTAGTCATTAAAAGCAATCTCCGAAATAGTCGAAAAATTATCCACTAACTGGACCTTTTTAATGTTTTCCGATAACTCTAAAATCATCTTAATACTTTGGCTAAATAATTTATGATCATCAATTAACAAAATTTTCATAACACAACTCCTTATCAATCGGGAGAGTAATTTCTACACGAAATCTCTTATTATTTTCAAAAATCTGCATTTGACCACCTAAAACACTAATTTTATTAGACATATTTTTCAAGCCATAACCTAAGGATTTTTCTGTTTGAAGGCAGTCATTTTCAGAAATGATAAAAATAGCGTCATCATGCACATCAATCTTCAAAGAAATCCTTCCACCACTAGCGTACTTAACGGCATTGGTCGCCAACTCCTCAACCAGACGATAGGCAATTTTATCGTAAGGAGATAAAAGCCTAAAGTGGGCAGGAAACTGTGTGACGACTTCATTTTCTGCGTGATAGCGCTTGACAATCCGATTAATCAACCCTTTATACTGGATATCTAACTGCTCGTCTGTTTCTACCATTGGCTGATAATAATCCATCCGCTCACGAATCCGCTGAACCAACTCCTCTGTTACCAGATTGATCTGTTCACCAAAAGCTTGATTGCTACTATATTTATTGAAATTTTTTATTGCCATCACATTTTGCAGGATTTCATTGTGAAGAAATTCGGAGAACTGTTGTTCTGTATCTTCATTTGCCAGCAGATTTTTCACCATACGGTTACGCTTTAAAAAGAGAACTTTTACATAATCCCTAGCATCTAGCATTTCAGCAGAACGAAAAAGGCGAATCAATTCTTCCGAACAAATCCCGAACAATAGTAACATGATATTCAAGACCAAAAAGCTCGTGTTTAAATCTAGACGAAAGATGATGAAAATGCCTACTAACAAAAACATAACCAGTAAAAACAAGCGTGAAAAAGTTTTTATATAGGACAACTTCAACTCTACTACCTTTTTTTGAAGAGAGCTGACAATCGTTTTGAAGTGTAAAAAAGCTAAGATACCAAGAATTTCTAGATACCAGACTAGGTTCATCACTCCTGAGCCCGTCGTATTGATATACAAAAAGAAATAAGAAAGAGGCAATATCAAAGCTAATATCCACAAATTTCGTCTCTGATACTTGAGTTTACTTTTCAACTCTTTATGATATAAAATCAGTAAAATCAAGGGAACAAGGTTTAAAAAGAAAGACGCAAACAAGGACAGAAATAGAAAAATTGAAGGACTTAACAGATATGAACTAATGGTGATTAGTGTCAACACAAAGGACACACTCAACAGTTCTTCTCCTATTTTCTCTCCCAGAAAGATAATAGACAGAGAACTATACACCAATAAAAAAGAGTTGAGCGGATGAAGAATATCAAAAAAGTGCAACAGGGTGCTTGCAACTCCTTGATTAAATATGGATTGCCAGCTAATGAGAAACATCATCAGGAGCAACCAAAGTTTCAACTCACTATACCGAAAGGTCACAATATTACAAATATAGCTAAATACAATTAAAGCAATAATCAGCAATAAAACCATCTGCAAGGAAAAATCTGTCGAAAAGTCCAGAGGGATCCTATGATAAATATAAATCATTAAAGCTAGATGATTAAAAATCGTCAACCACCACAATAAAAGTGAGTTTTTCGAGAGCGATTTGACAAATTGTTTCATATATATCCACTTCCTGAACTACTTTAATATCATTATAACACAATACCAGAATTGCAGGATAGGCAACTCTGGTATTTGACTTAATTTTCAATAATTTGCCAACTTACTCTGTAAGTCACTAGCAGGTAAAGGACAAAGAGTAAAACCGCTACTCCCAGATAGGTGATATCAATAGAAATGCTGGTATTAGCGAAATTCTCAAAATAGCCCAAAAGAGCGGTACTCAAGGCAAATGCTAGCGGACCTGCGATGACCAGCGGAACCAAGAAATAACTTAGAATCTGTTGCAAAAGAATAAAGCGATTTTGCTTCCTCTTATTCCCAAGAAGATATAAGATTTGATAATCATTGACACTATCCAAAGCACTTGTAGAAGTTTGAAGGGACAAGATACTGAGGGAAATAATGATAAAAATAACACTGACAAAAATCATGACAAAGACAATGACGCCCATAAATCCAAGGTAAACCTCAAAAATACTTCCTTTCGTTTGATAGGTGAACGAATTCAACTCTGCTCCATCACGAGTGAAGTAGTATTTTTCAATCCACTGACTTAAGAATGTTTCTACTTCCCGTTTGTCAATGTTTTCTTTGAAATTGGCAACATAGGTCGTGTGGTCTTCCGTCAATCCAACTACTACCTTATCTGGTACAATCAAGGTTCCTGCGTCATTTAGACCTACTGAAGATAAAAAGTAAACTGTTTCAAGTGGCTTCGAAGAGGCAAGGTTGAGAGAATGACCGTTAATCATGAGGGTTTTGGTCGTTGATAGAAAGTCCTGGATCTGCTTGGCAGTTCCTTTATAGTTGGCATTGACCAGAAATTGGTTATCTGCCAAGTCAACCGCTTTTTCCCCTTGCAGTTTGCGGAGATGATTGTAGGCAGAAATTCCTAAAATCGGTACTTTTGATTCAGGAAGTTTCTTATCATGCTCCCAGAGATTGCTGGTATCAATCAAATCTTTATAGATTACATCACTAGAATAGCTAGGATAGCTGTACTCTTCTTTGATGAAATTAAAGTCAAAGCCATCGGCTTTCAATCTGTCTTTGACAGATTCCTGAGAAAATTGAAACTCCTGACCACGATAGAGATTGACAGTTACATCATAAGGTGAGTATTTGTTCAGCTCTCGGTTCATAGTCGTATAGGCACTACCACTAAAAACTAGTAAGCTGAGAGCCAGTGTCAAGGTCAAGGATAAGACAGCCAACGTGACCGAATTACTATCAGCTTGTTTTGAAAATTGACGGATTTTAAAAGTGTTTAGTTTGTTATAGTAGGTTTGAGGCAGTTTTCTAAGGGAGACCAAGATAAAATGGCTTAAGCTATTGTAAAATAAAATCACAAAAATCACGAAGATAGATACCAGCAAGATACCCCAGCTTTTCAAGAATGATAGATGATGATAGTCTGAAAAATAGAGAGCACCAAAACCGATAACAGCTGTCGAAAGAATAAAGAGAAGTGCTTGAAGAACTGGCTTGCCTTTTGCAAAGACAGATTTTTTGACCCCATTTTCTTGAATGAGTGCAATGATATTTTGCTTTCTAAAGGTAAGAATGTCCATGACACCAACAATAAAACTGGTTACCAAATAGGAATAAACTAGTAAGATGACAGACTTGCTATCAAAAAAAAGCAGACTACCAAAGTAATTGGCCATAAAAAACTCAGATGCAACCTTAGATAGAATGACCAGTAAAATCAATCCAAGCAAGAAACCTAGAATCAAGGAAAAGATATTGACCAGCATGGTTTCAAAGAACAGGGTACGAATAATATGCCTCTTCTTCATTCCCAGCGTTGCATAAAGTCCCAGCTCTTTCTTGCGCCGTCCCAGCACAAAATTTGTGGAGTAAACGATGAGAAAGGCAATCGCCGATAGAATCAGATAGGAAAGCAAGCCCATGTACTGGCTCATCACCTTCGTCAGCATTTCCTTTGCCCCTGATAAACTTTGCATCACTGGATGGCTTGGTAAAGCATTAAAAGCATAGAGCAAGCTATAAATCAAGGTTAGACTGAAAAAGTAGATGGTGTAAGTCTGTAAATTTCGAAATACATTTCGTAAAATTAATTTTGGATACATACTCTCTTCCTCCTATCTGGTACGGCTGTAAATCTCTTGCAAATACTGTTCATTAGATAAGCTGTTACGTTCCAAATCATCCATAATCTTTCCATCGCTAAGTAGCACCATCCGTGAAGAGTACTTGGCTGCAGCAGGGTCATGCGTAACCAGTAAAATGGTAATACCAAAACTTTTATTGATTTCCTGCAAAAGTGCCATCAGTTTTTCAGAATTGGCAGAGTCCAAGGCTCCTGTCGGCTCATCTGCGATAATCAGTTTAGAATCATCAATCAAGGCTCTAGCAGTTGCCACACGTTGTCTCTGGCCACCTGATAACTGATTAGGAAACTTATCTTTTAAGTTTTGAATGGCCAACTTATACAAAATTTCCTCAATCTTATCCTGATGTTTTTTGATATTTTTCCCCTGAATTTGAAGAGGTAGAATGATATTTTCATAGACCGTCAAGGTTTCCACCAAGTTGTAGGCTTGGAAAATATAGGAAATGTTTTTAGCACGATAGTCAGCTAGTTCATTTTCCTTGGCATGGATGATGTCAAAATCTTCAAATCGAATCTCACCTGATGTTGGTTTATCAATCGTTGAAATACAGTTGAGGAGTGTTGTTTTTCCACTACCACTGGCACCCATAATTGCCAGAAATTCACCTTTTTCAACGGACAAGTTCACATCTAATAAAGCATGAACGATATTATCCCCTTGACCAAATGTTTTCGTTAATCCTGTCACAATAAGCTGTTTCATCATTTCATTCCTCCGTTTCTTTATTACTCTCTCATTATACGGTTTCTTTCAAGGTTTTCCATGAGTATTTTGTGCAATATATTCAAGTTATAAAAAACCGATACCTTTTTCAGGTATCGGTCGATGTTGATTATTTGCGATCGTTTCTTTTTTTCATAAAGTAAACAATCCCTATGACAATAACTCCTAAGACCAGTACAGGTGCATAGAATTCTAGTGTTCCAATAATTCCTTCCATTTTATCCTCCTATCAAAAAATAGAGGTAGTTTTATCCACAGCGCACGTTTGGCGAAGTACATTCATAAGAATATGTAAACCACCAACCACAGCAACCTTGTACTGTTAATCTAACAGTCGTACGTCACCCAGCAGTATATTTACCATTTAACTCTTGGCTATTAATTTCATAATCTAAAGAATCAATCTCAAAATGGTCTTGTTTCATTTGTATTTCTCCTCGTAAATATAACACCAAATCAAAGTGTTGTCAATGTTTTGTAATATAACTCAAGAATTTTCCTTTTGTTTTATCTAACAACAAACATTATTTCTCGTATACTCATAGGAACAGGTGAAACACAATCCACAGCGACCTGCTAGTGTCATTTTAAAAGCTATGCACCACTAGCTCCTGATTTCCCGGAAAGTTCTTGGTTTTCAACCTCGAAACTTAGAGAATCAATCTCTGGACGACTTGTATTTTTAGACATAAGGTTGCCTCCTTCCTTCTTTTAGATGATCATCATTACAGTAACTAGTATAAACTCTAGTATTGGCTAAGTAATGAGTAAATCGTGCAAGTTTCTTATTTTCGAGAAAAATTTTTATAGTTCCCAATTAAAAAGTAGCTGAACAAGAGATTGTTCAGCTACTTTTTAATCTTCTTGCCCAACTAATGATTTTCAAAACACCACATACAAGCACGGCTAGATTAAATACCACATAAAATCCTGTAAAGCTTATCAGACCATTCTGGGCTAAATCCTCTACATAAAGGTTGGATTCAGTAAAGAACAAATAAATTCCATAGCCCTCTACGAAAATAAGAAAACTGACAAAACCAATCAGGAAAAGTCCACTTGCAATAAGGAAGATCCTCCATAAAAGAATGAGAATTCCTCCTACTGCTAAAAAAATTACTGGGATAAGGAGTAAATCATTCATGACTTTCTCCTTTCTAGTCAATCAATTGACGATAATGGGTGGCAAGAGAGGAATCAAACTCTTCTAATTTTTGAACTAAGTCCAAATACTCCTCTTTCTCATGATCTTCAAAGTCCACACCTCGATGATTCTGAAGCGTGATTTCCAATTGACTAGTGAGTTCTCGTTTGGAAAAGCTGTAATCGCCTGTCACTTCCTCATAATGTTCCTTTAGTTCCTTGTAGGCTTGGTATTCTTCAGGCGTTTGAAATCCCTGTACTAAGGCTTCTTCTAATTGATAATAGGTATCTTCCATCATAATCGTTACCTCGTTTCTTTCTATCTTTATTCTACCGCGCTTTTCTTTTCTTGTCCGCTATTTATATCTATTTTTTAATCTAATTCAAAAGAAAGTTGTTCTTGCTTTTCTTTTCCTTTTTCGTGGAATTGTCTTAAGGCCTGATCAATAATATCTAAATCCGTTTCTGTTTCAATCAATGGTGCGAGTACATCGTATTCGGCCTTTTTAGTTTGATAATCTTCTTCCTTTGGAAAATTTTTCTCAATTTCTACTCTAGCAGTAGTCCATTTATCCTTTAATTCATCCAATAAGTTCTGAGTTTTCACTTGGTCCTCTTTAATGTGATCAATCGTATGCTGAAGCCTTTGAATTGTCCCTAAAGGAGAATACAAATCTAAACTGACAGAATACTGATTTTCTCCTACAATTTTAACAGAGAAGGTTTCAGGAAGAGGTTGATTTGTTGGAAGACTAAGCATTTTAATGTCAAATCCTCTATAACTGGCTAGGGTTCGAAATTCTTTGCTGTCAGATTGATTATGACGGATAAGACGGTGTAGGGATTCCCCTGCTTCAGCTCGTTGATCAAAAGCTTGCTTACCTACCGTCATAGAAAATACCTGGTCTTTCGATATTTCAGACTGTTGAATGTCGCCTTCATACTTACTTAATCGTTTCTCAATAATAGGTATATTTTCTTCACAGTAAGAGATTGTATGACGATAGTGATCCTTGCTGCGTTGAAAGGCGCGTCTTTGATTTTCTAATAGAGTTAGATCATTCTCTAGTTCCATCTTATATTTGAGATAAGGATTACCTGTTGCTAGTGCCTTAAAATCAGAAGCTGTCATGGTCTGCTCATCAATGTCTTCTGCAGCACGAATTGGCTCCTTAGAAGTCATAATCTGCTTAATATAACGGAGTTTGTTCTCCTGAGTTGCCCATAGATAATTATCAAATGAACCTTTTGTAATGTAGTGATAAATATCCACTTCCTTGTTTTCATTTCCCTGTCGGATAATCCGTCCATTGCGTTGCTGGATGTCACTTGGTCTCCAAGGGACATCCAGATGATGAACTGCTTTCATCTTGCTCTGAACATTTAAACCTGTTCCTCCTTTTTCGGTTGAGGCAAGGAGAATCCGCACCTCTCCTGCATTGACCTTTCGAGATAAGCTATTCTTCTTTTCATCACTATTGGCATCATGTACAAAGGCAATCTCCTTACTAGGGATTCCTCTATCAACTAATAAAGCCTTAATCTCAGAATAAACATCAAAGCCATTATCCTTTTTCTTAGGTGTTCCAATATCTGAAAAGATCATCTGAGTAGCCTTATTTTCCATTCCTTCACGATAAATTCTTTCAACATTATCCACTACCTGAAGCAATTTATGATTGTCTGCTAAACTATAGCTAGAGTCCAATAAACGCATATCAATTGCTAGTTTTCGTGCCTCACCTGTAATTTTTAACATGTTATCCTGACTCGGATCAACTGTCCCACATTTGACCGCATCTGAACGCATAACCAATTCTTCTAAATAGAGTTTCTGGTTTTCAGTTAACTCACTCTCAATAGGGATAATATGGGCTTCTGGAACAGGTAAATCCAACATATCTTGTGTTTGAATGTCGGCTGTTTCTTTATAGATTTTCATCAACTCAGGTAGATTGACAAACTTTTTAAATCGTTTCTTAGGTTGGTACTTATCCCCTGTAGGAGCTAATTCCATAGAGTTTTGAATTTCTCCAAAAGCACCTACCCAAGAGTCAAAATAATCAACTTGATAGCGTTTTAAGATATCTGGTTGAATATAGTTCATCATAGTATACAACTCACTAATAGAATTGGAAACAGGTGTCCCTGTCGCAAAGACAATATTTTTAAAATCATGTTCTTCCTGAATCTGTCGAACCTTCATCTCCATATCCACGTTCTTCTTAGAGGTTATATTGGTAATACCTGCTACATTCCCAAGTCCAGTAATTGGACGAATATTTTTAAAGTGATGTGCTTCATCCACAAAGAGAAAATCAATTCCTAAGTTCTCAAAATCAATAAAACTATCACGATTGAAACGTTGGAGTTCTTCCAATTGTTTCTCTAGACCACTTATTGATTGTTCTGCTTCTTTAACGGTATACTTATTTTCAGAATGTGTTTTAATCTCTCGTAGTTCATTGAGTTTATCCTCTATATAGTTCATCTGTCTTTCCTTACTGACAGGGATTTTTTCAAATTGAGAATCCCCAATGACAATGGCATCGTAATCTCCTGTAATAATACGGGACACAAACTGTTTTCTTCTCGCCTTCACAAAATCTTTCTTAGTGGTCACAAAGACTTTTTTAGTCGGGAAAAATTTCATGATTTCTTGGCCAAACTGAGCAGACAAACTAGAGGGCACCACATACAAGGGCTTATGAACCATCCCCAACTCCTTTAATTTAAACCCAGCACCAAGCATTGTCAAGGTCTTTCCTGAACCTACCTCATGAGCTAATAAGGCTCTTTTTTCTTCTACGATTCTTTGAATGGCATTCTCTTGGTGAGGACGAAGACTAATGTTTTGAGCCAAGCCATCAATAACTAAATGGCTACCGTCATACTCTCGACTAACCGTCCGATTATAAAGACGATTATAGCTTTCCTCAATGACTTGTTGGACTTCTGGATACCGTGAGACAAATTCTTGAAAGAGCTCTTGTAAATGCTGCTCTTTTGCTCTTAGAACAGAGGTTTTTTCCAAATCTGTGATGGTCTTTTTCTTTTCTCCTTCCGTAACAGTCATGGTAATCGTCGGTTGGTTTGAATTTAGTAAATTCTCAAAAATCTTTCTTCCTGTATCATAACGTGACCCACTAACTCCAAGACTACTATCTTTGGCACTTGGATAGCGATAAGCAAATGATGTCCTTAAATGAACCTGGCCATCGACAGGATTCACTTCAATGACTTGTTCAACATCAGGCGAAGACAATTCAAATTCACGATTGGTAAAACATTCAAAGGCAAATTTACCATAAACGGATTGAGGAATCCAACGTGACCCTATTTTAAACTCAATATCTGCCAGATGAATCCTTGGAGGGCGAACAGATTCTAACAAATCTAAAGCATGGTTCCAATCATATTCTTGGTTGTTTTCCTCTACTAATAGTTGAACTACTTCTATCTTGTTGAGAATATCTCCTGATAAAAACTGGTTCTTAGAAAGGTATTTTCTTTCCCCTCTTAAATAGCTTTCTGGATCCATTAAAACATGGTCACCTAACTCATCTAAAATAGCAGCTTGGCTGTGTTCAGGATAAATTGATACCATATAGTCTAAATCAACCCCTCTACCATCCGATAAACTAGAGTTTAAGGCATCTAGAGCTGTTGAAACTCTTGCAATCACTCTCTCTGGCCTAACCAATGCTTTCTCAAAGGCTAAAGATTTTTTATATTTTACTTTCTGATCTTTAGAATCAATGTATTCATCTTCTAAACTTGCTAGTAAAGAATACTTATCGTCACTATCAAATAAGTTCCGATTGACTGAGGCATTCAAGTATCCAAATTGACTTACAAAGCGGTCATAGTCATGATTGAGTTTACTAAGTAACACCTGAAAATCTGTCCGACTATAGTCTTGATGACGTTGAATTTCAATTAAGGCTTGATAGGTCTCTCTCAAATCAACCATGCCCTTAATGCGACTAATATCCTTATCCGATAAGGGACTTTCATAAAAGACAGTTTTTTTGAACAGTCCCTTATATTTCCCTCTTTTACTCGCTTCTTCTGACTTGTAAACATCTAGTGCTTCCTCATCTGTCAAATGAAGTTGCACGAATCGGTCTATTTTATGTTCAGACAAAGAACTGTCCCAGGCTTTAAACTCTCCCTTCTCATCTACATAATAACTAATTTCGTCTACTTTTGAACTTTTCCGAATGCCATGCGTATCTCGGTAATAAATTTGATTTCCCTCATATCCAAAAGAATAGAGCGCTAAGTCCTCACGTATACGACTGGGGATAGAATTATCCACTTCTTCTTGGATAAAAACAGGTGCTTTCAAAGAATTGTCAATTTGTTTAGGTGCTTCCACATTCTCTAATGCTTTCATTATGTCAGTAGCTAATGTTTCTGATACCCCCTTAACATTGAGGGTTCCTCCATTAAAATTACGTACCTCATATTCACCCAAAACTTGTGTGTTGTATTTCCCATCAAAATAAGGATTGATCCAGACACGCTTATCTTCCTCAAAGGGAATAGAACCACTAAAAACAAGTTCCTCTTCATTAAGATTCTTTGCTTGATCCTTTTGAAAGAAGAGGAGGTCTGTGGTCACTCGAGTACCTGCAATCTTTTTAAAAGCCGTATCCGGCAAACGGACTCCCCCTAAAAAATGAGTGTTTGATTTAATCTCTTGTAAGACATTATCTGTCCGCTTATCCATTGTCCCAATAGATGAGATAATCGAAACTTGTCCTCTATCTCTTACTAAATCAAGTGAGTGTTTGACAAAGTAGTCGTGAATCATATAAGGTTTATCATAGTTTTTATCGGCAATCCGAAAATTTCCAAATGGAACATTCGTTAAGACTAAATCAAAACTATTATGTTGATAGGGAACTTCTTCAAATCCTCGCACTTCAATATGGGTATTGGGGTGGAGTTGTTTTGCGATTGCGCCTGTCACACTGTCTAATTCAACCCCATAAAGTTCTGATTTAGCTCGTATACTTCTAGGCATCGCCGCAAAGAAGTTCCCAGTTCCCATAGAAGGATCTAATATCCTTCCTCCCTCAAAACCACCATCCAGTAATTTTTGCCAAATCTGGCGAATAATCATTGGGTCTGTATAATAGGCTGTGAGAAAACTTTGTTTCATAGTGGAGTATTCTGATTTACTTACTAAGCTCTTGAGAGTTAAGCGTTCTGTTTCATACTTTGGATTGAGTTCATCGAAAAATTCATTGGCAAGACCACCCCAGCCGACATACTTGGCTAGTAGTTCTTGTTCTTCTGGATTCGCTTGTCGTCCCTCTTTTTCTAATCTTTTAACAAGTTCAATTGCGGCGATATTCGTTTCAATTTTTTCTCGATTTGTCTTAGGATAAAAGTCCTCTAAATCATCTGGAAAAACAAAATCTTGAACGGGGACATCCGTCTCTTCTATATCTGAAATAAGCGTTTCTGTTTCCTTATCCTTATCATTTTCATTTTCTTCTTCCAGATAGGAAAACAAATCTATTTCCTGACTTTCACTTGGTGATTCAATCTCAATCTCTGACTCTTCTTTTTCAAGTTCTACAAGAGACAATACTTGTTCAATCTCTTCCAAACTGTTCAAGTATAAGATAGGATTCTCTTCAAGTAACTGGTTGGAATCATTGAATAGCTCTAGGCGAACTAAGTCATTTAACTGTGCATTTTCAATCGAAACCAACTTAAATACTTGACCTTTATAACTTACTTGTGAACCGATTGGATATTCCCTCAAAGCTTCTTCTACAATTTTATCTACTTTAGATAGGGAATGAACTTCCACATTTTCTTCTACCTGGTCAATATTTTCTAAAGGTAAGACTGCTTCCTCTACTTGCTTAGACTTTTCACTTCTAGCCTTTACATCATCAAAATGAGTAATAATCTTCAGCTTTTGTGTCAGTGGGAGTTTTGTGTAGTTTTCTTCATGATGGACAAGATCCGTAACGGTATCTAAAGTAGCCATCAATTCTGAACCCAAATAGGCTAGAACATCTTCCTCTTTTTCTTCAAAATGAATCTCAAGAACCTCTTTTTTTAGTTCTTTGGAATCAACCATTAGAAGAAACTCCTCTATATCTCTACTAATGCGGTCAGATAGATTATTCGCAACCCGATAGACATTGACTAAATTGACATCCTGTTTCTGATGACATACAAGCTCACTTAATGGTGTTATCTTCTCTTTTTCAGATTGGATATAAAATCGAGTGGAAAGGTTATAGGTTGCGACTTCTAGCACCAAGTTTTTCTCAAAATTACTTAATTGAGATAATTTACTTAGGCCTGCTTGTCCAATATTTCTTGTGTAACTTTCTAAATCTTGGTCATGATTTTCAGAACTAGCCTCTAGGAAAGAAATAATATCTTGATGAAACGAATACACATGAGGTATCTCTTCTATCTTGCCCTCTTCAGCCAAAAAACTTTCTACCAAGTCTTGCCATTTCTCATCAAAATGTTGCGCTTGATAACGAAGAAATAGGGTCATTTTCTCCCTATCTTTTGGAATTGTTCCACGAAACATAGCCAATAATTGCATTACTTCCATACTTGCTCCTTTCATCTATACGAAAATAGGAGAATCACATGATTCCCCTACAACTCTATCTCCATTTCCACCTCTTGAGGACTGGTTTCTAAATTACTAGACAAAAGAGAAACAGCATCTGTTCTCATGTAGTAAGTATATAAGTCTTCTAGGTCTTGTTGGTTTTCAATCCCTGTTTCAATACTAATCAGAGCCTGTATAAATTCCTTGTAGTGACTCTCCATCATATCTGAAATCTTTTGTTTCATTTCCATAAATACTGATGACGATTCAGTTATACTTGTTTGGTCTATGTCTTGTAAATCCTTTTCTAAGGGATTGGTTCCTTCTTCTATTTCCACTAAATCTGAACGTCCATCACCATCAGAATCTGCGCTAAGAGGATTGGTTCCTAGCGCCAATTCTTGAGCATCAGTTAATCCATCTTGATCCGAATCACGTTGATAAATGGCTTCCATATACTTCCTTCTTTCCTAGTTAATCTTTTTTCACTCCAATCCTACCAAATATTCCTTGAAAGAAGTATCACAATCATTACAAAACATATCTACAATAAATAAGTAAAACATTTATATTAGTTAAAAACTTTATAAAAAGTAAGTACTAATAAATCTTTCCATAAAAAAACGCATAGTATCAGACTTTTTTAAGTTACTGATACTATACGTTCCTGTGATCCTGATATTTTTTCAGCATCAACAATCTTTATATTATTATCCAAATACTATTTCGTAAAGTTTTTATATAGGTCTGGATTTAATATTACACAAGATAAATAATCGACAAATCTTTAATCTTCTTTTTTCTTACGAGCTACGAGTCCGAATGCACCCAACATTCCAAGAAGTCCAAGACTAGCTAGACCAGACTTATCTTCTGTACCAGTATTTGGTAATTCCTTCTTGTCATTGGCTACGGTTGTTTCAACGGCTACTGGTTTAGAATCAGTAGAACTTGTCTGAACTGGAGTAGCTACTGGTTTTTCTGGACTTGTAGGAGTCTCTGGAGAGCTTGGTTGCTCAGAACGAGTCGGGATAGTTACTTTCTTATAGGTATGAATCACATTGCCATTTTTATCTGTCTTAGTGCCAATATATTCATAGCCTTCTAAAGTCTTAGGTCCATGGCTACCATTTTCGTTTGGAGAAATTTCTTTACCATCACCATCTTGGTAACGTGTTACGATATGAGTTGTTGAACTACCATTATTACCGTAACTATTACCATGATTAGATTTAGAAGTTACTTTGACAGGAACTTCTACTGTCACTTTACGTCCATCCGGTAATTCAATCTCAACCGTTACAGATGGTTTATCACCTGGTGTATTCGTTTTTGGAATTTCTCCAACTTTAGTAATTTTCCATCCTTCTGGTAAATCAACATGTTGCTTCACCATATCTTCTGTAATCGGTGTTCCTACCTCAACCACTACAGGAGTTGTTTTTGGGGTAACAATAACAGGGACTTTAACGGTTACTCGTTTACCTCCAGGTAATTCGATTACTACTGGAACACTTGGTCTTTCTCCCGGTACATCTGTAGATGGTTTATCCCCGATACTAATGATTTTTCCACCTTCTGGTATTTGAATATGTTTTTCAACATCCTCATTTGTAATTGGATCCCCAAGTTTTTTCACGATATCTTTAATTGGAGTTACGTTTACAGGCACCTCTACTTCTATTTGTTTACCATTAGGAAGTTCAATTTTAACTTTGACAGTACCTTTATCTCCTGGAGTATTTACTTTTGGAATTTCACCTACTCCAATAATTTTTCCACCTTCAGGAACTTTCACATGTTTTTCAATATCCTCTGGAGTTAATGGTGTATTCGTAACTGGGGTTTTGATACCTTTAACTGGTGTTACATTAACCGGAACATCAACGGTAATTGTTTTGCCATTTGGTAATTCTACCGTTACTTTAACTGGGGCTTTCTTACCTGGCGTTGTTAAGTCTGGAATGTTCTCAACATTCGTAACTTTACCGCCTTCTGGGACTTTAATTCCTTTGGTGTAATCCTCTGGAGTTAATGGTGTATTCGTAACTGGGGTTTCGATACCTTTAACTGGTGTTACATTAACCGGAACATCAACGGTAATTGTTTTGCCATTTGGTAAGGTAACAGTTACTTTAACCGGATTTTTCTTACCTGGCGTTGTTAAGTCTGGAATGTTCTCAACATTCGTAACTTTACCGCCTTCTGGAATGGCAATTCCCTTGGTGTAATCCTCTGGAGTTAATGGTGTATTCGTAACTGGGGTTTCGATACCTTTAACTGGTGTTACATTAACTGGAACCTCTACTACCGTTGTTTTACCATTTGGTAAGGTAACAGTAACTTTAACCGGATCTTTCTTACCTGGGATTGTTAAGTCTGGAATATTCTCAACATTCGTTACCTTACCACCTTCTGGGACTTTAATTCCTTTGGTGTAATCCTCTGGAGTTAATGGTGTATTCGTAACTGGGGTTTTGATACCTTTAACTGGTGTTACATTAACCGGAACATCAACGGTAATTGTTTTGCCATTTGGTAATTCTACCGTTACTTTAACTGGGGCTTTCTTACCTGGCGTTGTTAAGTCTGGAATGTTCTCAACATTCGTAACTTTACCGCCTTCTGGAATGGTAATTCCCTTGGTGTAATCCTCTGGAGTTAATGGTGTATTCGTAACTGGGGTTTCGATACCTTTAACTGGTGTTACATTAACCGGAACATCAACGGTAATTGTTTTGCCATTTGGTAATTCTACCGTTACTTTAACTGGGGCTTTCTTACCTGGCGTTGTTAAGTCTGGAATGTTCTCAACATTCGTAACTTTACCGCCTTCTGGAATGGTAATTCCCTTGGTGTAATCCTCTGGAGTTAATGGTGTATTCGTAACTGGGGTTTCGATACCTTTAACTGGTGTTACATTAACTGGAACCTCTACTACCGTTGTTTTACCATTTGGTAAGGTAACAGTAACTTTAACCGGATCTTTCTTACCTGGCGTTGTTAAGTCTGGAATGTTCTCAACATTCGTAACTTTACCGCCTTCTGGAATGGTAATTCCCTTAGTGTAATCCTCTGGAGTTAATGGTGTATTCGTAACTGGGGTTTCGATACCTTTAACTGGGGCTTTCTTACCTGGCGTTGTTAAGTCTGGAATGTTCTCAACATTCGTAACTTTACCGCCTTCTGGAATGGCAATTCCCTTGGTGTAATCCTCTGGAGTTAATGGTGTATTCGTAACTGGGGTTTTGATACCTTTAACTGGTGTTACATTAACCGGAACATCAACGGTAATTGTTTTGCCATTTGGTAATTCTACCGTTACTTTAACTGGGGCTTTCTTACCTGGCGTTGTTAAGTCTGGAATGTTCTCAACATTCGTAACTTTACCGCCTTCTGGAATGGTAATTCCCTTGGTGTAATCCTCTGGAGTTAATGGTGTATTCGTAACTGGGGTTTCGATACCTTTAACTGGTGTTACATTAACCGGAACATCAACGGTAATTGTTTTGCCATTTGGTAATTCTACCGTTACTTTAACTGGGGCTTTCTTACCTGGCGTTGTTAAGTCTGGAATGTTCTCAACATTCGTAACTTTACCGCCTTCTGGAATGGTAATTCCCTTGGTGTAATCCTCTGGAGTTAATGGTGTATTCGTAACTGGGGTTTCGATACCTTTAACTGGTGTTACATTAACTGGAACCTCTACTACCGTTGTTTTACCATTTGGTAAGGTAACAGTAACTTTAACCGGATCTTTCTTACCTGGCGTTGTTAAGTCTGGAATGTTCTCAACATTCGTAACTTTACCGCCTTCTGGAATGGTAATTCCCTTAGTGTAATCCTCTGGAGTTAATGGTGTATTCGTAACTGGGGTTTCGATACCTTTAACTGGTGTTACATTAACCGGAACATCAACGGTAATTGTTTTGCCATTTGGTAATTCTACCGTTACTTTAACTGGGGCTTTCTTACCTGGCGTTGTTAAGTCTGGAATGTTCTCAACATTCGTAACTTTACCGCCTTCTGGAATGGCAATTCCCTTGGTGTAATCCTCTGGAGTTAATGGTGTATTCGTAACTGGGGTTTCGATACCTTTAACTGGTGTTACATTAACTGGAACCTCTACTACTGTTGTTTTACCATTTGGTAAGGTAACAGTAACTTTAACCGGATCTTTCTTACCTGGGATTGTTAAGTCTGGAATATTCTCAACATTCGTTACCTTACCACCTTCTGGGACTTTAATTCCTTTGGTGTAATCCTCTGGAGTTAATGGTGTATTCGTAACTGGGGTTTTGATACCTTTAACTGGTGTTACATTAACCGGAACATCAACGGTAATTGTTTTGCCATTTGGTAATTCTACCGTTACTTTAACTGGGGCTTTCTTACCTGGCGTTGTTAAGTCTGGAATGTTCTCAACATTCGTAACTTTACCGCCTTCTGGGACTTTAATTCCTTTGGTGTAATCCTCTGGAGTTAATGGTGTATTCGTAACTGGGGTTTCGATACCTTTAACTGGTGTTACATTAACCGGAACATCAACGGTAATTGTTTTGCCATTTGGTAATTCTACCGTTACTTTAACTGGGGCTTTCTTACCTGGGGTTGTTAAGTCTGGAATATTCTCAACATTCGTTACCTTACTACCTTCTGGGACTTTAATTCCTTTGGTGTAATCCTCTGGAGTTAATGGTGTATTCGTAACTGGGGTTTCGATACCTTTAACTGGTGTTACATTAACCGGAACATCAACGGTAATTGTTTTGCCATTTGGTAAGGTAACAGTTACTTTAACAGGATTTTTCTTACCTGGGGTTGTTAAGTCTGGAACGTTTTCTACATTCGTAACTTTTCCACCTTCTGGGACTTTGACATATTTAGCAATATCATCCTTTGTTAAAGGTGTATTTGTCACTGGTGTTTCAATTGGTTTTGGTTTAGCTTCCACTACTTTAATCGTTGCTGGAACTTCTACCAATACATTTCCATTTTTATCTTTTACTACAACTGTTACTAGTTTATCACCAACAGTTGTTGCATCGAACGGTTCAGTCTGTCCATCTGGAACTTTGTACTCAAATGTTGAACCTTCTGGATAATCACTTGGAGTAATACTGTCTCTTGCTTGTGGTTTTTCAGTTGGATTTACAGGAATTAATTGTTCCTTGCCTTCCACTACTTTCACCTTAGCAGGAACTTCTACAAGTTTATCTTCCTCATCTTTTGCTTCTACAATAACATCTTTTTCGCCTGGTGTTGTTGTATCTACTGGAGTTTTATATTTGAATGTTACTCCATCTGGATATTGTTCAGGATCAATACTCTTAGATACATCTGGTTGTTTATTAGATTTATCAACCGGCACATACTGTGTCTTACTATCGACCACTACAATTTTAGCAGGAATCTCTGCAACTATTTCTGTACCTAGCTTAGCTACAACTGTTACATCTTTGTCTCCTGTGGAACCAGTATTCGGTTTTTCTTTATACTCAAACGTGGTTCCTTCTGGGAATTTACTTGGATCAATACTATCTTTCGGTGAGATACCTTCTTTGTTTACTGGAACATACTGAGGATAACTTTCTACCACCCGTACCGTTGCTGGAACTTCGACAAGTTTATTACCTGCTTTGTCTTTAACAACTACTGTAACATTCTTGTCCCCTGCCTCTGAAGTATTGACTTCTTCTTTATATTCAAATGTTGAACCTTCTGGATATTGATCTGGATCAATACTATCTTTGACACTAGGTTGTTCATTCCCTTCACTAACTGGAACAATTTGAGGATAACCTTTTGCGACTACTACAGTTGCTGGAACTTCAACTAATGGATTTCCATCTTTATCCGTTACTACAACCGTTGTTTCCTTGTCTCCTGCCTTACTTGTTTCAACTGGTTCTTTAAATTTAAACTTAGAACCTTCAGGATAATTTTCTTCATCAACACTCTTAGAGGCGTCTGGTTGTGTATTCTCTTTATTTTCTGCCACATATTGTGTCTTACTATCGACCACTACAATTTTAGCAGGAATCTCTGCAACTATTTCTGTACCTAGCTTAGCTACAACTGTTACATCTTTGTCTCCTGCGGAACCAGTATTTGGTTTTTCTTTATACTCAAACGTGGTTCCTTCTGGGAATTTACTTGGATCAATACTATCTTTCGGTGAGATACCTTCTTTGTTTACTGGAACATACTGAGGATAACTTTCTACCACCCGTACCGTTGCTGGAACTTCGACAAGTTTATTACCTGCTTTGTCTTTAACAACTACTGTAACATTCTTGTCCCCTGCCTCTGAAGTATTGACTTCTTCTTTATATTCAAATGTTGAACCTTCTGGATATTGATCTGGATCAATACTATCTTTGACACTAGGTTGTTCATTCCCTTCACTAACTGGAACAATTTGAGGATAACCTTTTGCGACTACTACAGTTGCTGGAACTTCAACTAATGGATTTCCATCTTTATCCGTTACTACAACCGTTGTTTCCTTGTCTCCTGCCTTACTTGTTTCAACTGGTTCTTTAAATTTAAACTTAGAACCTTCAGGATAATTTTCTTCATCAACACTCTTAGAGGCGTCTGGTTGTGTATTCTCTTTATTTTCTGCCACATATTGTGTCTTACTATCGACTACTACAATTTTAGCAGGAATCTCTGCAACTATTTCTGTACCTAGCTTAGCTACAACTGTTACATCTTTGTCTCCTGTGGAACCAGTATTCGGTTTTTCTTTATACTCAAACGTGGTTCCTTCTGGGAATTTACTTGGATCAATACTATCTTTCGGTGAGATACCTTCTTTGTTTACTGGAACATACTGAGGATAACTTTCTACCACACGTACCGTTGCTGGAACTTCGACAAGTTTATTACCTGCTTTGTCTTTAACAACTACTGTAACATTCTTGTCCCCTGCCTCTGAAGTATTGACTTCTTCTTTATATTCAAATGTTGAACCTTCTGGATATTGATCTGGATCAATACTATCTTCAGGATATGGCTGTTTCTTATCTTCATCAACAGGCACGATTTGTGGATAACCTTTTACAACTTTAACCGGTACATTGACGGTTTCTTCTCGCTTCTTATCTCCTGAACCGTACGTTACTGTTATTGGAACTGTCAATGAGTCATCTCCAACTTTTCCAGTTGTTTCTGGAATCTTCGTTTCATCTACTGTTTTATCGTTGCCTTTTGTTGACACGGCATCTTTTAATTGTTCGGAAGATGGTTTAGTTCCTTCTACAACATAAACTGGATAAGCAGTTGACACACGTGGTTGTACTTTAATAATAAATTCTTGAGAAACTTTATCAGTTGTGTCTTTTAAAGTATCAAACACTGGATTTTTATCAAATGGATTGTCAACAATATCGTAACCCATTGATTTCAACACATCGATACGAGTTTGAACATCTCTTTCAGAAATCGTTTCTCCTGTTTTACCAGTTAACATTAATGCATGATCCGTTAATTCTGTTTCTTGTTGAGTTTTTGGATCTACGGAAACGAATTTCACTTTTGCTTTTTGATCATCTTTTTCATAAGTAATCTTAATATTAGCTTTTGGATCTGTGATTTTTGGCGGATGATATCCTTTATCTAAATGTTCTGGATCGATTGGTGTTAATGAATTTCCACTTCCATCTTTTGGAGTATAGCCATCTTTATGAGGAATAATTTCTGTAATTTCCCCAGTTTTTGTTGGGTCTGTTGGATCATTAGGGAATGGAATTGGAGTTTCTTCTAATCCAGTTGTCGGATTAATTGGAGTCCAACTTCCAATCTTCGTATAAGTAACCTTATCCGTTTCATCAGGGATTACTTTTGTATCTTTTTCAGGGGTTACTGCTTCTTTGGCTGGAATTTCTTTTTTATCAGCAATATATCCTGCTAATGTTTTAACTTCTACTTTTTCCCATGTTTGATTTGATGATTCCCAATCTGTATATTCGACTGTTTTATCAACTAGATTTACTTTTGCTTTTCTTGTGAATGACACAGTTTGAACAGTATCATCTAAAGCTTTTTCTTCAGCTGCTGTATTAGAATCTTTCTTCACATAAGAAATCACACGTTTAGCGGTCTTAGTCAAGTCAGATTCAGCCAAGCCCTTAGGCCATTTCAATTCTGGATTATTTCCATTTGGATCTACTGGGCTATCTTTTTCATGTGGCGTTGATGAAGGTACTTCAATGATTCTAGGTTTCAATGTGATTTCAAAGGTTTGAGATGGTTTAGAAACTCCTGCTTCCTCATCATCTTGGTCATCAAAATCAGGATGAGCACCATTTACATTGTATGTATCACTTTCAACTTCGTATCCTTTTCCTTTTAATTCTTTAATTTTATTAGTAATGTCTTCGCTATTTGGTAAGGCAGTTCCCGGTTCACCAGTTAATTCTACTGTTGTAGAGTGCTTACCATCAGTTGTTTTAATGACAACATTTGCTTTTTGATTTTTAACTACGTATTTATAAACAACTTCTGTAGGATTTTCTGATAATATCCCATCTGAATTATTTGGTAAATCAGTTTTAACTAGTTTGTAAACTACACCATTTTCACTAAATTCTTCTTCTGGTGTAACTGAATAATTGGTACCAACAATATTTTCTAATTTTGCTGTAGCATCTTTTAAGACATTTTCTCTAAGAACAGTAGCAGTATCATTAGCTTTTACATATTTTACAGTAACTTTTCCGTATTTTGCTTCATCGTAAGCTGCTACAATATTTGACACCGCATCATAAACTGTACCACTAGTTGATGTTCGCTTATATGGACTATTTTTTAGATACTCTCTAAATACATAGTATTTATTATCAGTTCCTTTAATAATATATGGCGCAGTAGCAGTGGTTGTTTTAACATTCTCATTTTGTGTCTCTTCTTTTTTCGTCGTGTTATTTGCTTCTGTAGCAACATTAGCTTCTGTAAAATCTTTTGTTGGAGTTGCAGTCGCAAATTTATCTACTTCAGCTACTCCCCCTTTAACAATTGAAGTTGCTTTTAAAATCGGATTATTATTAGCAACATTAATATAACGCATAGCAACATTTCCGAGTTCTAAGTATTCTTTAAGCCAATTCCCAGAAGCATCAAATGAATTTTTTTTCGGATTATCCCATGAGATTTCCATATTTGTTGTATATTGACCACTCAAGTCATCCGAACTATTTTCTTTCGTTATTTTGACAGTTTCATTTACAGGTCCAAACTTACCAGTTTGTGAATGATATAAATTAACAGTGTTCGAAACTGGTTCTCTTGACACACCGGCTGCTGCCCAATCAAAACTATAATTTGTATCTGAAGTTGCCTTACCACCCACAATTTTTACAACTAGTTCATCATCAGTAAGACTAATAACTTGAAACTCAGCATAAGTTCTTGGTGATTTTAATATAACATGCTCTTCATTTATCTTAGTGTTAGCAGTTGTTGATTTATTTGATAAATTTGCTCGAACTTTTTTAAAATCGCCACTTTTAACAAATTTATTTAAACTTTTATCGTTTAACTTAATAGTAAAAGTTGTACCTACGCCATATTCATACTTATTTGTACTAAAATTAAATTGTTCACTATGATTTATTAATTCACCATTTTGTCCAAACTCTAAAGTCCCAGAACTTGAAATAGTAGAAGGTGCCTCACTAGGTTTTTCTTGTTTAATATTTGTTTTATTAACAGTATATTCTTTCTCAACAACGGTTTGGTTATTAACTAAGATTTTTGCAGTTACTAATTTATCTTCACTAACTTCAGGATACCTTAAACTATAATCATTCAATGCACCTCCGAAAGATACATCTTTTAAACTTTCAATTGCAGAAGTAAACTTATAAGTAAACCTAGTTTTTGTACCTCTATTTTTTAATTTTGCTTGCTCTTTTTCTTCTAATGATGCTGAATCATCACGCTGAGCCCAAAAGGAAGTTTTTTTACCTTTAGCAGCTTCATTAGTAAATAATTCTTCTATACTCTCTCTTCTGGCAAAAACTTTTCCGTCTTTTGATAATGTCTCAGGCAAAGATGAACCACTTCCTAATTCTTCGAAAGTAATACTTATTTTATCATTTTCATGATAAGAACCATCTTTTAATTTTACATTATAAGAAAACTTAGTTGGAGAATAATTTCCCATTCGGTCATTAGTCGTAATTGTTCCACTGGCAGTAATATTCCCATTCTCTAGTATTTTAGATTCTACATTTCTAGTTTCTTCTGCTCTAAATCCACTCTCTCCTTTTCCTGGAATGGCTTTTCCATTTCGTGGATCTTGATTTTTGTTTTCTTTTTCTAATTTCTTTTCAATGGATGCTTTTGGTATACTTTTAAGAATAAAATCTATATTATTAAGAGAACTTAATTCTTTGTCGATATCTCCCTGTATTACTTTATCATTAGATAATAAGTCTTGCGCTTTAGCTAATTCTTCATTCGCACTTTTGATTACTTCTTCTGTTTTTTCATTCACTTCAGTTTTTTCAAGTAACGCTTGAACACGAGCAACAGCTAATTCTAATTTACTTGTATCAGCTTTAATAAACTGTTTTTCCTCTTGTCTACTCTCATTATTAAAAGATTCAGTTGAAGAAATAACATCTTTAGATCCTGTATTTTCAGAAGTTGCTTCTGATACCTTAAGATTAGAAGTATTAACTCTATCCTCATTATCTGTTTTCTTATCATATTCCTTTGGTTGATGATTTGAAGATACTGAGGCAGCACTACTATCATTACTTTGAATAGCATCTGCCTGAACAGTACCTCCACCAATAAACATCATAAAAGCAGCAATCGCGACTGAAGCTGCTCCAAAACTTACTTTGCGAATAGAAAAACGTAGTTGTTTTTCACGATCATGTTTACCTTTATAAAACATCTGATTTCCTCCGTTATAAATATCTTGTTATATATTATGATACTCTTTTTATCTAATAAATCAATAGAGTTTTTCGCAAAGTTTCATATCACAAAACGAACAATATCCGTATATATATATATATATATATATACGGATATTGTTCGCTATTTCTTTATAAATATTACATTTTATGAAACATGGATGTTTATTGTCTGAAAAATTACGTTTTTATAACATTTTAAATCACATAAATATTTAGCCTATGTATTTTCCAATCAGCTATTAGTTCCTAGCGCTAATTATTTATCATCAAGTAGTACAACCAGTTTCGAATCAGGTTGATAAATGGCTTCCATTTACTTCCTTCTTTCCTAGTTAATCTATTTTCACTCCAATCCTATCAAATATTCCTTGAAAGAAGTATCACAACTAAAAAGAGAACGAGCCAAAACTGCGTTCTCCTGAAAATGATAAAAATATATTTTATGCCACAAAAGATATGTAAACTAATCTTTTAAATAATAAAAGAGTTCCGACGTTTGTAAATGTTTTGAGTAAATTGAAATTACTTTTTGACCTTTTGGAAATACTGTCTTTCTCTTCAAATCTAATAAAGATTGAGGAACAATTTTCCTAGATGTCTCTTTCAATGTTAATGCTAGTATCTGTTTTCTTGTACGTAAAGCATAATCAAACTCCAAATACAAATAACGTCCTGAACCAGTTAGATGAACATGCTTTCCCAATAACTCCTCAATGGATCCTAAAACTTGTAACTTTTGCATCGTGGTTCCATCTTTTTTTATTTTCAACTCATCAATTATGACATGCCTATTTAAACAATCGTCAAAGAAACTGCCTGCACCTTTTCGGTAATCAACACCACATAGGTGCATGAAATTAGTAGGTGAAAAATGAAGTTCAACACTTTCTATTTCTGTTTCATAATACATGATTTTGCCAACGAAGTGTTCTTTAAAAAAAGAAGCCGCAATTTGTAACTGAGTAAAAAAACGCTGAAGTTTTATTTTTTCGGTGTAATTTGGATTACGATAATCTCTAGAATTTGCCATATTTTCCTCACAAAAAAGGTGGTTTACAGAGTCTGTAAGCCACCTAGTCAGTCGGTTTATTCTGGTGTCTGCCACCGCTTGGCCCTTACGTCCAAGATTGCTATCGGATTTCGTTCTGGTGTCCGCCACCGCTTGGCCCTTATGTCCAAGATTACTATCAGATTGACCATGAGCCGACCACTCATCTACACTATTTATTTTACCTGAAAATAGCTAAAATTTCAAGTTTAAACTCTTCTATTTCGTAGTATAGGCAAAACTGATGGCGCTATCTGCTTGCGAGATTTTTCTAAAGGTATAGTTAGGATTGCCACCATAGTTTGTCTCAGACACAAGGAAAGAACCATCATCATATACTTTCTCGACAAAAGCCACATGACCGTAGATGGCTGGTGTGCCATGTGTACCTCCTACAAAAGAAACAATGGCACCTGCTCTTGGTGTAGAGCCAGTTTCCCCACCAAGACTTGAAGCTGTCGCAACCCAGTCCTGACCATTTCCCATGGTATTAATGATTGAAATCTTTTCTCCATTTCTACCTTTTAATTTTAGGCCTAACTGGTTCATACGAGCCGCAACACCCCATGTACATTGTCCATAGGCATAGGCCATACCATCTCCACCACCAGGAACAGAATGATCATACAAGTCCCCACGAACACCTTCAAGGGATTGTGGATCACTCTTTGCCTGTCCTCCATTTGTTTGGCTAAAGCCTTTTTCAATTTGGTAATACCATTCCGTTGCTCTGGTTTGTCTTTCCAGTAGTTTGTCACCAGAATTTCCCTCCCAATAGGTGAGGAAGAGTTGGGCGAGATTAGCTGCACTGCCTGTATTTTTAAAGAAATCTTTTAACCAACTTTGATAGTAAGGACTATCCCCATGAAGCATAAAATCAAGTTGGAGGTCTAAATCATACCACTTCTTATTTTTACTATGTGCATAATTCAATAAAGCTGTATGACGTGTTGAACCATCTGCAGTATCCGTCCATTGCCCTAAACCCAAACCTCTATGAAGGATATTAGGATAAGCACCACTATAAATGGCTGGACCTCCAATCGCTAACCATGCTTCATCATCCCATGAGGAATCGGTAGCTCCAACAGGAGGAGATAAGTAATCTCCTTCAGCTCGTTTAGGATTAATAGAAGATTCTACCGACCAATTTCCTAAAATAGCCGCAATGGCTTGGGGACTTGCCCCTTGAGATTTCAAAAAATCATAAATATGTTTTGCTCGTTCAAACTCATCTCCACCAAACTGACCAATGGCAGGTAAGATAGTGGTCTGAAGTTGAATGACTTTTGGAAAATAAAATTGTGGATTGACATACACTAATTTTTCTTTCTTGTTCTTATACTTTTGATAGGAAACTTTCAAACCTGTATCGTCTGGTGTTTCACCAATAATATCACCCGTTAGAACTCTTGTCCCCTCAATCGCACGGCCATTATGAATAGAATACAAGGTCAATCGACTCTCATTCTCTCCTTTTCCGTTAGTGAGAATAACATTGTCGCCATCTAGAGATACAACACCATCCATTGGTGCGACAATCGTTTGGTGAGCCTTCGCTTCTAGTAGAATGTACTCCTGAAGGGTAGGTTTCCCGTCTAAATCATAGTATCCATAACGATAAGTCATGGTTAGACTATCTTCGTTGCTTTTCCCTTCAAATGGATTGTCCAATTCTTGCATGGAAGCATAGACACCTTCTTCTTTTAGTTCCTTCATTTCCTCTTGATCGTCTTTCGATAGTTTATACTTAGGAGTTTCATAGAGGTCTTGCATGGATTTCAAATCTTCTCCATCGTTTAAATCATGCCACAAAGTAGACAGATAATCCTTGTAAGTTTCTGAACTAAATAAGTGAACTGGTTTGTGTAACTCATAGTCATGGAATTTAAAGTTCATATACCCCATCACATCATCAACTTTTGTGTAATAGGTAATTCCTTTGTCATTTGTACGAGTATGTTCTGCATCTTCCCAAGTTAGGTGGGTATAAGCTTTTGTTAATTCAAATTCATCTTGTTGAATCAAACTAGCAGATGAAAATCCTAAAAAGAAGCTCATCATAAATAAGAGAAGAAAGACTAATCCTCCAACTATCCAGGTTACAGGATTTCCAGCCGTAAATGTAAAGAAGGAAAAGGCTGCTTTTAGTTTTTGATAGATATTTCGGACACTTGTAAGACCTTGTTTCTTTAATTTTCGAAACCGATTTTTAAAGGAACTTGGGTTATCTTTCGCTAGTTTCCATCCTTTTCCATCTTTAAAATGATGGTATCGCTCTTTTGTGTTGGTCAGTCTTTTCTTGGTAAAACGACCTGTTGCTTGTCCTGTTTTGACACTAGCTTTTCCAAGGTTATAAGAAAGCCGACTGTAGCGTTTCCCTTTTCTAATGGTCTCTTGTAAAGTGCGATAACCTTCTAAATCTTCATTTTCTGAAGCTAAACCTCCACCTTCACGTCCAAGGACATAAAGAAAAGTTTTGGCTTTCCTACTGACTTTTTTGGACTTATAGGCTTGTTTAGTAGATTTTAGATTCTCTTTTGCAGCCTTGACTTCTTTCTTAGCTTTTAATTCTTCTAAACTCTTCCCTTGAAAGAAAAAATTAGATTTTTGTTTCGATTCCTGACCATAAAGAAATTTTTGATTGGTTTTTCTTTCTTTACGACGCTCTTTTCTTTCTTCTTTTGACTGTGCCTTTGCTTCCTTAAATTGCTTCTTGGCTATTTTCAATCGTTTCCTAGCATGAGGCAACCGTCTGTCTCTTAATTCTTTCCGATTCAAAAAAGATGGAGGACTATTTTGAAGAATATGATTGTAGTCTTCATTTGCTTGTTTTACCCTAGCCTTTGAAGCTTCTCTCATCTCCTCTAGCTTTTCTTTTATCTCTTTTTTCCATGCTTTTTCATCCAGTACAGAGGAATCTTTTTTCTGTTTCCTTACCTCCTTCTTTCCTTTTTTCAAGAATTTCTTCTCATCTTTTAGACTTCTTCTAAATGCCTTTCGGGCACGTATGATTTCTCTTTTATCCTTCATTCTACTTCCCCTTAATTAGAAGCCATTTTATCAGGATCTGTACTCATGATATCAAACAATTGTGTACCTTTAGGAATCTTATTTTTAAAGGGAACGACAACGGAACCAGCTTTTATTAGCCCTGCCCCTTTTTCTGGATTGACTAAGTATTTTTCGAGTTCTTTTGACAAGCCTAAGAGTTGAACCAGTTCTTCTCTGTCATTTTTTGCTTGCTTGAGGAGAATCATAAATTCACTATTTGCAATAATCCGTCTACCGTTTGGATCTAACAATAAGGTTTCGACATTTTGGGTTATCCCAGTCGGACTAGCTCCATATTTTCTGACACGACTCCACAATTTAAAGAAGAAATCACTGGCATATTTATCTAGTAAGAGAAGCTGCATTTCATCAAAATAAATCCAGGTCCTCTTCCCTAATTTTTGATTCCGAACGACACGATTCCATATCTGATCAAAAACAACCATAAGAGCGATTTGTTTCAGCTCATCTCCTAACTTTTTAACGTTATAGATTAAGAAGTTAGATCCTGTCTGAATATTGGTCTTATGAGAAAAAATATCAAGAGAACCTTCGACATACAGTTCCATATCAAGTGCCAAATTCTGCGCTTCTTCTTCTGGTTGTTGGCTCAAGACAAAGACCCATTCTTCCAAAGAAGGCTCTTTAAATGACTGATAGGTGAGTCTGGTAACTCGGTCGATAATCGATTTTTCTCTTCCATCCATTTTTCTATCCAATAACTTGCCGATAAAGGATAAAAGAAATTCTGATTTTACCTTTACAGGATCTTCATCCATATTCTCCTCAGACAGGTCAAGGACATTGAGATAGGTTTGGGAATCAGGCGCAATATCAATCATTTCTCCCCCAAAAGCTCGTCCAATAACACTGTACTCTGCTTCTGGATCCACGATGATAATTTCGGTATTTTCACCAGATTCCTTGATTTTGGTCGTGATAATTTCATGCTTGGTTGCCATCCCTTTCCCAGCTCCAGATGTTCCTAAAATCAGACCAGACGGTGTATTTAATAGGCTGCGATCAATGGTAATAATATTGCTTGAGATTTGATTGATACCGTAATATTTTCCACTGCGGTCTTGTAAGTCTACTGAAGTCCATGGAGAGTTCACTGCTACATTGGACGTTAATAAACTCCGTGATACTCCCTCTAAAAAATCACAACCAAATGGCAGCAAACTATTAAAAGCTGCTTCTTGCATATATGGAAGTTTATCAATCATTAGGTCATTTGAGCCGGCCACTTGTTGGATAGTGTCTAGGGCTTGTTTGAGTTCTTCTTCATCCTGACCAAAAACACCAATCAAGAAGACTGTTTGAAATAGTTTATCTCCTGTCTCTGTCATGGTTTTTAAGAGTTCCTCAGCTTCATCGATATTACTTTCTAATACATGACCTACTTTTTCCAAATAGATACCTGTACGAGCTAGTTTTTGTTGTTCCCCAATCTTTTGGGATTCCATCAAGGTTTTCTTTGTTCGTAGTTTCTTCATGGCATCCGCCTTAGTCGAACTTTGGGCATGGAGGCTCACAATCAATTCCAAATCTCCTTGCATGAGGTCTCGGATAAACTGATCCCCTAATTCCATACCGTAGTCTCTCACATAGACAATCTGCAATAAGCGGTCATTGATTTGTAGGTAATTCTTGTTTTTAAAGTCCAAGAGATTAGGTGCTATGAAGTGACGAGTTGTCTGACCAGATTTCGTTAAATCACGGTAAGAAAAAGGAAGATGGTGTTCTCCTCTAAGCATATCGGCCAACAAGTTCACCCGTTCTTCTCCAGCCAAAGATTCAAATCGTGCATCAATTTCTGAGAAACCACTCTTGAAATATTCGCCTATTTGAGACAAGGAACGATAGGCTTGTTTGGGATTAGAATCCTTTCTACCAAAGCTAATCAGTTTCACAGCCGAAAAGTTATTTTCTCCACTGTCTAAATTTTGATTCATCATCCGATTCAATTCTTTACGATAGCTATCATACCCATCTTCTTTTTCCTCATACAAAACACTTTGTCTGAATTTTTCTAAATTCAATCTTTTATTAAAGATAGTCAATTGGAAGTTGGTTTTGTCGTCTAAAGAGTTAATCAAATCAGAATACTTCTCAATGATTGCCCCCTTATCTTCTAAACTAACGGTCTGGTAATTGACATCACCAAGTAAATAGCTTTGTGAAAAATAATCTTCTTTTACCTGCATCAGACCGTTTTGATACAAGGCTTGATAAGAAAGAGTATTAGCCGTTGAGGGTAACACTTCCTCTTTTTTAACTTTAACTTCTTCCTTTTTATTAGTCATTGAAGTTTTTTGTTTCTTTAATGTATTTGATTTTCTTTTCATGTTCAGGTCCTTTCTTTCCTGTAATTGTGCGTAGGGGAACCGTTAATTCAAAATGAAGACGGTATTTCAAATAATGTTCAAAATATAAATCATTGGGTTTATAGACTCCAAATAGCATGAGGGGAATAGTAAAGGCAAACACAAAACCGTAAACAAACCAATCTCCAAATTGCCAGAAAAAGAGATTCAAGCCCAAAACAATAATTGTGACAATAAAGGCTGGTAAAACAAAGATGATTTGTCTTGTGGTGAAGCCTAGCCAAGCCCTGTGTTGGTATTTTGAGATGTCTTTAAAGACACGTGTATTCATGACTTTCCTTTCTAAAAAGGCTAAGAAGCAATCACTTCCTAGCCTTTATCTAATTACATACCTAAGATTGAGCGAGCCGTACGTTGAGAACCAACGAGGGCAATAATCAGTAAGATAGCTTGTACCAAACTACCAAACATAATCGCAAGTGATTGCAAGACTCCTGCACCATTTGAAACAGCTATTTTCCCAGCAGATTCAAATAAAGGAACAAGAGAAACAATCAGAAAAATGAGAACCCCTTGTACCGCATAGACCATAATATTTTTTAAATAGCCAATACCAATGGACTTCCATTCATCGCTTAAAAATGTTGGAATCGTAAGAGGGGCAAATGGAATCATGAGGTAGAGTTGAATAAATCGAATGGATACCAAAAGATTGACCATGGCTGCACTTACTATCCGAACAAGCCAAATGAGGAGGGCGAAAAAGCCCACAATCATACGGCCAATAAATCCTGAACCTTTTAATCCAGAGATTGTATCATACTTTGCCCCACCGTGAGCCACAATCGAAGCAACTTGTTCAATAGCGTGACTCGCAATCCCGATGATAGCTTCTACAATAACGGTCGTGTTGGTAATTACAACTGCGACCATAATATAACTAATCAACATCGGAGCTAATGCCTCAAAGGTCATCGCTCCACCAGAGTTAGCAATTTTCTTTGCCATCTTCGAAAATTCTAAGATGAGAACAACTGATAAAATCGCAACTCCAAGAGGTTGCATGACACTTTTAGTAATACTAGACATATAAGTCCAAACGGTTGGATTGTAGCTAGATAGAGATTTAATCAGATCTACTGTAGATTGTAAATCTACAGTAAATCCTTCAAATAAATTTTCAGCTGATATTTTTTCAGATGCAAGGTAAACAAAGGGTGAGACTAAACTAAGATTCATGTCATTGTTTATCCTCCTAAATTGAAATTTGAGTTACAAAGGCTCCAGCAGCCCCGACCATAACTCCACCGACAATTTCCAGAATAGCATTCCGAACACCTGGTCCACCATCTTTAATGTTGGTTGCAAGATTGACAATCCCCACAACAACGAGAAAGGCACCAACGGCAATCAATCCCTTCTGTAACAAAGACATAGCTTGTGCAAACATGGCACTAGCGTCTACTCCATAGACAAAACCTTTAAAATGCGTAATCATCTATTTCCTCTTTTCTATTTTTATTTTAAACTAGATTCAAAAGTTAAATCACGAATTCTAAGGCCTTCAAGATGATTTTCTTGTCTTTGATTTAAAGGATTGATTTGATAGTTCCACCACCGTTCATCGGTTTCTTGATTGGCTAGGTACTTCCAGTTTGGATGCTTAGTAGAATTGTATTTTTTGCTTTTAAAGACAGGCATATTGGCAATTCGAACCAGGCATTCATGCCGTTTCATATTTCCGACTTCATCAGGTGTCATTAGATCACGAGCAATCTTTTGATGAGAAAGGGATCCTGAACCTGTCTGGCCAAAGGAACGACTAGTATTTCGAACATCAATGGTTTGTTTACCGAGTAAACCACTCATAAATTTAAAGGTATCTTCATCATTACCACCTAAGTAGACTAAGCTATCACAGTTCCCAAGAATGGTTTTCCAAGCTTCTTTTTCTTTATAGAGCCCTTGAAGTTGGGCAATATTTTGTAGAATAGGAACGAGACTCATGTTCCGAGAACGGACTGTTGAGGTTTGTTCAGCAAAATCTGGAATTTCTCCGATATTTGGGAACTCATCTAAGTAAAATCTCACATGAAGAGGCAATTGCCCCTTAAAATCAATATCTGCTTGTCTTGTCAGGGTTTGAAATACGGTTGAAAAAAAGAGGGCTGAAAGAAAGCGAAAGGTACTATCGTTATCTGGGATAACTAAGTAAACCATTGATTTTTCCTTGCCCCATGTCTTCATATCAAGGGTATCTCTTTTGGTCAAATCCATGACACTTTGAATATTGAAGAGGGCAAATTTAGCAGTGGTTACAGCTATAACAGAATCCAGGGTCTTATCCTTATAATTTTGAAAATCTGCCCAATTTCGCATGGTAAAATTTTCAGTCCCATACTTTTTAGCATAATTTTCAAATAAAATTTCTAAGACACTTTTTTCTTGGTTTTCACCCTTGGATAAGTGTTTAATGAGTTTTGAGATTTCAGCAAAACTTGGATAACGCCCTCGTTTTTTTCGCTCTTCCACTTCTTTTTTTTGACGTTTCAACAAGTTTTGGTATTCTTTTTGACTTAAACGACTTTCTTCTATGAGCTGTTCTCTTGTTTTAGGTGGGTTATAGAAATCGACCAAGTAGGAGGCTAAAGCTCGAACCAAAGTCATAGAAGCTTCATCCCAAAATGGATCACTACGAGATCCAGAGCCTTTGGTGTTATTAAAATAAACCGTCAGCATGCGATTCAAATCATTTTCTGTCTCTATATAGCGAAAAGGATTGAAACCATCTGAGTTCTTCATATTGACTAAATCTAGCACCTTTACTTGGTAACCATTTTCTAAAAAGAGTTTACCTGTTTTCTCGGCCAAGTGATCTTTTGGATCCACTACAATATTAGAACTATTCATCTGAATCAGATTGGGTTTCACAAAGCGAAATGTTTTCCCACTTCCTGAACCTCCGATCACCGCAATATTCTTATTTCTATCATATTGGGGTGGTTTTTTATCTAACAAAGTTAGACGAACATCTTGGGCTAAGATTGTATCATGAGAAAATTCCTTACCGTAAAAGAGCTTCTTTTCTTTTAGAGTTCCAAAACGGGCGCTCCCGTATTCTACCCCTTCTCGGTATTGTTTTTTGCCAGTCTCTAAATAGAGATAAACCAGCAACATCATCACAAAGCCTAGTAGAAAAAAAGCACTTGATTTTCCAGTAAAGGAAACATTCCATGGCGACTGAAGAACTTCATCTTGACCTTCCATCAGAAGATGAGTCCATTTATCTAAGCTATTTCCAGTATAGGAATCATACAAAAGCGTCAAACGATGAAAAGATAGCCTAGTAAGATACCTAACAGTGAGAATAGTAGGAATTTCTTTCCACTGTACATCATCTCACCATCTCTTTCTGTTTGACGGCACCTTCTTGTCTAAAGGTAATTTGGGATTTAGCCTCATCAATTGCATCGTCTAATGACTTATCCATGGTAAAATCAGCTAATTTCTCCGGATCATTAACCATTTTTTCTAATAGATGGTCTAAATGATTGTCTAGAATCGAACGGTCTTTCGTATAGAAATGCAGAGAATCCCCTTGCCAAGCAATGGCTAAAGGAATCTCTTCTTTTTCTAAAAATGCTTTAAATTTCTCTATATCAATTGGTTTGTCTAAAAAATCTTTTTTCAGATTAATCGTATCAATCGAATAAGGAGATTGTAGCAATTCTTCTAATTTCTGCACACCTACCTTATAGGCGGAATCCTGTGCTAAAGCCTGACGTCTAGACCATTCTAGAATCTTTAAGAGACTTTTGACAGTAAATAAAAGACTACGCTCCGCATATTGAACTGCCATTCGTTCCTGTTGTTCAGAGGACATCTGATACCTCCTTCTTAACAAATAGCAGCTTTCCTTCTTTATAACGATAAGCTATCAATTTCTGACGTTGCTTAATCGACTTGACAACCTGCAGTAGATCTCTCGAATAAGGTTCTCGAAGAGTAACTTCTACTGCTTTCCCATCAACGATACCAACACGTTTAAATTCAATGTAGTCTTTTTTGAGATGTCCTAAGCCCATACCAAAAGGAAAGTGATGAATCAATTGGATGGTACAACCACCTTTATTTCCCATTTGTTTCAAATCATACAAGTTTACTACCTTCATGATTAACTCCTTTATCTAGTTTGTCGCATCGTTTAAGTCTGGTAACGATAAACTCCGTGTCTGTTAGAAAATTCTCACACACGTCTTGTGCCAGTTGCCCTTCACAGGGAAAAACTCTCAGTCCCTACTTACACAGGCACGCTAATCAAGACGGAGTGGATTCAATTTTCAAAGAACAGGTAGCTTTATTATAGATAAGAGTAGTTGAAATTTTTATCACATCTTTGGAGTTGTTGGAAAAATCAGGTAAGTACTAATTTCTAGCTCCTCTCACAACACCCTACATACCTTCTATGTTTTATGAACAGTAGCTATCATTTACATTTTCAAACTACCATTCTATCAGACTAGAAGTCAAAATAGACGCATCTACTTCGAGAGATACTCATTTAATGGTTCAGCAATTCGCTCTACTTCCGTTACAGAAATTTCATCACTATGACTTCTCATGATTTTTTATTAGTTCACTTTGAGGGACTTGCTCATGAAACCAAACAGCGTAAGTCGTAAAAGAAAAAAGCAGTACAAGATTGAACTGCTTTTACGGATTCAGATAAAATAACTTTAAAATATAGAAGATATCTATTGACTGTAACTATAATTGATTTAAATTTATAACTTCATCTGCTTGATTCCAAATATCGGGATTATGAGTTGCAATGATGATTAGACGATTTTCATTTTTCATATCTAATAATAATTTCATAATTCCTTGTGAAGTCGTAGGATCGAGCGATGCAGTCAACTCATCCGCAAGTATTAATGGTGGATTTTTAAGAATAATTTTCGCTAAAGCAACACGTTGTGCTTCACCGCCAGACAATTCATATATCTTTTGTTCCAGATGAATATGAGTTAGACCAACTCTTGCTAATACATCTTTTTTTAACTTATCTTTTTCTATATAATTACATTTAAGATTTACTAATCCTAAATCTAGATTAGTAGAAATATTTTCATTATCTAACAAACCAAAATTTTGAAAAAGATATCCTGATACTGTCAATAAAAAAGCTTAGAAAGGCTTAAAGCCTTATCCAAGCTGATATTTGTTCATCTAATTAATAATCTAAATAAAGGATCTACTTCACTTTCATAATACGAACTAAATTGGCTCTTTCTGCCTCCTCTAGTTTCAATTCTATATAATGAATAGTTTCCGACAAGTTTGGAATAATCGAGTATTCTAAACCATTTACACGTCTACGTGTTTTTTCTATTTCATCAGCCATTAACTGACACGTTTTTTCAACTTCTGCCAGTCTTAGTAATTTATCAATTAAACTATTCATTGTAGCAAATACATCATCCATTTCACTATTAGAAGATAAATAGCTGTATTCACTGTTCTCATTTTGAGAAGTAATATTCATATGCATTCTAGGAACTGTTACACTCATGATATTTTCTTTCTCAACAAATAATTCAATTTCTTTCGATGGAATTGAAAATAATTCCTCCACCATTTGAGAATTCTTTAATGATTTAGCAACTGCAAAGGATTTTAGATTATCAATTAGATAACTTTCTACTTCTTTCCGAAGTTGATTATTCTCACGAATCAAAGAAATAAATCGCCTCATCAATTCATCTCTTTTATCCTTTAATAACTTATGTCCACGTTCAGCTGTTTTCAAACGTTCCTTTAAGTTATTCAATTCCATACGAGTTGGTTTTACATTCAAACGTACCATCGATAATCACTCCATTTCCGGATTAAACTTCTACCAAAGGTAAGTATTTATCAAGCAAATCATCTTTGATACGTTTTAACTCTGTTCTAGGAAGAATTGATAGTAATTCCCACCCAAGATTCAACGTATCTTCTATATTTCGATTTTTATAAAATCCTTGGTTTATGTACTCTTCTTCAAAACGCTTTGTAAACCTCACATACAATTTATCTACATCAGATAAAGCCGATTCTCCTAATACTACTGCTAACTCTTCAACCTTTTTCCCTTGGGCATAGGCTGCAAACAGTTGATTCATAGTTGGAGCATGATCTCCACGAGTTTTACCTTCTCCAGATCCCTTATCTTTTAATCGAGAGAGAGAAGGTAAAACATTGATTGGTGGACGATAACCTTGATTATACAACTCATGCGACAAAATAATTTGCCCTTCAGTAATGTATCCAGTTAAATCAGGAATTGGATGTGTTATGTCATCTTCTGGCATTGTTAAAATAGGAATCTGTGTCACCGAACCTTTTTTACCAACTAAGCGACCAGCCCTTTCGTATAGAGTTGATAAATTTGTATATAAATATCCCGGATAGCCTCGTCTCCCTGGAACTTCACGGCGAGCTGCCGAGACTTCACGTAACGCTTCACAATAGTTAGTCATATCCGTCATGATAACTAGAACGTGCATATCTTTTTCAAAAGCTAGATACTCTGCCGCAGTTAAAGCAATGCGGGGAGTTGCAATACGTTCAATTGCAGGATCATTTGCCAAGTTCATAAATAAAACCGAACGATCGATTGCTCCTGTTTTTCTGAGTTCTTCCATAAAAAATTCAGCTTCTTCAAAAGTAATACCCATTGCTGCAAATACAACCGCAAAATTTTCATCAGAATTTAAAACAGTCGCTTGTCTTGCTATCTGAGCAGCTAATTCATTATGAGGTAAGCCCGAACCTGAAAATACTGGTAATTTTTGACCACGTACAAGAGTATTCAAATGATCAATAGAGGAGATCCCTGTCTGAATAAATTCATCTGGATAATCTCTAGATACAGGATTAATAGCTTGACCATCAATATCTAAATATTTCTCTGGAATTAAATCTGGTCCACCATCAATTGGTTTTCCCATCCCATTAAAAATACGACCAACCATATCCTCAGATACAGCCAATTCTAATGCATGACCAGCAAAACGAATTTTAGACTTTTCTAAATTTATTCCACTAGATCCTTCAAAAAGCTGAACCATTGCTTTATCTTCGTGGATCTCTAAAACCTGTCCACGACGAATTTCTCCATTATGAAGTTGAATTTCAACTAACTCATTGTAAGACACATTATTAACTTGTTCAACAATCATAAGAGGCCCAACAACTTCACTAGCAGTTCTGTATTCTTTTATAACACTCATTTATAGACCTCCTGTTTCTAATATCAAATGAATTTGATGTGTAATCTCATTTGAAATAATTTTGATTTCATCTAATCTATCTTCTGAAACATATTTACTTCTAGCCATACGGTCTCGAACTGCCACGGTACCTTCCATAATCTCTGTAAAGTAAGAACCCAACTCTAAAGCATGATTTGCCTGATCAGCAAAAGTTAGGATATTACTTAACATTGCTTCTTGTTTTGCAAACGAAGTGAATGTATCTACCGAATCAAAAGCGTTCTGTTGCAAATAATCTTCTCTAATTTGTTTAGCAATTTCCATAGTTAGTCGTTCATTATCAGACAGAGAATCAATTCCAACAAGACGAACAATTTCCTCTAAACTAGATTCCCGTTGTAAGTAGTTCATCGCACGAGTTATTTTACTATTCCAATCTGTCTTCTCTTTACCATCTATATAAGTTCCCACACTGTCTTTATAGAGTGAATAAGATGTGAGCCAGTTAATTGCAGGAAAATGACGTCGCTGTGCCAACGGAGCATCAAGCCCCCAAAAAACTTTCACAATCCGTAAAGTGTTTTGAGTAACTGGTTCTGAAATATCTCCACCGGGTGGCGATACAGCTCCAATAGCAGTAATCGTTCCTTCACGTTCTGGAAGCCCTAGAACCTGAGAACGTCCCGCTCTTTCATAATATTCAGCGATACGACTTCCCAGATAAGCAGGATAACCCTCATCACCAGGCATTTCTTCTAGACGTCCTGACATTTCACGTAGCGCTTCTGCCCAACGTGAAGTCGAATCAGCCATAATGGCGACAGAGTAACCCATATCACGAAAATACTCAGCCATGGTAATTCCTGTATAAATTGAAGCCTCACGAGCAGCAACAGGCATATTTGAAGTATTAGCAATCAGAACTGTCCGTTGCATAATTGATTGTCCGGTATTAGGGTCAATCAACTCAGGAAACTCATTCAGTACATCCGTCATTTCATTTCCACGTTCTCCACAACCAACATAAATAACAATATCAACATTGGCAAATTTAGCTACTTGGTGTTGTACAACTGTCTTTCCTGCTCCAAAAGGTCCAGGAACAGCTGCTGCTCCCCCTTTGGTTACTGGAAAGAATGTATCAATAACTCGTTGGCCTGTGATTAATGGTTCTTCTGGGATTAAACGTTTAGAAACAGGACGCGCCTTGCGGACAGGCCATTTTTGCATAAGCGTTCCTTTATAGAAACTACCGTCCAATTTTTTTATTTCATATACAACTTCATCAATTGTAAAATCGCCAGATGCAATAGAAACGACTACGCCAGATACTCCATAAGGAACCATAATTTTATGATTAACCACCTCGGTCTCCTTGACAGTTCCAAGAATATCACCCGTACTCACTTTTTGACCAATTGCTATAGTAGGATCAAAATGCCACTTAATATCTCTATCCAAACTTGGAACTTCTACTCCACGAACTAGAAAATCATTATGAGTAGCCAATTTAAATCGATCTAATGGGCGTTGTATGCCATCAAACATTTGAGAAATCAATCCAGGCCCTAATTCAACCGAGAGAGGTTCTCCAGTTGTAACAACAGGTTCTCCCGGACCAAGACCAGATGTTTCTTCATAGACTTGGATAGATGCCTGATCTCTTCTCATTTCAATAATTTCACCGATTAACCCTAGCTTACCTACACGGCAAATATCTTGAATATTAGCCTCCTGCATACCTGATGCAATAACTAGAGGTCCCGATACTTTTATAATCTTCCCTTGAGTCAAAGTTATTCTCCTTACTAAGTCCAAAAATTATAGAATAATATTACAGACAATTTTGTACATTATTATAAAATATTGTGTCCTACTGCTTTCTCTACATTATCCTCTATACGTTTTAATCCTAAATTTAAACCTTGTTTATGAGTCGGTAATAAGATAATAGCAGGCACAACTTGGGAATCATAATGGCGAATTGTATCTAATATCATTGAAGCAATGTCTTCAGTGATATATATGACACCATAATCAGATTGAGCTAATTTTCTTAGTGTATTTATAGCTTCTTGTTCTTGATAGGCAGGAAATATATCAAACCCAATCATGCTAAATGGTAAAATAATATCACGGCTACCAATTATGCCAATTTTATACTTATTAGCTTCCATAATGTGGGCGTATCCTTTCTTTTATTGATTCAAAGGGAATTGTATTTTGAAGAGCTGATATGATCATTCTGAGATTCTTTACTTCAAACTCACATCCCAATAAATATCTAGCAAGAACTAACGGCCCATCTACATTGTACCTTCCTTGATCTAAAGTTTTATACAATAGTAAATCACATAAAAATTCTAACTCAGAAGATGAAATCGTTGCGTCCTGCATCTTCAATTCATAAGTTGAAAAGATTGAATCTAAGCTTGGATTTATTTTATTGAACCACACAAATATTTCTTGATTTTCTACAATGTATATAAATTCTTTAGCAGAAATACTTCCTTCATCTGAAAGTAATTGTAAAATATCCCCATGACTCTTATTTTGAGATAAACCACGTTTTACAGTAATAATATTATAAAAGTCAATCATTTCGACAATAACCTGAGACAATACCTCATCTAACTCATTAGATAAAAGTTTCAGATGTTTAAAATATGCTAGATCAGCTCCGACATCAAGTACACGAATATTATTAAAAGTTTCATACTCATTCCAAATTGATTCTACTTCACGAACCATAAAATCAGGAAGTGTATCTGAATGTAAGGAAGAAACTAAATGTTTTAAACTTTCTATATCAAAAATCCCTATTGGAATTAATAATTTAGAAAAATCTTTCTTAATTGCCGCCTTAGATTTTAATAAAACTTTGATATTATGATAAACATATCGTAAAGCAAATAAAGTCACAATTATATCAGACGGACTTTCAGCATAGGCCCATCTATAATCATTGACTAATTTTGTCATTAGCGAAATCTCTGTCTGACTAGGATCTTTTAAGATGTCAATCGATAAATGATAGGGAGTTGATTCTAAGATAAATGCCAATGTCTCCGTATCTTTGGATTGTATAATTTTTTGAAATTTTTCTTCTGTAATAAAATCGTTTTCTTTTACCGAAATCGTCGTATTTATTTTTGAAAAAAGATTAGTATCCATAAAATACCTTTCTAATTTTATTGGAATACTCCTAATTTCTAAGAAGGATTAACCAATTTCATCCTTGATTGATAAAAATTTGATTTGCGATACTTGAACTTTCTTCCTTAGAAATCGATCCAATTAATGTTTTATACAAATAGTTATCATCAATTTTACCTATTGAAATAAGTAAGCCTGATTCATTTGAGATAGGTTGTTCACTAAATAAATAATTTGGAAAAGAGAATTTCAATTTCTCTAATTGTTCCAAATTGAATTTAGCTAAAGTCTGTTCCCCAAAAGTTACTATGACCTCTTGTTGTGAATATTGTTCCAGAATTCGATAGATGAACTCCATTTCTTTATCTGCACTCCAAGATTCCATTTCTAGTAAAGCAGATTGAAAAAGTTCTTTTAATATTTTCTGTTTTGATACTAACGTTGATTGGCGTTCCTTATTTTTTAATTGTTGAAAAATTATTTGATATTTCTGTTGCAATTCTTTTAACTTTCGTTCATGTTCAGCTTCTTTTTTCTTTATAATGAGCGACTTTTGCATTTCAAATTCATCATCAATCTTCTTTTTGGAATCCAATAATTTCATACGCCCTTTTTCATGAGCTTGTTCAATAACAGACTCTCGTAAGTTTTCTAAATTGCTCATTTAGACACCTCCTTTGAATTGCAAATTTATTTCTTATACACGAAGGGTCAAAATGAATGATACGACAAAAGCAAGAATTGCATAGGTTTCTACCATGGCAGCTAAAATTGCTCCCTTCATGAATTCTTTTGGTCTTTTAGCCAAGATTTGCATTCCCGCTACTGCTACATTTCCTTGATGCTTAGCTGAAAAGTATCCTACAATAGCAATTGGAAGGGCTACAAAGAAATAAGCAACGCCTTTTTCTAAAGGAAGTTCTGGAGTTAATTGCAACCAAATTAAAATTCCAATAACAAAACCATATAATCCTTGTGTTCCGGGCAATAATTGCAATATCAAAGCTGAGGCAAACTTTTCAGGCTGTTCTTTCAGTAAAGCTGCGGCAGATTGCCCAGCCTTACCAACTCCATAAGCAGACCCCATACCGCTTAATCCAACCGCCAGTACAATTCCCAATGCAGCGAAAAAAGCTCCTCCATAGGTTGAAAAATAAGTTGCTAAATGTTCCATTATATATATCCTCCATTAATTCTTTGTAATAACCTTAATATATTTCTCAGAAGCCTTCAAAGGTTGAAATGGTTTTCCTCCACCCTCATAAAACTTACCAAAAAATTCAACAAATATCAGACGTGCTCCATGAACATATCCTGATAGTAACGATAGAAAAATATTGATCGCATGTAAAAGAATGAATAATACTAATCCAATTGTCAGTTTAGCCAATATTCCCGGAAACAAACCAACAATTAAATTGAAAGCTGATGCTATACTTGCTCCAGATAATCCTAATGCCATCAATCGAGTGAAACTAACTAAATCACCTATATAAGATGAAATGTTATATAGATTAAACAATCCTGCTCCAATACCTGACAAGCTTTTGGCTTGAATAATAGAAACAATCAAAATCCCCACAGCATTAAAAATAGATACCCATTTCCCTAATACAAATAACGGTCTCATATCAGGCATCAACATTCCAACAGCAATAAATAACAAGCCAAGCAGAATAACACACCACGCAAATCCTGAATTATATGCTTCTGCATATTTCTTCATTCTTACTTTTTGTAGTCCTGAAGCTAACAAACCTGCAAATACTGTAATAAACCCAAACACAACTGACACTACTAATATAGTCATGACATCAGAGGTTGTAGATATCAGATGAAATGGCAACTCATATCCAAAAAATGAGCCATAGATTCCACCCCAAATTGCAACGGCTACCCCTAATATATTAAAGAATTTTAAAAATCTCTTAGTTGCTGAAGGTAGATGAAAAATTTTTAATGCTAACATTGTTCCTAAAAACAATAGTAAACCATAGCCTAAATCAGCAACCATCATTCCAAAAAATGTAAAGTAAAATGGTGCTAATACAGGTGTAGGATCTTTCTCATAATATTTGGGCAGAGCATACATTTCTGTCAATAATTCAAATGGTTCAATTAAAGAATGATTCGTTAATTTGATAGGTATTTCATCTTGATTATCCGTCAATGTTTCCGATTCATAAATATAAATAGAATGTCCAAAACGCTCATCCATAACTTTTATAAAATATAATATACGAGTTTCTTCTATCCATCCTTCTAATGCAACTAGATGCGGAGTGCACAAAAAGTTATTCTTAGAGATTTGACGAGCATAGATAGATAAAATATAGTCTATTTGCCATTGTAAATCTATCAAATATTTCTTTGAATCTTGCAACGATGCGATAATATTCTCTTTTTCAGTTATTAACTGCATGTTTTCTTGATCTAAATCTACTACTCGCTGCTTCGGTAATTCCTTTCTAGAATAATCAAATGGTTCAAATAAGTATTCATCAAAATCTATAGAGTAACTAGACTGATAGAAAACAACAACACCGTACTCTCTATCATTAGAAAATATTTCTTGAACTTCAATATTGTTTTCTAAAAGACTATTGTATAAGCGATTATCTTCAGTCCTTGGAATTGTTCCGACTTTTCCTTTACAGAAAGAAAATTGTTCTAAATTTGCAGGAACAATTTCTAATTTTTCCCACTTTATTAATCGCTCTATTTCCTCATTATTACTTTGAATGTGTCTTTCTAATTCATGAACTCTATTAATTTGATGATTCACTTTTTTAAGAACACCCTCAGCAACATTAGCTTTACCAAATTTCTCTAATTCTTCATAAGAGGTAGTTATCGGAGGTTGCTGCAATAATTTAAACGTGTTTTCTTTCGGTAGGTATTCTTGTAATTTCTCTACAGTTGCTTCTAAATGTTGTTGTTGATTCATCAAATAAGTCAAGGCATCATTTCCCTCAATAACCCCATGATTGGAATTAGAAGTATGAAAAATTTGAATAGTTGGAAATACAACTTCATCTTTTTCTAGAGCTTCTGACCAGTTATCCTGAACCTTTAAATCACGGAACTGCACTGACTCTAGTTCTTGAATAGTTTTTAAAACATCATCAAGACTACTTTTAGAAAATAGTAGAGAAATTCTTTTCATCTGACTAATGGCCATATTTTTCTACCACCCTACCAATAATTTTTTCTACAAATTCTCCTTTCCTACTTGATGAAATATACTGAATATTTTCATCATTTTCCTTGATTGTTTTATTAACCTCATCAATAAGGTTCTGTTGTTTCATTTCTAAATTGCTTTCTATTGAAACTAATTCTTCGTGACTTTTTTCATCATAACTTTTTTCTAGTTTTTCCAATTCTTCTTGGGAAACAGCTTTATAAGTATAAATCTCATTATCATATGATTTTAAAATATCGTTTGCAACATTCTCAATATCTTGCATTGTCGAAAATACAGAGTTAGTCATTGTGACACCTCCTTATCTTTCATACTATTTATTAGAAATTCTATCTAAGAAATTTTTTACAGCTCCTATACGACCAGCTTCATTTCCTAATGTAGCTGCCACAAGATTTTTAGGTAAAAACCTATTATCCATTGCATTTTTAGCTAAAGAACTTTGAATTTCAGGTAACAAAATATCCTTACTATCCAGAATCCCACCTCCTAATATGAGAATTTCTGGATTAAGTAGATAAGAAATCGTTAATAAACCTTTTGTAAGATTTTCTACAAAAATTTCAAAAGTTTCTTCAGCAACTTTATCTCCAGATCTTAAATCAGTGAAGAAAGTACGTCCAGTTTGATTAGTTTTCAAGCTCTTTTTTTGATATAAATGAATCAATGCGGTTGTTGAGGCTTTACTTTGCCAATCCGAATTACCTACAGGAATATAACCTACTTCACCAGCAGTATAGTTAAATCCGTTAACAATTTGTCCGTTGACAATAATACTGCCTCCTATACCTGTTCCAATAGTAACCATTACTACATTTTTCTTATCTTTGGCTTGTCCCTTCCACAATTCACCTAATGCAGCACAATTAACATCATTTTCAACAAAAGTATACAACCCAAAACGTTTTTCTATTTCTACAGTAAAGTTTACTCCGATATACCCTGGTATTGTATAGCCTGCATAGATGATTTCTCCAGTATTAGCATTAACAACTCCAGCAGTGGAAATCCCAACACCATCAATTGAATGATTTAAAGTATACTCACCAATTAAATCACAGACCTGATTTAATATCTGATTCGTTCCCAAATCATAGTCAATAATTGTTTCTATCTCTTTGAAATGATTTAAACTCGTTCCAAACTCATCGTATAAATCTGCCTTAATTGTTGTTCCGCCAATATCGATACCTATAATCTTCATTTCAACACTCCCACATTTTTGATCTCATTACTTTTTGATAAAAAATGGGACTGGGCATTATCCCAGTCCCATCTCTATTTCTTTATTCAATGAGTTGTATCACAGAACTTTAGAAATTATATAATGACAAGAATTTACTATTCTGTTTTACAAAAGTTAAGCATTTGTGATTTCTGAAAGACTTACTTTTCGATCTTCTTTAACTGATAAAGTACATGCATCAGCGGTAGCGATTGATTCTAAAGCAGCTACACCATTGAGAAGTTTTTCAAATTCTTCTGTAATTTCTCCACCTTTAATGATGTCATGTAGATATTCCATTTCTTTATCAATACAGGTTTGCAACCATAATGGGCAACGTACTCCTGGTTTACCGTAAGCAATTGCTCCATCCATACCACGACCGGTATAGATAGCTGTACGGTCATCATCTTCCTCTTGAGTTTCATGAACTAAGAAGTGTGATTCTCCTTCGCCTTTAACACGAAGAGTACCTCCAGTATTGAACAAGTCAAGTTTGATAGCTCCTTCAGTTCCTTGAATCAAGACGTAGTGTTCACCCCAACGGAAAGCATTACCATATTCCAAAACAGCATAACGATCATCAGAGTATTCTAGGTTTACAATGAGCATATCATCTTCATCACCAAAGTTTTCACCTTTATGATATACATTGCCTCCTACCATTGTCGCTTTTTCAGGAAGTCCTCCCATGATAAACTGAATGCAATCTAATTCATGAATATGGTGGTACAAATGTCCTCCAGATTGAGAACGAAGTTTCTTCCATGATACAGTAGGTTGTTGTTCTTCCCAACCTGTACGAGCGGCATGGCAATAAAGAACTTTACCGATTTTACCTTGAGTAATCAATTCTTTAGCATGGTGTACACCGTTAAAGAAGTTCATGATGTGGCCAGCCATAAAGATAACATTATTTTCTTTACATGCGTCAACCATGGCTTTACAATCTTCATAAGACAATGCAATTGGCTTTTCACAAAATACGTGTTTGCCATGTTGAGCAGCTTTCACAACAGGTTCACGGTGAAGGTAGCTAGGTGAAGCTACAATCACACAATCAATATCTTCACGTGCTACAAGTTCATCTAAACTTGCACAAACATCTGATCCCAACTCTTGAGCAACTTCTTCTCCATGATTTGGGTCAAATACCGCAACCACTTTTGCATCTTCAATTTTGTTCATTGAGCGAGCCAAATCAGCTCCAAAATATCCAGCTCCAACAATACCGTAATTTACCATAATTTTTATCCTCTTTCTATATATTTTTAAATTTCAGCTTTAATTCTTTTTCAAATCTTCAATCTTAAATGTTAAATATGGTACAACATTTTTCATATGAAGTTCATTACGAGACCATGAATCAAATTTTTCAAACATCAATCCAATTTCATGATTTGGTAACTCTGTCAATGTTGAATATGAGTATCCATAGTTACTATAATCAACATCGTGATGATAACGCCAATCAATTGTGTTATCATCATTAATTAGACCAATCGAAATTTGTCCGTGTTTACGACCATTTGTGGAGTTTGGAGTACTTAAAATGACAGCCTTTTTACCATCAATCAATTGGCTATAATTGATGATTGATAATTGTGTTCCATAACTTGGATTTGAAACAAAATTCAAATATTTCGGTGCACTCCAAGTAGTACCTGCGTCTTTACTTGTTAAATATGCAATTTTACCATTATTTGTACGCATATATGCTTGAATTACTCCTGGACTCAATTCTACAAATTGTGCTTCTGCTGACCAACTAGAAGGAAGTGGCACTACTTTAACTTTCCAAGATGCTCCATTATCGTCACTATAAATGAACGCAGACTCTTTACCAGTGTAAGACGGAATAAGAATACGTCCAGTTGAGCTTTCAATGATTCCACGTCCAGGACCTAAATATGGCGCATTCCGATTAAGTCCCATTATAGGAGGTAATAAAGTTGGTGCAGACCAAGATTCGCCATGATCATTGCTAGAAACATATGCAATATAGTTCGTTGGCACTACTTTAAACAATGCATCTTTGTAGAAGATATTCATATGGACTTTAGTCCCATTACGATATTCAGTCTTTTTATTATTTTCAAATGAAACCGAATATTGCTCTACCGTCAAATAATTACCATTTTGTTTAATACCGAATTTTTTATCTACTGAAAATTCAGTTGGTCTGTTGGTACGATCGTCGTATACAGTACCATTCTCACGAATAGTATAATTGTAATCAGTATCACCTTGTTTCTTTAATTTAAGGTAATAATTACCATCAATTTGTTTATAACCTGAATCTTTTCTAGTAGCTTCTCTAAAACTTACTCCAGCAGGCATCACATCAGCAAACATGAGTACTTGTTTGTTCTTTTTTTCAACAATAACAGAGTCAATATAGGTTGCACCACCGCTGATTTGTAAGTCACGTCCACCAACTTCACGAGGCCATTCTAATGGTACTGGCGCAAAATCATCGAATGCCAATGTTAATTTTGGTTTAGTCCATGTCCTACCATTATCATCACTATAACTTGTAGCAATATTAATTTTATTCAAGAAATCATGAGTTCCACCGTAACGAGCGTCAATGCTTGAAAATACCCGACCATTGCTAAAAGTATACAGAACTGGAATACGGAAATAGTTAGAACCTGTTGTATCATTAGCCGTATAAATTAAATGTCCAGTAACAGCGTTTGTTGTCATCTTTTTAACAGTTTCTTCATCCAATGCACTATTAAAGAATTTGATATTTTCTAGTGTTCCGTTAAAACCAAACGCCGTTTTTCCTGCACGTTTCACTCCCCCAAGCATATAGTAATCAATACCTTTAATATCCTTGATGCTTAGGAAGTTATCCACTTTCTTTTCTACTACTTTTGTACCATTAGCATATAAAGAATATGTTTTTTTGACTGAATCTGCTACTACTGCAACAGTGTTAGTCACAGCCTCTTGTTTGTACTTACCCCAAACTGAAGCAGGTCTGGATACTAGGTGATTTTTATTGGAAGAAGTATCACGCGCTTCCATTCCCAATTCACCATTGTCTCTAAGGAACACATCTACATAACTATTTTGTTGACCGGGTTTAGAATTAGATATTCCAAACAAAGCTTGTAAACCTTTCTCACTAGACTGATTGTACTTAATCACTACAGTAAAGTCACCGCTAGTAAGTTTATCCTTTAACTCATTAGTAACGTTTTCTCCGCCCCCTGTTAAAGTAACATTATTTTTTTCTAAGACAGGAGTTTCTTCCGCTGTAGAAGATGGATCCTTAACAGTAGTTTCGACTGTTCGAGGTTGTACAGTAACTTCCGAAGAATTATCCGATTTAGGTTGTACTCCCGAAATCGCATCCGCTGTGGAAGATTGATCCTTAACAGTAGTTTCAACTGTTCGAGGTTGTACAGTAACTTCCGAAGAGTTACCCGATTTATGTTGTACTTCCGAAATCGAAGTCGTTGGTGAAACAGGTTGCACCAACTCTGGTGTTGATACTTCAGAAGTTTCAGTCTCCTGAGCTGCAACTGAGTTAGCAACAAATGCTGATAATACCACTACAGTACCTAAGGTTACATATTGTTTAATATTTTTTTTCATTTTATTTTTCCTCGTTTAAAACTTTGATAACAAGTTTTTTAACACTTTCATCATTGCAATGAATCTTTGGTTGGTGAAGATCTTCTTCAAAAGTCACCAACATATTCCCTGGAAGCAATTCAACAATTTGATAGTCTTTGCTATCGTAAAAAGCAATATCCTTCTCTTCACTAAAAGGTACACGTGACTGAGCACGAACTGGGGAAGTTACTGCCATTTTTTCAGTATTTTCAACAACAATATGAATATCTAAATATTTCTTATGAGTTTCAAAAATATCTCCTGGAACTCCATCAGCTAGATAGGTCATACAATTTGCAAAAACATTTTCCCCGTCAATATCAATTTTTCCATCAACTAAATCTGTCAAATTTGTATTTTCTAAAAAATCACAGACTTTTGAAAAATGTTTATTGACAGAAGCATATCGTCTAAAATCAGATTGTTCAGAAATAATCATATTATTTTCTCTTTTCTATTAGTGACGAATTTCCCAACTTGAATCCGCTTTAATTTCTGGAATATCATGAATCGTTGTATATTTAGGTGCAGATACTTTATTTCCAGTAAGAACAGATACAATATAACCTGAAACTACTGATACAGAGATTGAAATCAATGAATATGCCCAGTAGCTAACAGCTGTTGGAGGAAGGAAGTATTTAATAAATACCATGACGATGGTTGATACAATCAGCGCTGCATAAGCACCTTGTTTATTTGCTTTTTTAGAAACAAATCCAAGAATAAATACACCACCAAGTAGACCAAGTACAAGTCCCATGAAACTATTGAACCATTCGTATGCAGATTTAATATCTGAGTGAGCCATGACAATGGAAACACCAATTGAGAATAAACCTACTGCTAGAGATACGAATTGTGCAATTTTCGTACGATGATCGTCTGACATATTTTTAGAAATGACATCTTGAATATCCAATGTCCATGAAGTTGCAACAGAGTTCAAACCTGTTGAAATAGTTGATTGAGCTGCGGCATAAATCGCTGCCAAAATCAAACCTGTGATACCTACTGGTAACTGGTATGCTATAAAGTACATAAAGATTTGGTCTTGAGGGATATCGCTAGCTGCACTACCTGCATTTTGTACTTGATAGAATACATACAAACCTGTACCAATCAAGTAAAAGACTGTTGCAGTTGCAAGTGACAAGACACCGTTTGTGAACAACATCTTATTAAGTTTCTTAATATTTTGTGTTGTAGTAAAACGTTGAACCAAATCTTGAGATGAAGCATAGGAAGACAAGATTGTAAAACCTGAACCCATCACAATTAAGAAGATGGAGTTTGAAAGCAAGTTAGGGTCGAAAAGTTTTTCATTTGCAGCAAGGAATTTCCCGTTTACTAATGTTTCTGCTACTGCACCAAAGCCACCTTTAATATTAGCCATCAGTACAAATAAAGCTACAACGACACCACTAATCAGAACCACCCCTTGAATAAAGTCTGTCCATAATACGGATTTTAGACCACCAGTATAAGAATAAACAATTGCAATTGCACCCATCAAAATAATCAAAATATTGATGTCAATTCCTGTCAATACTGCTAATCCAGCTGATGGGAGGTACATAATGATAGACATACGTCCCAATTGATAAATAATAAACAAGAGTGCTGAAATAATACGAAGTGCTTTAGAATTAAAACGTTTATCCAAGTAATCATATGCCGTATCGATGTCTATCCGTGCAAAGATAGGTAAGATAAAACGAATTGTCAGTGGAATAGCTACAACCATCCCTAATTGAGCAAACCATAAAATCCAGCTACCTGCATAAGAGTTACCAGCGAGTCCCAAGAAGGAAATCGGACTGAGCATTGTGGCAAAAATGGATACCGAAGTAACATACCAAGGAACCGAACCATCTCCTTTAAAGAACTCTTTTCCTTTCATCTCTTTTTTAGAGAAATAGATACCCGCAACCAACACCGCAAGTAAATAAACAATCAAGATAATTAAGTCAATTATTGTAAATCCTGTTGTGCCCATAACATATCTCCATATTGATTTTATTTATTATAAAAATTCTTTTCGTGCTTGTTGAATAAGTTTTGCTGCTTGTTTTGCAACTTCCAAGTCACCTTCTGCCAATGCTTCTAAGGGTTGACGAACAGAACCTAAATCAAGTTTTTCATTTAGACGCAAAACCTCTTTTGCTACAGCATACATATTTGCCTTACCTGATACCATCTTATAGATAACTTCATTGATAGCATATTGAAGTTTTTTAGCAGTATCTAAATCTCGTTCTTGAATCAAACTTTCCAATTTCAAGAACAAATCTGGCATAACGCCATAAGTACCACCAATACCAGCTTCTGCTCCCATCAAGCGACCACCAAGATATTGTTCGTCTGGACCATTAAATACAATGTAATCTTCTCCACCTGCAGCTACAAACATTTGAATATCTTGTACAGGCATAGAAGAATTTTTAACTCCGATCACACGAGGATTTTGACGCATTGTTGCATACAAACTACCAGTCAACGCAACCCCTGCCAATTGTGGAATATTATAAATGATAAAATCTGTATTTGGCGCAGCTTCACTCATTGCATTCCAATATGCCGCGATTGAATATTCTGGCAATTTGAAGTAAATAGGTGGGATAGCAGCAATAGCATCGACTCCAACACTTTCTGAATGTTTTGCCAATTCAATACTATCTTTCGTGTTATTACATGCAACATGGTTGATAACTGTTAATTTACCTTTAGCAACTTCCATAACAGCTTCAATAATTTGTTTACGATCTTCTACACTTTGGTAAATACATTCACCTGAAGAACCATTTACATAGATACCTTTTACACCTTTGTCAATGAAATATTGCACCAGAGATTTTACACGTTCTTGGCTAATTTCACCATTTTCATCATAGCAAGCATAAAATGCAGGAATAACGCCTTTGTATTTAGTTAAATCTTTCATCAGATTTCTCCTTTATATTGTTTTTTATTTGATGACATTAATAAATCGCTGAGCAATTTCTTTTGGACGTGTAATCGCTCCACCAATGACAACACTGGTAACACCTAAACTATAAGCTTTTTTTAATTGTTCTGGATAATGAATTTTTCCTTCGGCAATTACCGGAATATTAAAATCAGCCAATTTTTTCATTAGTTCAAAATCAGGCTCATCTGATTGTACACTTGTACTTGTGTAGCCTGATAATGTTGTACCAACAAAATCAACGCCTGATTTAAATGCATAGAGACCTTCATCAAAATTACTTACATCCGCCATCAACAATTGATTAGGATATTTTTCTTTTATTTTTTTGATAAATTCACTGACAACTAAGCCATCATATCTTGGTCTTAAAGTTGCATCAAATGCAATGACTGTTGTTCCGCATTCTACAAGTTCATCTACTTCTTTCATCGTAGCAGTAATATATGGTTCTTGAGGTGGATAATCTCTTTTGATAATTCCAATTATTGGTAAATCTACTACTTTCTGAATTGCTTTAATATCACGCACAGAATTTGCGCGAATGCCCACTGCTCCTGCCTCAAAAGCTGCTTTAGCCATAAAAGGCATCAAGCTAAATTCTTCATTATAAAGGGGTTCACCGAGTAAAGCTTGACAAGAAACAATGACTCCACCATGGACTTGACTTATAAATTTTTCTTTAGTCCAAATTTGGCTCATTTTATTATTCCTCCTTATGGATAATAGTTTGATTGTAATAATATTGTCTCTCTGGACTTTCCAGATAATGAGAGAATAAGCAGTCTGTAATTAAAAGTATTGGAAACTGAGGTGATATGCGATTGCCATACGAGAGATGATTGGTCGAAGCTAATAACAATAGTTCATCAAAGAAACAATCTTTTTCATCAAATTTTCTTGTAGTCATTAAAACTGTTTTAGCGCCTTTATCCGCAGCTTTTTGAAGACCTTTTAGTACAATATCAGTTTGACCTGAAACGGATGCTCCAATGACAAGGCAATTTTCATTAAGTAATAAGCTATTCCACAAAATCATATCCTCGTCTGATAATACTTCTCCAATGACTCCGAGACGCATAAATCTAATCTTCATTTCTTGTAAAGCAAGAACAGAACTTCCTTTACCATAAAGATATACACGCTCAGCAGTTTCTATCATCTCAGCAATACGCTCAAGTTGAACTTCATCAAGAACCGAGTAAGTTTTCCTCAACATTTCTTCATAGTCGGATAAAACTTTTTCTGTAGCCTCTGTATACAATGCTAACTTTTCTTTCTCACGAATCATCTCTTGGTATTTGAAAATGAATTGTCTAAAACCTTTAAAACCACATTTTTTCGCAAATCGAGTCAATGTCGCTTTGGATACATTAAGGCATTCGCACAACGCCTCACATGAATAATTATTCAGAGGTTGCTGTTTTAAGAAGAATATAGCAATGTCTTTTTCAGAATATGCCATATTTGGTAAGTTAGCTTCTATCATTGGAATTAGTTCTTTTTGTAGTAACATATGAGCTCTCCTTTGTTAAAGTAAACGTTTACATTCTTTATTTTAACACTTATTTTTTTTTTTTTCAATATTTTTCATGATTTAGAAACTAGTTTCCAATTTCCTTCATTTTATAACAGAGAAACAAATATAAAAATATAACAATTATTTATTCTTTTTATTTGTATTTTATGTTTTGCAATTACATTTGTCGCAGGTAATATGTTCATATATACCTATTTTATTAATTTTTATTTTGATTTTATTATTTTTTTCGGAATTTCTATACAACATTTTATTTCTAAAAAAATAGAAAAAATGTTCCTAGTTTCTTTATTTTATGCTGTTAATAAATTTTTGTTTCCGAATTAAAAATAATCCTATAAAAACTACTGATTTATGAGATAAATCAGATCACCTATTTTAAAAAAGCAGCAAACTATAAACTAGTAGGTTCCACACCAAATGTAGCCCCATACTGCCCCATAAGTCCGATTTATAGCGTACCATCCCTAAAAACATCCCAAGTGAAACATATAAACACCAAGCTAGAATGGTTCCTGGATGATGTACTAAGGCAAATAAAACGCTTGTCAAAGCAACTCGAATATCTAATTTTCTAACCAAGTTCCATAAAATTTCTCGATACAGAAATTCTTCAACCATACTCGCATTGATTAAGAACAATAAAAATGAAAACCAAGGAACCTGATGTTGTAGGCCAATTAAGTTTGCTTGATTCGTGCTTCCTTGCGCATGGATTAAGCTAAAACATAGACTTATAATCAGTAGGCTAACGAATCCAATACCAAGCCATTTCATCCTAGATTTCATACTGACCTTATGCGCTTTTTTACGTTGACCATATATCCATAAAAATGAAATGAGTGACGCACCATAGAGAATCTGTAGTATAGTTAACTCACCGATACAAAAAAATTTCAGTAAGTATAGAGATACCAATAAGACATTTACTTGTTGGAATATATAAACTGGAATTATTCTTTTCATAGTTACCTCCGAAATAAATCTTCATAATCTAAATCTAATACCTGCACAATCCTTTCTACCCATGGACTTTGAGGCATTCGTTGTTCCATCTTATAGTGGCGAATCTTTTGATACAAACGATTCAATTCACTTGGATAGTGAAACTCTCCCGCAAACATTTTTCTGGTTAACTCAATCCAGCTGATATTTCTTTCAGCCAAAATAATGGACAAGTTCTCCCAAAATCGTTCAGCCATATTGCTTCTCCTTTAGTTAGATAAATAATGTGTTTGTTCCATGTAAATCAATTGTTTCGTATCTCTTGGCAATAGAGCTCTAGCCTCTTCCAAATTCAGATTTGGATAAACTCGCTTATTTGAAACCGCAAGAGGAAGTCTGATGGTTAGTTCAGGATTTTTTAAAATCATCTCAACGAAATCCGTTAATCTTAGATTGTCACGGTTCTTAAATCGCAATAAATTGGGAGATAAAAACTCAAAACAATCTGAAGAATAACTCATCATCTCTATTAATTTATCCCTTGTCATTTCAGAAACTGAATGACAAGATACCTCGATACCATAGTTTTGGAAAAAGTCTAAAAGAAGTTGATTTCTTTGGCTATTTTTACTTAGATAGAGATCAATCATGGGAGACCTCCCAAAGATTCGGTTCCATTTGATATTCTGAGACGATTAAGGAATCTAATGAATTTGAGAAGTTAATCGATTTCTTGTCTTCATCATAAGCTTTTACAGTTACTTGGGTTGTAAGTATTCCTTCTTTTCCCTCGGCTCGATAGACTTGTCCATATAAAACAAAAACAAGATTCTGATTATCATCTACAAAGGCATCAACCCCATTCTTTATGTCTTGACTTTCAAGGAATTCCATAACGTTTTGAAGATAGGACTCGTAAAATAGTGGGTAGTTGTGTTTTTTATGGTAATCATCTAAAAATGTTACTTCAAACTCACATGGATAATTGGGCATCAAAAATAATTGTTCATCCAGCTGTTTGATTTCTGCATCATGTAATTCTGTTTCTAATTCATCACAATCTAGTATTGATTCTTTATTTAATGCTTTCATCTTTTTCCTCTATTTCTTTTAATTTCTTTGCGATCGCGGCAATCACAGGAACGGTTACACTATTACCAGCTTGTTTATAGAGCTGACTATTACTAGAGACTTTTCTCGCAGCTTCAAAAGCCCAATCAGGAAAGCCCTGCAAGCGAAAACACTCTTTAGGAGTGATTCGTCGTATCCTCAGACGGTAAAATTGTCCATCTATCAAGACACCAGCTACATGATAAACTTGTTTATCTTCTCCTTCATAGCTACCCACTACTCCCATTTGACCACTAGTTGTTAACGTATTCGCTATACCTTTTCCAACTCTACCACGCCGATACTGAGAACTTGGTCTTTCCAAATTGATTGAATCTCCAATCTCTGCTTGAGCGTATCCTTTTTTAGTTGCTTCCCTGACTTTTAAAAATTGGATTGGTTCTGGAATCAGTATTTTGGGAATTTTATCTCCTCCTTGCATCGTAGTCAGTGTTGGAGATAAGCCCTCACTTCCATAGACGCGACCGGTCTCCTTAAAGCTAGTGGGTAAATCTCCAACAACGACAATGCCATGACGATCCTGAGTATTTAAAGTAAACATCGGCTCTTGATTTTCCTTAAAGCGTCTACCATTTTGTCTCTTGTCTAATCTGTCTGGTGTCATACAAGGAATAGCAACCTTAAATCCTTCTCCTTTTCCACGAACTAATGTTGGCGCAAGACCTTCTGAATAATAGACTTCACCACTCATTCCACATCTTGATGGATTCAAATTTCCTAGTGCTTTCAAAGTCTCAGAGTTAGTTGCTTGACCTTCTCGTCTGAAAGGAAATAAGAGTCTGGTACCTCTCTTTCTAGAATGTCCGATAATAAACACCCTCTCTCTGTTTTGGGGAACGCCAAAATCCTTACTGTTAAACACCTGCCACTCAACATCAAACCCCAATTCATCAAGCGTGGTAAGGATTGTGGTGAACGTCCGTCCCTTATCGTGATTGAGTAGGCCTTTAACATTTTCAAGAAAAAGAAAACGTGGTTGGATTTGTTTGGCCGCTCGAGCAATCTCAAAGAATAAAGTTCCTCTAGTATCTTCAAATCCCAATCGTCTTCCTGCGATTGAAAATGCTTGACAAGGGAATCCCCCACAGATGACATCGACTTTCCCTCTAAGTTTTTTAAATTCGTCATCTGAAACATCTCGTATGTCATGAAATTCAATTTCTCCTTCCGTTTGAAAAATGGACTTATAAGATTCTCTAGCAAATTTATCAATCTCACAAAATCCAATACACTCGTGTCCAACACTTTCCATTCCTAGTCGAAAACCACCGATACCTGAAAATAAATCAATAAATCTCATTTCTTTACCCCCCTTCCTGATCGACTATCAATGTCCAAATAGTCACACCACTTGAAATGACAATGAGCATAACTAATATCCACTCGATTGGCGACATTTAACCACCTCCTTTTCTAACACGGTTATTCCAAACGGAATACAAGCCATTAAACACAAATTCAGCAAGTACTTCCGCTCGTCTAACAAAGCGAACATTGTCAAGAGCATACTGATAGATTCTCTCAAAATCAGTCATAGCAATTTCACTGGCTGTTTCAGAAAAACCCTCTCGTCTAAATTGATCTTGTACCAATCCCCAAATATAATCTCGATCATATTTTGTGACCTTTTCTACTTTTCTTTTTAAAATAGGTTGAGTATTCCTATCCTCCTCATCCTCAATAAATAAAGAATCAGTCTCATTATATTTAGTCTCACTAACTTCAGTCTCACTAGGGGCTGAATGTGAGACGGGGGCCGTTTCATTTTCAACCTGCCCTAGTCTTTTTTTAACACTAGGCCTGTTTGAATTACCTACTGGGGTAGAAGATAATTCCCCTAAATAAATCTTATTAGCAAGTCTTCCTTTCTCACTTGAAGACTGTTGGACTTCATCAATTAGGTCATATTCTTTAAGAGTTTTTTTGATGGACAGTAATTTTGACTTCGAACAACCTAACAGCATCATCAGTTTAGAATTAGAAAATACCAAATATACTGCTCCTTCTTCATCTATCCAACCACGACTAAGAGATAATTCTAAACGATCTTTTAAAATAGAATAAGCCACCTTTACTTCTAGTTTCATATCCATATATTTCTCATCCTCAAAAAGAATTTTAGGTAATTTGTAATACCGTTCTGAAGTTTGGTATTGATTTGCGGTAATTCGTTTCATAGCGCTCCTCCAAGTTCTTTGAGTATTAAATCTCCACTTGATTCCAATCGAACCAAGCCATTTTTTTCTAATTCAGCCATAAGAGAGATGGCTTCAACAATATCAATTCCCATTTCACGTACTAAAAATGAAATGACAATATAGCGTGATGATTGTAATTCTTTTGTCATTTTTCCTCCAGAAAATAAAAAAACGGAAAGATTGTGAAATTCCTTTCCGTAACATAATAGATATTTGAACACCAAACTCAACACCAAAAAAATGTTTTTATTGATGATTATTGCTCAATCAAACATTTATAACAATGTAAAAAATAAAAATCTGTACTCACAAAAACCCTTGAAATTCAAGGGTTTTAAGCATTTATTCTACTTCACAATGTTTTATTATTTTAATTCTTCTAGACCAACCATTGAATAGTAGCCATTGAGTTTTTTTCCTTTCGTAGCAAGGGTTTAGATACCCTATTTTATTTTACTATCGCTTGAACATAGAGAGTTTTCACATGAATGGTGTTCAAACAGTTCTTATTTAATTACATAGAAATCTACTTTATATTATATCATGCCTTCTCTATTTTGTCCGATGATAGCCCTTCAAGCTCCCGGAATAGAAAAAGCGACTCTATAATATTTGTAGTGGGTAAATCCCCTATGGATATTATGGAGTCTATTTTGTGTAGAAAAAGTTCCATAGAAAAAATCATATGGAATCATTACTTTTATCACAAGACCACTCGATATCAAAGAATCAAATATCAAAAAAGAAAGGACGAAATTTGTCCTTTCTAGATCTTAGCTGACTTCAACCTACTATAGTTGACAAAAAGCCCAAATTAATTTGATATTCCTAATCAATTTGTTCATATCTTATTCCAATCAACTATATATTAATTATGATGATTTGTTCAATATCCTAGTGAGAATAAGAGAACCACTCATTAATTAGACTAGCGATTTCTTTAGGTGCTTCAGTATAAAGCTCATGGCCAAAGTTCTCTAGAAGAATAGTATCAAAATAGTCTGGCAATTCTTTTAGGGCTTCCTCTCTCCATGTAGCTTCATTAGGATAGCGAGGACTAATAAACAAGGTATCTCCCACTTCTCTCTTAAAAGCTTGGATTTTCCTCCGTAGGCGGAGGATCGCTTCTATATTTTCATAATTTATAGCCAACTCATATCTATTATACTTCGCATTCCAGTGATAGGACTGTCTTACAGCTTCCTCCATATTTTCTGACCAATACTTTGCTTCGGATTTTTCTTTAGAAATAAGAAGATTTAAGTCCGAAATAACTTGAGATTTGATATAGTTTTTAGTTTCCTCTAACTCTGTATCTAAAGGTAAACTCTTATCTAAATCTAGATAGCCACCATCCAAAAGAATCAGTTTTGTCACTTCATAAAATTCCGATGCGAGATAACGAGCCAAATCTCCTCCAAGAGAATGACCTATCAGACAGATAGATTCTTCCTCTTCTATCGATTTTTTAAACCATGATTTCAATTATGTTTCATCTCGAAGATGCTTTTCATATGGATTTAGAAAATAAATCTGCGAATTTAGTTCTTGAAAAAAATCCTTGCTATGATAGACATTGCTTCCCAAACCGCCAATAAAATATTTTTTCATTCTCTACTTAATACTATGCTTATTCATCTTTTGTTCAAAGATAGTCGTGATAATCTGGCGCAATTCTTCGCGTTCTTTTTCTGGAATTTCACCACTTGTTTGGGCTGCAGCGTAGAGTTCAGGATGTTCAATTGAAATGCGTTTAATCGTACGTGTCGTAGCATGTTTTCTGACGAAAAATGGGATTCTCTTAATCAAGTCTTGTGGTACTAGCGCAAGAATCTTCTCAGCAGTTTCCTTGTCACTAATCTTAGACGTTGTCAGCCCCTTCTTAATCATTTCCTGTTCTTTTTCTGTAAAATCTTTTAATTCCATTCGATTAGTCCTCCTATTTTCTTTAAGTTAAATTATATATCATTTGTAGCAAGACGACAAATAGTCTGTTTGTAAAATGCTCTCTATACTACAATTTTCCTGTCGCTCATGATTGCTCTTTAATGAAAAATCACAAATCCATTTGACGAGATGACAAGCTGATTCTCCGATTCTTGGCAATTGCTTCCTAGTGCTACGGCTTCCTTCTCTAAAAGATAATCTTCTTTTGATTGGTTAAAGATAGCTTTAAGAATTTGTCCTTCGTATTTCCATTCCAGAGCTACTAGATCAGGGTTGATTTCTTGAAGGCTATACTTGCCATACTGAATGATTGCTGACGCGTATTTCCGAATCTTAATTAGCTTCTTCACGAAGTTTAACATATCATTGTCACTTGATATGCGTTCCCAAGGCATACAACGACGACAATCTGGGTCTGGACCTCCGGTCAAGGATAACTCTGTTCCGTAATAGATGCAGGGGGTTCCCTTTTGTAAAAAGAGAAAGGCTAGAGCTGATTTGACCAGTTGAACGTTTTCATTTGCCGTCCACAAGATGCGTTCTGTATCATGAGAATCCAAGAGATTAAACATAACCTCTGAAATCTGCTGCTTGTAATACATAGATTGGCCATTGATTTCATTGATGAACTGGTCTGTCTTCTTAATTCCTCGTAAGAAATAGTCCTTGATACTATCAGATAAAGGATAATTCATGACGGCATGGAACTCATCTCCATTTAGCCAAGGCTGAGACGTATGCCAGACTTCTCCAAGGATATAAAGATCAGGCTTTTTAGTTAAAACTGCCTTGCGAAAATCCTTCCAAAACTGATGATCAATCTCATTAGCCACATCCAAACGCCAAGCATCAATATCAAACTCTTCAATCCAATAAGTCGCAACTTTTAAAAGATAGTCCTTGACCTCTGGATTGGCCGTATTTAGCTTAGGCATATAGTCCTCGAAACCAAAAGCATGATAGGGTAAGTCTCTCTTATTAGCTAGCTTTTCAGTAGTCACTGGGAATTGTTGAATATGGAACCAATCTTTATAAGCAGATTGCTCACCATTTTCGACAACATCTTGCCATTGAGGTGATTGCGAACCAATATGGTTAAATACAGCATCCAGCATGATTTTCATACCACGCTGATGAGCTTGCTTGCCCAGCTCCCGAAAGGTCTCCTTGTCTCCAAAATGACGGTCAATTTCAAAGTAATTCGTCGTATTGTACTTATGATTGCTCGTAGATTCAAAGATAGGACAAAGATAAAGTCCAGTAATGCCCAAGTCTTGCAAGTAATCCAGATGGTCAATAATACCCTGTAAATCACCACCAAAGAAATCGTCACTCTGAGGTGTGATAGATGAATCCCAGTCTAAAGTCCCTTCTGGGTTTAATAGAGCTTTTCCATTAGCAAATCTCTCAGGAAATATCTGATACCATACCGTATTTGAAACCCAATTAGGAACCTGGCATGCATCAATCTCATGAAGATAAGGCAACTTAAATCCATTTCCAATAGCATGAAGATTTTCTAGAGAATTTTCCACACAGTCTTTATCGCCATACAAAATACTTTGACCTTTTGTATCCTTGAGTTCAAAGAGATACTGGATACGTGCAAAGTCAACTGACACTTCAACCTGCCAATAATCAAATAAAGCGTCAGAAGCTATCTTGAACATTTCTTTTGTATCCTGATAAAACTCCTCCATAAAGATAAAAGGATCCCCATAATGCAAGTTGATATTTTCAATATCATCTTTCTTGGTCCGGATACGAATATGCACTGTTTTATCTTTATAAAGATAAGCATACTCCGACTCTGGTCTGTGATAAATGGCACTTAATTCCATCAATTTGTCTCCTAAAGTTTCAATTCAAATTTCACGCAAACGTTTTCACAATTGTGATTCTAGTATACTACTTTCGTATTTTATTTTCAAGGCTTGTCCGTAGATTCTAGTGGTTTGGTTCTATAAATAAAAAAGCAGCCAGTCTTACAACTTGCTACTTTTCAAATGATGATTTACAAATATCTTTGCAACCACTCTATTTTTTTAAAATCCTTATTGTTATTGTGATCATTTCGATAGGAATCTTGGGAAGAAGCCTTGTAAATGCTTAAAAACTGTTCCAAACTTGGAACTCGAAAAGAGATGTCATCGAGATGAATCAGCTCTATATCCGATTCCGAAACTCCTGCAAAATCAGGTAAAGAATCGATACTTCCGAATTCAACACTCAGACCATCTTTTTTGAATTCATGCTCATGAATATCTATTAAGGCATAGCCTAAGTGTTTCATCACTTTCATTATCTTGTCCCACTCATAAATTCTGAGATGATCAGGTGCTTCCCAACCTCTAGGGTCACCAGGCACATGAATGTCAATGTCAGACGGCCCCCATTCTTCATTTGATCGGTATTCAAACCCCAAAGATCCCATGAGCGTCGGAGTGATTCCGGTTTGGTTTAAATGAGAACAAATTGTTCGAAATTCATCAAATAGAGAATTCATTCCTCCTCCAATCCTTGATATAGAACTTAATCTCGTTGTGAATAATAAACTAATTTTTACCTTCTACTCTTTCGGTTTTGAAAATACTTCTACTCGCTGAGCTAGGACTTTGATTTCTACAGGTAGGTTATCCGATTTATCGCCGTCAACATCTGACTCCAATTCACTATCTGAAGAAATCTTAATATTACGCGCTTTGATATACTCGATATTATCATTTGCAACAACATCCCCTTTTAGTAAATCAGGAATGACAGATAATTTGGAGAATATTGAAGCATCTTTCAGAATCAAGATATTGGCATAGCCGTCCTTGTTTTCTTCAAAGATTTTTTTATCAGCGAAGTAATTTGTCAAGAGAACCAAAACATGGCTAGCTTCACCAACATAATTTCCATTTTCTGTCTCAACCTTAATGTTAAAGACCTGATCCGTCATGACAGACTTCATAGTATTTACAGCATAGGCTAAAATACCGAATTTTGTCTTGTCCTCGATTTCAACATTGTGAATCGCCTCAGGAAGTGAACCGATACTAAAGATATAACCAAAATAATTGTCATTCGCTTTTCCAATATCAATCTTATTGGTTAAGTTGAAATCCAGTTCATCAATCGCGCCATCAATGTCTTGATTGATTTCCAACAGTTTCGTAATGAGGTTACCCGTCCCACCTGGGATAATCCCTAACTTAGGAATGTAGTCTCTCTCAGCAATACCCGAAATGACTTCGTTGACAGTCCCATCTCCACCAAACACAACCACTGCATCGTACTTTTCACTAGAAGCTTCCTCAGCAAAATGTGTTGCATCCAAAGCTTTTTCGGTAATTTTGGTTTCTACTTGCTCAAAATATTCTTTTGCTTTATTCTCCAGCTTTTCTTTGTAATCCAAAGCCTTTTCCCCACCAGAAGTAGGGTTGATAATTACCATTGCTTTTTTCATTAATTTTCTCCTTAATATTCATAAGAAATGTTTATATTTTATCATACGCATCTAACTATACCCTCATTATACAATGAAAATACAGAAAAGAGAAATCTGACGTACTGGAGATTAATAGACTTTTATTTTCCCATCGCATAACTACATCCTTTAAGTGTTCATCCAAGTAAGAGTAGGTCTTATCCTTTATCCAATTAGGAATGCCGTAAGCTGCCTCTGCAATGCTACCAGTTATTGCAGCAAGTGTATCACTATCGCCACCAAGTGAGATGGAGTTTCTACTTGTCATACTCTTTTATTTTATCAGCATATTCAGTCAAAAGATTCTTTGAATAAATTTTTTCAGCTTTTGAATTTCTAACTTCTTTCCAAAGAATAGAAGCTACTTTTAACTTGTTTGAGTAGTTACGACTATTTTCGTCTGCACAGAAGTCCTTTAAAAATTGGTTCCATTGACAAACCGAATGATCATACTTGGCATAATCTGAATTTCCATAATAAACTTTTAGCATATCTTGGATTGTAAAACTCAAATCATTTTCTCTTTTTACTTTTCTCCAAGCAGTCGCCACATCAGCAGTAAATTTAAAGGGTGAAACATCTGTTAAAGTTGAGAAATATTCTCTAAAGTGAGTGTTAAAGGAAAATCCACATTCAAGTAAGGGCATATTTAAGGTAACGACTTCTACTCGTTTCTTTTTCCTTTTTATTGATGATTTTTTAATCAAATTACCCTTAAAGTACTGCTCAATAATATGATTGAGTTCTTGTTTGGTACCTCTATATTCAAGCCCTAATGACTTGCATATCTGTGAAAGTTCATCCCGATACCAATAGAATTTATTAAATTCATCAAAGGATGTGACTTTATCAAACTCAGGCCTGCTTTCTATCAATATAATACCTCCTTAAAACCAATTTAGGTTGTCATCTCAAAATAATGGAGTTTTAATTTCTTTATTTTGAGGATTAGCTACGTTTCACTAACAAGCTTACACATTCAACGGTTCGGACTTACCGTATCATCCGTGAAAAAGCAGTCCTTCCGAAATAAAGGAAAGTCCTTTGTTTTGATATTGTTCCATTCGTAAACAGAACCGACAATATCTCCAATAATTGCTCCAAGAATCAGATTCCTCCTTGTGAAATATCAGATTCATTACACATTCCCAATGGATTGCTCTTTAAAAATGGCTCAACTAAATCAATCCACTCCTGATGTAGGTAAGATGATAAATAACCGTGATTATAGCCCTTTGCTTCATACAAAATTGTATTTGCATGTAGCTGATGAAATAATTTCGCTGATTTTTTCACACAGTTCAATTCTTTTTCACCATAGATATACAGAACCTGAGCCTTGCTAGCAGAAATCATATCTTTCAGCTTGTAATGCCCCATATAGGTTTTGTAAATGGTCACCAATGTTTTAACAGGCGTCCTTGGCAGATCCTCCAAATAATAAGCTTTTATTTCCTCTGGATAAGCCAGTTTAGGATAGAGTTTGTTCATCATGCTTAACTGAAGTTTGCAAGAGAATTTATTGAACATCAGTTTACCAAATAGAGACACTAGAAAGATGCTGATTTTAGATAACCTTGGTTGAGGAATACAGAGGCTTCCGTCTATAATGCCCTTCTCAGCAATTTCACTATCTAAAGACAAAAGCTCCATGGCAATTTGACCACCAAGTGAAACACCACCGATTGCAAACAATTTCCCACCACAGTTTGCTTTGATATAGTCTAGAATCTCCAAAGCAGAATCTTCAGTAGAAACATAATCAAGTTGATATTCCTCACCGTGGCCATTCAAAGTGGGTAGAATAATACGGTATTCTTTTGACAAGATTCGTGCTTGACGAAGATAATTCCACCAAGAACTACCACCACCATGTATCAATAAAATAGGAGGCAAATTCTTATCACCAAATTCATGGAATTTCATGTTTAAACTCCTTACTGTAGGACTTTCACTAGATAAATACTTGTTAAATCAGTTTGAACAAGCAGTAATGCCTCATCAAATAGAAAAGTCTCTAACATTTATTATCTAGAATGACCACACGTTACTTTCAATAATAGATATATTAATCTAAAGTTAAAATTACTTTTCCTTACTAATTCTGTTACTTGCCAATATAGTATAGATTAAATAAACAATAAAAATGATAATAAAAATAAAATTAATTTTTAACACAAAATAGAGATTTAACACATTTGCGAACGCATGAAATAATACACAGTATCCCACAGATTTCGTTTGACGATAAAGAAGCCCTAAAACAAAACTTAAAAATAATGTATATATAAAAAATAAAATAAAAGGAAATCCTTGATGACTTTCTCCAACTATAAACCATAAAGGCAGATGCCATATTCCCCAAATTGATCCTACAATCAAATTAGATTGCCAATAAGTATATTTTTTATCAAGTAATGGCTGTAATATTCCTCTCCATCCTAATTCTTCATGTCCACCACCAAAAAAAATTAGTTGTATAAAGAATAGCGGCATCAGATAAATTGATACTCCGTTTAATTCTAAGGAAGATACAGAAAATAGTATCAAAATTGCTAACAAATGAATAATGAAATAAATACTAGTATTTTCTTTCTTACTAAATACAAAATGTTTAAATTTTATATTATTCCTTTTCAAATAAAAGCCACTTGCAATAGCTGGTCCAAGTGCACCTACTATATGTAATGTTCTTCCTATAATCGTTTCTAATCCCAAAATATGAGATTGCGTAAAGATGGCAAGAATCCCCCAAGCTATATAAGTAATTCCAAATGTACAATAAAGATAATTTTTTAAATTCCTTTTGTCATTTCCTGTCATTTTATCTTCCTAATCTTGACTATTCTACGTATAATATTTTTTACTGCTTCTTAGTTGCTCTCGATTATAACTACCTTTATTCTATCACAAAAACACAAAAAAAGCCTTAAAATCAAGGCTTTTCATTATTCATTTCGTCAATACTTTAGTTTCGTAGATTCAGATTCGCATGATTAAAACTAGTCAATTTTCTCAATAATGTTTCCAAGTTTATCTAATACAAGACAGGAAGGATCATTTAGTGGAATTATGGGAACATTAACGAATTCTTCAGCTCTATCCTTATTAGCTTTATCGTTCCAGGAATCATAATGGACACTAATTAAAAACTGACTAAAGAGTCCTAATCCATTTTTTATTTTTATCTGATGATCTGAATTATCATTAGGTGAAACATAGACTTTTTCTCCTAATAATAGGGCTCCTGCAGCAAATCTCATAACTTTCGCCCCTTTATTAAGCATATGATCGATATAATTTTTGAACTCCTGATTGACATAAATAGATATATATTTTTCCGTATTTCCACCACCGATAATAATTAGATCAGCATCTAGATAGCTATCAAAATTAATCTGCTTAGTATCCAAGAGTAAGTAATCAGTGTTTAGGTTAGAAAAATAGCTTCGGAAAACTTCCGTGTACTTTTTCATATAGGGTTGCCAATTATCTCGAAAAACTGTAAAAATAACAATTCTTTCAATCTTGCTTGATAATACAATTTTATCAACAATGCTATGTTTCTTTATTAGGGGATTCCCACCCATCAAAAAAATTTATTCTTTCAAGTTAACACACTTTCTAAAGATACATAAAGTTTAAACAAGTTTATTCACGTTTTGAAATTATAATTTTTCTTAAAACATATCATTTTATTATTGACTGACTAAGATCGCACCAGCAATCATACATATGCAACTTGCTCATCATTGTCCAAACCAGTCTTAATAACATCTCCAACATCCATAATATTTTTTAAACCTTAAATAAGATTTAGATAAATTTATTTGTAGGTTAAACCATCATGAAATGTCAATTCACAGATAGTTTTACTTATATATTTATACAGTCTTTTTGTATTTATAAATCATCCTCTTAAAATCTCGTCTATCTGCTCCGCTTCGATTTGTTTTTGTAAATCATCAATTTTTGTTTCAATATAGTTTTTATGTTTTATCCACTTTAAACCTATAAAATTTGGTAACAATGATTCGAGAAATTCAATCCAAGCTGAATACATAGGTACTACACTACCTGACCAACTCCAAGAAGTAGGTGTTAATGGTATTTTTTCAAAGTCTTCAAACAACGGATTATTCTCATGAAAGAGCAAGATATACTCTTTTTTTCTTTTGATCTCTAATTTTGATACAACTGAAAATAGGCAATACATTTTTGCTTTATCATTGCAGAATCGTTGAATACATTGTCGAATCCACATATCTTGTCTTTCTAACAGCTTTTTCTCATTTTGCTTTGGCAATAATAAAGATTCTAAAAAATACGGTACTGACAACCTAGAATATTGATAGTTTCTTATCAACTGCTCAAAGATTTTATTATATATTTCTACAAAATCGTCCAAATCAAAAAAGCAACAATGCTTTTCTTGATGGTCGCTAAAGGAGTCACTATTTATTAAATAATCTATATACTTGTCCAGTATAGAAGGTCTAACCGAATATATTTCCTTCAAAAATTGTCCGTCATAATCATGATCTTTATCATATGACAACATAGCATAGTATATTTCTTCAAGCAATTCTAAATTGCAATTAAATTTTTGAATCACTTCCCTTGGTGTATTATGATGATAATTAAATAACAAGCCAAAATAAATATCCACAATAAAAGAGGAATACTCTTTTTTATCCAAAATAATTTTGCAACCTTCTATTAATGCTAATTCATCTATTGCATTATACTTATCCAGAAAATCTATATCACGCATTGATGATGAGGTAATATATCTGTCAGAAGTATCTTTCAAAAAATCATAAAGCCCTTGTAAATGTTTTTCTGTAATTAATCCCAGCGGTAATTCATGATAATATGCATATGTCCAAGCATTTTTCTGACTATATTCTTCACTAATAATAATTTCATACACTTCTGAATCGGATAATAATGAAAATAAATTGTCTACTAGATGGTATGGATGTAAATTGTTTGGTGTATCGTTTTTGATATAATATTTAATTGCATCAACATACCAATCTGCTTTATCGGAAATAGCATCAAAGGCAATGCCTAATCCTTCACCGACCTCCCAATATGAATGGTTATCTAGCTCAGAAATACCGTTGCAAACATCAATTAACTTCTTAAATATCTGTAAATCACAATTCAAAGTGTAATGATTAATTGATTGCTGCTTTTGTTTTCTATTTTCTTCATAACCAGTTTCTTTATAATCTGGTCCTTTAAGAAGACAATATAATTGAAAGCCCTCTCCTTCAAAATATTCAGAAAACAAGGATTCACAAGAATAATTCATTCTGTTAAAAACTTGCACTATTTTGTCTGCTAAAAGGTAATTTGCCAATTTATCTGGTGGAAAATTTAACTTCAAAATTAATTCAATATATTTTAAATCAAATTGTAAAACAGGAATGCTTATATCGTCAACAATGCCACCATAAGAACTAAGAATTTCCCTAACTTTTTCTCTATACTTTTCAATTTTACTCAAAGAAGTTAACGATTCCCAAATGAACTCACGATATTTTTCAACACCTTTAGATATAGTTAGTGGAATCTGATATATGGTTATTGCATTCTTTCGTCCTTCCTCCGCTGGAGAAAAATTTAACTTCAGAAATTTTTCTGCTATCTGCAAAAAAATTATTACAATAAATTCTTGTTTCCAATTATTTGAATATTCTATTATTTTTTCAAAAAAAGTTATTTGAGTATAAAAACTATTACGAAAAGAAGCCCTCTGAATACCAAAATATATATTAACTGCATGGTAAAATTCCATAAATAAATCTGGTCGCTTTAGATAATATTGAAAAAACAAATCACAAGCGGTTGGCAAATCAGTCATATCTGCAAATCCACCAAGAATTTTAATGATATCATTTTCCACATGTTGATAATTTTTTCTTTTTTCAGTATCTATATCGATCCATTCACAAATCACTCTTTCTTCAGATTCAATTTCATTTTGCAAGAGCAAAAGTGTTTCCGTAGGATTAATGCGAAAAAAGACTTTTACAAATTCAAAGAAGATTGGCGATTTTTCTGTTGATAATTCATCCCATAATAACTTTATTTCTTTCTCAGCAAAATTTAAAAGTGCCTTATTTTTAAAAATATTAAGTAACGTATTAACAGAAGATACAGTTCTCTCTCTGTAACTTGAAAAGCAAGCTTTAATCATTTTCGACAAACTAAGTAATTTTTTGTCAAAGAAAATATATTTTAACAAATAATTAGACAAGCATTGATCAGAAAAACGAACAGCTTTATCATTACAAATATCGACAATCTCCCGCTCGTGAAGCATACGGATATTTTCAATAAAACTATCTCGATTTAAACCTTTTTCCTGTAAAATTGGTAAAAGTGCATCAATATAATCTAAATGAATTGCTTCAAGAAAAGCAATTATACCAGAAGTTATACACAGATTTTTGTCTATAAAAAATTGATTATTTTCTAAATTAGAACCATAATAATCTTCATATAATTGTGACACATCATCAATAGACTCCAAACGATTTGAACTGCATGCTACTTTCCCAGCAAGTATAGCAATACGAGTATTTCCTTCTGCAATTCTTATAATTCGTTCTTGATATTCTGAATTCAAAATGCCCAATGAAGCTTCAAGTAATTCCTTAATTTCATTCTCTGAAAATACATTTACATTCACAATTTCATAAGAAGTGATTGCTCGAACATCGTTTATCACTTTTTGAAGTGCATAATCCCTTACTGTAATAAGTATTTTTACATTATATCCCTCTGATTTCATACTAATGTATCGGATAACATGCTGCAGTCCTGACAATTGATTGGCATCATCAATAAAAAGAAAATAATCTCCTGGTTTATCTAAAAAAAGTTTTAAATCCTCGTATATTGGTAATGCATTACTATGAATACAGTAAATCTTTTCATTCTTAGCATCTGCATGATTTTTTACATAATGCAAAGCTAAACGTGTTTTCCCCGTACCTGATGAACCACTAAGTATAACAACATCCACTTTAAGATAAGCATTGATGATATCTTGAAATTCTTTTTCTCTGAATAGAAATTTAGTGTCAATTGGAGCAGCCATTCTATTTGCATTGTAACTATTAATAAATTCATCATATGATTGAATTTGATCTGTACTTATTGATATTCCCAAAAAATCACGTGAAAGATTATGATGAAAAAGATATATATCTTCTGCAAGCTTATCAATTCCAATAATTACAAGCTTAATTCCAACATCTTCACACAGTTTTTTTACTTCACTATCTTGAAAGGGTGTAAGGTTTGATGAAGTATGACAATAAATAATTTCAGAGATTTTGTCATATGGAACACCTGTCTTTGCTGTATCAAGACATTTTTCAAGGTCATCCCTAATTTTTGCAAATAAATTTGTCCTTTGAGTTGTGTATTCAACAAAAACATACTTTTCATTTGATGCAATAAAATATGTATCAGGTGTACCTAAAGTAGTCTTACGTGTACCCGCTTCTCCACCAAGAGATACTATACTCGGATAGCCCGTTTTATATAAATAAGAATCACAAAGATTTTGAAATGAACCTGCATCCAGTTGTAGTATTTTTTGTTTAATACTTTCAATATTAGCCACTGTCTATAATCCCCCTATTGTTTTAATATTACAACATCTTAAAATGCTTAAACGCATCCAAAATAGCTTCTTCCTTTTCAATTGGATACTGTGGAACTTTCTGATTCTCATTTTTTGAAATATTATAGTGTTCCTTAACCTCTAAACCATGCTTTTTCTTCACTTGTGCAATATAAAGTGTCGATACCTTAAACCCAAACGTTTCAAAAACATAGTTTTGAATTTGTTTATATGTTGCCTTGCTTTCAGCACTCGTTAAATCAATATATCCATCGGAAGTTCCATACTAATATATTTCTTAGAATCTAGTTTGGAAAGCAACACAATTGTCTCAACATGATGCGTCTGCTTGACTCAAAAGGTTTGGGGAATCTTTTGAGGATTAACTACGTTTCTCCAACAAGCTTACACATTCGACGTGATGCGTTTGCGGAAACAAGTCCACCGGCTGGACTTTCTTCAATTTATATCCCAATTCTTGATAGAGTTTGATATCACGCGCCATAGTTGCGACATTACATGAGATATAAGCGATGCGGTCAGAACCTGTTTGGCTACTTGCCTTGATAAAGCTTTCTGTGAGGCCTTTTCTTGGTGGGTCCACTAGAATAACGGTTGGTTGAATTCCATCTTTGGTCCAATTCTTCATGGCATTTTCAGCTGTGTCACAAACATAGTGGGCGTTTGAAATATTGTTCAGTTGGGCATTCTTCTTGCTATTCTCAACCGCTTCTGGAATTACCTCAACACCATAAACTTCCTTGACATGTTTCGCAACAGAGAGGCCAATCGTCCCGATACCAGAATAGGCATCAATAACCACGTCATCTTCTTTTAATTCCGCAAAATCAATGGCTGTTTGATAAAGTTTTTCAGCCATTTCAGTATTGACTTGGTAAAAAGCGGGTCCAGCGATTTGGTAGTCATTTCCCAACATCTGGTCAGTGATAAAATCTTGTCCATAAAGTGTGCGCCATTCCTTGCCAAAAATAGCATTAGTGTTCTGGTCGTTGATATTTTGCATAACAGACACAATGTCTGGGAACTGCTTGATTAATTGTTCAATCAATTGGTCAACACGAAAAACTTTGGGACGAGTTGTTACCAAAATGACCATGATTTGTCCTGAATAGTGCCCCCGACGCACCACAAGGTTTCGAATCAAGCCAGATTGTTCCTTTTCATCATAAGGTTTCAAGTCAAAACGACGAAGCAAATCTCGAAGAACTACCACAACTTGGTCAATGACAGAATCCTGAATAAAGAAATCTTCAAGAGGCATGAGGTCATGCGAATTTTTACGGAAAAAGCCTGTTTCCAAGACACCATTAACACGACGAACAGGCACCTGTGCCTTGTTGCGGTACTTGATTGGATTTTCCATATCCAAAGTTTCAGCAACCTCTATATCTGCAATTCCAGCAATTTTGTAGAGACTGTCCTTGACTTGCTTGGTTTTAAATTTGAGCTGTTCTGGATAGGCAAGATGACCTAAATCCGCGATTCCTGAACGCAGGTAAGCCAAATCTAAATCTTGATTACGGTGTGGTGACTGGACAAGGTATTCTTCAACTTTACCAAAACCAATCTTTTTATTAACCTTAAGGACACGCATAAGGATTTTTTCACTCGGTAAAGCATTCTCTACAAAAAATACCAAACCATCCACCTTGGCAACTCCTGCGCCTTCATGGGTCAAGTCAACAATTTCAACTTCTACAATATCATTTTTCTTTAACATTCTCTTCTCTTTCTATTGGCCGACAAAAAAGACGGCAACGTTACGGTTACCATCTATTATACCATGAAATTTGTAATCAGATTCTCTTTATCTATGCTAGTTCATTTCTTTAAATGCTGCTTCTGCATCCGCGTTGCTGATAACACCAAATTGTATCTTTCCAATCTTTCCTTGACTGTCAATCAGGTATTCTGTAGGAATGCTTCGAATTTGATAAGCTTGGAAGGTGGTTGCTTTGGTATCATAAAGCACTGGGATATCCTTATAACCTTGATCTTGGAACCATTGTGGGAATTGCTCGACAGTTTTTTCACCTTGAATACCCGGTGCAATGACACTAAGAATTTCAAAATCGCGATCTGGTTTTGCAGCTAATTCCATCAACTCAGGCATACTTTTCTTACATGGACCACACCAGGAAGCCCAAAACTTCAAATAGACTTTTTTACCCTTATAATCCGATAACTTAACTTCTTTACCATCCATGGATTGCAAGGTGAAGTCTGGAGCATCTTTTCCAACAGCAATTTGTTGTACAGTCGTTTGTTGTTTTGGCTGTTGTGCTGCTTGAGTCTTTTTAGTTTCTTCCTCACCACAGGCCATCAATACAACTAATGATAAAAAGCTTAAACCAGCAAACATTACTTTTTTCATCTTTTTCTCCTTTATTCAAAAATTCCAGCTAGAACATTTACTTGTCCTAATAGTAACAAAATTCCCATTAAAATAATGAGGAAACCACCAATTTTCTTTAGTAGCATCATATGGCGCTTGAGTTTACTAAAATAAGGCATCACTACTCCTGAAGCTAGGGCCAAGACCAAGAAAGGAATGGCCATACCCAGAGTGTAAATAAGAGTATAGATAGCCCCTTGCCAAGCGCCATTGCCTCCAGAAGCCGCAAGTGCTAAAACAGAACTTAAAACTGGACCAATACAAGGCGTCCAACCAAAGCTAAAGGTAATACCAAGTAAAAAGGCTGACCAATAACGATTGGCTGCTGATTGCTTGAAGGTAAAGCTTTTTTGAATCTCTAATTTCTTAAAATGAAAAATTTCCATCTGGTGAAGTCCCAAAATGATAATAATTGTTCCCATGATATATCGAAACCAATTTGCATAGAGAATATTACCAAAGTAACCAGCACCAAATCCTAAGATAAAGAAAATGAGAGAGATACCTGCAATAAAGCAAAGTGTTCGAATCAAACCTGACCAGAGAACCTTTCTCCCAAATAAAGAAAAACTTTTTGCGCTTTCCTGATCATCCAATAAAATTCCAGCATAAACTGGCAGAAGAGGAAAAATACAGGGAGAAAAGAAGGACAAGACCCCTGCTAAAAAAACGGAGATTGAAAATACTAGCGTTTCCAATAAAGAACCAACTTTCTTAAGAATTTAAACCTATTGTACTATAAATATTAAAATTTGTATCAAGTTTGCTACGGTTAACTGTTTTTGTCATTATATTATATGAAACAAACCCTTTAATAGTACACTATGTTTTCTAAAACATTGTTAGAAATTGATTTGAATTTCTCAATCAAATTGTTCGGTTTTTTCATTTCACTATAGATAAAAGAAAAAATTGAAGAAAATTGTCCAAAGAGCCACTTTTTCTTCAATCTACTTTTACTTATTTTAATAAGTCCCTTCTTCACCTTGGCTAGTCAAGATTACCGGACCATCCTTAGTAATGACAAATTGGTGTTCATATTGACAAGATAGGCCACCGTCAATGGTCTTATGCGCCCAACCAGTCTTCATATCTGTATCAATTTCCCAATCGCCTGTATTAATCATCGGTTCAATGGTTAAGACCATTCCTTCACGAAGACGGAGTCCACGACCAGCAATACCATAGTTAGGAACCATTGGTTCTTCGTGCATAGTTGGGCCAACACCATGACCAACCAAATCACGCACTACACCGTAACCACGGCTTTCAGCGTATTCTTGAATAGCCGCACCGATATCCCCGATACGGTTCCCAACAACAGCTTGCTCAATCCCCTTGTACATAGCTTCTTTGGTTACATCCATCAAGTTTTTCACTTCTTCGGACGGTGTACCTACAGCATAAGCCCAACATGAGTCTGCAAGACCACCAGAATAGCTCTGAGTGTATTTCTTCATTTGCTCAACATTGTTGAAGTTTAATTTTGAGACATTCAGGTCAGATTTAGCAATAGGACCTCCCAAAACCATATCAACTTTGAGCAAATCACCATCTTTCAAAATATAGTGACGAGGGAAGGCATGAGCTACTTCATCGTTAAGAGAGCAGCAGGTAGCATAAGGATAGTCCATCATGGCACCGTCAACCCCAATCTGAAGTGGAAGGAAATTTTCTTCCTTGCAACGACGTCGGACATACTCTTCAACTTCCCACATATCTACGCCTGGCTTAATCAAATCACGCAAGCCAATATGGATACTTGCTAAAAAATCACCGGCCTTGTCCATAGCTTCGATTTCACGAGCTGATTTTAATGTTATCATTTTTTCTCCTAGTTTCTAATTAATTTTAACAGTCACATTTGCCTTTGAAACAATCTGATGACCATGATAAATATCGTAATCAATAATAGCTGATCGTCTAGTATGGTGGATAATGCGTGCTTGAATGCGCAGTATATCATCTATCTGAACAGCCTGCAAAAAGTAGATCAGCATTTGCTCGATGATGAGATTGCGACCACTATTCACAACTAAATCTTGGGTCATATGAGTCAGTATCTCTGCCAATACACCGTTAGCTAAAACACCGTTTTTCTCAAGCATAAAGGGTTCCACTGTAATCACTACTTCATCATGGTGATAAGCGAGTTTTTGACCAATCTGCTCAGAAAAAGTTGGTAGAGCCGAAACTTGAGAACGACTCATCTTCTCCATGACATCTCGCCGTGTCACAACTCCAAGCAAGGTTTGATTATTCCGGACAACCGGTACCATTTCAAAGTCTTCAGCAATCATCCGTTGACTCACATTGGCAATATTTGTCGATAATCCAACTAAAAATAGACTACGAGACATGACCTTATCAATTGTGGTACTTGGTGACTTATCACCCGCATCTCTCATAGTAACAACCCCAACAACGACCTGATGTTGATTGATAACAGGGAAACGACTGCTACGATTCTTACGAACCAAATCCAAATAATCTTTAACGGTGTCGGTCTCTCTCAGAAAACCATACTCATGACTCGGACGATAAAGTTTCTCAACTGTCAGAATATCAGTCTTGATTTGAACATTTGACAAGGCTTTATTAATCATGGTCGCGACAGTGAAAGTATCATGCTTGCTTCTCAGAACAGGAATTCCTTTTTGATTGGCCAGTTTAAGCACATCATCATGAACATGAAATCCTCCTGTCACAAGAACAGCATTTTCATTTTCAAGTGCTAACAGTTGGATACGGGTACGGTCTCCGACAATCAAGAGTCCCCCATCGTGAAGGTAAGACAAGATATTTTGTTCAGTCATGGCACCAATTGAAAACTTACTAAATTCTCTCTCTAAACCTTCTTGCCCAGCCAAAACCTCAGAAGAAGTCACTTCTGCAATTTCAGCAAAAGTTAATCTTTCAATCGCAACTTTCTGGGATTTAACACGGATAGTACCACTTCTTGGGCGGGTCTCCACAATTCCACGATTTTCAGCTTCTTTGATAGCACGATAGGCCGTTCCATCACTGACTCCCAGATGGTTGGAAATGCTACGAACACTGACCCTTTTACCTACTGGTAATTCCTCCAAATAGCTTAGAATTTCCTGATGCTTACTCATTGAATTCTCCTTTTACATACCGAAATTCAAGATAATCCCGCATTTTTCTTGTGTAGCGATCACTTCCCTTAAACTGACGGAACAAACGAAATCCAGACTTAAGAGCAACTCTTTGGCTAGCTTCATTTTCAAGGTGGGTAATAATGGACAATTGTTTTAAACCAAATTCCTCAAAAGAAAGTTGACAAATTTTTCTAACAACCTCTGTCATAAATCCTTGAGACCAAGCATCTTTTCTCAAAAAATAGCCAAGTTCTGCTTCTTTTTTAATTTCATCTAACTTTTCAAACTTAACAGAACCAATCATTTTTTCAGTTTTCTGGTCACAAATTGCCCACACTCCCAAAGGGGACTTCATAAAGTAATTTGCTAATGCATATTGACTTTCTTCCAGACTTGCCTGAGTTGGGAAAATAAATTGAAGATTTTCAGGATTTGAGGCTATCTCATGGAAGTCTTGACTATCACTAAAAAAGAAAGGACGCAAATACAAGCGATCCGTTTCAAAAAAAGAAAACATTGCTAATTTGGTCCAAATATTCATAAACACCTCTACGGTTTAATCCTCAACAAGTGTAATATCCGCTCCTAGATTACGTAATTTTTCAATAATATCAGAATAACCACGTAAGATAAACTCGATATTGGTAATTTCAGTTTTACCTTCAGCCATAAGCCCAGCAATGACTAGTGCAGCCCCAGCTCGTAGGTCAGTCGCTTTAACACTGGCCCCACGCAAATCACGTCCACCTGTGTACAAAATATGACCATTTGTTGTCGAAATGTCCGCATCCATCTTTGCTAGTTCAAAAACATGATTTACACGTTTTTCGTAAATCGTATCGACAATTGTACCACGACCATTCGCTCTTAGTAAAAGTGGAGTAATCGGTTGTTGCAAATCAGTTGCAAAGCCTGGGTAAGGAGCTGTCTTAATATTGATTGCTTTCAAATTAGACTGCTCTTCGACAAAAATGCTGTCTTCAGATACAGTCATTCTCACTCCCATTTCTTCCAGCTTAGCAATAAATCCTTCTAGGTGTTCGTAAAGAACATTATTTATACGAATCCCCTTGCCGACTGCAGCAGCTAAAGAAATATATGTTCCAGCTTCGATACGGTCTGGAATCACCTGATGACGGGTTCCATGTAATCTTTCAACACCATCAATAATGATGATATTAGTTCCTGCACCGCGGATATGGGCTCCCATATTATTCAAGAGGGTAGCTACATCAATAATTTCAGGTTCACGGGCTGCATTTTCAATAATAGTACGACCATTCGCTTTAACCGCAGCAATCATCGTATTGATCGTTGCCCCTACACTAACCGTGTCCATGTAAATACTTGCACCATGAAGTCCTGTATCTTTAGCAGATAACTTCATGTTATCTCCCTCGTAGCTAACAGTGGCACCTATGGCTTCAAATGCCTTAAGGTGTAAGTCGATCGGACGAGGACCTAGATCGCATCCTCCCGGTAGACCAACTGTCGCTTCACCAAAACGGCCTAAGAGGCTCCCATAAAAATAGTAAGATGCACGAAGACTGTTAATTTTACCATAAGGCATTGGAATATTTTGAACACCTCTTGGATCAATCTCCAAGACATCGTCATAACGCTTAACAGTAGCTCCCATCAATTCCATAATTTCGACAAGACTTGCTACATCCGAAATATCTGGAACGCAATCCAAAGTCACCACATCATCAGCCAATATAATAGCTGGAATTAAGGCCACAACGCTATTTTTAGCACCACTAATAGTGATTTCACCTTGTAGTGGTAATCCACCATTGATAACAATTTTTCTCATTCTAAGTTTTTAATACTCTTTCAAGATTTCTAATAAGGTCTTTAAAATAAATTATATCATAAATGCAACCTTTTTTCCATCCTTTTCACTTTTATTGGAGATAGTAAGTAATAAATAGGATTAAGTTGAAAGGTTGAGTCCATATTTTATGAAACATCTTTTGATACTAAAAAAGCCTAAATTAAGAACTGCAAAATACCCCAAAAATTAGATTTTCTCTATCTAACTTTTGAGGTATCGTTCAACTATAAGAGATAATAGTCTTTTGGGGTGTTAATACTATGCGGAAATCAAAAACAACTCATGTCTGTGTCACCTTGCAGACAATCTACTACTGACCTTCTCATCTCTATATTCAATTGCAAATAGTCGTATTTAGTTGACTCAGAACAAACTTCCGAGTTTTTTTATTAAGCACTGGAAGTGAGTTCTTTTTGATTCTCGTTCAGCAGGTTTTAAGACTTGTCCTATCCAGATAATATCTTTTCTGCAACCCACAATGACTAACAAATAGCTTTTCTTTACTCTACTACCGCTTCAGCGATTTCTTCGCGGCTAATACCAGCAAAGTAGCGTGTGATATCAATAGTTTCTAGGGCTTTAAGGACGTCTTCGCGTTCGTATTTCACTCCACGAAGGACATCTTCTACAGCTACAACGTCCTCGATACCAAAGAAGTCACCATAAATCTTGATGTCTTGGATTTTTGATTCGACGACATTAGCAAAAACTTCAACCTTACCACTAGTGAATTTTGTTCCACGACGGACGTTAAATTCAGGTGATTTACCGTAGTTCCAGTCCCAAGTACCAAACTTAGTATCCTTGATGCGATTGATTTCATCCAATTGTTCCTCAGAAAAAACGTATTCAGTCATCTCTGGGTACTCTTTTTTCATGTATTCCAAGAGTAAATCACGGAATTCTTCAACCGTGATTTTTTCTGGCAATTCATTGACAATATTGGTTACACGAGCACGGACGGATTTCACACCTTTTGACTCAAATTTGTCCTTTGAAACCTTGAGGGCGTTAGCAAGGACTGACAAATCAACGTCAAAGAGCAAGCAACCATGGTGCATGATACGGCCATTAATATAAGCTTGGGCATTGCCACAGAATTTCTTACCGTCAATTTCTAAGTCATTACGGCCTGTGAACTCAGCTTTAACCCCAAGTTGAGCTAGTGTATTGATGACTGGAGTCGAGAAGCTCTTGAAGTCAAATGCCTTATTTTCATCTTCTTTTGAAATGATCGTGTAGTTGAGGTTATTTAAATCGTGGTAAACAGCTCCACCACCGCTGATACGGCGGACCACCTCAATACCATTTTCTCGAACATAATCACGGTTAATTTCTTCGATAGTGTTCTGGTGACGACCAACAATGATAGATGGTTTATTGATCCAAAGAAGGAAGATTTGATCCTCATCCAAAAGATGTTTAAAGGCATATTCTTCCAAGGCGATATTAAAAGCAGTGTCGTTTGAATGATTAATAATATATTTCATGATATCCCTTTATACGATAGAGACTGGAAATAACCTTCCAGTCTAATCTATCTTTCTTTTATTTTTTCTTAGGTGAATGGATAGCCATTCCTAGAACATCCGCAAATGCTTCGTACATCACTTCAGAGTAGGTTGGGTGTCCGTGGATAGTCTTCAGCATTTCTTCAACAGTAATTTCCATTTCGATAATGCTTGACGCCTCATTGATCAATTCTGCAGCTGCAGGACCAATGATGTGAACACCAAGAATTTCCCCGTATTTCTTATCTGCAATGACTTTTACGAAACCTTGAGCAGCATCAGAAGCAATGGCACGACCATTAGCAGCAAAGTTGAATTTACCGATTTGGACATCATATTTCTCACGGGCTTGTTCTTCAGTCAAACCAACTGCCGCTACTTCTGGAAGTGTGTAGATAGCTGCAGGAGTCAAATTCAACTTGGCAACAGCATGGTTTCCTTTAAGGGCGTTTTCAGCAGCAACTTCACCCATGCGGAAGGCTGCGTGAGCCAACATCTTAGTACCGTTGATGTCACCTGGTGCGTAGATACCTGGAACAGAAGTTTCCATGTATTCGTTGACCTTGATGCGACCACGATCCAATTCAAACTCAACATCACCAATACCTTCAAGATCCGGAACACGACCGATTGAAAGGAGAGCTTTGCTTGCGATAATATCGTCTTTTCCTTCAACCTTGATACGAAGTTGACCATTTTCCTCGATGATTTCTTGCAGTTTAGTACCAGTCAAGATGGTCATTCCTTTACGCTCAAGGATCAAGCGAAGGTTCTTAGATACTTCCGCATCCATTGCTGGGACAATGCGATCCATCATTTCGATAACAGTTACTTTTGAACCGAATGTCATGAAGGCTTGACCAAGCTCGATACCGACAACCCCACCACCAATGATAACGAGACTTTCTGGAACTTCGTTCATTTCAAGAATATCGTCACTGGTCATGACAAGTGACGATTCCATACCAGGAACGTTGATCTTGCTGACTTTTGAACCACCAGCAAGGATAATTTTCTTGGTTTCAAGCAATTCTGAACCATTTACCAAGACATTCTTGTCTTTAGTAATAGTACCGATACCCTTATGAACAGTAACTCCGTAGCTACGAAGAAGTCCTGCAACACCACCAACAAGAGTATTAACAACTTTAGATTTAGTTTCTAAAAGTTTGTCCATATCTACAGTGAAGTTTGGATTTTCGATTACGATACCACGGTTTGCGGCATGACCGATGTTTTCGATAATTTCAGCGTTATGAAGGTAGGTCTTAGTTGGGATACAGCCACGGTTCAAGCAGGTTCCACCAAGTTCAGATTTCTCAACAAGGGCAACCTTACCGCCGAGTTGGGCAGCTTTGATGGCTGCAACATAACCAGCAGGACCTCCACCAATCACAACGATATCAAAAGCATCATCGCTCTTACCATCATCGTTTGAGGCACTTGCTGCAGGTGCAGGGCTAGCTTCTGGGGCTGCTGCTCCAGCTGTTGGGATGTTTTCCCCTTCTTCACCAAGGTAACCGATAACTTCCGTTACAGGGACAGTTTCACCATCTCCTTTGAGAATGGCAATCAAGTACCCATCTTCTTCGGCTTCCAATTCCATGCTGACTTTGTCAGTCATGATTTCCAAAAGGATTTCTCCTTCTTTTACAAATTCTCCGACTTTTTTATTCCATTGGACGATTTGTCCTTCTGTCATATCCACGCCGGCTTTTGGCATAATTACTTCTAAGGCCATGTCTTCCTTCCTTTATCTATATCTTTAAAATGAATACTCTTGTTCTTAAATCAACATTGAGATTGGATTTTCTATCAATTCTTTCAAGTCTTTCATGAACTTAGCACCAGCCATACCATCTACGACACGGTGGTCAATTGTTAAACCAAGACTCATGATTGGGCGAATCACAATTTCACCATTGACGACAACCGGCTTCTCAATTGTCGAACTCACACCAAGGATAGCTGAGTTTGGTTGGTTGATGATCGGACCAAAGGACTGAACGCCAAACATTCCCAAGTTACTGATAGTAAATGTTGAATTTTGCAGTTCGCTTGGAGCCAATTTACCATCCAAGGTACGGCCAATAACATCCTTAAAGGCTACAACCAGTTCTGAAAGACTCATCTTCTCAGCATTGTAAACAACAGGTGTCATCAATCCATTATCCATACCAACTGCCATGGCAAGGTTGACATAGTTATGAGTGATAATGGTCTTGCCATCTTCTGTCAATGAAGCGTTGATATAAGGATGCTTCATCAAGGTTTTCACAACAGCAAGTGAAAGAAGATCTGTTACAGTAGTCTTCTTCCCGGTTGCTCCCATGATTGGTTCAAGCACCTTCTTACGAAGAGCCAACATTTCAGTCATATCAACTTCATAGTTGAGCGTGAAGGTTGGCGCAGTTAGGTAAGATTCAACCATACGTTGGGCAATAACCTTACGCATTGGTGTCATTGGAATACGTTCAATTTCACCGTATGGTGTTACGTTATCAGGAACTTCTTCCACTTTTTCAATCTGAGCAGGAGACTTGATGGTATCGTTTTCGATATTTTCAGGAAGCAAGGCCAAAACATCCTTCTTCATGATTTTACCACGATGACCAGTTCCTTGGATTTCCTGCCAAGCAATATTATGTTCGAGGGCAATTCGTTTTGCAAGTGGCGAAATGCGAACCACGTTTGTGTCTTTATAAGTTTCCACGTCTTCTTTGTGGACACGACCGTTTGCACCTGAGCCAGAAACGTCGTAGAGGTTGATTCCTAAATCATCCGCTAACTTTCTAGCTGCAGGAGTCGCTCTTAGCTTGTCATCAGCCATGACCTCTCCAATTCTATACTAAGATATTAAGGACGCAGAGGGCAATGAAAAAATAGGAGATTGACGATGTGTTCGATGAACACAAGGAAATCTATCTTTTTTTCACAGACCTCCGTCCGAATTCAACTCTACAAGTAACTTGGACACGGAACGTGTCTCAAGTTACTACGGTTGCCGCTATCAGGCGGTCAACCTAGTAGACTTACTAATTCATTCGTCGAATATTACTGATTCGACTCTCTCATGTCGCAACTTTAGAAACAACTTGGATACAACACGTATCTCAAGTTGCTACGGTTGCCGCTATTAGGCGATCAACCTAGTAGACTTACTAATTCATTCGTCGAATATTATCGATTCGACTCTCTCCTGTCGCAAATTTGCAAATAACTTGGGTACAATACATATCTCAAGTTACTAAAGTTAAAAACAACCGTTATTTTACATAATTTATCTTATGCAATTCTATTCTTTGTTATATGTTTTTCGGATGGCATCTTTGATGCTTTCAACGGTTGGAATCATTGCATTTTCCAGGTTTTGTGCGTAAGGCATTGGCACATCTTCTCCTGCACAGCGGCGGATTGGTGCATCTAAATAATCAAATGCTTCTGATTCTGAAATAATAGCTGAAATCTCTCCGATATAGCCACTTGTTTTATGGGCATCGTTGACCAGAACAACCTTACCAGTCTTCTTCACTGAGTTGATGATGATATCCTTATCAAGTGGAACAAGGGTACGAGGATCCACAATTTCAACTGAAATTCCTTCTTCTGCTAATTCTTCAGCTGCTTGAACCACACGGCGAAGCATTTTCCCGTAAGTAACAACTGTTACATCCGTTCCTTCACGTTTAATTTCCCCAACTCCAAGTGGGATTGTGTAGTCTGGATCAACTGGCACTTCCCCTTTTTGGTTAAATTCTGACTTGTACTCAAGAATGATAACAGGGTTATTATCACGGATAGAAGACTTAAGTAATCCTTTCATGTCCGCAGGTGTACCTGGCGCTACAACCTTAAGTCCTGGAATGTGAGTAAACCAAGACTCTAGAGATTGCGAGTGCTGGGCTGCAGAACCAACTCCGTTACCTGCTGCACAACGAACAGTCATTGGAACCTGACCTTTACCACCAAACATATAACGTGTTTTAGCAGCTTGGTTGACGATATTGTCCATGGCAATGACCGAGAAGTCCATAAAGGTCATATCGACAATTGGACGAAGTCCTGTCATGGCTGCTCCTGCTGCTGCCCCTGAGATGGCTGCTTCAGAAATTGGACAGTCACGAACACGTTCTGGACCAAATTCTTCAAGCATTCCAACAGAAGTTCCGAAGTCTCCTCCGAAGACACCAACGTCTTCTCCCATCAAGAACACATTTTCATCGCGACGCATTTCCTCAGACATAGCAAGGATAATGGTGTCACGGAAGGACATTGTTTTTGTTTCCATTTTATCTCTTTCTCCTTAGTCTGCGTAAATATCTTCAAATGCTGATTCAAGCGGTGGGAATGGACTTTCCTCTGCAAATTTAACAGAAGCTTCTACTGCTTCCTTTACTTGCGCTTGGATTTCTTCCAATTCTTCGGCACTTGCAATAGTGTTTTCAATGAGGTACTTGCGAAGGTTTTCGATCGGGTCTTTTTGTTTCCACAATTCCACTTCTTCACGTGTACGATATTTACCAGGGTCAGATGATGAGTGACCAAGCCAGCGATAAGTTACACTTTCAATCAAGACTGGTCCATTGCCACTGCGAACATGATCTACAGCTTTCTTGAACCCTTCATAAACATCGATGACATTGTTTCCATCTTCGATGAACATTCCAGGAATTCCATAAGCGGCGCTACGTTGATGGATATGTTCTACATTGGTCATTTTCTTGATATTCGCAGAGATACCGTAACCGTTGTTAATGCAATAGAAAATGACTGGCAGGTTCCAGATAGAAGCCATGTTCACTGCTTCGTGGAAAACACCTTCATTGGTCGCACCATCTCCAAAGAAGCAGACAACGATTTTACCGGTATTTTGCATTTGCTGACTAAGAGCTGCACCGACAGCAATCCCCATACCACCACCTACGATACCATTGGCACCAAGGTTACCAGCATCAAGGTCGGCGATATGCATAGATCCACCTTTTCCTTTACAGGTTCCAGTGTATTTACCAAGGATTTCAGCCATCATTCCGTTGAGGTCAATCCCTTTGGCAATAGCTTGTCCATGACCACGGTGGTTTGAGGTAATCAGATCATCTGGATTGAGAGCTAACATAGCCCCCACGTTAGCTGCCTCTTCACCAACAGAAAAGTGCGTCATTCCTGGCACTTTTCCTTTCTTTACTAATTGCGCAATTTTTAAGTCCATGCGACGGATTTCTTCCATCTTACGGAACATTTCTAGCAAAAGATTTTTATCTAAAGTTGACATCTTCTTGCCTTTCTAACTTTCTTCTTACCTTACTATTCTACCGTTTTTGGTAAAGACTGTCAAAGTTTTTCTCAAGTAAATTTCACAAAATAAAAAAGAAAACCCCATGAAAACAAGGGATTTTCTCATTAAGAATATTTTTTCACAAACTTTTTATCGTTTAGATTTTGCTAAAGATTCAAATCTTTTCATAATCACTGTCAAACGCCAACGGTAGAGAACGCCACTCACGATTAGACTAATAATCAAACCAATCCAGTATGAATAAGCTCCAAAATCTGTTAGGGAATCAAATACCATAGCCACTGGGATTGCTACGCCCCAATAACCAACCAAACCAAGGTAAAAAGGAATAACTGTATCCTTATACCCCCGTAAAATTCCCTGAAGCGGTGCCGCAAAGGTATCTGCTAACTGAAAGAAGAGGCTGTAAGTCAAAAAACGCGCTGTCAAATCGATAAATTCTGGGTCGTTACCATAAAGACTGGCCACATTTCCTCTAAAAATGTAAAGGAAAGATAAGGTGAAGGCCGCAAAAATGAGGGCGGTCCCTCTTCCTAAACCAATATAAGTTTTCGCATCATCAAATCGCTTGGCTCCCACTTCATAGGAAACGACAATAGCCATAGCCGATGAGATACTCATAGGAAAGGCGTACATAAGACTTGAAAAGTTCATGGCTGACTGGTAACTAGCGATAATCAAGGACGAGAACTTAGCCATAATCAAGCCAACCACGGAAAAGATAGCCACTTCGGCAAAGACAGTTCCCCCAATAGGTAGACCTAAACGAACTCCTTCCTTGATTTTATCCATATTAAGCGGAATGCGTTTCTCAAAATGCAAGGCTTTGAGCTTCTCCTGTTTAAATAGAACCAAAACAGAAATCCCCAGCAAGACCCAGTAGGCCAAGGAAGTACCTAAACCAGCACCAGCCCCTCCCAGTTCTGGAACACCAAAGGCACCGTAAATCAAGAGATAGTTAAATCCACTATTGAGAGGAAGTAACAAAAGCATGAGGTACATGGACAATTTGGTCAAGCCTAGCGAATCCAGCAAGGAACGAATGACACTAAAGAGCAACAAGGGGATAATCCCGATAGATAAAAACCAGAGATAGCGAACCGCTACTGCCGCCACCGGTGCTTCTAGTCCAATATGATTCAAGATTGGCGGTGCCAAGAAAAGTACCATCCCCAGCAAGACCACAGATAGGCCCAAGGCCAGATAGATGAACTGGTAAAAATCTGACGCAACTTCTTCCTTTTTACCTCGACCAAGATGGTGACCAATGATGGGCACCAAGGCTGAAACAATACCTGTTAGAAAGGTAAAGAAAGGATTCCAGATACTGGTTGCCATAGACACACCAGCCAAGTCCATGGTATTGTATTGGCCAGTCATAGTCGTATCAACAAAGGATGCAGAATAGTTGGCAAATTGATAAATCAGGATAGGGAAAAATATCTTTAAAAATAAGATAAACTTGTCTTTAAAATGATGGGTCTGGTACATATAAGCTCTCTATTCTTTTTGTTTACAGAGCAGACTCCCACCTAGTTTTGATAGACAATTTGTCCCTTACAGATGGTATATTTAACCTGCCCTTTTAAGGTTTCACCGATGAATGGTGAATTAGCTGCTTTCGAAGCAAAATGGGAGTCCACAAGGCGGTCAGCCTTAGCATCAAAAATAGTGATGTCAGCTGGACCATTCTCAGCCAAGTAACCTGCTTCAAAGTTGTAAAGCTTGGATGGGTTGTATGTCATTTTTTCGAGTAATTCCATCAAGCTTAACTCACCAGCTTCGACCAAATAAGTCAATCCAAGAGATAGAGATGTTTCTAAGCCAGTCATACCAGATGGCGCTTTGGTAATATCCTCGACATTTTTTTCATCCGCATGGTGAGGCGCATGGTCTGTCGCAATAACTGTGATGACACCTGACTTAAGACCTTCGATAACAGCACGACGGTCTGATTCCAAACGAAGCGGCGGATTCATCTTAGCATTGCTACCTTGTGTCAAAAGAAGTGCTTCTGTCTTAGAGAAATGCTGTGGCGCTACTTCTGCTGTGACTTTCGCACCCAATCCCTGAGCAAACTCAACTACTTTAACACTTTCTTCCTTAGACAAATGCTGAATATGAACATGGGCCTTGGTTGCATAGGCAATCATGACATCACGCGCCATCATAGCATACTCAGCTACTCCAGTCGCACCGCAGATATGGAAATGTTCTTTAGCAATATTTTCGTTAAAGCCAAGAACACCGTTCAAACCTGGATCTTCCTCATGAAGACTAATAAAGGTATTAAGCTTTTTAGCTTCCTCCATGGCTTCCTTTACAACTTTACTGCTTTCAAGCGGAATGCCGTCATCAGAAAAACCAACCGCACCAGCTTCTAAGAGTGCCTTGAAGTCTGTCAAATCTTGGCCATTAAAGTTTTTAGTAATGGTCGCAACCGTCTTGACATGAATCTTCTCTTTGGCAGCTGACTGGAGAACTTCTTGCAAAGTTTCCACATCCGAAATGGTTGGACTAGTATTAGCCATCATGACAACAGTTGTAAAACCACCTGCAGCGGCTGCTAGGGCACCAGTATGAATATCTTCTTTATGTGTTTGACCCGGTTCACGGAAATGAACATGAATATCGACCAAGCCAGGAGCAACTACAAGACCACTAGCATCTAAGATTTCTGCTCCTTCTTCCGTGATCTCAGGCGCAATTTTTATAATTTTCCCATCTTGAACTAAGACATCACACACTTGATCCAAACCAGACTTGGGATCCATTACACGACCATTTTTGATTAGTAGCATCTGCTTTCTCCTTTATTCATAGAAATCAACTTGGGTATCCAACAATTTATCCCCATCATAAACAAACTTGGCTGAAAAGAAGGGTTTATCCTCTAAAAGCCACTCAACAAAGGTATGGTCACCTTCCCAAGTCGGCTTGCTCAAAACCTCGTCATAGGGAACCCATTCCAGCGTTCCCTCGTTGCAATCAATCAAGTCGCCCTCAAACTCCGTCACTTTAAAAACATAGGTGTACCAGTCTAAATCTGGCGTAAATTCAGGAAAAGTGATAACACCTTTTAGAACTGGCTTAGCTTTGAGCCCTGTTTCTTCGAGGATTTCACGCGCAGCGCATTCCTGAGGCGTCTCTCCTCGCTCTAGCTTACCACCCACACCAATCCATTTCCCTTCATGGACATCATTGGGTTTCTTATTGCGGTGGAGCATAAGCAGTTCTTTCCCGTTATCAATGTAGCAAATTGTCGCTAACTGAGGCATATTTTCTCCTTATCTAAGCCAATCGATTGGCTCTTGTCCTGTTTCTTTTAAGAATGCATTAGCCTTGGAAAAAGGCTTGGAACCCCAAAATCCTCTATAAACCGACAAAGGACTGGGATGGGCTGATTCGATAATTAAGTGATGAGGATTGGTAACCAAGACCTTCTTCTTGCGTGCATAAGCTCCCCAGAGTACAAAAACGACTGGTCTATCTATATGATTGACCACCTGAATCACAGCATCAGTAAAGGGCTCCCATATCTGACCAGCATGACCATTGGCCCGTCCAGCAGGAGCCGTCAAACAAGCATTAAGAAGCAAGACTCCTTGCTCAGCCCAAGCTGTCAAATCATGAGATTTCTTAACCCCAATATCATCTGACAATTCTTTCAAGATATTTTGCAAGGATGGCGGAGATGGAATAGCATCTGGAACCGAAAAACTCAAGCCTTGCGCTTGACCTGGCCCGTGATAGGGGTCTTGCCCTAGAATTACCACCTTAACCTCTTCTAGCGGTGTTGTCAAGAGAGCCTGAAAAACCTTTTCCTTGGGCGGATAAACAGTCCCCTGAGCATAGACCTGCTCCATAAACTGATTGATTTTCCCAAAATAACCCTCAGGTAATTGCGCCTTAATCAAATCATGCCAAGACGAGTGTTTCATAGCCAACTCCTTCGTTTTTACTGCCTCTATTATAGCAAAAAGTGGCTATGGAAACCACTTTTTACAGTTTATCTAAACAATCCAGCAAGTCTTGGTAGGAATGGACTTCGTAGGTTGGCTGGGCTTGTGTGGGATTTTCGAGGTGATGAGGATTGTACCAAATCGTGTCAATCCCCGCATTATTGCCGCCTTGAATGTCGGCGGTTAGAGAATCTCCAATCATCAGGGCTTTTTCTTTATCAAATCCAGCAATCTGCTGACCGATTTTTTCATAGAAAAAAGCATCAGGCTTTTGTGTTTGCAACTGTTCAGAGATAAAGACTTGATTGAAATAAGGTGCTAGTCCAGATTGAGCCAAACGCCCTGTTTGAATGGCAGTAATGCCATTTGTCGCAGCATATAGATCATAATCTCGCTCGATAAGGCTGTCTAAGAGTTCATGAGCGCCCGATAGTGTTTGCCCCTGCTGGGCTAGGTAAAATTGGTAACGCTGGGCTAGAAAACTACCGTCTTTTTCCTGTCCAAAATGAGAAAATAAACGAGAAAAGCGCGTGTTAACCAGCTCTTGTTTACTGATTTTCTTTTGCTCCAAGTCCTTCCAGAGAGCCTTGTTCATGGGAACGTAAAAGTCTTTGTAGGCCTGAATATCCACAACTCCTTCTTCTTTTAGGAGTTGCGTTAGAGCCACATCCTCAGCAGCATCAAAATCAAGAAGAGTGTGGTCGAGGTCGAAGAGTAGAAATTTGTAGGACAATTTGAGAGTTTTCCTTTCTAAGATAAACAAGTTTCACTTCATTCGGTTGTTTAATGTAAAAACTTAAAAGTGGTATAGTATCACAAAGAATAATAGTTCTAATGGATTAACTAACCCATGCTATTCTAGTGAATTATAGAAAAATCTTCTATAAATTCGAGCAATAGTTAAAATACAAACAAATATAATTCCCAAAATAGATAACACTATTTTCACAAAACTCATTTCAGAGCCTATTACATAGATATGAAAAAGAGGGGCTAGTCCTACACATAGAGACAATAGATAACTAATAAATCTTATCTCACCAATTCCTGCAAAAAAATGTTTCATTTTAAATATTCCAATTTTACCTTTCATCTTAGTAATCCACTAGCAAATCTATTGACTTCTCTTTTTTTTGAAAAATCTTGACAACAAATTTACTCCACTTAATGCTATTAAGACTTCAATGGGCAAAAAATAGTAATCCCATATCAAATGAGAAATCAGCAATGTTAGAAATAGTATACAGTCAATATAACTATTCTGAAAATACTCTGTAATTACATAATACAAAAACACCACAACCATCAAAATTAAAACAACCATCATAATACTATCATCCTGTTCTTCTCACTAACGCTATTTCCAAAATTTAATTTTTTTATGACTTAGTAATGCAATTCCAATTAGCAATACACCTAAAATAAATAAAAGTATCTCCCAAAATTTATTCTCAGTTTTAATAAAAGGTATAAGATACATACTAATCAATATGGAACTTGCCCCTAAAAGAGCAGATGCCACTCTGACTTTATCACTTAGTTTAAACATGTTGAGTCTCCCATAAAATAAGCAATGGCTACGTTTACTATAACATTCCCCCGTCTTTATGTAGAGATAATCCCCCATCAAGACACCTCATCTCTCCTTACTCAATAGCAACATAATTATTTGGTGATACGAGTTTCATAAGATTTCTCCTCTTTAACGATGCATGGTTAGGATAGTTCTCTAATAAGTAATCGTCGACTGTGTTTAAAGCACTTTGTTACCTAGATAAGATATCCTTTCTCTACCTGATTTGATTTTAAAGAGAACTAAGATTTAAGCCTATTTATCTCACTTCTTATTTCTAAATAGTTCATACTCTTTTTCTCTGATAAAGGGAAGTGAGAAATTAGAAAAAATTAGTAGAATTGAAAATAGGTATCCATCTTTTTGCATTGCTAAAACATAGCCTAAAAATAAATAGACAATCAAATCTACTGCGAAAAGAGAAAATATCCTCCTTTTCATCATCTCACTTGAATTAAAGATTCTGTTTAATAGAAGCTTTATCGTAGTATCTACACAAATTTTTATCAAAAAGATAAGAGCCAATACACGATTATCAACTGTACCATGAAGAATAAATGGAAATATAGTTAATATAAAACTAGAAATCTCTAAATATTTTATCCAAGGAGATTGAGACATCTTACTTTTAAACTGACTGATTTTCCTATATTCACTAGCTAATCTAGTATCAAAATCTCTACCAATTTTATTAAAGATTAAGAACTCCAGAATAAAAATACTTATTAATACGATATAAGTAGAAACGTTTCCTGGGAAAAATTTATTGATTAAAATTGGAAAACTCATTAACAGAATCGAGTTTATAGCCAAACAAGTGGATACTATTTTATTCTTCACAGAGTATATAGGTAACGATACTATTGAATAGAGAAATGCTAAAAAAATAAGCAAGATATACTCAGTGCTGCTAATTAGCGGCGCCCTTAATGATAAAAATAGATAGGCACCCCACACGATGATATGCGCTTTACGAATCGACTCTAGATTACTCATCTACCTACTCCTAATATATAAAGGGGATCCATTTTTAGTTTACATTCTCTTTCAAACAAGTCATAAGCATTTTATGATATTTCCTTCTTCTACATTAGGTAAAGTTGAAATACATTTTTTGCAAGTGAAAATATTATTATTATTTGGAAACCCAAAATATCCATCCCTCTTCTAGACCTAAACCAAGTCAGATTAAAGATACAAATATAATAGTAGGGCTTTCTTTTACTTTAGACTACCATAAAACAAGGAATCTTTCAACAAAATTCATTGGCAAACTACTATTCTATACAATTGACAGCTCAAATCGTTCAGAATAGAACAATCCTAACAATCGAACACCCTGACTTCATAAATATATATGCAATTCTAGACCTAGAATTACTATAAACTAAATGTTTTCTCACTATTCTAAGCCATTGATTGCCTTAAATTTTAATTTTTGAAGGATTCTAAGGCTAGAATAGTCCCATCACAATCAGTTTTGAATTATTATACTCAATGAAAATCAAAGAGCAAACTAGGAAACTAGCCGCAGGCTGTACTTGAGTACGGCAAGGCGACGTTGACGTGGTTTGAAGAGATTTTCGAAGAGTATTAACAATTTAGAAACGCTATGATTCCACTCCTTTTACATTAAAAAGGAACTGCCCAAAGCAATCCCTTTCTGATTTTGAAATTATTTACTTAAAATTTGATAGTTGAGATAATCAATAGCCCACCTATAAAAAGAGTTATAGTAAAATTCCTTATTTATTGATTTCAAGCTCCGACAACTGTATTTGAATAACTGACAGTTCTGCACCAGCCTGAAGAAGAGCAGCTGCAGTATAGGCACCTTCTACAATTGGAACCCTATTGATGACGATACTTTTATCACTGAAATCAGCCACCATTTCTAAGTTCATTTTAGCAGAACCTAGGTCAAAAAAGGCTAATAAAGTATCTGCTGGATTGTCGGAAACAACCCTATCTACTTGATCAAAACTCGTTCCAATTCCTCCATCTTCGGTTCCTCCTACATAAGTAATCGGAACATCTTTAGCTACTTCACTAATCAGTTCAACAACACCTTCTGCAATGTGTTTGGAATGTGAAACGATAACAAGACCAACACTTCCCATTAAACCACCCCAGTTTCTAAAAGAGCAGTAAAGAGTAATCCTGATGAGAATGATCCAGGATCAATATGTCCAAGAGAACGTTCTCCTACATAAGATGCCCTTCCTTTAGTTGAAAGTAAATCTTTGGTAGCATTCACTACCTTATCAATAACCTCTTGAGTCAATTGGCCAGCAGACAAGGCAGCAATAACAGGAGTCCAAACATCAACCATTGTCTTTTCTCCAACTTCTGCTTTCCCACGTTTGACAATCATATCCAAACCGCTTTGTAAGATTTCCTCTATTTTCGAATTAGAATCAGCCTTGGCCATGCCCATAAAAGCAGAGCCATACAAGGGACCAGAAGCACCGCCTACCTTACTCAGTAGTTGCATTGAGACAAGCTTAAACACATCACTGCTGGTCTCAAATTGCTTTCCTTCTAAGTTTTCCATAACTGCAGCCATGCCACGCGCCATATTTCCACCGTGATCTCCATCTCCTATAGGAGTGTCTAGCTCACTAAGGTAATCTTTCTGTTCCTGAATCTTTTCATTAAAAAGCTTCATCCATTCAAGAGCTTGTTCAGCATTCATGCGACATTTCCTCCTTGAGTTTTACCAAGCTGGGGTAGTAACAGGTGCATTTAGAGCATCCAACCACTCATCATCTGCCAATCGAATCAATGTTAATGACAAGCCAGCCATATCAATTGATGTCATATAGTTTCCAATTTTCTTAAACGCCAACTCAACACCTTTTTCATGGAGTAATTTAGCCACATCATTTGCAAATACGTATTGCTCCATAAGAGGAGTGCTTCCTAAACCATTGATGAGAAGGCCATAGCGTTCACCAGCCTTAAGTTGGAAACCTTCAGATAATTTTTCAACCAGCTCTGAGGCCAATTGTGCTGAAGGTTGCATTTTCTCTTTCTTATATCCTGGCTCACCGTGAATACCAACTCCATATTCAAATTCATCATCTTCTAGAACAAAACCTGGTTTCCCAACTTCAGGAACGGTTGCTCCAGACAAGGCTAGCCCAATTGTTTTAATTTCTAAGACAAGTTTATCGGCCAAGTCCTTCATTTCAGCTAATGATTTACCAGAACGAGCTGCAGCACCCAAAATTTTATGGACTAATATAGTACCTGCAACACCTCGACGCCCTTGGGTATAGAGACTATTTTCAACAGCGATATCATCATCAACCACAACACTTGCTACATCAATACCTTCCATTTCAGCAAGTTCTTGTGCAATTTCAAAGTTCATAATGTCACCAGAATAGTTCTTGATGATCATGAAAACTCCAGCACCTTCATCAGCCGCCTTAATGGCTTCTAAAATTTGGTCCGGAGTAGGTGAAGTGAAGACTGCTCCACAAATGGCAGCAGACAACATTCCATCTCCTACAAATCCAGCATGACTTGGTTCATGTCCTGAACCTCCACCTGAAATGAGTCCAACTTTTCCTGTCTTTTCTGCCTTTCTAACGATGACATCAAAACCATCTAAGCGTTGAACCAAGTCATCATGCATGAATGATAATCCCTGCAACATTTCATCAACAACTTGTGTCGGTTCATTTATAATTTTTTTCATGAGAAACTCCTTTCGGCATTTACCTTTGTTTTCGCTTTCATTATATATTTTTTACTGCTGGATGATAAGGGACAGATTCTATTATTTGTCCCCTTTTAAACCCGTTTAAAACATTTTTTTGGTAAAATGAAGTAAGTAAAAGAAAGGTTTCCTATGGCATCATCACTTATTACAAAAAAACGGATTGCCAAGGCATTTAGAGACCTATTAGCTACTAGAGAATTTGATAAAATCTCCATTGTAGATATCATGGAATCAGCTGGCATTCGTAGACAGACCTTTTATAATCACTTTCTTGACAAATATGAACTGCTAGACTGGATATTTGAAAATGACTTAACCGAGTATATCACCAATAACTTGGACTTTATTTCAGGCCAAAAACTATTACAAGAATTATTTTTTTATTTCGAACAAGAGCGTGACTTTTATATTCAACTTTTTGATATTCAAGGGCAAAATAACTTCTATGACCACTTTATCAGCTACTGTCGCTTGCTTGTATCAAAAATTTTAAAAGAATACGGTCAGATTGATATCGATTCATCTGCTTATACTTGTTTTTTGTTAGACTATCATTCACATGCTCTAGCAGAGATCGTGAAGGCTTATGTCAATAAAAAAAGTCCAGTTCCACAACCAGACTTTCTCATCATGACAATTATTGGAAAGAGACCACAATGACATTTATTTCAAATCATAAACAGAAAATTATTTCAAGTTACATTTCAGCAACTGTCAGCAGTCATCCTGAATTAGAAAAACACCCTACCTTACCTTTAGTCTATCAAAAAAATCGCAATCCTCATCAGGTTCCAATATTGTCGGGTGGAGGTTCCGGTCACGAACCTGCTCATATTGGATATGTGGGAGAAGGAATGCTTACTGCTGCTATCTATGGCCAATTATTTACTCCTCCCACAAGAACTGAAATCTTAGAGTCCATTCGTTTTTTAAACAATGGTCACGGTGTCTTCATCATTGTAAAAAATTTCGAAGCAGACATCAAAGAATTTAGCTCGGCCATTAACACTGCTAGAAAAGAAGGAATTAAAGTCGGCTATAGTCTAGCACACGACGATATTTCCATTGAACCTCACAATAGATTTCAAATTAGAGGAAGAGGGCTCGCAGGGACAATTTTGCTTCATAAAATCTTAGGATATGCGGCTCAGAACGGTGCCGAAATAGAGCAACTAACTGATTTAGGTCATCAGCTTGCTCCTGAAATCGCAACGATTGGCTTTGCAACGAAATCTGCTAGTCTCCCTCAAGCCACCCTTCCACTATTTAACTTGGAAGAAGGAAATATTTCTTATGGTATTGGCATACATGGCGAAGAAGGTTATCGTATCGTCCCATTCCAATCATCGGAAATCCTTGCAAATGAAATTATAAGTAAATTAAGATTGCACTATCATTGGAAAAAGGGTGATCAATTTATATTGCTTGTAAATAATCTAGGCACTACCAGCAACTTAGAAATGGGCATATTTATCAATGATCTCCTTCAACTCTTAGAAATTGAAGGAGTCACTATTATCTTTATAAAATCAGGAACATTTATGACCAGTCTAGATATGGCAGGTATATCCGTAACTCTTTGCCCCGTAAAAAATAAACAGTGGTTAGAAGCGCTCAATGCTCCAACGACAGCTTTTGCATGGTAATTTGCTTGTATAACTCAAAAGGGCTACATCACTTGATGGCCCTTTGCTTTTATCTTATACTCAATGAAAATCAAAAAGCAAGCTAGGAAACTAGCCGCAGGCTGTACTTGAGTACGGCAAGGCGACGTTGACGCAGTTTGAATTTGATTTTCGAAGAGTATTACGTTTAAAAGAACTCATTCTTTCTATTTCAAACAGTCCATCTATCCCTTACAATTCTTCTGATGAGCTTTGAGTTTTTTCAGAGCCCAATCATAGTGACTGGAAGTGCTACTGACAAAGTAGGAACCTAGACTTGTCCCTCCCGTCCACTTATAAACACTTTTGGTAAAGAGTTCGTCATCGATAAAGTTTTCCAACAACGCTAAAACCTCTTTATGCGATTGCTCTAGTAGCCTACTCGCTTCTTCTAAAGATGTTTTCTGGTGCTTCTTCCAAAAAGCGACATTCATTTCTCCATAAGTTTTCCAATTATAAGACTCAGGAAGAAAAGGTCTTTCGTGACCTTCTTGATTAGAATGTACCCAGGTCAAAAGTAACTGTTGCCATTCGTAGAGATGAATCAGGACATCCCTTAGATTTTTATCTCGTTTCCAGTGCGCTTCCTTTTTCTTTTGGTCTTTTGAAAAATCAAATGGAGTCTGTAGCTCATCTTCACTTAGTTGGGAGATGAAACGATTGAGCTTTTCATAGTTTTCCTTAGAGGCCAGCACTAGCTCCTCTTTTGTTTTCGGTCTAGGCACAGAGTTCTCCCCTCATATTGTTAGTTATTATTAGAAATTTTTTATCCTTTAAATCTCTATAACTTATCCTTTAATTTCTCAACAAAGAGATAGGCTGCTGGACAGGTCAAAGTATTCTTAATCGTCAAATGGTTGATTTGATGGATCTTTTTGCGATCTGTATGGGGGAACTCTCGGCAGGCCTTGGGACGAACATCATAGATGGAACAGAGATTATCTCCTCCTAGAAAGGGACAAGGCATGGATTTAAAAACCTTATCACCATCTTCATCTACCTGCAGAAACTCCGCTTCAAAAGCAGGTAATTTCATCTTAAAATACTTGGCGATTCGTGTAATATCCGCTTCTTTAAAATCAGGCCCCAATGTCTTACAACAGTTAGCACAGGCCGTACAATCAATCTCCGCAAAGACTTCCTCGTGAATCTGCTGGGCTATCTTATCTAGATTTTTTGGTGGCTTTTTCTTTAAATTTGCTAAAACTTTTCGATGCTCCTTCTGCTTTTGCAAGGCTAGCTGGTGGTAGTACTCAATATCAATTTCTTTAGACATGGCTTCTCTCTTATTCTAATTACTTTCCCCTATTATACCATGCCTCCGGAGCATTTAAAAGTGTACTTTATAAGACTATACTTTTCTAAAATGCGTCAAAAAAACCTTGCAACTAGGTTACAAGGTTAATGACATTAATCGAAATTAACGTATTCTTTTTGAAGTTCAAGAACTTCTTCCATTGTTGAACACTCTGTAAGGGCACGGTTAGCGTACTCTTCCATCTTAGCAGTGTCCAATTTCTTCATCAAACTACGTGTACGAAGGACTGATGTTGCTGACATAGAGAACTCATCCAAGCCCATTCCGACAAGAAGTGGAACAGCTTTTTGGTCACCAGCCATCTCACCACACATACCAGCCCATTTACCTTCAGCGTGTGCTGCCTTGATAACGTTGTTGATCAAGCGAAGGATTGATGGGTTATATGGTTGGTAAAGGTATGAAACTTGCTCATTCATACGGTCTGCTGCCATTGAGTATTGGATCAAGTCGTTTGTACCAATTGACATAAAGTCTACTTCTTTTGCAAATTGGTCTGCAAGCATAGCTGCTGCAGGGATTTCAATCATGATACCAACTTGGATGTCATCCGCAACTGCAACACCTTCAGCAAGAAGGTTTGCTTTTTCTTCTTCATAAACTGCTTTAGCTGCACGGAATTCTTTCAAGAGGGCAACCATTGGGAACATGATACGCAATTGACCATGAACAGAAGCACGAAGAAGGGCACGGATTTGTGTACGGAACATTGCATCTCCAGTTTCAGAAATAGAGATACGAAGGGCACGGAATCCAAGGAATGGGTTCATTTCGTGTGGCATATCGAAGTAAGGAAGTTCCTTATCTCCACCGATATCCATTGTACGAACAACGACTGGTTTACCATTCATTCCCTCAAGAACAGCCTTGTATGCTTCATACTGCTCGTCTTCTGTTGGGAAATCTTGAGAATCCATGTACAAGAACTCTGTACGGTAAAGTCCAACAGCTTCTGCACCATTGTTGTTAACACCTTCAACGTCTTTTGGAGTACCGATGTTAGCAGCCAACTCGAAGTGTTTACCGTCAGCAGTCACTGTTTGAGCATCTTTCAAAAGTGCCCATTCAGCTTTTTGTTTAGCATAAGCTTCACCAGCTGCTTTAAATTCAGCCGCTTGTTCATCTGTTGGGTTGATAATCACTTCACCAGTGATTCCGTTAACGGCAAGGATATCACCGTCTTTAACGATTTCAGTGATGTTATTTGTTCCCAATACAGCTGCAATTTCAAGTGTACGTGCCATGATAGCTGAGTGGCTTGTACGTCCACCGATGTTAGTTACAAAAGCTTTTACAAAGTTTTTGTCCAATTGAGCTGTATCAGATGGTGTCAAGTCATGCGCAATTACGATTACTTCTTCGTTGATAGAAGCTGGGTTTGGCAATTTCTTACCAAGAAGGTTTGCCAATACACGTTTTGTCACGTCGCGGATATCCGCTGCACGTTCTTGCATGTATGGGTTGTCTTCCATACCTTCAAAGATAGTGATGAACATGTCAGTCACTTCTTTAAGACCTGCTTCTGCATTGACTTTCTTAGCACGGATTGTTTCTTTAATCTGACCAATCAATTCTGGGTCAGAAAGAACCATCAAATGAGCGTCAAAAACTTGAGCCGCTTCTTCACCAAGCGTACCTACAGCTTTCTCACGGATAAGAGAAAGCTCGTTTTGAGAAGCTTCAAGAGCTACATCCAAACGAGCCTCTTCTGCGTTTGTATCTTCGACTGAAATAGTCTCGAATGACAAATCCGGTTGAACGAGTAGATATGCTTTTGCAACTGCAACACCGTCAGATGCCGCGATTCCTTTAAGCATTTCTGTCATTTTCCTTATGCCAATCCTTCTTTTTCCATTGTTTCTGAGATTGCAGCGATAGCGTCATCTGCATCTGCACCTTCAGCTGAGATAGTTACGTCAGCACCTTGGCCAACACCAAGACTCATAACACCCATGATTGATTTAAGGTTAACTGATTTACCTTTGTACTCAAGAGTGATATCTGAAGCAAATTTGCTAGCAGTTTGTACCAACAATGTTGCTGGACGTGCGTGAATACCTGTTTCTGCCACTACGTGGAAATCTTTAGAAGCCATAGTTTGACTCTCCTTTTGTTCTTTCTTTTTTGAGTTATATGTGATAACCCTTACAATTTGGTATTATATCATCTTCTAGGATTTTTTTCAAGCATTTTATGGGATTTATTCGATTTCCTTTCAGATAACTTCCTGAAAATCTTCTATTCTAGATAACAAAACACAGGATATAGTTTTCCAAAAAACTACTTGTAGGATAATCATTACTATTTCACAAAACAAACACTACATATTGTGTTTTGTGGCCTTGAGTAGAAAAATTGACCACTATATTTAGTTTTAAATCATTGACAAAAATTTATTTTCTGATATACTAAGAAAGTAATCTATTTTGAAAGAGGAGTTACACAATGGTAACCGTTTATTCTAAAAACAACTGTGTCCAATGTAAAATGACCAAACGCTTCTTGGACAGTAATAATGTCGCTTATCGTGAAATCAATCTTGATGAGCAACCTGAATACATCGATCAAGTTAAAGAGCTCGGTTTCAGCGCAGCTCCTGTTATCCAAACACCAACTGAAGTCTTTTCAGGTTTCCAACCAGGAAAACTGAAACAATTAGCATAATCTTAGTACATCATCCAGAAGAAACTGCTTCTAGGGCTAACTTAGAAGCCTTTCTTTTGTAATTAGATAAGGGAAATTTTATGGGATTAAAACATCTTGAGGACGTGACTTACTTCCGTCTCAATAACGAAATCAACCGTCCTGTCAATGGACAAATCATGCTTCATAAAGATAAGGAAGCCTTGGATGCCTTCTTTAAAGAAAATGTAGTTCCAAACACTATGGTTTTTGATTCAATCAAGGATAAAATCAACTACCTCATTGAACACAACTACATCGAAACAGCCTTTATCAAGAAATACCGTCCAGAATTTTTGGAAGAATTGTCTCAATTTATCAAAGACCAAAACTTCCAATTCAAGTCTTTCATGGCAGCCTATAAATTTTACAATCAGTATGCTTTGAAAACTAACGACGGTGAATATTATCTTGAAAGCATGGAAGACCGTGTCTTCTTTAACGCCCTTTATTTTGCTGATGGGAATGAAGCTATTGCCATCGATATTGCCAATGAAATCATCCACCAACGCTACCAACCTGCTACTCCTTCCTTCTTGAATGCTGGACGTGCTCGTCGTGGGGAGTTGGTATCCTGTTTCTTGATTCAGGTCACAGATGATATGAACTCTATTGGACGTTCTATCAACTCAGCTCTTCAACTTTCACGTATCGGTGGTGGTGTGGGAATTTCCCTCAGCAACCTTCGTGAAGCTGGTGCACCTATCAAAGGCTATGAAGGAGCTGCTTCTGGGGTCGTTCCAGTTATGAAACTTTTCGAAGATAGCTTCTCTTACTCAAACCAATTGGGTCAACGTCAAGGTGCTGGTGTTGTCTACCTCAACGTCTTCCACCCAGATATTATCGCCTTCCTTTCAACTAAGAAAGAAAACGCCGATGAAAAAGTTCGTGTTAAGACCCTTTCACTTGGTGTTGTAGTACCCGATAAATTCTACGAATTAGCACGTAAAAATGAAGAAATGTACCTCTTCAGCCCATACTCTGTAGAACTTGAATACGGTGTGCCATTTAACTACATCGACATCACTGAAAAATACGATGAATTGGTCGCAAATCCAAAAATCCGTAAGACAAAAATCAAGGCGCGTGATTTGGAAACTGAAATCTCTAAATTGCAACAAGAGTCTGGCTACCCTTATGTAGTCAACATCGATACGGCTAACCGTGCAAATCCTGTTGATGGTAAGATTATCATGAGTAACTTGTGTTCTGAGATTCTTCAAGTCCAAGAACCAAGCTTGATCAACGATGCTCAAGAATTCCTTCAAATGGGAACGGACGTTTCATGTAACCTTGGTTCAACCAACGTAGTCAATATGATGACCTCACCTGATTTTGGTCGCTCAATCCGTGCTATGGTTCGTGCCCTTACTTTCGTTACAGATAGTTCACACATTGTAGCTGTTCCTACTATCGACCACGGAAATAGCCAAGCTCATACCTTTGGTCTTGGTGCCATGGGACTTCACAGCTACCTTGCCCAACAACTGATTGAGTATGGATCACCTGAGTCTGTTGAGTTTACCAGCATCTACTTTATGCTTATGAACTACTGGACCTTGGTTGAGTCAAACAATATTGCGCGTGAACGTGGTATTACCTTCCATAACTTTGAAAAATCAGACTATGCTAACGGAAGCTACTTCGACAAGTATGTGACTGGCGAGTTTGTTCCAAAATCAGACCGTGTTAAAGAACTCTTCAAAGATGTCTTTATTCCGAGTGCTGCTGACTGGGCTGAACTTCGTGACAAGGTTCAAGCAGATGGTCTTTACCACCAAAATCGTCTTGCTGTAGCACCGAATGGTTCTATCAGCTATATCAACGACGTTTCTGCTTCTATCCACCCGATTACGCAACGTATCGAAGAACGTCAAGAAAAGAAAATCGGTAAAATCTACTATCCTGCTGCTGGCTTGTCAACAGAAACCATTCCTTACTACACTTCTGCTTACGACATGGATATGCGTAAAGTGATTGATGTCTATGCAGCTGCAACTGAGCACGTGGACCAAGGACTTTCACTCACACTCTTCATGCGTAGTGACATTCCAAAAGGTCTTTACGAATGGAAGAAAGAAAACAAACAAACGACACGTGACTTGTCTATCCTTCGTAACTATGCCTTTAACAAGGGTATCAAGTCTATTTACTACGTCCGGACCTTTACAGATGACGGTGGGGAAGTCGGTGCTAACCAATGTGAAAGCTGTGTGATTTAATCTTTGCTTGAGGAAACTCCATTTTCTCAGATTAGTGATTCATTCACCCTGCTAAACTAGACTGGAATAAGCATCTATACTATGAAAAAATAAAAAAGTCGGGCTTCCGACTTTTTGTGCGATACTCCTCTAGAATTATGATAAAATAGAAACAATTGTGAGTTCGCAATATTAAACACAGAAAGAGATTTCAAATGGAAACTTACTACAAAGCCATTAACTGGAATGCCATCGAAGATGTCATCGACAAATCAACTTGGGAAAAACTGACGGAGCAATTCTGGCTTGATACACGTATTCCTTTGTCAAATGACTTGGATGACTGGAGAAAGCTATCAAGTGTAGAAAAAGACTTGGTTGGCAAAGTCTTTGGTGGTTTAACCCTTCTAGACACTATGCAATCTGAAACAGGGGTTCAAGCCCTTCGCGCAGACATCCGTACACCACATGAGGAAGCTGTTTTCAATAACATCCAATTTATGGAATCTGTCCACGCTAAATCTTACTCATCAATCTTCTCTACCTTAAATACTAAGGCTGAGATTGAAGAAATTTTCGAATGGACCAATACCAATCCTTACCTACAAAAGAAGGCTGAGATTGTCAACGAAATCTACCTAAACGGTAGCCCACTTGAAAAGAAAGTTGCCAGCGTCTTCCTCGAAACCTTCCTCTTCTACTCTGGTTTCTTCACTCCCCTCTACTATCTCGGTAACAACAAACTAGCCAACGTTGCGGAAATCATTAAATTGATCATTCGTGATGAGTCTGTTCACGGAACTTACATTGGTTACAAATTCCAACTTGGTTTCAATGAATTACCTGAAGATGAGCAAGAAAAACTCAAAGAATGGATGTACGATCTGCTCTATACTCTTTACGAGAATGAAGAAGGTTATACAGAGAGCCTCTATGACGGTGTTGGTTGGACGGAAGAAGTCAAAACTTTCCTTCGCTACAATGCTAACAAGGCACTCATGAACCTGGGACAAGATCCACTTTTCCCAGACTCAGCAGATGATGTCAATCCAATCGTCATGAACGGTATTTCAACAGGAACATCTAACCACGACTTCTTCTCTCAAGTCGGAAATGGTTACCTTCTTGGCGAAGTTGAAGCCATGCAAGACGATGACTACAACTACGGTTTGGACTAATTCACTTATCCCAGAACTGATAACAAATATCATGGTTTGTTTAAAACAACCATGATATTTTTGTTTTTGTTTTCTTTTGTTTTTTAAATTGATTGATTGAATACTTTATGATAAAATAGTAATAGAAATAGAGGTGATAACGATGTTAAAGCAGGAAAAACTAGATAATATTCTAGAAACGGTAAATACAAAGGGAACTATTACTGTAAAAGAAATCATGACTCGCTTGGATGTGTCAGATATGACTGCTAGACGCTACTTGCAAGAGTTGGCAGACAAAGATTTACTTGTTCGAGTACACGGGGGAGCTGAGAAAATTCGCACAGGTTCTATTTTAAATAATGAACGTTCCAACATTGAAAAACAAAGCTTACAAATCGCAGAAAAACAAGAAATCAGCCGTTTTGCAGGCCATTTAATCGATGAAGGTGAAACCATTTTTATTGGTCCAGGGACAACCTTGGAATCTTTTGCCCGTGAACTTCCAATTGATAATATTCGTGTTGTAACAAACAGTTTACCAGTCTTTCTCATCTTAAACGAACGAAAACTAACAGATTTGATTTTAATCGGTGGAAACTACCGCTCTATCACTGGAGCCTTTGTGGGAACACTAACCTTGCAAAACCTAGCTAATCTCCAATTTTCTAAAGCTTTCGTTAGCTGTAATGGTATTAAGGACAATGCGATTGCGACCTTTAGTGAAGAGGAAGGTGAATCTCAACGCATCGCCCTCAACAATTCCAATAAAAAATACTTACTAGCTGACAATAGTAAGTTCAATAAATTTGATTTCTATACCTTCTACAATATCTCTGATATTGATACCATCGTTTCAGATTCTAAACTGAGCAAAGAAACGTTTGAACAACTTTCAAAACAAACAAAAATTATTCTTTCTAAACCATAAAACTGAGGATTGATAAAAAATAAAATGCGTCATATCAAGAAAATAAGAATCTTGATATGACGCATATTTTGATGAAGATTTTTACAAAGAGTTTCCTAGATTCTTTATGATTGTTGAAACGGCATAAAATCTGAATCAAAGGAGATATCATCCCATTCTTCAGGATTAATAAAATTTAAAAAGATATTTTTAAATTCTTCTAGCTCATAGTCTGAATCGCAAATCCATTCTTTACCGGTAGAGACATACCATTTCCCAAGTCTTTTCAGCTCCTCATTAGTCAAACAAGGTATTTGAGAACATTTATCAAAATTGATAATATAAACTTTTTCATAAATAGATTGGATAAAATCTTTGAACATCTTTTTGCCTCACTAAAATTCTATATCTAATTACTAATTCTACTAGTCTATAATCTGACTTTCCGCTACTTTCTTGTACCAGTGAGCTGATTTCTTCGGATAACGTTCTTGAGTTTCAAAGTCTACATAGAAGAGACCGTAACGTTTCTCATATCCATTTGACCATGAGAAGACATCCATTAATGACCAAATGAAGTAACCTTTTACATTAGCACCATCTGCAATCGCATCAGACAAAACTTCCAAGTGTTGCTTCACGTAATCAATACGACCATCATCGTAAACAGTGTTATCAACGAACTCATCTTTATATCCAAGACCATTTTCAGTGATGTAAATCTTCTTGTAGTTCGGATAATCTTTCTTCACGCGCATGATTTGGTCATATAAACCTTGAGGATAGATAATCCAATCCCAGTCTGTACGTGGTACATAGTCAGGAGCTACACGACGACCAACACCTTTGATTTGGTATTTAGAGCTTCCTTTCTCACCCTTACCATTATGGATAATTTCAGTTTCTCCATCAAATGCTTCCATCCAGTCACTCATATAGTAATTAATTCCAAGGAAGTCGTTCAGGTCTTTCGCAGCTTCTAATGCTGTGAAATCTTCTTCACGAAGATCTAAGCTACCACCATTGACTGATAAGATATGGTTGACACCTTCCATCGTTTCAGCTGAATAACGACCTAGATAAGTTGCATCCAAGATAAATTTATTGTGGATGATATCTTCCAACTCAGCTGCACGAACATCTGCTGGATTTTTAGGATCCAAAGGATACTTAGTTGGCAGAGCGTGAACAACACCAATTTCACCTTTATAGCCTTTATCTTTATATAGCTTGACTGCACGCGCATGAGAAACCATCATATTGTGGTGCGATTGGAAAACTTTGGCAAGGTCGTACTGAATACCTGGAGGGAATTTACCAACCAAGTATTGACCATCACCGATTGGTCCAATTTCATTAAAGGTTGTCCAATAGTTTACTTCTGGAAATTCTTCAAAACAGAATGCAGCGTAGTCTACAAAGTGTTCGATATTTTCACGGTTTAAGAAGTCTCCATTTGAGTGGAGAGCTTCTGGCGTGTCAAAGTGATGAAGAGTTACAAAGGGCTCAACGTGACGTTTGTGGCACTCCGCAAATAGATTATGATAAAACTCAACACCTTTAGCATTTACTTGGCCGTAACCAGTCGGGAAAATACGTGACCAGGCAATAGAAATTCGAATACCATTGACACCATACTCTTCTGCCAACTTGAGGTCAACTGGGTATCGATTGTAAAAATCACTGGCTGGTTCTGCAGTGTACCAGTAGTTATCTTCAAGATACTTATCCCACGCTACTGGTCCTTTACCATCAGTATGCGTAGCGCCTTCTGCTTGATAGGCAGCTGTTGCGCCACCAAAAATAAAGTCTTTTGGTAATGTTTTTGTCATTTTTTCACCTATTTCTTGATTTAAATAAAATAAAAGTGAGAGGAGAGGAGTCAGTGAGCCATCCTTCTCCATCTCACTTCTTGTAGCAAGTCACCGAATTGTGACATGAGGAGGTAAAAACGATATCTTTTTACTGACGAATTAACAAGGCGATTAGGAAGTTCGCAATAACAATTTGCGTAACGAGAGGAAACTATTTCAGAGTCCCTATTATTAATCGAATTGTGACATGAGGACGTAAAAACGATATCTTTTTACCGACGAATTAATAAGGCGATTAGAAAATTCGCCATAGCGATTTCCGTAACGATAGGAGATTATTTCAGAGTCCCTATTATTAATCGAATTGTGACATGAGAAGGTAAAAACGATATCTTTTTACCGACGAATTAACAAGGCGATTAGGAAATTCGCAATAGCGATTTCCGTAACGAGAGGAGACTGTTTCAGAGTCCCTATCGTTAATCGAATTGAGCTTGCACGAATGCTAGAGCACCTTTTCCATCACGGGTTAACTTGATGTATTGAGCGCCTTCTGTCTTGGCAAGTTTAATACCGAGTTTATCTGTTTCTGCTTTCATATCTTCAAAGTTTGAAGCAACTTGAGGGGCAAGGATAACCAAATCAAACTCTGGCAACATTTCACGGTGAGCACCATAGCCACCTGCTGCTGCTTTCACAGGGACATTGTATTCTGCAGCTGCCTTGTTCAAAGCATTTGCAAGAAGTCCACTTGTCCCTCCACCTGCACAGAGAACGAGGACATTTGTTTCTTCAGTGATGGTATTTTGTGTTGCTTCTACACCCGCTTTTTCAAGAATAGCATCTGCTTTTGCAGTGTTGAAGTTGGCAGCAACTTTGTCTTTCAATTCATCATTAGACTTACCTGAACGCTCTTCTTCAAGAATTTGTTCATCATATACTTTAAGGAATGGGTAGTAAATGACTACGTCAACCACGATTAGAAGGGCAGCAAGAATGAATGATAGAACTTGGAAGTTAGTTCCAAGAACTAGACCTAGTGGAGCTGGAGTTGTCCATGGTAAATTAGCAGTGAATGAGTTCATTCCAAGAGTCTCAATAAAGAATTTAAAGATCCAAACGTTCGCGATAGGAGCAAAGATAAATGGAATGAAGAAGATTGGGTTCAATACAAGTGGTGCACCAAACAAGATTGGTTCATTTACACCGAAGAAGGTTGGAACTACTGAAGCACGACCGATTGCACGGTTACGTTTGGATTTTGTCAACCACATGAACATGAATGGAACAACCAGTGTCGCACCAGTACCACCCATGGTAACGATAAACATTTGTGTACCAGAAGTAAGAATCTTGTCAGCGTGCATCCCTTGTTGGAGAAGGTTCAAGTTGACTTCGGCATTGGCATAGGTAATAGCTGCGATAGCTGGTTCAACGATAGATGGACCATGAATCCCAACAAACCAGAAGAAGGCAAAGGCACCAAAGATAATGGTAATACCAAGGTATCCGTCTGCTGCTGAGAAGAGTGGTGCAAAGAATTTACCGATTGATTCAGCTACGCTTGCACCAACAAAATGACGTGCTAGTAAATCAAGAGCATAAAGAGAAACCACTGATAGAGTGAATGGAATCACATCTTTAAAGACTTGTGAGATATTTGGTGGAACTTCGTCAGGCATACGAATAGTGACGTTGTTCTTAACACAAACCTTATAGATGGCTACAGTAACAAAGGCAGCAAGGAAGGCTGAAAGCAAACCTTTTGTCCCCAAGAATCCAGTAGCTAGGCCATTTTCGATAGGGTCAGCTGCCAACATCAACAAACCAACAATTGCTGCCAACAATGTTGACATATAGTTGATTTGATTTGTCTTCTCCATGCTACGGTTTACTGAGTCGGTCAATGATTTAGCTGTTGTACCAGCTACCAAGAGAGCCAGAATCCCCATTGAATAGCTGTAAGGTTTCATGAGGAGATTAACAACATCATCAGACCATTTAAATCCCCATGAGTTTGGTACAAAGGCAATCAAGATAAAGATACTTGAGAATAGAATGACTGGCATTCCTGCAATGAAACCATCTCGAATAGCACGAAGATAGATATTACGGGATAATTTCTCAAAGAAAGGCTTTCCTTTCTCGATAAATGCAATTAGTTTATTCATTACTTAACTCCTCTCTTATAAAGTTCGATTAAGTGGTGCATCAAATCTTTTAACAAGATGGTTGTCATCAAGTGGTCTTGACCATGCATCATGGTCACACTATATGCTAAGTCCTCACCAGAAGCTTCCTTAGTCAATAGACTGGTTTGGGCATGATGGGCTTCTGCAATGCAAGAACCAGCTTCCTCAACTAAGCTATCCGCTTTTACAAAATCACCAGCCTCAGCAGCCTTTAGAGCTTCCAATAGTTTTGAACGAGCATCGCCAGCATAGGCTACGATTTCAAAACCTAACAATGTTACTTCTTCTCTATTCATGATAGAATTCTCCTTATATAGTTTTAATTAAATTTTTATGACAATAAACGTTGGATATGTAGAACTAGATAAACTCGTTCACTTTTATACAAATCAAGACCCGTATGTTGCGTAATCACATAATAGATCTTGGAACCAATCTCGAAGGCTTTTGGATAGGATTGTTTAATATGATCTTCCATATCCAGAAGTGATTGGTTATCATCTCTAGATCTGTCTAAATAATCCAAGAAATAATTCAAATGAATCATAAAGCGATCATAGAAATGGTTATTCTCTTTGGTTCGCTGAATTGCATATTCCTTTAGAACTTCCTCAACATTCCTGAGAATTTCTTTCCTCTTATCAATCGACTCAACCACTTGGACTTCATTCTCACCCTCAGCATTGATGAAATGATAAGCAATCCGAATAATTTCGTCCTCAGGAAAATGATCTGCTAGCTTCTGACGATAAATTTCAAAAGCCTCACTTGCAATTCGAAAAGCGACAGGATACTTGGTAGAAATATCTGGCAGATTACTATCCTTGTACCTTCCTTGTGTTAGAGCTTGGTAAGAACAGTAAATATGATCTGTCAAGGTTACATAGAGATACTCTTGAATCGGATAGTGATATTTCTTGGAAAGCTTATCAATAATCTCATAGGTCACTGTGATAAAATCAAGCGGAACATCTTTGAGGAGAGCCATAAAGTTTTCTCTGGACTCTTCGGTCTTCATCCGAAAGATTTTCTCAACCTGATGTTCAGCAATCAAATCCCCCTTCTTCTTTCCGAATGCAATCCCCTTACCAATTACAATCACCTCTTCTCCTTTATAATTTCTGACAAGTGAAACATTGTGATTCATTGGATTTAGAATTCGATACATGTCAACCTCCTTTTATATCTTAAAGGTATATGAGTACAAAAAATGACCACAAATGAACTAGAAAATCAGCCGATTTCTAATTCATCCGTGATCATGCCTAATATTACTTAGTAACACTCACCTCGTATTAACTTGTGATTTAAGTATAACACAAGTAAGTTGTTTTGTAAACCTTTACATGCAACTTTTTTTTAAATTTTTTAGATTCATGTTCCTAAACTAGGAGAATTTTCTTACACGCGTTCTTTCCATGAAGTCGCTGTTGTTTGAAGAACTTTATTGAGTTCATCAATATTTTCAAAACCAGTTGTACGAAGCCATTCGCGAGCTGATTCTTCACCATCTTTGATGTATGCTTCAACTGATCCAGCCCATGTTGCACGGCCACAAAGAACTCCGTTAAAGTTTGCACCTGATTCATGAGCAAATACAAGAGTATCTTGGAAGAGTTTAGCTGATACACCAGCACTCAAGTAGATGTATGGCAAGTTAGTTGCTTCATCTTGTGCTTTGAAGAAGGCTGCTGCTTCTTCACGTGTATAAACCACTTCACCTTCAGCGAAGCCTTCAACATATTTAATGTTAACAGGAACTTCAACTTTCAAGACATCAATGTTAAAGCGTGGGTCTGAGAAGACTTTCATAGCACCGATAACTTTGTGTGGTTTTACTTTAGCGTATTCTACAGAACCAGCGTCAGCAATTTTTTCATCGTAAGCAAGGATTTCAAGGAAGAATGGGATATCTTCAGCCACACATTCAGAACCGATACGTTCGATGTAAGCTTGTTTTTCTTGGTTGAGTTCGTCTGAGCTATCTACGTCATAGTAAAGCAAGAATTTAACTGCATCTGCACCTTCTTCTTTAATACGTTTTGCAGACCAAACATCCAAGCAGTCTGGCAAACGTTTTGTGCTTGTTGTGTCGTAACCTGTTTTTTCATAAGCAAGGAGAAGACCAGCTTTTTCATCAAGAGCTTTAGTTGCTGGAAGTCCATACTCAGGGTCAAGAAGCATAGATGAAGCGTATTTAGTCAATTCATCTGCTACCAAAACTTTAAGTTCTTCCATTTGAGCCACAGTTGGTTCTTCTGTTTGATGTTGAGCCATGAGGCGTTTCAACGCACCACGTTGGTCAAATGCAAGAGCTGAGATGATACCATTTTCGTCAGAAAGTTTTTCTAAGCGTGCACGTTTTTGTTCTGTTAAAGCCATTTTATACCTCTTTTACTATTAATTGATCATATAGAGCTTGATAGTTGGCCATGTTAACATGACCAGTCATTTTTTCTTGAGCATTGAGCATACCAAGGACATTTGCCTTGATGAGTAGTTCTGCATCTGATTCTTTATGAAGTAGTCCTGAAGAAATCCCTGCTACAGTAGAATCTCCAGATCCGACAGGATTGACTACCTGAATTTTAGGAATATCTACCTTGTAGAAAGTATCACCATGTTTGGCAAAGGCACCATTGGCACCAAGTGAAACGATAATCCATTCAATACCTGCAAACAAAGGTTCTTGAAGGACTTCTTTTAATTCATCCAAATCCTCAGAAACTTCTCTTCCTAGAAGCTGAGACAATTCCTCATTATTTGGTTTGATGACTGTCGGTTTATGTGGTGATTCAAGAACTGCCTGAAGAGCTGCACCAGAGCAGTCCAACACTACAGGTTTACCAGCTTGATTAGCAAGTTCTACCAAGCTCGCATAGTAATCAACTGGAAGGCCAGCTGGCAGACTACCTGAGATAGCTACTACTTCAACTGACTCTAGGAGATTTTTGAAATGTTCCAAAAAGTCTTGACCTTCCTGTTCCAATACAACAGGACCTTTTTCAAGCACTTCTGTTTGGTTGTCTCCGTGGAGAATAGCGATACAGTTACGAGTTTCTCCCTGAATTGAGAAGAAATCTTTCTTTACGTGATTATCGATATTCTCAACCAAAAACTCACCAAGTTTGCCACCCACTAAACCAGTAGCAAGAACAGAATCGCCAAATTCTGAAAGTACTCGGGTAACATTGAGGCCCTTACCACCAGCCGTTTTGGTGACATCCACCACACGATTGACAGTATCAATCTTCAACTCATCCAAAGGATAGGAAATATCAATGGATGGGTTCATTGTGACTGTTAAAATCATAGGTCACCTCTTAGTCGTGGTATTCTCCGCGATCCCATTTTTCAAGGAATTCTGTAAAGAAGTTTGCATCTGCTTGATGAGCATTGTGACTTTCAAGGTGTTCAATTTTCGCAATCAATTTCTTGTTTTCTTCAGATGGTTTGTATTCAGCATGGATGAAAGCTTCGATGATATCACACATGAGCAATTCACCAGTAATCTTACCACCAAAACCGATAACGTTAGCGTTCAATTCTTCTTTAGCATAAAGGGCTGTTGTCATATCACGAACCAAGGCAGAACGAACACCAGGAACTTTATTTACAGCGTTGTTGATACCAACACCAGTACCACAGATACATACTCCAAGATCAGCTTGACCGCTAGTTACAGCTTCCCCTACTTTTTTACCAAAGATTGGGTAGTGAGTACGTGTATGGTCATATGTACCAAAGTCAATGACTTCATATCCTTTTGATTTCAAAAATTCTGAAACCGCCATTTTTTCATCTGTTACGATGTGGTCACATCCAATTGCAATTCTCATTTTTAACTTACCTTTCTTACTGTAATCTAATTAGCACATTTTGTTCAACATGTCGACACGAATTTGGTGACGTCCACCATCGTATTTACCGTTAACGAATCCTTTAGCAATGTTTTTAGCCAACTCATCACCAACAAGTTGTGCACCCATAGTGATCATACGTGAGTTGTTGTGACCACGAGTCATATAAGCTGAACGTTCGTCAGATACTTCTGCAGCAACCATTCCTTTGATCTTAGTTGCGACCATAAATGGACCAGCCCCATAAGCATCAATCACGATACCAAGGTTTTGTTCTTCTTTGTTTACTTCTGCAGCAACAGCAAGAGTCACATCAACAAAGTCTTGACCTTCAGCTGTAACATCCACAACGTGGAAGTTTTCTTTTTCCAAGAAGTCTTTCACAACTTCTTTCAATCTCAAACCTGCAGCATCTGCACCGATAACAATAGACATATTGTATACTCCTTTTTATTTTTCTAGGCTAGTAAAACCTTTTATAGTTAACAGTTTACCTACAAAAGCTTTCTAGCAGTTTATTGACAAATTGGATTGAATGAGATGAATGACACCTTATTCAAATTTAGGAAAGCTGTTTCCTAGAAATAATTCTTCTCCACGAAAGAGAATATAACAAGCGATTGTTTGTTTGTTACAAACATCATTTGTTGCTTACAAACATAATATACTCCTATTTCCTGAAAAAGTCAACAGTTAGTGTTTGTTTTTGTGTTTTTTAACTAAAAAATTTCGATGTCAAAACCAATTTGATCCACTTGACCAGGTTCTAGCAGACGAACATTCTTCTTATCTTCTAGATGATCTCCTTCTTCAAGGGATGTTGACAAGCCAGACCATGGTTCAAAAGCAATGAAAGGTCCCTTATTCAAAGTTGACCAGATGATGAGGTTTGGAAACTCTGCAAAGTGTACTTTCAATCCCTTAGCATGTTTACGAGAACGAAGGGCAATTGTTCTAGATTGCAATTTATCTAAGGTGACTGCATCTGTGCTGAAAAGATCATAACTAAGATCTATTTCTTTTTGCCCCTCTAGCCATGGACTTCTATCTTGAAAATCCAACATACCAGTTTCTGGGAAAGGACGTGGAACAGAGCAAGTCTCTTCTTTCTCAAACTCTAGATAATAATCTTCATAGACCTCATCATCAAATAGAGGACAATTAAATCCTGGATGTCCACCAATAAAGTAAGGCATGACCTTGCTAGTTTCTTTATTAAAGATCTTGTATTGAGTCCGCACTGTCTTTCCAGAAAGGCTATAAGTGATCTCTAGGCGGAAATGATAAGGATAGTTTTGATAGCTATTCTCATCGTCTTCAATTGCAAAAGTTACACTCTTGTCTGTATGTTCGACTAATTCAAATTCTTTCTTACGAACCAAACCATGACGAGGAATGTTTCCTTTGCTTTCTTGTCCTTTCTCATCTATATAGAGGGCTGTATCCTCTCTCAAAGAACCACAAATGGGGAAGAGAACAGGAGCTTGTCCACTCCAATAAGTGGCATCCCCTTGCCACAAATACTCCAGTCCCTCAGCATCTTTTATAGAAGAAAGAGCCCCACCAAAACTGTTAAATTGAACTCTTAATTGTTCTGATCTTAATTCAATTACCATTATTTTCTCCGAATTCTTGATAGTTTATAAAAAACTAGGCTGTCACTCCTAGAAGGTATGACAACCTAGTTTCAACAATTTACATTTTATAGGAGCGCATTATTTTGCTTTTGCTGCGTACTCTTCGTTACGTTTGATCATTTGTTTTCTGTACCATGCAAAGATACCGATATAGAACACAAGGAAGACTACCGCACCAAGGATTGCTTTGATATCACCAGTTGTAGTGTTACCAATTGTCCAACCAAGAAGTTTTTCGATTGGTCCTTCAAGAGTTGAGTGAGTAATCAATTGAGTTTCACTAACACCTGCTGGGAAGGCACCTACACCTTTAGCAAGTTCTGTTGCAAATGGTGCGATAAGTGTACCTGAAAGAAGGAAGAGTGGCAACAAGAGTGTTCCGAAAATAATCATGCGGAGCAATTTACCACGTGTTACAACCAAGAGAGCTGGAGTAACACCCATAGCGATGATACCTGCAAGTGGCAAGATACCATTTCCGACTTTTGAAAGAAGCACCGCTTCAATCAACATGATTGGTGCAAGCACGTTAGCACAAGCCCAGATTTCAGCACGACCAGCGATGAATGGCCAGTCAAGACCGATGTTGAATTTACGTCCTTGAAGACGTTTAGTAGCAACGTTTGTAATACCTTGTGATAGTGGTTCTACGGCAGCGATGAACCATGAACCGATAAGTGAGAAGAGTTCCAAAGATACACCGGCTGTCAAACCAAGAGACAACCATCCTTTGATAACAAGACGCCATTTATCTGCATCTGCAACACCTTCAATTGGATGTGGAGTTCCCATAATACCGATAACAATACCAAGAATGAAACCGATGAAGAATTTAGAACCCCAGAAACCGATTTTTTTGTTCAATTTAGCAGCATCAAAGTCATATTTATCAAGACCTGGGAAGAATTTTTCAAAAATCTTATCCAAAACCATGATAACTGGGTTCATCATATAGTTCATGTGAGTTGATGTCATTGGTGATGAACTTGGTGCGTTAAGAAGGTCGTCAAATGTAGGTTTCATCAAGTCAGAGTTGATAATTTTCAACACACCGACAAGGACGATAGCTGCTGTAGCAATAAAGAGTGAAACTCCTTGGCTCACACCATTGTTGTCTGCATACCATTTAATCAAAAGACCTGTGATAGACAAGTGCCAGATATCAAAGATATCAACGTCAAGTGTATCAGTTTTCTTCATAGCTAGCATCACTATGTTGACAATCAACATGATGAGCAAGAAGTATAGTGTCCAAGCAGATCCCCAAGTGATTGTTGCAAGTGGTGCCCAACCAACGTCAGTGATACTCAATTGGATACCAGTGTTTTCAACGAATTTTGCTAGTGATGCTGAGAAAGCACCATTCAGCATACCGATGATAGCACCGATACCAGTAAGAGCGATGGCAAGTTTGATACCACCTTCAAGCGCTTTGGAGAATTTCACTCCAAAAAGTAGAGCCAATATTGTCAAAATGATTAACATGATGACAGGACCACCCATATCTAAGACGGGTGTAAAGACCTTTTTGATTAGGTCAAAGATTGCATCCATAACAGTTCCTCCCTTTTTATGTTATATGAATGTTAACAAATTAGAATTAGCTTAATCCGTGTTCTTTAATAGCTGCTTCAATATTGTCAAATACTGGAGCACTCATAGCTGGGATACGGAATAAGATTGGTCCAGCTTCGATAACTGGAATACCTGGATCAAAACCAAGATCTGTCGCAGCAATTGGTGTGAAGATGTCATAACCTTTGATAAGATCTTCGTTAACGTCTTTGACCATGACTGCATCACAGTGAACATCAAAACCGCGGTTTGAAAGTTCTTCTTCAAGAGCACTTTTAATTTGGTGGCTTGAGTTAACACCTGCACCACAGGCAGCAAGAATTTTAATCATATGGATTTCCTCCGATTTAATATTTTTAATAGACAAGATTAAGCGATTGCTTCAGCAATATAAGCATAGAGAGCTTCTGGTTCAGAAATTTTTGATAGGTCTTCAAGATGACCATTTCCAGTAAAGAAGTCCATCAACTGAGCAAGAATGTTCGTTTGACTTGAACTTGAGTTATTAATGATAAAGAAGAGTAAAGATACTTCTACTTCCTTATCTGGTGCAATCATATTGTGGAAAGTCACCGGTTTATCCAATCGAACAACCACAACTTTTTCAGCTAGATTATGAACAATATCTGTATGAGGAATAGCCACATTCGGCAAATCCTTACCCAAAAATTCCATATCTAGGCCAGTTGGAAATGACTTTTCACGCGTGATCAAGGCTTCACGATAAGTTGGAGTTACGATTTCTCGTTCTTCCAATAAAGTTGCTACCTGATCAAAGAGATGTTCTTGATTATCCGCTTCTAAGCAAAACACAAGGTTTTTGTCAAAGAAATGATCTAATCCCATAAGGTTTCCCCTTCTTTCCATTAACTTTATGCTATAAGTATAACACTATATGAAATCGTTGTCAATATTTTTTTGTTGTTTTTTGTCTCTTTTTTTATATTTTTGTTGTTTTTATAGCTTGTTGCATAAAAACAAACATATAAACAAACAATTCAAACAATTTTTCTGTTCTAGAAATAAAAAAGCAGACTATTTAAGCCTGCTTTAAGATTGATTCTTATATAAATTTCCTATGAACAAGGAAAAGCAATTATGACAACTTATTCTTCATCCATACTCAAGACGCTAAGGAAGGCTTCTTGTGGAACTTCTACTGATCCGATAGCTTTCATGCGTTTCTTACCAGCTTTTTGTTTTTCAAGGAGTTTGCGTTTACGAGAAACGTCACCACCGTAACACTTGGCAAGTACGTTCTTACGAAGGGCCTTGATATCAGTACGAGCGACAATCTTGTGTCCAATTGCTGCTTGGATAGGAACCTCAAATTGTTGACGAGGAATAATTTTCTTAAGTTTATCAACGATGAGTTTCCCACGTTCGTAGGCAAAGTCCTTGTGAACAATAAAGCTGAGGGCATCCACCTTGTCTCCGTTGAGAAGGATATCCATTTTCACTAGCTTAGATGGGCGGTACTCTGACAATTCATAGTCAAAGCTTGCATAACCGCGAGTTGAAGACTTAAGCTTATCAAAGAAGTCAAAGACGATTTCAGCCAGTGGAATTTGATAGATAACATTGACACGGTTATCATCGATATAATCCATAGTCACAAAGTCCCCACGCTTGCGCTGAGCTAGCTCCATCACTGCTCCGACGAACTCCTGTGGTACCATGATCTGCGCCTTAACATAAGGCTCTTCAATGGTCGCAATCTTAGTTGGGTCTGGAAACTCAGATGGGTTAGACACATCCATAGACTCACCGTCGGTCAAATTAACTTTGTAAATAACAGACGGAGCTGTCATGATGAGGTCAATATTGAACTCACGCTCTAAACGTTCCTGGATAACATCCATATGAAGAAGTCCAAGGAAACCACAACGGAAACCAAATCCAAGTGCCTGAGATGTTTCTGGTTCAAATTGGAGACTAGCATCATTCAGCTGCAATTTTTCAAGCGCTTCACGTAGGTCATTGTACTTGTTTGATTCGATTGGATAGAGACCCGCAAAAACCATAGGATTCATCTGTTTGTAACCATGTAATGGCTCTGCTGCAGGATTGGTTGCCAAGGTAACGGTATCACCCACACGAGTGTCCTGAACCGTCTTGATAGAAGCTGCAATATAACCAACGTCCCCAGTCGCAAGGAAATCACGACCAACTGCTTTCGGAGTAAAAATACCAACTTCCGTAACATCAAAGGTCTTGCCATTGCTCATGAGCTGAATCTTATCACCAGGTTTAACAACTCCATCCATGACACGCACTTGGAGAATAACCCCACGGTATGCATCGTAAACAGAGTCGAAAATCAAAGCCTTAAGAGGCGACGTCACATCACCCGTTGGTGCTGGTACTTTTTCTACAATTTGCTCTAGAATTTCTTCTATACCAATACCAGCCTTAGCAGAAGCCAAAACTGCTTCACTGGCATCCAAACCAATGACATCCTCAATCTCAGTACGCACGCGCTCAGGGTCTGCTGCTGGCAGGTCAATTTTATTAATGACTGGCATGATTTCCAAATCATTGTCCAAGGCCAGATAAACGTTGGCAAGGGTTTGAGCCTCAATACCTTGAGCGGCATCGACCACCAAAATAGCTCCCTCACAGGCAGCTAGCGAACGTGAAACTTCATAGGTGAAGTCTACGTGCCCAGGTGTGTCAATCAAGTGAAAAATATAAGTTTCCCCATCTTTTGCAGTATAATTCAGCTCGATGGCATTCAACTTAATGGTAATCCCACGTTCCCGTTCTAGATCCATGCTATCTAAGAGCTGAGCCTGCATTTCACGACTTGAAACCGTCTCTGTCTTTTCCAAAATGCGGTCTGCTAGAGTCGATTTCCCATGGTCAATATGGGCGATAATAGAGAAGTTACGAATCTTCTCCTGTCGTTTTTTCAATTCTTCTAAGTTCATGATTCTCTTCCTTTCAGGGTATCTATTTATTATAAATTGTTTTTGATATTTTGACAAGACCATACCCTGCTAGGAGTACTAATCTTCAGCAACAAAGCCGTCATTCTCAATAAAGTGGTGTTCTGTCATTCCTTGGTCAGTAAAGACAATCCCATGAAGGACACCACCATAAACAGCTCCTCCATCCATTCCAATCTTGCCATCTTCTGTAGTCCAAAGCTCAGCAGTACCACGCTCTTGCTTTAACAAACCATAGACCGGTGTATGGCCAAAGACAATGATTTTTCCAGTATGATTTTCTGCTTCGTGGAATGGTTTTCTAAGCCATACTTTCTTGTAATCTGTGGTTTCATGCCAGTCGTCTAAGGTCAAATCAATACCTGCGTGCACAAAGATATACTTGTCTGTCTCTACCACAAATGGCATTTGACGAATAAATTCGACCAAGTCTGCTGCTTCAGTAGCAACACGCTTGGCATCCTCAACTCCATCAACCGGTGCATCCAAAGGACGACCTAGGATAGAGTTAATGGTTGTATCTCCACCATTGCGACGATAGTGATCATAGCTTTCTTCTGGGTCATCGAGCCAAGTCAGAAACATATACTCGTGATTTCCAGACAAACAGATAGCTCCTCGATTGTCCACTAAGTCCTTAACCATCTCTAGGACACGGCGACTATCTTCACCACGGTCAATCAAGTCCCCTAGAAAAAGCAACTGGGTCTGACCATCCCATGTTTTGAGAAGGTCTTCCAGCATCCCAGCTTTTCCGTGAACATCTCCAATTACATAATAGTCTGTCATCTTACTTCTCCCTGTTTCTCAACAATTCTCTGGCTTGCGATAGGGCAGCTTCTGTCACATCATCACCTGCCAACATCTTGGCAACTTCTTCCACTCGCTCTTCAACCGTCAAGAGACGAACAGTCGAAACTGTTGAATGGTCATTGCTAATCTTCTCAATAAAGAATTGATAATCCGCAATCGCAATCACTTGTGGCAAATGGGAAATAGCCAGAACCTGACCATGCTGGCCAATCTTGTGAATCTTCTGCGCAATAGCCTGAGCCACACGACCTGAAACTCCCGTATCCACTTCGTCAAAGACAATACTAGTCTTGCCCTCTTTACGAGAAAAAGCAGACTTAATGGCTAGCATGAGACGAGATAATTCCCCACCAGACGCAACCTTGACCAAGGGTTTAAAGTCTTCACCAGGGTTGGTTGAAATGTAAAATTCGACCGTTTCATTTCCCTCACGACTGAATTTGCCCTTGTTAAAACGAACCTGAAACTGGGCTTTTTCCATATACAGGTCTTGCAGTTCTTGTTTAATCTCTGCTTCTAGCTGCTGGGCCAGGTCATGACGAGCAGATGCAAGTTGACCTGCCAAATCGACAAGATTGACTTCCAACTTCTTAAGCTCTGCTTCCATGTCCTCAGACGAAAGGTTATTACCTGTCAAGAGATTGTATTCTTCCGTAATCTTGGCAAAATAAAGCAAAACATCATCAACAGTCCCACCATACTTACGGGTAATAGTATGAAGAAGGTCCAAACGATTCTCAACCTGCATGAGACGATTGCCGTCAAAATCAAGGTCCTCAATAATAGCTTCCAGACGCTTGCTAATATCTTCTAAGACATAGTAGGTCTCAGACAGAGAACTCGAAATTTCACGGTATTCAGGGTCATACTCTTCGACACTTTCCATGTCATTCATGGCAGAACGAACATTGGCCAGACTTGAAAAATCTTCATTGTCCAACATACTATAGGCATTGGTCAGCGTATCCGCAATATTTTTATGATTGAGCAGTTTATCACGCTCTTGATTGAGAGCCAAGTCTTCTCCAGCCTGCAAATTTGCTGCCTCAATCTCTGCCATTTGAAATTCCAACATTTCAATACGTGCCTTGTGTTCCTGTTGGTTTTTCTTGACTTCCAGAACCTGCTTACGCATTTTACGGTAGGCATCAAAACTCGTTTGATAGGTCTCTTTCAATTCCCAAAAAGCTGCATCACCAAATTCATCCAACATCTGGATATGAAGTTGAGGACGCATTAACTCCTCTTGATCATGCTGGCCATGTATATCTACCAGATGCTGTCCAATAGCACGCAAAACAGACAGATTGACCATCTGGCCATTAACACGACTAATACTCCGACCATTTTGCAAGATTTCTCGACGGATGATAATCTCATCCCCCAATTCCAAACCTTGCTCATCAAAAATTTCCTGCAAAAGGCGACTATTCTCAACTGAGAAAAGCCCCTCAATCTCTGCCTTTGGCGCACCATGACGAATAACATCTGTCGTCGCACGAGCTCCCAACATCATATTCATGGCATCAATGATAATCGACTTCCCTGCACCCGTTTCACCAGTCAGGACAGTCATCCCCTTTTCAAAATTAAGGGAAATAGCCTCAATAATGGCAAAGTTTTTTATCGAAATTTCAAGTAACATACAGACCTACCAATTTTTTACTTGTTCAAAGATTTCCTCAGCTAGACTTTCACTTCTGGCAATGACTAAAATTGAGCTATCATCAGCTAAACAGCTAAAAATCTTGTCTGCAAAAGTCTCGATTAACTGAGCTTTTACAAAAGCTGTATTTCCTGGAATGACTTGGAGATTGATCATCTTATCCATCAATTCAGCCGATTCGATATTGTCTTCAGCCAGTTGCAAACTTTTTACGATTGATTTTGGCAATTCATAGACATAGGTGTTGTCTCTCAAAGGAATTTTGACAATTCCCAGCTCCTTGATATCTCGTGATACCGTCGCTTGAGTGGCAGTGATTCCTGCTTCTTTCAAATATTCTACAATTTCTTCTTGCGTGCCGATTTGATAATCTGTCACAAATCGTCTAATTTTTTCAAGTCTCTCTTTTTTATTCATTTTTAAATTGACTATGCGCCCTCTCTACTACTTCTTCAATTTCAGCAAGAACACGATTACTTGCTGACTCTTCTTTTTTCAAATACGCTAAAAACTCTATATTTCCATGTCCACCTTGGATGGGAGAAAAGTCCAAACCAAGGACTGAAAAGCCTTCCTCTACTGCCATGGTTGTGACAGATTCAAGAACATTCTGATGCACCTTGGCATCACGAATGATTCCATTTTTTCCAATCTGCTCACGGCCTGCCTCAAACTGAGGCTTTACTAAAGCCACAACCTGACCTTGATTAGCCAAGACACGGTGCAGGGCAGGTAAAATCAGACTGAGGGAAATGAAACTCACATCAATACTGGCAAAGCTCGGTTCCTTTTCGAAATCAGTCTTTTCAGCATAGCGGAAATTAAACTGCTCCATGCTGACAACTCGTGGGTCTTGACGTAATTTCCAAGCCAACTGATTGGTACCGACATCAACTGCAAAGACAAGTTCAGCACCATTTTGCAACATGACATCGGTAAACCCTCCAGTAGAAGCCCCGATATCAATCGTTGTTGCCCTTTCCACTGACAAATCAAAAACCTGCAAGGCCTTTTCCAGTTTCAAGCCACCACGGCTAACATACTTGAGTTTCTCCCCCTTGAGTTTTAGTTCGGTGTCATCTGGAATTTTCTCTCCTGGTTTGTCAAACCGTTCTCCGTTAAGAACTGCTACGACTAGACCAGCCATGACACCGCGCTTAGCTTGCTCTCTCGTTTCAAACAAGCCTTGTTTATAAGCTAGTACATCCACTCTTTCCTTAGCCATTGATTCTCAAACTTTCTACTACTTCTACAATCGATTCTATCTCAAAGGGAACCTGCTCAGCAATTTCGTCTAATTTTGCATTAGCTTGATCCAAGGTCTGGTTACAAAAGGAAATAGCCTCTTCCAATCCCAACAAGGCTGGATAGGTTGACTTTTCTGCCTGCAGGTCCTTTTGAGGTGTCTTGCCAATTTCCTCAAAACTAGCAGTCACATCCAGTACATCATCTCGAACTTGAAAAGCAAGTCCAATCAATTCCCCAACAGTTTTCAGTTTTGCTTGGATTTCAGGTGCCAATTCAGCTATAATAGCTGCCGCTTGGAAGGGATAGGCTAGTAACTTCCCAGTCTTATTGGAATGAATAGTCTGGAGTTCTGCCAAAGACAAGTGCTGGTGTTCGCCTTCCATGTCCAAAACCTGGCCTGCTACCATGCCAAGACTTCCTGAAGCAAGAGATAAGTTGGCAATCAAGTCTACCTTTATCTGACTTGGCAAATCCGCCTGCGCTATCAAGGCATAAGGATCTAGGAACAAGGCATCTCCTGCCAAAATTGCCATTGCTTCTCCAAATTTCTTGTGGTTGGTCAAGCGTCCCCGACGGTAATCGTCATCATCCATAGCTGGGAGATCGTCATGAATCAAGCTCCCTGTATGGATCATTTCCAAGGCCGCAGCTACCTGCGCGTGAGCCGGTTTAATAGCGACCTGCAAGGCTTCCAGAACTTCTAGCAGAAGAAAAGGTCGAATACGCTTGCCACCAGCATGAATGGAATAGAGAACAGACTCCCGCAAACTAGAGGCAAACTGCTGGTCTCCATAAAAGGCTTCCAAAGCCGACTCGACAAGAGCTAATTTTTCTTGCTTTTTCATTCAAAATCACTTTCTGTTCCGTCTTCTTGCATGACCTTAACCAAGGTTTTTTCAGCCTTGTCCAGCGTTGCTTGGAGTTCTTTTGATAAGACCATGCCCTTTTGAAAGGCAGCAATCGCATCTTCCAAAGCAATTTCACCATTTTCCAAACTTTGGACAATAGTCTCCAGTTCTGCTAGATTTTCCTCAAATTTCTTTTGTTTTGACATCTTTAACCTCTAATTCTACTCGACCATCTCGCATCAAAAGCGTCACTTGGTCTTTTTTCTTCAAACTCTCAACCGAATCAACCACGGTCTCTTCTTTTTTGACAATAGCATAACCACGCGCCACAATTCGGCTAGTATCTAACATGAGCAAGGCTTCTGAAAGTCGCTTCACTTCAGCAACCTTGGCATCATAAACCAGCGCCATTTGGCTACGGAGAAGCTTGTCCAACTGACCTAGACGGTCTTGATAACGCTGAATTTTGGTAACAGGTGATAACTGGACTAGTCGATGCGTCCGTGCTTGGACGACTTGTTTGTTATCAGAAATCCGTGTACGTAAACTTTGTTTTAAACGCAGTTGCAGTTGATCCAAGCGTTGCATATAGCCATCATACAAACGCTCTGGCTGTCTAAAGATAACAGACTGACTGCATTTTTTCAAAGCTTCTTGTTTCTTATATAGGACATTTCGGACTGCTGTTGCCATCCGTTTTTCCTGATTTTGCAAATGAGCTAATAGATCCAACTTGGTCACAGGTGTTGCTAGTTCAGCTGCAGCTGTTGGCGTCGCAGCGCGGCGATCTGCCACAAAATCTGCTAAAGTCACATCTGTCTCATGTCCCACACTAGAAATGATTGGCAAACGAGATTCAAAAATAGCTCGTACCACAATTTCTTCGTTAAAGGCCCAAAGATCCTCGATAGAACCTCCACCACGACCAATAATCAGCAAGTCCAAATCGTCCCGTTGATTGGCTCGAGCGATATTTCGAGCTATTTCCTCCGCAGATCCTTCACCTTGCACCTTAGTTGGATAAAGCAGGATATCGACACCTGGGAATCGCCTGCTGACGGTCGTGATAATATCTCGAATAACGGCTCCACTACGACTGGTTACCACACCAATTCTCTTAGAAAATTGGGGCAAAGGTTGCTTGAAGCGTTCTTGGAACAGACCTTCTTCTGTCAATTTTTTCTTGAGTTGTTCAAACTGAATCGCAAGCGCACCAACTCCATCAGGCTCTGCCTTCTCAATGATGATGGAGTAGCTACCACTTGGTTCATAGACCTGCACACGCCCAATCACATTGATTTTCATTCCTTCTTCCAGGTCGAAACCTAATTTCTGATAAATTCCAGACCAGATGGTCGCTTGAATGACTGCGTGGTCATCTTTTAAGGAGAAATATTGGTGAGTAGGTCGTTTACGAAAGTTGGAAACTTGACCAGTTAAATAGACCCGTTCCAAGTAAGGGTCTTTATCGAATTTCATTTTCAGATACTTGGTCAAAGTTGTTACCGATAAATACTTTTCCATCTCCACCTACTATTCATTTTCTTGCTCTTTCATAGGTATTATTATACCAAAAATATGCCTAAAAATCTCCATTTATGTACCATTATGAAGGAAAAATAGAAAAAGGAGGCAAGGCCTCCACATCTGATTATTTGCTGTTTCGAGCTTCTTCCAAAATCTTTGCAATCTTGGTTGTCAAAAGATCGATAGCAACAGTATTGCTGACTCCCTCAGGAATGACGATATCAGCATAACGCTTGGTTGGTTCGATAAACTGATGGTACATTGGTTTGACCACACCTAAGTACTGGTCAATAACGCTATCAAGGCTACGGCCACGTTCTTCCATATCGCGCTTGATACGACGAATAATGCGCACATCATCATCTGTATCCACAAAAATCTTGATATCCATCAAATCACGCAGACGCTTATCCTCCAGGACCAAAATCCCCTCAACGATAAAGACATCTTGAGGTTCTTGGCGATAGGTTTTGCTGCTTCGTGTATGCTCTGTATAGTCATAAGTCGGAATATCCACTGGACGACCCGCCAACAATTCCTTAATCTGCTCGATCATCAAGTCTGTATCAAAGGCAAAAGGATGGTCATAGTTAGTTTTGATACGCTCTTCAAAGGTCAAGTGAGACTGATCCTTGTAGTATGAATCATGCTCAATCATGGAAATCTTTTCATCAGGGAAATGCGATAAAATGGCTCTTGAAACACTGGTCTTACCTCCACCAGAACCACCTGTCACTCCGATAATGATTGGTCTATTTTGCATGCTATCCTCCGTTTTTTTATCCGTGGTCTATTCTATCACATTTTTTACAAAATTTATAGTCTGGTTTGGATAGTTTAGGGGAAGAATTCCAATTCTTACACTTCAATTATACTAGCTAAAAACCTTCCTTGGCTTGTAAAGATCCCCCCGTTTTTCAAGAATGGCTAGCAATTTGTCATCTTCAAAGGCAGCCAATTCCTTATCCGACTGTTCTAGCTCGATAAAACGACCAAAGCGTACTTCTGCAGCCTGTTCTTGAGTTAAGAAAACTTTAACAAGATCCCCTGTCCCAATCTCTAGAGGGTGGAGAAAGTCCAGTTGACCAGCCTCCACTCTTTCAGCAATTTCTTCCAAGGTAAGAGCGTCTTCTAATTGTAAACCCGCTGCACTAGTCCGTGTCAAATGGGACATATGAGCCGCATAACCCAGCTTCTCTCCCAAGTCAACCGACAAGGTACGGATATAAGTACCTTTACTGCATTTCACACGGAAAGTAAAACGTGCAAGATGACACTCATAAGAAATCGGACTTGTCCGATCAAATTGATAAATGTTCACCTGACGTTCTGGACGCTCCACTTGCTGACCGGCACGCGCATACTCATAGAGCTTACGACCATTGACCTTAACAGCTGAATACATAGGCGGAATCTGGGTAATAGGCCCAGTCAGATTCGTAATCGCTTCATCCACAATGGTTTCATCTAAAGGTGACAAAACAGGTGTCTCAGCGACTACTTCACCACTGGCATCTTCAGTCGTCGTGGAATAGCCAAGTGTGATTTCACCCTCATAGACCTTGCCCTCATCCTGCATAAACTCGACCATGCGTGTCGCTTTGCCAACCGCAATGGGCAAAACACCCACCACATCCGGATCCAAGGTCCCACCATGACCAATCTTCTTAGTTCCCAAAATCTTACGCAGTTTAAAAACCGCATCATGCGAGGTCATCCCCGCTTCTTTTCTTAAGTTGATAATACCGTTCATGTCTTGCTATCTACTCCCCCTTCAATGCTTCAAATTTCACTTTCATGGTTGGATTTTTCCGGGTCAATTTTTACAGAGGCGTCGTCTACCTTTTATTCTCTTTTTTACAAATTTTAATTAACAATAATTCTTTGTAATTCCTCAATCTCTGGAGGAGGACAATTGTTCTGTTTTTGAATATGTTGTAATACATTTCGTCTTTCATCTAAAGATAATAATGGGAGTATACTTTTGATGCCATCTAGATAGAAAATATCATTCTCTATCTTATCAGTCTCCATTAATTTCAGAAACATTTTTTTCAACAAATCAAAATTGTTAAGTTCTTCATGATTTAATTTATAATTCATTCCTCGTAAAGATAATTTCTGATTATAAGTTGTTACATAATCACTTAATTCCTCTATGAATAAAGCAAATCTATTTTCTTTAAGATTTTCATTATATAATAAATAAAAAATTGTCACCAGATAGTTCGCACTTGGGTCAGATTTGAATAATGCTCGCAACCATTCTTTAGAATATCTAAATTCATAGTCTTCTGTAAAAATGATATTTATCATTTGACTATAGTTATTCTTTGATATAGAAAACGAATCAATAGTTGGATCTACCCTCTCTAAAGCAACTAGATAAACTTTATAAAGAATTTGATTGTCCTCAATTTTTTTGTTTAGAATATCCCTTACTACATCTGTGAAAACATCCGCAGCTTCGACAGTAATTGTAGAATGATAATACGCAAATCCTAAAAAGGTGTTGTAAGTTACATTGATTCTGTTTGGATTGTATTCATTTAATAAAATACCTTGAGCAAACTCCCTATAATCGGTATCTATTACTGAATTTATTATTTGAATAATTACATCTCTATAACCTGAATGATTTATAAATAATGATATTAAACATTGAAAATACGATCCCATTTCACTATTTATAAAATGAAGTATATCTAATTGTTTATTATCACCTTTTGGTGTTGAGAGTTCATTCACATTGATACTAAGTAATTTTTCAAAAATATCTATATCCGTATTTTGTTGTTTTATATGATATTCAAAAAATTTCTGATCGTTAGAATCAAAACTTTCTTTGTTAAATCTTTTTAAATATTTTTCTCTAACAATATTTCTCAAATTTTCTTCTATTTCAGGAGAACTGATAATTTTTACATATAATCTCTTATATTTTGGATATAAGTCATCTATATGATTTTTCAATAAATTAGAAACCTTTTTAGATATTTCATTTGATTCTTTTAAAACAGTAATCAAGAAATTTTCCGTTTCATTTATCGTCTTTTCTTCTAAAAACGAAGAGCCTCTTTGTTCCTTTTCTGCGTTGACTAATATCTCTAATACTCTAGATTCATCGTACTCTACAAGATTTTCTTGAGTTAAATATGAAAATTGTGAAACACAACCTTCTTCTAGTGAAGATATCCAATTTCTATAAGGTTTTTTTGGTATTTCAATATTTTTTTCTCTAATAATACTTCTGTGTTCTTTAATAAAAGTGTTTAATTCCTCTCCAAAGTGAATATTTGAAAAATCAATTTTATCAATTAACCTCTTGATAAATTCTAAATCCAAATTAATTTCATTATCCAATTGAACAAGCAATTTTTGAATTAATATAGTACTTATTAAGTCTTCAGAATCACTTTCTAAAAACTCTTCCTCTTCAATAAATAATTTTTTGGACTTTAGAAGATCATAAAGAAATTTAACAACATCATACTCTTTTAATTGATACTCTATAGAGTAGTAATTATAACTTGAAAATTCTGGATTATTTAGTATGGACATTAATTTGTTAACACATTCGTAATTTAAGTTAACTTCTACTTCACTATCTTCCTCTGTATATAAATCACGATTTTGCTGTTCAAAAGTACTTACTAGCCAGTAACCCAAAAGAGTTTTATCTTTATTAAAGTTAGAATTAACGATATATCCATCTTTGGATATAATTTCTCTCAGTTCATTAAGCTTATTATTATTTGTAAAACTAGAAATTTTATTATCTATCGCATAATTATAGACAAAGAATACATCATCTATAAAGTAATTTTGAGAGCCCTCATAAATTATTTTATAAATCACATCCCACTCATTATCACTTAACTTTTCAATATTCTTAACAATAAACTTCCAAAATGCAAGGACAAAATTTTTTTTAATTACTGTTAGAGTTTCACCCCGAAACAGAGCATTTAACATTAGCTGATCTAGTTGATTATTATCATTTTCAATAACCTTATCTAAAACAGAGCTTAGATACTTAAAATCATTAGAAATACTATCTAGATTTTTATTATACTCTTCTTGATTTATAGAAGGATTCAAAAGATTGTTCCACTGATTATAAAAATCATGTATGCCCAATTTTTCATTAATATCAGCAACTAATTTTTTTACAAAAAGAGGTAATTTCTCAAATTCATCTCCGTACCAAATAATCTGAGTATGGTTTTCTGAGCTAAAAAATCCTTCAACAACACCTCTATAATGTTCATCAGCTCTCTGATTACCTGTGTTCTCTGACTTCATCAAGGCATAGTTCTTACTATCTTTACAAAGTAAAGATAAAATTTCATCTTCTTCAAGACCTGCTCCAATAAATAAAACAGTAGGTTTTGTCTCTTTAAACCATGTTACTAGATTTTCAAAATTTTCCCTATTTTTTAAATAGGTTTTTGAATAATCTGCGGATGAACTTACAAAATACTTTACATCACAATCTGGTGTTCCATGGATATGTAGAACATCACCAAATTGTAGTTTCCCTTTCTTGTTCTTAGTAAATTCATTGAGATCATTAATAGTAACTACAGAATTTTTTAAACGTTTAATATGATTTTCAATTTCATAGTCGTAGTTAGAAGTAATAAATATTGCATTTAAACTCGCTAAAGATTCTACTGTTTGATTAACTATTGAATATGGTAGCAGATTTTTAAAATATCCTTTTTCAAAATCTAGTCGTCGCTTTTCAAAATCTTCACCAAAAACTTTTTTTAATTCATAGTTTACTAGATCCACTTTACGTTTATTACTAATACTAGATTTGCTAATTAAATCAAAAACTACGTGATGTTCTCTTCCAAGCCTTTTTTCACCACTTACCGATAAAACTTGTCCTTGCCAATACTTAATAAGATGTTCAATATAATTGTTCCAATTAGGATAACCTTGAGCAATTGAAACTCCTGCGCCAATAAAAATTACTAAGTTTAACTTTTTTATAGCCTCGGTTACATCATCTATCAAATTTTCATAATTAAGATCATCTTCCATAACTTATTTCCTCACTCCCCCTTCAGTGCTTCAAATTTCGCTTTCATGGTTAGATTTTTACGGGTCAATTTTTTAACAGAAACATCTTCTAATTTGTTGTTAGCTAGACGGAGTTGGTTTTCAGATGTTGTCAGGAACTTCTTAACCTCTTCCATGCGTTTGATAGCCTTGTCAATTTCATCAATTGCCTTACCAAAGTTGGTCGAAGCCGAATTATAGTTCTTAGCAAAAGCTAGCTTAAAGGCATCCAAGTCCTCTTCAAAATGAGTGATGTCAATATTTTGTTCGCGAACCAAGGCCAGCTCTTGCTTGTATTTTAGGGAATTAAGCGCCGCATTACGCAAGAGTCCAATCAGCTGAATGAAGAACTGGGGGCGAACCACATACATCTTTTCATACTCGTGACTAACGTCAACAATCCCTGTGTTAAAGTAGTCATTATCGGCCTCAAGCATAGTCACCAAAACCGCATATTCACAGTTCTTCTCCCGACGGTCCTTGTCCAATTCCTTGTAAAAATCTGCATTCTTGTGCTTCTTCTCTGTTCCATCCGCTTCGTTTTTCATCTCAAACATAATGGAGATAATCTCTACTCCATCTTCATCACACTCACGGAAGATAAAGTCACCCTTAGACCCACGCGCTGAAACCTTGTTATCCTTCTCAAAGTAAGCATTTGGAAAGGCAAAACTACGGACCTTGTTAAACTCACTCTCTGCATACTGTTCCAGACTTTCCCCGATGGCTTTTGTAGATTGCTGGGCTTTGAAATTCTTGTAAAATTCGACTTGTTCACTCGCTGCTTTGAGCTGTGCTTCATAGTTTTGCTTAACTGAAGCCAAAGATAATTCATTTTCCTTTTCCTGCAAAAGCAGTTGGTTTTTAACCTGGTCTCGTTCTTTTTCTAGGTCAGAAAGGGCCTTTTGGAGTTGATTTTCATGCTCCAAACGCAAGGTCGCCAATTTGTTTTCCAAGGCCTGTACTTCCTTGTCCTTAGCCAATAAAGCCTGATGACTTGTCTGCTCAACTTCTTTCTTAGCCAATTCTTTTTCTGTATCAAAGTTTTGGATTTGACTCTGTAATTGCGCAATTTCTTGATCTTTTTGAGCAAGTTTAGACTGTTGTTCATTCATGGCCTTTTGCTCAACCAAGGCCAGCTCCTGCTTCATCCGGTCGTGCAATTCCTTATCAAACTCTGTCGTTCTCACTTGGGACAGAAGTTCCGCATACTGACTCTCATTTACTGTAAAGACTTCCCCACAATTGGGACATTTGATTTCATTCATAACTTTCCTCTTTCTAGACTTCTGTAACCATTATATCATGCCCGAGGGAAAATCAAAAACAGTGAGTCGAAACCCACTGTTTATCTTCTTTTACTTTAAATTTTTTCCAAGGCCAAGCGCAAATCTTCTATCAAATCCTCTACATTTTCAAGTCCGATAGACAAACGGATTTGGTTTGGTGTGACGCCTGCTGCTTCAAGATCTTTTTCTGACAATTGACCGTGAGTGGTTGTAGCTGGATGGACAACAAGAGATTTAGCATCTGCTACGTTTGCAAGGTCAGAAAAAATTTCTAAATGATCAATTACCTTGCGAGCTTCTGCCTCCCCACCTTTGACATGGAAGGTAAAGATTGAGCCCACACCTTTTGGCAAGTATTTCTCAGCCAAGGCATGATAAGGACTATCTGCCAATTTTGGATAGTTAACTTTTTCTACCTTAGGATGGTTGACAAGGAAATCAACAATTTTCTCAGCATTTTGCACATGGCGTTCTACCCGAAGAGAGAGTGTTTCAAGTCCTTGTAGCAAGAGGAAGGCATTAAATGGTGACAAGGCCGCCCCTGTATCACGAAGCAATTGGACACGGACAGCGATAATAAATGCTGCTGCACCCACATCACGAGTATAGCTCAAATTATGGTAGCTTGGGTCTTCCTCAACAAATTGAGGGAATTTCCCTGAAGCTGCCCAGTCAAAACGACCGCTATCGACAATCACTCCACCAATAGTCGTACCATGCCCACCGATAAACTTAGTCGCAGAATGAATGGAAATATCTACACCGTGAGAAAAAACGTTAATCAAATAAGGTGTAGCAAAGGTATTATCAGAAACGAGTGGAATCTGATGCTTATGAGCAATCTCAGCCAGTTTTTCCAGGTCTGGAATGTTAATCAAGGGGTTGCCCAAGGTTTCAATCAAGACAAGCTTGGTATTGTCATTGATAGCTGCTTCCACTTCCTCCAAATTATCCACATCCACAAAGGTTGTTGTAATCCCATAACGAGGAAGGGTTTCTTTCAAGAGATTGAAGGTTCCACCGTAAATAGTTGATGCTGCCACTACATGGTCACCAGCATGGGCAAGAGCCAAAATCGTATAAGTCACCGCAGCCATACCTGATGCTGTTGCAAGAGCTCCAACACCACCTTCAAGTGCAGCGATTCTTTCTTCAAAGGCCGCTGTTGTAGGATTGGTAATACGGGTATAGATATTCCCTGGTTTTCTCAAGGCAAAAAGATCCGCACCTTCCTGCGTATCATCAAAAACAAAGGATGTTGTCTGATAAATTGGCACTGCACGAGACTTGGTAGCTGGATCCACAACTTGACCAGCATGTAGTTGCAAAGTTTCAAATTTAAAATCACGAGTCATAAAACGACCTCCAAATAGTTTGATTAAGGATATTGTAGCACCTTAAGTTATAGTTTACCAATATCAGTTTTCTATATTTTGATATAAGAAATAGCTATTACTTTATTTTAAAAACGAAAAAAGCACGACTTAATCGTGCTCATTTTCTTAATCTACATAAGTATCTTCATTTTTATTGAGGAAGGCATATGGAAGACCCATCAAGAGGCCTCCTCCTATAAAGTTTCCGATGAAGGTTACACCCCAGTGGCGAAGCATATTTCCAACACCGAAGTTAGCAATTGAATCAGCAGCAACACTGAATTTCACAATCGCGAAAGAAGCGAAGTTCGCAGCGATGTGCTCGTTTGTTAAGAATACAAACATGTAAATTGCTGATAAAACAAGCCATAGTTTGGCACCACCATCTTTGACCAAAACAAATGAAAGAATCGCAATATTTACGAAAATATTTGCCAAAATAGCCTCAAGCAAGATTAATTCATTTGAGCGGCCTAACTTCATCTCAACAACCCCTGAGATGAAACTATCGTGAGTCAGATGTGCATAGGCTGCCGAATGAGCAAAGCCCCAACCTGCTATCAAAGCCCCGATAAGGTTAAACAAGGTACAGTAAAGTAAAATCTCAGCTGTTTTTCTCCAAGAGATTTTTTTCAAGAAACTACCAGCAGTCAAGAACATCATGTTTGATGTTACCAACTCGGCATTCAAGAAAACAATGTAGGCCAAGCCCCAAGCAAAGACAAATGGGAAGAGGAATCGTCCACTACCTGGCGCAATTTTATTAATCAAGTCCGCACCAACTGCACCAGCAGCTGTACTGAAGGTTAAAAATGCACCTGCGAACATAGAACGAATCGCATACTTAAATTTGCTTTGACTATAAAGACTTTCTTTCTTCTTGCAAGCAAATTCAATCTTTGAAATAAATTCTGAAGAAACCATAATAAACTCCTAAAAATTTTTTACCTGATAATTATATCACAAACGTTAAAATTAAGGAAGCGTTTTCTGTATTTCATAAAAGTTTATTCTTATGAAAATATTAAAAAAATCAGTGAAATCCAGGATTTCACTGATTTGTATTAATAAAATTGTTTATATGGTTGATTGAAAGCTGTTAGGATTTCATCAGATGTTTGTGAATAATCTTTTGTTTCTTTCAAATCGCCTTTTACAATAATACGTTCTGTAGCAGCAAGGTCTTCACAGGTTACTAATGTAATCTCATCAATCCCTTCTCTATCATCAACTTCATCAACACGATCCGGTGTCACACGTTTGACTTCACGGATTTCATAGGTATAAACTTTATTTTTATCAGTTAGATAAATCTTCATACCATTTTTAGCGTTATCCAAAGGAGAAAATAACATTTTATTAGCATTATTGACACCAAAAATATGATGACTAGCTAGACTATAATTTCCTTTCCCCATCACTTGATCGCGTTTCATCGTACCAGCACCATAGAAGAGATTGACATTATCAAGCCCTTTAAAAATTGGTAGATTCATTTCTAATTCAGGGACTGCAATTCCGCCGATAACTGGTAATTTTTGAGCATCCCATTGAGAAGCTAGAACCGCTTCAGAAGAGATAGCATTGACAGAATCGAAATCAAAATTTCCTTCTGTATCCTGATTTTCTTCTATTTTTTCTTTTGATACCTGACTAACTTGGTACTTATTGGTATTCCAAACTATGAAAATATCACGAATTTTAGCATTAAAAATCAAAGCAATTGATAGTAGTATCAGAAATCCTGCTAGGATATTTGTCAGCAGATTTTTTCGTTTGTTTTTCTTCTTATTATTTTTTTGAGACATTATGCTTCACCTTCTGTTTCGTTTTCTGTCCCAACTTCTTCTTTTTCTGCCGCTGCAACCGTAGTAAAGGTCACAATTTTAGCATCTTGATCCAGACGCATTACTTTAACTCCCATAGTTGAGCGTCCTGTTTGTGAAATATTAGCAACATTGGTTCGAATCATGACACCTGTATCAGTGATAATCATCAAGTCTTCATCACCTTTCACAGTCAAGAGACCTGATAGAGGACCATTTTTTTCAGCCACATTAGCCGTCTTCATCCCTTTACCACCACGACCTTTTGTTGGATATTCAGTCGCGACTGTACGCTTACCATATCCTTTTTCAGTAATGATAAGAACCTCATCTTGATCAGTAATTACGCTAGCACCAACAACTGTGTCTCCGTCACGAAGGTTAACACCTTTCACACCAGTGGCGATACGACTCATACCACGAACGGCTGATTGATTAAAGCGAATTGAATAACCAAACTTGGTACCAATGATAATGTCCGTATCCTCTTCTGTCAGTAAGACATTAATCAACTCATCTTCATCCTTGAGGTTAAGTGCTTTAAGTCCATTCTGACGGATATT